>NZ_KB893391.1 GCF_000374085.1 Spirosoma spitsbergense DSM 19989 | reverse complement strand
GGAAACGGGCATGTTCCGCTGGAAGACGACCTTCGGGGAGCGGTTATCAACCCGTTTGCTGGCCAATCAACAAGCTGAAGCTCACGTGAAGGCAAACTGCCTAAACCGATTCACAAAATTAGGGATGCCCAAAGCTGTAATGCGAGTACCTACGTAGCCATGCAACAAAGCCATATGAAACAGTAAAAAAACTTATCAGTCAATGGGAAAAAAGTATAAGAAATCCAGTTGACCTTACTGTGGCACATACACATGCACACGGCGATCATACAGCAGGAGATAGTCAATTTAAATACAAGCTTCGTACAGTTGTACTGGGATTAGAAGTAAGCGACGTAACTTCTTATTTCAACATACAAAACTGGCCCTTACAAAACGGGCAGATCGATTTAGGGAACAGGATAATTGAAATTATTCCAATACCAGGACACCAGCAGGCTTCCATTGCTCTGTACGACTACGCCACCAAACTATTATTATCGGGCGACAGCTTCTACCCCGGAAGATTGTATGTTCGTGACTGGCCAGCCTACAAATTAAGTATGTAACGTCTGGTTGATTTTGCCGGGGTTCATCAAGTCTCTTATATATTGGGGAACCATATTGAAATGACAACTACAGATGGGAAAGATTATGCCACTGGCACCTTCTACCAGCCTTCAGAGCATATTTTACCTTTAACATTAAAAGACCTCATAGAACTTAACCAAGCTTTACAACTACTAGGAGACACTCCAAAATACGAAACTCATAAGAACTTCATTATTTATCCCAAGTAATCCTATCCCAGAAAAGCTGCTCACAGCATGCGCTTTGCCGCAAGGCTGCTGGACGTTTTTATACCCATTCAGAATCTATCTGTCGTGTTTTATTGACCCGTCCAAAACCGATTCGAATCAATTTTAGAGTCGTTTTCGACATGGGCAAAATGATTGTTGACCTGGCTTGTTTTCCCTACATTTTAAATATGACATCAGAGTTCTGAATTGCACCCTAGTCAAGCTACCGGGTACCAGTTATTATCTCAAAAAAAACCGGGGTAGCACGCTGTGCTACCCCGGTTTGGTATTAACTGTTCGCTTTAGCTATCCTTACGAAATCACTTTGAGCCCGTCGGCGAAGGCCTGCATCTGAGGCATAGTGCCCAGACTAACGCGGCACCAGTACTGCCCGTCAAATTTCCACTGACGGATACTCACGCCCTGGTCCATCATGCGGGTTACAAAGTCCTCGCCCTTCATCCTGATCGGGAACATCACGAAGTTGGCACCCGATGGTAGCGGCTCATAGTTGTGCTCCTTCAATACTCCGTACAGATACTCCTTCGACTCCCTGGTTTTACCAAGCGAATAATTCACGAAGTCCGTATCCTGCATACTGACCATAGCCGCCCGCAGGGTGGTCATACTAAGGCCACTGCCACCGGTAGAGAACTTAGCAATCTCTTCCAGAATTTCGGGTTTGGCAATCATATACCCCATCCGTAAACCGGCAAAACCGTGTACTTTCGAGAAGGTCTTGGTCACGATTACGTTGCTCCCTTTCATCACCGTATCCACCATCGAATAGGCTTTTGGGTCGGGGGTGTAGTGGATGTACGCTTCGTCTACCAGAATGGGCGTTTTGGCACCAACCGCACCGCAGAAAGCGCGCAGTTTAGCCGGGTCCACCGTTATTGCGGTCGGGTTATTAGGGTTGCAGAGGTACACCATACCCGTCTGACTGCCTACCCGCTCATTCAGTTTATTTAGATTGATGTCGTAGCCATCGGCCGCCACCAGTGGAACCTTGTCCATGCTGATACCATGCTTGAGTGCCGTGCGGGGCAGGGCATCGAACGTAGGGTCGGGGGCAACGATAGTGCGACCCGCGTTGGGCCGATAAGCCGCCCAGAGGGAAGCCGCCGTCAGCAACTCACCCGAGCCAGCGCCCAACAGTACGTACTCTTCGGGAACACCTTCGGTATCAGCCACTAGCTTGCGGAATTTCCGGGCATATTCCATGGCGTAGAGATAACCATCGGGCGCAGCCTCCGTAATGGTTTTGAGGGCTTTGGGTGAAGGACCGTAGGGGTTTTCGTTGGCCGACAGGCGGGCTTTCAGCACACCTCCTTTCGGGGGAGTATAGCCTGCGGGAAGTTCGGGATCCGGCTCGCAGAAGGCAGCCGGAGCAGCGGCTAAACTCAAGCCTGATAACAGACTAGCACGAAGCCAGTCACGACGATTGATTGCCATAGATGAAGAATAGTTGCTGTGTTGATACTGTAGAAAGTTTAGAAGAGCTAACGAAATGGTTGTCAGAACGATGTATAAATAAAGTTTTCATCCATCCAACAGAACAAATATAGACCACTTTAGCCTCTTATCAGCTTATTCCATCCCTTTTCACTATTTTTTACCTATAAAATTTTACTAAATACAATATTTTCAGAATAAAATTATAGTAATACAAACCCTATACCACACTTTCCGTCAGCTCTTCCACCCGAACTCCCCAGGCACACCGAAAATGACCCAGTGGGCAGGCTTTCCGGCCATGCAGATTACAGGGTTTACAATCGAGTTTTTCGGGCGTTTGCACCACCCGCGACACGTCGGCCAGCGGACCGAAACCAAACTCGGGCACCGTCGAACAGAAGATAGCCGTGGTAGGCGCGTTCATAGCCGAACACAGGTGCAGCGGGGCGGAATCATTTACGTAGTTCATCACGGCACCCTGCTGCAAAGCCGCCGATTGCAGTAAATTCAACTGCCCCGCCAGATTTTTTACATTTACTATACTGCCAGCCGAAACCCGTATGGCCTCACAGGCATCGCGGTCGGTGGGGGCACCCAGCAGATAAATCGTCAGATATTCGGGTAAGGCCTGAATAAGTTCGACCCAGCGTTCGGGAGGGTACTGCTTCGTAAACCAGACCGACATGGGTGCCATACACACATACGGCTGCTTTTTGTAGGGTTGCACCGTAGCATAATCATCCGCCGATGGGTAGAGTTTAGGGCGGGTTTGTGCCTGCCATTGACGAGCCGGTTTCAGCACACTGAGCATCTCCGCATTACGGTCTACTTCATGAACGCCCGGTTCAAACCGATGGACAACCTGATGCGTAAAAAAACGGGAGAATGGATTTTTATCGAAGCCAACCGTCACTTTAGCACCCGACAAAGCGGTTAGCATACCCATTGTTCCATACCGTTGCAGATTCAATACGCCATCGTACCGGCGGGAGCGGACGGTTTGCAGAAGTCGCCACAGGTCCCGGTATTTGGCCTCCTTTTTGCGCCAGATGAGCACCTCGTTCAGAAACGGGTGATTAACCAGTAAACCCTCGTTACCTTTGCGAACCAGTATGTCTAGCAGCGCATCCGGATAAGCCTGATGCAGTTGTTCGAGCAGGGCCGTAGCCAGGATGACATCCCCGATAAAAGCGGTTTGAATTAGCAGGAACCGGGGCGGATTGGTTGCGGTTATCATCAGTACGCCTTGTGCGTGAATAAGTAAGAATGGAAGATTACGACGTATATACTTTATCGAACGGGATTCGAATTGCACATAAACAAATTCTTCATACGCAGATTGCCCACTGTGGCATTATGCTCGATATTGGCAGTCGCGATGAACAACCACACCAGCAGGGACTTGCCCACTTTTGGGAGCATATGGCCTTCAAAGGTACGGAGAAACGAAAATCATACCACATTATCACCCGGCTCGAAATTATCGGTGGCGAATTGAACGCCTACACCACCAAAGAAAAAGTGTGCTTTCATGCCTCGGTGCTGGACGCTCATTTCGAGAAAGCCGTTGACTTACTAGCCGATATCACGTTTCACTCCATCTTTCCCGAACGGCAGATAGAGCGCGAACGGGGTGTTATCCTGGAGGAAATGGCGATGTATTACGACTCGCCCGAAGATGCCATTCAGGATGATTTTGACGAACTGGTGTTTCCGAACCACGCGCTGGGTGGCAACATCCTGGGCACGGCCGAAACCGTTGGCTCGTTCGGTCGGGAAGATCTCCAGCGGTTCATTGCCGAAAACTACGATACGAGCCGGATTGTGTTTGCGTCCGTCAGCCGGCTACCATTCAAACAGGTGGTGAAAGTAGCCGAGAAATATTTTCGGGACGTACCCGCGCAGCATTCAGTCCGGAAACGCAACACACCCACCGATTACGTACCGCGCCAAACCCGCGTCGAACGGCCCATTACGCAGGCACAATGCGCCCTCGGCCGACCGGCGTATGGCTTGACAGACCCGCGACGGCTGCCCTTTTTTATGCTCATCAACCTGCTGGGCGGTCCCGGCATGAACTCACGGCTGAACCTGAATCTTCGCGAGAAATACGGGCTGGTCTATTCCATCGATGCCGGATATACGCCTTACCTGGACACAGGCTTTCTGGGCATCTACTTCGGCACCGACCCTAAAAAAGTAGACAAGGCGCAGTCGCTGATCATGAAAGAACTGAAGCGGCTCCGCGAGCAGCCGTTAACGACCCTTCAACTGCATCAAACCAAAGAACAATTGGTCGGTCAGCTGGCGATGGCCGAAGAGAGCAACAACAGTTTTATGCTGATGATGGCTAAAAGCCTGCTCGACATAAACCGGGTTGAGGCTCTGAACGACATTTTCAACGACATCAAAGCCGTAACGGCCGGGCAGTTACAGGACCTGGCGCAGGAAAGTTTCGACGAAAGTCAGTTTAGCTCACTAACGTTCGTGCCGGAAAAATAAGGCGGTGGAAGAGTCATAAATCGTTAGAGTTATCTATCCGGGTGTTGCGGCCCTTACCCCTGCCCGTTATACTGCCGCGTTACGTCAATATCCCTGATGTCAGCCTGCCACGACAATACCCCCTCACGGCATACTCGCCTACAAAGAATACAGCGAGACGAATAGAACCGCCTTTATACTGAACGGGTTTGATTGAAACGGCTACCGTCTCAATCAAACCCGTAACCGTTTAATAAACGGCGTGTGACTGAATTCTGCTGAACAGTCAAAATTGTATAGTCCAGTGATTATTGTAGGTAAAACCCATAAACAGATGGTTAAACGTGTCTACAATTTATCTCGTAGTCTTGCGCTACTAGTAGCCTTTTACGCTCCCTTTATAGCACCGGGTATTTCAGCACAAAGTCTGCCTACGGGTTTTCTACAGGCTAAGGTGCAGGACGGCTATATTACCCCCATGGGGACCGTTTTCACCCCGGATGGCAAGAAGCTTTTTGTGTGGGATAAGGCAGGGCGCGTATGGGTATCGAACTGGAATGGCACCCAATACATCAGGCAGATAAGTCCCGTTCTGGACCTGAGTGACGAGGTAGGCAACTGGCGCGATTTTGGGCTGCTGAGTTTTTGTCCAGACCCCAATTTCGGGCAGAATGGCCTGGTTTATTTATTTTATGTGGTCGACCGGTATCACCTCTTCAATGCAAATACGGCCTCCTACGATCCCACCCAGAACCAGTATTTCATGGCCTCCATCAGCCGGGTGACGCGCTATCAGGTTCAGGTAAGCGGTACTGACCTGGTGGCCATCCCGGCCAGTCGGAAAGTACTGCTGGGAGAAAGCCGCTCCACGGGTGTTCCGCTTACGTACGAGTCGCACGCGGGTGGAACCCTGCTCTTCGGTCGCGATGGCTCGCTGCTGGTATCCACCGGCGATAATGCCAGCTACAGCAGTACGGATAGTGGCAGTGCGTCAGAAACGTACTACCAGCAGGCTATCAACGACGGGATTATGACCACCAATGAAAATGTGGGTGCTTTTCGGGCGCAGATGCTTACCTCGCTTTGCGGAAAGGTACTACGGATAGACCCCGCCACAGGCAACGGTTTGAGCAGCAATCCTTTTTACGATGGAGCGAATCCCCGTTCAGCACGGTCGAGAGTATGGACCCTGGGGTTACGCAATCCCTACCGGATGACCATTCAGCCTAATACAGGCAGCACCACCATTACCGATGGAAATCCGGGTACGTTGCTCATTGGCGACGTAGGCTGGAGCACCTGGGAAGAGATGCACGTTGTAAAGCAGGGCGGGGAGAATGCGGGCTGGCCTGTGTTTGAGGGCCTGAATGAGCAACCAGGCTACAGCGCGGCTGCCAAAACCCTTGCCAACAAAGATGAGCCTAACCCAACCAACACCTGTAACGTACCGTTTCTGCGCTTCAGCGATCTGCTGAAACAGGCTACCAGTTCAGCCCAGGGAACTACACAGGCCCTCAATCCATGCAGTTTACAGCCGCTGCCGGGTTTACAGCGCCGGTATTTCCATTCCCGCCCAGCCCTGGACTGGAAGCATGAACAAGCAATAGCCCGGGTGCCGGCCTTCAGCGGAAACACCGCTACCACCACTCCCCTGTCGGGCACACTGGGGACTCCCTTCCGGGGTAATTGCTCAATAGGTGGGGTCTATTACGGGGGCACGGCTTTTCCAGCGTCTTATCGAAACGTTTATTTTTTTGCTGACTACGGCGAAAACTGGATCCGGAGGGCTACCCTCAATACGGATGGCAGCCTGAATACCGTACAGGAGTTTTTGCCCAGCGGGGTTGGAAACGGTATAGTCGATATAGAATATAACCCGCTCGACGGGTCGCTGTACTACGTCAATATCAATACCGGCGAGATTATGAAAATCAGTTACGGGGGTAATCAGCCACCCGTAGCCGTAGCTACGGCGAATCAGCAAAGCGGCACCTCGCCCCTGACGGTCAATTTCACCGGCAGCAACTCCACGGATCCCGATGGGGATCCGCTCACGTACCTGTGGGATTTTGGGGATGGCACCACCTCGACGGTAGCCAATCCTACCAAAACCTTTACCGCCACTACCACGCAGGGCTTCACGGTTCGGCTCACCGTGAACGACGGACGCGGCCTGACCGATAGCAAAACGCTCGTCATTTCGATCAATAATGCGGCACCCACAACCAAAATTACGGCTCCGCTCAATAACACCCAGTACCCCCTGGACCGCCAGAGTTCGTACAAACTCACGGCCAGCGTTACCGACGAAAATCCAGCCATGCTTACCTACGTCTGGCAGGTCAGTCTGCGCCACAACAACCACGAACACCGCGAACCCATATTGACCGATGTCTCACCAACGGTTATCATCTCGCCCGTGGGATGCGACGGCGAAACGTACTATTACCTCATCAAACTGACCGTTACCGACGCGGGCGGGCTAACCGCTACCGACTCAGTTAAAATCTACCCCAATTGCACCTTAGCCAACCTGGCCGTTACCAACGCGACTGCCACACCCGGCGTTACCTCGGCCCTCATGAAATGGACGAATCCCACTGCTCCGTTTAGCGACGTACTGGTAGTGGCCAAAGCCGGTTCGGGATTTCAGGGGCAACCAACTGGCACGAGCTATGTGGCCAACGCTGACTTTACCGGCAATGGAGCCACGCTGGAAGGTGGGAAAGTCGTGTATCAGGGACCAGAGACGTTGGTAAATGTTACGAACCTGATCGCCGGGCAACGCTATTATTTTCGCATTTATACCCGCAGTGGCAACGTTTGGACGGGGGGGGTGGAGGTCAGTACTACCCCAACAGCCCCGGTACCGCCCCCCATCAACCTACTTTTCGACACCACGGCCTGCTACCGGATTGTATCGCGGGTGAATCCAGCATCAGTAGTAGGTATCGACGGCGGCAACACGGCCAGCGGTATGTCGGCCCGGCTGCGTACCAATGCCAGTCAACCGTGGCAGCAGTGGCGTATCAAACCCGCTACAACGGATTTTTATCGGATCGAAGCCCTCCACGGCGGCATGGTGCTGACCGTCGACGGAGCATCGGCGCAGGACTACGCGAACCTAACGCAACAGCCATTTGCCGACAGTATGAATCAGCAGTGGGCCATTGAGCCAAACAGCGATGGCTACTATATGCTTAAGGCCCGGCATTCGGGCAAGGCCATGGATATCAAGTGGGACGGTGTCGATGTTGTTCAGTACAGCGTTGGCGGGAGCTGGAGTCAGCAATGGGGCATTGAGAAAGCAACCTGCGCCACAGGTCCCGTAACGCCCCCAACCGAACCACCCACGAGCCAACTCTTTGACACGACGGCCTGTTACCAGATTGCCTCACGGGTGGGTAACGGCTCTGTGGTAGGTGTTGACGGTGGCAGCATGGCAAACGACGCGCTGGTTCGGCAGGGACCTAACGCCAGCAGGATGTGGCAGCAGTGGCGCATCAAACCCACGGCCACTAACTACTACCGGCTGGAGGCCGTCCACAGCAGCAAAACCCTGACCGTTGACGGAGCATCGGCGCAGGACTACGCGAACCTAACGCAACAGCCATTTGCCAACAGTACGAATCAGCAGTGGGCCATTGAGCCAAACAGCGATGGCTACTATATGCTTAAGGCCCGGCATTCGGGCAAGGCCATGGATATCAAATGGGACGGTATCGATGTTGTTCAGTACAGCATTGGCGGGAGCTGGAGTCAGCAATGGCGTATTGAAAAAGCAACCTGTTCAACCAACAACGCGGCTCGCTTAGGCGCTGAAGCCACCAGACTGGCGACGGCAGCAGCCCATCAGGAGCCGATAACCGGATTCCGGCTGTGGCCAAATCCAGCCCACGATTACGTGCAGATTGACTTACGACCCGCAGCCGGACAGCCCGCCGATATTGTGCTGCTCAACCTCACCGGTTCACTTGTATATAGAACCCGCGTTGATTCGGAATCTGAGCCAATTTACCAACTCGATACCCGTTCGCTCTCAGCCGGGACCTATCACATAATTATACAAACACCCGATCAACAGCCGACAACCCTGCGGGTAATAATAAGCCGGTAATCGAGTACCTTTGTTAGCCACCTGCGACTTACGACTTTTTACGCATGACCATAAAAGATGCCCAAACCACCGTCGATGACTGGATAAAGACCGTTGGCGTTCGGTATTTTAACGAGTTGACCAACATGGCGCAACTGACCGAAGAGGTTGGTGAAGTGGCCCGCATCATTGCCCGGCGCTATGGGGAACAGTCCGAAAAGGAATCGGATAAAAACAAAGACCTGGGCGATGAACTGGCCGATGTGCTCTGGGTCCTCATTTGTCTGGCCAATCAAACGGGTGTTGACCTGACGGAAGCCTTTCAGAAGAACCTGGATAAGAAAAATGGCCGGGATGCTACCCGGCATCTGGAGAATGACAAATTGAAATGACACTACATTGCCCACAAAAATGCCCCGCTGAAAAATTAGTTCAGCGGGGCATTTTTGTGATACAGAAAGCTATTTACTTCTGAAACGACTTGAAGACATAATCCCACATGGGCGACGAAACGCCGTAGTTGCTCTCTTCGTTTTTGTAGTGGTGAACGCTGTGGTTTATCCACAAATGCTTGAAGAAATTCTTCGGTGGCGTGTAGGCATGAATGATAAAATGCACGGACAGATACCCACTATAGCCGACCAGAAAACCAGGAAAGAACGCATAGGCCGCTTCGCCCATCATCACAAAAAACAGACCGAAGAACCCGGCTGCCATGAAAACAGCCACCGCCGGAGGCATGGCCAGACGCGTTTTGTCTTTCGGATATTCGTGATGGACGCCATGCAGGGTATATTGCAGTTTGGCGCGTTTTTCCGTCTTGGGGGTAATATGGTACAGGTAGCGGTGCAGCACATATTCAAACAGCGTAAACACCAGCAAACCCGTAATGAACAGAGTGGCAATCATTGGTGCGCCCATATCCGTATGCGTGAAGGCATACCATCCCAGGAACACCGAAAGAGTCAGCCACATCGAAATAGGAATCATGATGTGCGTCCGCGAAAGGGCTTCCAGAACGGGATTATCGAATAGTTTCTTGGTGCCTGTATGCTTGGGCCGGGTTTTACCATGTCCGGCCATCGTATGCAGCTTTTCCGTTGTTGATTCCATAGAGATTGTAGTCGATTAATAGGGCGAAAATACAATGAAAAATTGATTTCACCGAAGAATATAGTAAATCAAGTTTACTATATAATGATTAAGTTTTACTCATTTCTACCTGGTCCGCCAGTTTCTCCTGCATCGCGTCCATATTTCCTTTAGGTAGTTTGGGTCGGATAATCAGCCGCAATGAGTTACTATAGGTCAGGTAATTGAACATCCAGTTCAGAAAGATGGAGAGCCGGTTTTTGACCCCAACGATCGACATCAGGTGTACAAATAACCAGGTTAACCACGCAAAAAATCCCTGAAACTTTAAAAAGGGCAAATCCACTACAGCCAGTCCCCGGCCAATGGTGGCCATTGTCCCCAAATCATGGTACGTGAATTCTTCGGGTTGTTCGTTACGCAACCAGTGCAGCAGGTTTTTAGCCAGTGACCTCCCCTGCTGAACAGCCGGTTGTGCTACCTGTGGGTGCCCATCGGGCCATTTCTCTTCGGTCATCAGGGCCACATCTCCAATAGCGAAGATATCCGTAAACCCCTGCACCTGGCTATAGCGATTCACCAGTACCCGTCCGCCCCGACCCAGCACGTCGGCAGGCAGGCCCGCCAATGGGTTAGCCTTTACGCCGGCCGCCCAGATAAGATTATTGGTTCGAAGCGTGGAGCCATCACTCATGGTCACAATCCGCCCATCGAAATCTTTTACACGGGTATTCAGCCGCACGTTCACACCCAGCTCGTGCAGGTACGTTAACGAGTGTTCCTGCGACTGTTTGGACATCGGTTCCAGCAACACCGGCCCCGACTGAACGAGGTAAATATCCATCATCCTGAAATCCAGTTCCGGGTAATCTTTGGGTAGCACGGTTTTCCGCATTTCGGCCAGCGTACCGCATAGCTCGACGCCCGTTGGCCCCCCGCCTACCACCACCACATCCATGAACCCTTCTTTTTCATCGACGCTTTCCACGCTCAGCGCATCCTCGAAGTTTTGTAGCATCCGGTTACGAAGGGCAATCGCTTCGGACACCGACTTCATAGGCAGTGCCTTCTCAATGATATTCTGCTGGTTGAAAAAGTTAGTCTCTGCGCCGGTTGCCATCACGAGGTAATCGTAGGTAACCGACCCCAGTTCGGTATCTACTGCTTTGTCGGCCGGCCGGATACCCGTCACGTTCGTTACGCGGATATGAACGTTCTTACAATTACTGAATACCGACCGCAGCGGAAATAAAACGGCGTTGGCTTCCAGACCGGCCGTAGCCACCTGGTAGTACAGCGGCTGAAATTCGTGATAGTTCTGTCGGTTTATCAAAACGACCTGGAACTCCTTCCGGCCCGACAGTTTTCGGGCCAGTTTCAACCCGCCGAATCCGGCTCCTACAATAACTACTCGCTTACGGTCTGTCTGGGGTATGTTTGGATTCATAATTTAGTCGTACTAGTCATAACAGGGCGGCCCGCACGGTCGTAGAGGTTATAAGTGGCTGACAAGATAAGCAGTCGTTCAGTCATGTTCTATCGCACGGGCACCCCCGGTACGACTCCTGTGACTCGTGACTTCTACAACTTAACTAACTGACCATACTTGCCTGCAACACCCGCTCGTAGTGCGCTTCGTACATGGGCAGAATACGGGACAGTTCAAATTCTTTGGCTCTGGCCAGCGCGTTTTCCTTGAATCGGGGCAGGTTGGCATCATCGAGCACGTACAGCGCATTTTTGACCATATCATCTACATCACCCACCGGACTCAGGAAGCCGGTTACGCCCTGTATATTCAACTCAGGTAGTCCACCGGCGTTCGATGTGATCAGCGGCACCTCGCAGGCCAGGGCTTCCAGAGCCGCCAGCCCGAAACTCTCGTTCTCGGAGGGCATAATGAACAGGTCAGCGACCGACAGCACTTCTTCCACGGCATCCAGTTTTCCTAAAAACCGTACCTGGTCGTAAATGTTCAGGTCACGCACGAGCCGCTCGATGCGGGCGCGTTCGGGGCCGTCGCCCACCAATAAGAGCTTGGCGGGGGTTTGCTGCTGAATATGATAAAACGCCATAACGGCGTCGTCAATGCGCTTCACGCGCCGGAAGTTGGATGTATGCACAATCAACTTTTCGTCGTTGGGGCAGATTGCTTTTTTAAAGTGCTCCTTTTTCTGCCGGTTAAACCGGCTCAGATCGATGAAGTTGGGAATCACCTCAATTTCGCGGTGAACTTTGAAATGTTTGTACGTATCCTCCCGAAGATTCTCCGATACCGACGTTACCCCGTCCGACTCATTGATGCTGAACGTAACCACGGGTTCAAACGAGGCATCTTTACCCACCAGCGTAATATCCGTACCGTGCAGCGTAGTCACCACCGGCACATTACGCCCTTGCGACCGTAAAATCATCTTGGCCATGTAGGCTGCCGACGCATGCGGAATAGCGTAGTGAACGTGCAGTAGATCAACATCTTCGTTCAGCACCACGTTAACCATCTCGCTGGTTAACGCCGATTCGTAAGGAGCATACTGAAACAGCGGGTAGGATGGTATATTTACTTCGTGATAGAAGACGTTTTCATTGAAAAAATCGAGCCGGGGTGGTTGCTGATAGGTAATGAAGTGAATTTGATGCCCGTTTTTGGCTAGTGCCTTGCCGAGTTCGGTGGCGACTACTCCACTACCACCAAATGTTGGGTAGCATACTATACCAATTTTCATCGTGAGAGAACAAGTTTGTTCCTCAACAACAAATGCCGGCAAAAAGAATCCCGGAACGATCAAAACTACCTGACAGATCGTGACGCACAACGTACAATTAACACCAGCCTTCTATTTTCTCTTTTCCATCCTTTTCAAAATCCCTATTTTTGACGAAAAAACCAGCATGGTGGCACGCCAGTCCGTTCCCTTCTCAGCATTCGCGTTTGGCTTTCTGCGGCTCATCCGGCTTCAGAACCTACTGATTGTTGTGGCTACCCAGCTGCTTGCCCGCCTGTTTATCATTGATACCAAGCCGAGCAGTCTTTTCCTTTTTCCGGATCGAAACTTCTGGCTACTGTCGTTATCCACGGTTTGTATTGCGGCTGCGGGGTATATCATCAATGATTATTTCGACATAAAAATAGACCTGGTCAACAAACCGGAGCGGGTTATTATTGGTCGTTTTCTCAAGCGTCGGATTGCGATGGGAGTTCATCAGGTGCTCAATGTGGTGGGTTGCCTGATTGGTTTGTACCTCAGCAAATGGGTTTTTCTGGCCGATGTACTGGCAGTTACCTTATTGTGGTTTTATTCAGCCCAGTTTAAGCGGCAGCCGCTGGTAGGAAACATTACCATTTCGTTACTAACGGCACTTTCTCTCCTTGTGCTGGCTATATATTATCGCAACAATGCCCAGATGCTGCTGATCTATGCGTTGTTCTCCTTCGGTATTTCATTGATTCGGGAAATCATCAAAGACATGCAGGACGTCCGGGGTGATGCCCGTTTTGGCTGCCGTACCATTCCCATCCTATGGGGACTCCGCCGGACGAAGTACCTCCTCTATGGCTTGCTGGCCACCTTCGTTGGGTCGCTTTTCACCATCGCTGCGCTGCTCCATAACAACCAGCTCATTCTTATTTTCTTCCTGCTACTCATCCCGATTGGGTGGCTCATTTATCGGCTCGTTCTGGCCGATACCCGGCGCGACTTCGGGTACCTCAGCAACCTCTGCAAACTCATCATGCTCCTCGGCATTATCAGCATGATATGGACGTAGGATGAGTATCATTCATCATTAATAAAGCCGTTTACTCAAAGCTTTGGGCATTTGACTTTATTATCGCCTATTTTTATCTTCCTGTAAACCAACCGTTTTTCAATCGTATGAAAGAATTAATTTTTTCGCTGCTCTCACTTGTTATTCTATCTGGCCAGACGAAGGCGCAGGAGTGTATGGGTATAACGTTTAAGACAGGCATGCAATTCGAGATGACTACGTTCAATACCAAAGACAAACCCACCGGCAAAATCAGCTATAACGTCAACGATGTTCACAAGGAAGGTGGTTCGACCATAATGGACATGACGGCTCAGTTTGAAGATGAAAAAGGCAAACAACGCCCCCCCTATACTGTTCGATACACCTGTACCGGCGATGAACTCGTAGCCGATTTATCAGGCATGATGCAGTCCATGCAGTCGAACATGAAGGATATGGAGTTGAAAATGAAAATGAATAAGCTGATTTATCCGTCCAGACTCAGCGTAGGACAAAAACTGGGCGATGGCCAGATTGAAGCCGAACTCAGCACGAATGGCAATACCATGTCTACTATGATGATGACAATGGGGAATCGGAAGGTAGAAGGGACAGCGTCCATTACCACGCCCGCCGGTACGTTCGATACGTACAAAGTGACATCCGACATGGATATGGAAAACAGGGTTTTTGGTATGCCCATCCGTTCGTCTATGCAGGTGGTGAGCTACCGGTCTAACAATCAGATACTGGACGTTAAATCAGAAACGTACAGGAAAGGCAAACTCATAGGATACACCCTGCTGACGAAAGCGAATTGATGCGGGTAGAGCAGGGAAAAGAAACGATGTAAAAAATTCAGGAGTAGACGGCAAATATCCGCGTGCCCTGCGTCCTACAATCGACTTCTCCGCGCCGTTTCGGGGGTTTTCAGTAAATCACAACCCAATTCGCAACTTTGTTGCAAAAAAGTGGGTTAAGTAGGCATTCGATTGCCCTAAGCATCGTACTTTTGCCTTGCTCATGAAAACAGACGACCTCTCCCGTAAAGCAGATTATATTGGTATTACCGGCTCCGTACTGTGCATTATACACTGCCTCGTTACGCCCGTTTTGCTGGTTTCGTCCTCGCTGTTGCAAGACTCTCCGCTCCGTGCCGGGTATTTGAGTCTGGATTATGTTTTTATCGGAATCAACATCATAGCGGTTTATTTTGCCACCCGGCACGTTGTATCGATACCGATCAAACGAAGCCTCTGGGGATTCCTGGCCCTGTTCAGTATCGCCCTCGTATTGGAACACACGATTCCCGTTTTTGCGTATGTTGCCTATGCCGCTTCGGCCGGGCTCGTCATTAGTCACCTGGTCAATATCCGGCAGCACCGGCTGATCCATGCTCACTAATTGGCACTGAACGCCCGGTTATTGATGAAGGTATCGTCGGTAAGGGTTTTCAGGAAGGCAACCACCTGTTTTTTCCCGGTATCGGTCAACGCTATACCCGAACTTCCGTTCTGTTTCAGCACTGGGTCGAGCGTAGGGCTATTGACAACACCACTGCGGTAATGGTCGATCACCTGTTCCAGCATGGCAAAACGCCCATCGTGCATGTACGGGAATGTTTTCTCCACATTACGCAGGCTGGGCACCCGGAATTTAAGCCGGTCGGCTTCGTTGAGGGTAATCGTGTAGCGGCCCTGATCCTTGATTGGCCCAACGGGCAGGCCGTTGTTTCGGTAGCTTTTATCGGTGAACAGATCCGTGGCGTGGCAGGCCGTACATTTCTGCTGAAATAGCGCCAGCCCGGCCAGTTCATCGGCACTCAGGGCTCCCCCACTCTCTTTCCGAACGTATTTGTCATACCGCGAATCAGCCGATACGAGGGTTAGCATAAACTGCGAAATAGCCTTCAGAAACCGGGCCGTCGTGACCGTGTCAGAGCCAAAGGCGGCTTTGAACAGGGCTGGATATTTAGGGTTTTTCTGTACCCGGTTCAGCGCATCCGAAAAGACCATATCCATCTCGACCGGATTTTTGATGGGCGAGAGCGGTAACTCGTCAAGGCTGGTAACACCCCCATCCCAGAAGAACTCCCGGTCCCAGCCCAGATTCTGCAGTCCCGGCACATTACGCGTACCGAACTTACCACCAATACCATGACTCAGTGGGTGGTCGGAGTGGCCAAAGCCCGCGAACTGCTGGTGGCAAAACCCACAACTAATCGTCGTATCGCGCGAAAGCAACGGGTCGTAAAACAGGGTTTTCCCTAACGCTACGCCCTCCACAGTGGGGGGATTCTGGCTCAGCTGGTAGGTTATAGCCGGAAAATTAGCCGGTTGCCGAATCGTGACCGGCGTTGCCTGATACACCACCCCACCCGGTTGTGTCGGAGCGGGATTGGGCTTGGGATCAGGGTTCTGCCGGGTTTGGCAGCTCACCACCACTGCAAACAAACTCGCGCTGACCAGGAACCCGATTTTGGCGGGCGATATAGTACCTACCCGAATCATAGGCTAGTCTGAATGCGCGTGTAGCTGAACATCTGGGCGATATTGCTAGCGATATTGGTCGAGTAGGGATCAAACATCACAGATGAATGTTCGGCAATACTCAGTTTGGTTTGACCATTAAACACCTTCAGGGCATCGGTCGTGAGCTGAACGGTTGGTGTTGACGTGGTCTGCACCTTCGCTACGTCATTATTGAAAGAGAGCGTAGCCGTACGCAGGTTGTTGATGGTTTTCTTTCCATCATACCCACCCCCAAAACCCCCGACGTGGTAAAAGAACGTATTGTTCTGCGTGGCGGGAGCCAAAGCAGATTTTCCTTCCAGCTTCATAAAAATATAGCCCGAATTCCACTCCCAGTACATACCATCGTTCAAACCCGGATCGAGCACACCTGTCCGTTTGCTGATATCGGCCAGGCTGCGCAGACTGTCTACCCCAATCATGAACGTCAGGCCTATATAATCGCCCACGGGTATATAGGATAAAGTAACCATTTGGGAAACTGGCTTTTCCTCCTGAATCAAAAAATAACTACTATCCTGCGGTACAACATACTCGCTGCCATTCGCTTTGCGAAGCCGGATATTGCTGACGAAGTAGTTGAATTTAGTGATGGTAAACGCTTCACCGGCGGCATTCTGGTACGAGCCGGTTTCCAGCTTCAGGTCAGATGCCCCCGCCACATTATCGAACGTAATGCGAAGCTTTCCCGTCGTAACGGTCGTATCAGGATTTATGGTATTGCAGGAAAAAACGGCCGGTCCAATGGCTAATACGACGAGTAAACCAATAGTAGCGGTAGTTTTCATAGCCGGTGTTGTGTCTGCCTGCTCATGCCAAACGGCTTGCCTTTATCTAACGTAAACCAGCCCTAAATCATGCATACGTTTTGATTAAATACCCCTAAAAAAGTCACCCTGGCGTCCGTTAGCGATAAAGAATACCGGTTGCTCATAAATCAATCCGTTCGCTCAATAGGTTTGACACGCTCTCAACCAGTTCTATAGATTTGATCCAGTGGGCGCGGTCTGAGCGGCTACCACCGTAGTATCTTCTCTTTTTACATCAAAAAACAATCATCATGAAAAACACCCTATCTGCATTAAGTGGCGGTTTACTCGTATGGCTGTTTACCGGCTGTCAGGATCACCGGATACCGGCTCCCCCCGACCCAACGTTTACAACCACTACGCTGGCTACCGGCCTGATTGCTCCCATCAGCGTAGAAACGGATGCCAGTGGACGCGTGTTTGTGGCCGAACAGGGCACTGGCCAAAACGACGGTACCGTATCCGAAATCACGCAGGATGGCAAAAAGCATCCGATTGTTACCGGCATCTTTTCCCAAACCAACACAACGGGGGATCTCAATGCGGTCGACCATTTACTGATTGTGGACAAAACACTTTACTTTTTGAGTCCGAAGGGGCTTTATCAGATCGATTTATCTTCCTATAAAACGGACCTTACCCCCGCCAGCCCGGCTTCCAGTCTGACTCCTCAGGACATTAGTTCCTTTGTAATCGCCCACAACTTTACAAACGATACCGGCGAATCGCACCCCTATAATTTGACCCTCGGCCCCGACGGGGCGCTGTACATAACCGACGCAGCGGCCAACGCCATTATCCGTCGGTCAAAAACCGGCGATTTAAGCGTCGTAACCGAAGTGCCGGGTATTGCCAATCCCAACCCGGCTGGTCCCCCGCCAGGCCCGCCCTTCATTCAGTCGGTACCCACCAGTATTACTTACGATGGTCATCAGTTTTTGATCAGTACTTTGCTGGGGTTCCCGTTTCCGGCCGGAAAAGCAATCGTTTACCAGATGAACCTGGCGGGTAACCTCACGATTTATCAGCAGACCTTCAACAGCCTGGTCGATGTGGAGAATGATGGCAACGGGAAGCCGCTGGTGCTTGAGTTTGCCCAGTTTGGTCCTACAGGCTTTACGCCGAACACGGGCCGGTTATTACGGGCCAACGGGGCCACCAGCACCGTCCTGCTTGACAAGCTGAACCTGCCCACTGATCTGAAAATAAGTAATGCCCACACGGCTTACATCACCAGTATGGGGAGTGGCGCCTTGCTGAAGGTTACTTACTAACCAATCATTCGTACATTTTCTCGTAATACTCCCGCGCCATTCGGGCCGAGGTGAAGTAGGCATCTACATCGTTCATGCTCCGTAA
This sequence comes from Spirosoma spitsbergense DSM 19989, assembly GCF_000374085.1. Lineage (GTDB taxonomy): Bacteria > Bacteroidota > Bacteroidia > Cytophagales > Spirosomataceae > Spirosoma > Spirosoma spitsbergense. Next base: position 2,247 of record NZ_KB893391.1, on the reverse strand, counting down.
CTGAAGGGCCTGCCAGTCGGCGGGCCTTTCGTAGTACATGGGTAGTATGTCTTCTTCGAGGAGCCGGAACAGGTGGTTGCGGTCATGCTCGTCGGGGTTACCTTCCGGGGCAGTGGGTATAATGAAGGAATTCTGTTCGGGGCCGCTATCTTTTTCGAACTCACAGATCCAGCCATCGTTGGTCGAGACGTTGATAGCCCCGTTCATGGCTGCCGTCATGCCGCTGGTTCCCGATGCCTCGCGGGGTACGATGGGCGTATTTAACCAAAGGTCGGCACCGTCTTTGAGGGCTTTGGACAGGGCAAGTTCGTAGCCGGTCAACACCGCCATACGCGGATACAGGTGACTGAGGTAGTAAAGATGGTTGAAGGTTCGGACCGCCCCTTCATCGAACGGGTAGGGTTTGCCGGCCCAGATAATCTGAAGGGGATAATCCCGACTATTCATCAATCGTTTAAACCGCTCGCCGTCCTGCGTGAGCAGGTCTGGACGTTTGTAAGCCGCAAACCGACGCGCCCACACCATCGTCAGCACATTGGGGTCGAAGAGTTTGCCTACCTGATCGGCTACAGTGGTAAACAACGGCTTTTTGAGGGCTTTTTTACGGGTAGCCATGGCCGTAACGTCCCCGGCCCGGCGGGCCGTTTCCAGTTGACTATCGGCCCAGTACTGATGATTCTGGGCGTTGGTGATGTGCGTAATCTCGCAAATATCCGGGTAGCTTCCCCACAGCCGACGCGATACTTCGCCGTGTAGTTTCGAGACACCGTTGGCCTTCCGGCTCAACCGAAGTGCCACCAGGGAGTGATTGAAAATAGAATCCTGAATACCCGTAATCTGCCGAACCTCATCGAGCGGGAGGTCACCGAAAAAGCTTAGCTTCTCTAAAAAACCAATGTCGTGTTTTTCGTTGCCCGCTTCTTCGGGCGTGTGCGTGGTAAACACCATACGCTCCCGCACGGCGGCTGCACTACCGAGCGTTTTGTAGAGATGGAAAACCGCCGATACCGCATGGGCTTCATTCAGGTGATACACGGCAGGCTTGTATTGTAGCTCATCCAGGAACCTGGCTCCCCCCAAACCCAACAGCATACACTGCGCTACTTTCCGTTCCGAGTCCGCATCGTAAAGCCGGTACGAGATCGAGCGGGCGGTTTCGTCATTACCATCCACATCGGTCGTCAGGAAAAACATCGGCACCGTATTGAAGTGCTTCGGGTCGAGATAGAACGCCTGTACCCAAACCGGCTGGCCGGCTACGGTAATCGTGAATCGAATGCCCGTATCCTGCAGGAAATCGTACATTTTCTCCCGAAACTGAACGTCCATTGAATTATCGGCCTGACGGATCTGATCGTAATAACCATACTTCCACAGAATACCTATACCAATCAGGTTCTGGCGTTCATCGAAGGCACTTCTCATGTGCGATCCGGCCAGGAAGCCAAGGCCACCAGAGTAGGTTTTCAGGGCCTGGTCGATGGCAAACTCCATCGAAAAATAGACTACGGATTTCTGGAAAGCAGGGGCAAAGGAATAGGGATGACGAAAAGCCGACGGCAGTTGTGAAACAGACATGTAAGGTGAGTACGAATAAAACAGGATTAAACCTCAAATTTATTAGACAAAAGGAGAAACCAACATATCAACGAGCTATTTATTCGTAAAGTGATTTGCCTTATCAGCGTGGTTCGGTACCTATCGGGTACCGCGTACCGCCACCGCCACCCGACAGAAAACAGGAAGCCGCCCGTGATCATATCCATTGCCTTGTCTTTCCAGCAAACAATCGTTCCCAGCCGGTGGTTATCTACCAGTTCAGTAGATAAAAAAACAGCATGAGCAAAGGAGCCAGTCAACCTACTGTTCGCGAGACCGCCGACGATACCAGGAAGTACAGATCAGATCTGACTGGGGCATTCAATCCGGCAACGTTTATAACAAACTATTGCTTTGACAATAGTTCGGTGATTTCTCTGGGATAAAGAAGGCGTAGTAGTTTTGGGTATCTGACATCCTAAACCGACTACGCCATGAGCGAAGCCTTCGCTTCACTGACCGCAATACTAGCTAATATGCCTAGACTGACCAAGCCTCGGGTGGAATTTATGAGCCATGTATTACACCTGTTTCTGTGCCTACGAAGCCGCATCAATTTTTTGATGCTGGCCCGCCACACTGATCATTATGTGGAAAGTACCTTTCGGCTTCACTATGAAGAGTTTCACGACTTTACTGCCATGAATA
>NZ_KB893390.1 GCF_000374085.1 Spirosoma spitsbergense DSM 19989 | reverse complement strand
AAGGTGATGTACACGACTAATACCGTCGAAGGCTACCACCGTCAGTTGCGTAAAGTGACTAAAACGAAAGGCGCTTTTAGCTCAGACGTAGCCCTGCAAAAGTTGGTCTATTTGACGATCCAAAACCTACACACCAAGTGGGAGACGACAACCTATAACTGGAAGGAGTTGATTAACCAATTCAGTATTATCTTTGACGAACGCATTCAAGCCCATCGCTTCGACTAAACCCCGCTGACACAGTTCAGCGAGCACATCCAACAGATTGCTTGCATCAAAATCATGTATTCAAAGTGCGCTGTGATACGGACAAACTATTACCTGACTATTTACAACTCATATCTGGATCGCCCTATGGTAAACGCTTTTTTGTACTAAACTCCAAGCAATCCACTAATCTTGCTTCGATTAATCAAACTCAGCTTAAGTCCTTTCCAATACTTTTGCCAAGAATTTATGAGCAAACTGCTCTATCAGATAGAGTTGAGTCATTGGTGAAAATCATCGATCACGAAAGCGCACAATTATCCAAACTTCAACTACTCAAACAGGGCTTGATGCAGGATTTGCTGAGCGGGAAGGTGGCGGTGAGGGCGTAAGGGAAAAGACCACCCCCAACCGACCACCCCCAACCCCCTCCTAAAACAGGAGGGGGCTCTTGAAAGGGTACCCCGCTGTGTAGCCCCTCCTGTTTTAGGAGGGGTTGGGGTGGTTCTTCAGTTGGGCGGGGTGGCCCGTGCCGGTGGTAAAAACAGATAAATCCATGCGAAGCGGACAATTGAATAACCTGAACGTACTGACGCCTATCCGTAAAGAGCTACGGAATGGCGCAACCGAAGCCGAAGTAACGCTGTGGCACCACCTGAAAGGTCGGCAACTGGCCGGGCGTAAGTTCAGACGACAACATAGTATTGGCCTCTTCGTACTGGATTTTTATTGCCCTTCAGATCGACTCGCCATTGAAGTAGACGGCGATGTTCATAACACCCCCGATGCCATCACCCACGACGAAGAACGCCAGCACGCCATCGAAACGCTGAACATCACGGTCCTGCGATTCAGAAACGACGATGTGTTGCACCGTATCGATCAGGTATTATCCCGGATTCACGAGTATCTCGGGACTGCCGATAACCCTGGGTGACTGGGAAGAACCACCCCCAACCCCCTCCTAAAACAGGAGGGGGCTTTTGAAAGGGTACCCTACTGGGTAGCCCCCTCCTGTTTCAGGAGGGGGTTGGGGGTGGTAGTCTTTAGAAGGGGTGGTAACCTCATAACTTACCAACCATCTCAGCGGGGTTCACCACCGGCAACTTGCTCTGGTCCGCCAGCCGGAAGTCTTTGGTATTGCCCGTCACGAAGTACTGAATAGCCGGGTTACCCAGCGCCGTCTGGTACTGAAACCCGTCTTCCAGATCCGTAATGGTCATCAACTGACTGGCCGATACGAAGGTGTTTTTATCGGCCCCTGCTACCTGCACCAGGTTCAGGAAACTCCCTAACGCATCGCGCTGTTTCTGCCCCCGCTTTCCGGCGCGGTGCAATACATAGGCCACCGTGTACACTGATCCGGCAGAGATGTAAATCGTCACCCGGTTTTCTTCGGCAGCCAGGAACAGGCGGGTCGCTTCGTCTGCATACGTATCCTCTCGGTCCAGCAGCCAGTCGAGAATCACGTTTGTATCCAGGAAGATGGTCATAGGCCGTAGCGGTCTTTATACATTATATCCCGAATCTGCTTATCGGTTTTCTGGCTCAAACTACTTTTAGCGATACCCCGTAAATTCAGGGCGCTGGGGGTGGCCGGCACCGATTCGCTCAGGCTGTTGTCTACCGGTGCTAGGAGTTCTTCGATCATCGCCGACAGGGACTTATGCTGTAGTTTGGCCAGTCGTTTGGCATTGGCCACTACTCGCTCATCAACCGTCAGGGTTAATTTTACTTTGCCCATATACGTGTCTTTTTAGGAGATATACAAAGATACGTATTTGCGGGCACGCCAGTCGTGAACACACGATTAATCTGGTATATTGCATTTCCTTACCACTCAACCGTATGTCTGAATATCTCCAAACGGAAAAACCGTTTCTGACTCAACTGCATGACCTTGGCTGGACCATCACCAATCAGCCCGCTGGTATCCCGCAGGACCCCACCCGCTCTGACCGCAGTAGTTTTAAAGAGGTTACCCTGAAGGCCGTTTTCAAGCAGGCCGTTTACGCCATCAACGTCACCGAAGGGGGGCAGTCCTGGCTAACCGATGCGCAACTGGAAACCGTATATGAGGAAGTGACCACCCACACCCGCAAACCCCTGATCGAAGCCAACAAAGCCGTTTGGGAGATGTTGCTGGGCAAACACAAAATTATCGTCGACAAGAACGAACTAACGGGTGAAGAGTCGGTCCCCGTCCGGCTGATCGATTTTACTAACCCCGGTCGGAACAGTTTTAAGGCCATCAACCAGTTTCGCATCGATACCCCCGGCATGGGTAAGGGGTTCATCATTCCCGACATCGTACTGTTTGTGAATGGCCTGCCACTGGTGGTAGTGGAGTGTAAAGTCCAGAATGAATTCACGGCCAACCCGCTCGATGAGGCCGTTAAGCAACTCCAGCGCTACAGTAATCAGCGCGAAACCACCCAGCGTGACGGACTAAAAGAAGGCGAGGAAAGTCTGTTCTGGTTCAATCAGTTCACCGTGGCCACCTACGGCGAAAAGGCGTACTATGGCACCATTACGGCCAGTAAAAACCACTATTATGAGTGGAAGGACATTTATCCCGAACGGTACAAGACCTTTACGCCACCACTAGGCAAGGTACGCTCGCAGGAGACCCTGATCCAGGGTATGCTCCCCCCCGACACCCTGCTCGATATTGTACAGCACTTTACCCTGTTCAAACCCGAAGGCAACGGTCGGGAAAGTAAAGTGGTCGCTCGGTACCAGCAGTTCAGGGCAGTGGGTAAAACCATTCGGCGATTGCTGGACGGACAAACCCCGCTGGAACGGTCGGGAGTGATCTGGCACACGCAGGGTAGTGGCAAAAGCCTGACCATGGTGATGCTGGTGCGTAAACTGCGCTCCACGCCTGCCCTGCAGGATTACAAAGTGTTACTGGTCAACGACCGGATCGACCTGGAAGATCAACTGGGCGAAACCGCCACCCTGACCGGGGAGAAAATTGACTTTGTGGAAACTACCGCCCAGCTCAAAGCCAAACTGGCTACCCCCAGTTCCAACGTGGTGATGGTGATGATTCATAAGTTTCAGGAACGCGTCCGCACGGATCATTCGCTGGTGGGGCAGGTCCTGCGTATGGCGGCTGAACCCCTTCCCACCTACGGCCAGTTTGGTGAAGTGAACCGCTCCGAAAAAATCCTGATTCTGATTGACGAAGCGCACCGCTCGCAGGGCAGCGACATGGGCAACAACATCTTCGAAGCCTTTCCGAACTCGACCAAGATTGCCTTCACCGGTACACCCCTGATTACCGACCGGCACAAAAAGAAAACCCACGAACGGTTCGGTTCCTACATCGACCAGTACAAACTAACCGATGCCGTCCGGGATGGGGCTACCCTGCAAATACTTTACGAGGGTAAAACGTCAGACGATGCCATCCGCAACAAAAGCCAGTTCGAGTCGAAATTTGACGACCTCGTCAGTGACCACACGCCGGAAGAGATCGAACGTATCAAGAAGAAGTACGGCACTTACGGCGACATCCTGGAAGCCGAGAAGCGCATCGAAGCCATCGCTACCGATCTGGTTGATCATTACGTTGATAACATCCTGGTCAACGGATTCAAGGCGCAGGTGGTAGCCAGCAGTGTACTGGCCGCCGTACGCTATAAACGGGCCATCGAACAGGCCATCCAGACCCGGCTGGAAACCGAACGAACGAAAGCCAAACCCAACCCCGAGCTGATCGAAAAGATTGCGTTTCTGAAAGTGGAAACGGTCGTGTCCTCGCAGGGTACCAATGAGGATGCCATCATTACCAATGCCCGTAAATCGTCCCTGGCCAATAAAGCCGTCGATAATTTCAAAGAGCGGTTCGATTACGATAAACCCCTTTCGGGTATTGCCCTGCTGGTGGTGTGCGATATGCTACTGACGGGTTTCGATGCCCCTATCGAACAGATCATGTATCTGGACAAGAAGATGAAGGAACACAACTTGTTGCAGGCCATTGCACGGGTGAACCGGACCTATAAGGGCAAAACGCGGGGATACGTCGTTGACTACATCGGCAACACCAACAACCTGCGGGAAGCGCTGAAAATCTACAGTGCTGAAGAAGTGAATGATATTCTGGATTCATTCCGGAACATCACCTCCGAAATTCCCATCCTGGAGCAACGCTACAACCGGCTCATCCAACTGTTCAGGGAACAGGGTATCGACCAGATTGATAAGTATGTGCAGCAGGTGATTACGGACCCCACCGTGCGGGCCGCCCTGCTGGAACGCTGCGTGGAACTTGCAGAAGATGTGAAATTCCGGGCCGATTTCGAGGTGTATTACAAGCGGTTTACCGAAAGTATGGACATCGTTTTACCCCACGCGGCTGCCAACACCTACAAAATTCCGGCGCAGCAATTTGCGCACCTGCTGTTCACCATTCGGCAGCGCTACAAAGACGCCACCATCAGCCTGGACGACGTGGGCGAGAAAATCAAACAACTCATCAACGCGCATTTGATCAACCTGGGGATTGACCCCAAGATACCACCCATCGAACTCTTCTCCGACCACTTCGAGGAGCAAATCAGCAAAAACACCAACCCCAAGTCGGTAGCCTCCGAAATGGAACACGCCATCCGCAAGCACATTAAGGTCAGCTTTGACGACGACCCGTCGCTGTACAAAAAACTCTACGAGAAGCTGGAAGCCCTGTTGCAGCAACATCAGCAGGACTGGGAAAAACTGGTGCAGGACCTGAAAGCCCTGCGGGACGAGACCCTGGCCGGACGCAAACAAACTGAAGAAGGTGTATCGACTGTAGAAGCACCCTTCTTCGATTTGATGATCGATCTGGCATTTGGCAAGACTGCACCCGATAAACCCACCCGCGAGCGGTGTAAGGCAATCAACGCCGAGATCATCGACAAGCTGGAATCGACCATTGACTTCATCGACTTCTGGAACCGGGGGTTCGAAATCGAGAAGATACAGAGTGAGATCAGTGATATCATGCTGTTCAGTGCTATCAAACCACTGGTTGATCAGCGGGAGCGGATCGCCAGTGAAGTGATGGCTCTGGCCAAGCGACGACACAATCAGTTAATTGGCCAACCCGACGCATGATGGGGGAGGTACCTGCTTATACGGTAAAACGCAGTCAGCGCAAGACGCTTAGTATCTACCTGGAACGGGATGGTACGATCAGCGTACTGGCCCCGGAGCACTTTACGGACGAGGAAATCCATACGATTGTGCGTCGTAAGAACTTCCAGCTGTATAAGCACCTCGCCGAACGGGATGAGTTGAACGCTACGCGCAGTCTGCGGGAGGTGGTGAACGGAGAGACATTTCCGTATCTGGGCCGTAACTACCGCCTGCAGCTGGTTGATGCGCAACCCGTGCCCCTGTTACTGAAAGAAGGATACTTCTGCCTGAAACGTACGGATAAAGACAAATCACAGGAGATTTTCAAGGAATTCTACCGGGCCAAAGGCATACCCCGGATCACCAAACGGGTAGAGTATTTCAGGGGGCGGATGGGCGTTGAAACCGGTCAGGTTCGGGTGATGGATTTACAGCACCGCTGGGCTTCCTGCTCGGTAATCACAGGGGATCTGAACTTTCACTGGAAATGCATGATGGCCCCTCTGTCGATTCTGGATTACATCATCGTCCATGAAATGGCCCACCTGAAATTTGACAACCACTCCGACGCTTTCTGGAATGAAGTGGACAAGATCATCCCCGACCACCGCGAGCGCAAACAGTGGCTGCGGGTCAACGGGGCCGGTATGGATTTATAGGATGTAGGGGACTTCTAACAGGCAGTCCATCTATTTGTACTGTGAAACGAGTGCACACCTCACTGAGAGTAGTAAATGGATACGGCGGGAAATTCATTAGTCAAACTTTAACCCAAAAACCCGATATTTGCCCTCTCAAAACTATCTGGACAACGGGTTGTACGGCTTGCTTGTCTTCATTCGCTGATGTCACAAAAAGTAGTGCTTGCCTTTAGTGGAGGTCTCGATACCTCCTTCTGCGTTAAATATTTATCTGAAGACCGGGGTATGGAGGTGTACTCCGTACTGGTCGATACGGGCGGTTTTTCCGACGATGAACTCAAGGCCATCGAAGAACGGGCGTATTCCCTCGGCGTTAAGTCGCACGTAACCATCTCCAAAACGGACGATTATTACCAGCAATGCCTGAAGTTTCTGGTGTTTGGTAATGTTCTGAAAAACAACACATACCCACTCTCTGTCAGTGCGGAGCGGATTTTTCAGGCGATAGCAGCCGCCGAGTATGCGCGGGAAATTGGTGCAACGGCCATTGCCCATGGCAGTACCGGTGCTGGTAACGATCAGGTGCGCTTTGATATGGCGTTCCGGATCATTGCGCCCGATGCCGAAGTCATTACGCCTATCCGTGACCTGCGCCTGTCGCGCGAGGCCGAAATCGAATACCTGAAAGCCAAGGGTGTTGATCAGGAGTGGCACAAGGCGGCTTATTCCATCAATAAAGGCCTCTGGGGAACCTCGGTAGGAGGGAAGGAAACGCTCACGTCCGATCAGTTTCTGCCCGAATCAGCCTGGCCGACGCAGGTTACCAAGTCGGAATCGGAAACCATTACGCTTACGTTTGAGCACGGTGAAATAAAAGGTATTGCCGGACCGTCGCACGGGGGCGAAGACTTTGAGAATCCTGTTGATGCTATCCGGAAGCTGACCGAACTGGCCGGGCCATTCGGCATTGGTCGCGATATTCACGTGGGCGACACCATTATTGGTATCAAAGGCCGGGTTGGTTTTGAAGCGCCCGCTCCGCTGATTCTGATCAAGGCACACCACACGCTGGAAAAACACGTGCTGGGCAAGTGGCAGTTGTACTGGAAAGAGCAGCTGGCCAACTGGTACGGCACCATGCTCCACGAAGGTCAGTTTATGGACCCCGTGATGCGGAACATTGAAGTTTTCCTGAACGATACGCAGGCGCACGTGACCGGAAAAGTACACGTCCTGCTGGCTCCCTACCGTTTCCAGGTACTGGGCATCGAATCGGACCACGATCTGATGTCGGCGAAGTTTGGTTCGTATGGCGAGATGAACAACGCCTGGACCGGCGACGATGTGCGGGGCTTCTCCAAAGTAGCGTCCAACCAGGTAATGATTTACGGAAAAATCAACGATCAGTGATCGGTAAAGCGCGAAAATACTGCGCTCCCCGGAGCATTGGCTACCCCCTTCAGCTACTCGATGTAGTGGTGGACGGGTATGCGCGTGGAGCGTATAAAAAGCGGAACTACGGCCCCGTCAACACCGATGCCCCGGCCATACTGATCATGACTTCCGGGCATCTGGGCGACGCGCTGATTCTGAGTTATGCCTTTCCCCTCATCCGGGCGCAATACCCAAACGCGCAGATCGATGTGCTGGCCGGCAGCTGGTGTGATCCCATCTGGAAAGATAACCCCTACATCCGGCGGGTCATTCACCTGAATCACGTCAGTACCAACCGGCGGCCACTATCCAGATGGGGGAAGTGGCAGGAGTTTTTCCAGACCTCCAAATCAGCGGTGAAAGCACTTCGGAATACGGTATATGATTTTTCGGCCGATGTTCGATTCTCGGATTCGCCCATGCACTTTGTGCTGCCGTGGCTAAAGATCAAACAGAAGTTTGGGTTTGGTACGCGGGGCTTTGGGGGATTACTCGACAGCGAGTTTTTTATTCCGGATGGCGAAATACACAACTTCGATCTGATTCTGAATGTGTTAAAGCCAATGGGTGTGACGGGAGATCTTCGAACGGTAGCGCCTTATTTTTTTCACCCGGTACAATTGCCCGCTCAGTTGTGGACTAAAATGAATCGGCCGGTTCCGGCCCAGAAACCGGTATTGATTTTTCCGGAATCGGGCAATGAAGTACGCATGCTGTCCATCGATTTCTGGGCCAGGCTGGCCAGCCGGCTGCTGGTTACAAGCCCGTATCCGCTGGTGTTCAGTGGGCAAAAAGCGTTTACTACGGAGCTGTACGAACGCGTTCTGGCCGATAACCCCGCGGAAGCTGAACGCCTTGTTCCGGCCATTGGTAATCTGAACCTTTCAGATGTTGCCAGCCTAAGTGAGCAGGCGCAGGCGGCTTTTACGCTCGATTCGCTGCCCATGCACCTGTGTTGCCTGGGTTGCCCCACGTTTTCGTTTCAGAAGAACGGGATGGGAATTCAGTTTTTTCCGATTTCCATTCAGCCCACCACTGTCCTGCATGATCACCGGCTTAGCCGGGATTTAACCGTCGACCGGCCCGATTTTGTCAGCGAATACGTAACCGCTTTCGATGATAGTGTACTGGAAAAGGCTATGAACTGGTTCAGCAGTCTGGATAAACGTAGTCGGTCTGTAGGTGAATCAATTCGGTAACGTGGCGGTTAAAAACTACATATGGAAACAATAAATGTGGGTATCATTGGCGGAGCAGGCTACACGGGTGGCGAGTTGCTCCGTATTCTTATCAACCACCCGTTTGCAAAAGTCGCTTTTGTGCACAGCAACAGTCAGGCAGGAAAGCCGGTCTGGGCCACGCATACGGATTTACTGGGCGATACTGACCTCACTTTTTCGGACACGCTGCCACCACTGGATGGGGAGAACCTACCCGTTGATGTTATTTTTCTTTGTTCGGGTCATGGCGCATCGGTCACGTTCATGGCCGAAAACGAGGTATCCGACGATATCGCCGTAATCGACCTGAGCGCCGACTTCCGGGACCGGGACGCCGGACCGCTCCACGATGAATTTGTGTATGGCCTGCCCGAACTGAACCGGGAGCGGATTCAGGAATCCATGCGGATTGCCAACCCCGGTTGCTTTGCCAGCAGCATTCAACTGGCACTGCTCCCGCTGGCCAAAGCAAACCTGCTGACGAGTGACGTACAGGTCAGTGCCATTACGGGTAGCACGGGTGCAGGGCAGGCCCTGGCGCCCACTACGGGCTTTACGTGGCGCAATAACAACGTATCTATTTATAAGGCGTTCACGCACCAGCACCTGGCCGAAATTCGGCAGAGCCTGACCCAGCTTGACCCCGATTTCAAGTCTGCCATCAACTTCATACCCTACCGGGGCGATTTCACGCGGGGTATCATGGCTAATGTCTACACGACCTTTTCGGGAACACTGGAAGAGGCAACGCAACTGTACCGGAGTTATTACGAAACGCATCCGTTTACGCACGTCAGCGATGCGCCGGTCGATGTGAAGCAGGTGGTTAATACCAATAAGTGCCTGCTGCATCTGGAAGTACACGATGGGCAGTTGCTCATCACCAGCGTAATCGACAACCTGACCAAAGGCGCGTCGGGGCACGCCGTTCAGAACATGAACCTGGTATTCGGGCTGCCGGAAGATACGGGACTGCGGTTAAAAGCGGTTGCGTTCTAACTCTTTGGTAAGCCATGCTCGAAACCGAACGCCTTCTTATTGACAAATTTACGGTTGACGATGCCCCTTTCATACTTGCGCTGTTGAACATGCCTGCCTGGCTCGAATTCATTGGCGACCGGGGCGTCAGGACATTGGAAGATGCCCACCTCTACATTCTGAATAATCCTATAAGCAGTTACCGGCAGTATGGTTTCGGCCCCTATGCCGTCCGGCTAAAAAGTACGAACGCCCTTATTGGCATGTGTGGATTGCACAGGCGTACGTTTCTACCCGATATTGATATTGGTTTCGCCTTCCTGCCCAACTATGCCGGGCAGGGGTATGGCTATGAATCGGCATCAGCACTAATTGCTTACGGGCGGGATATACTGGGCTTTACGCGCATCACCGGCATTACGAAAGCAACCAACGCGAATTCGATCCGGTTGCTCGGAAAGCTGGGCCTGCGTTTCGAGAAAAAGTTCGTTTTCCATCCGGATCAGCCGGAAAGCCTACTATTTGGTATGGCATTGACGAAATCATAAACTCATCTGTGCTTGCTGCCAGGTTGCAAACTCAGCCAGATATAATTTATGCCGGGCCAAATCGGGTTGAAAGGTGTCGCCAAACGCTACGCGCTCAGCCGCTTCGTCCAGCGTTTTCACCAGACCAATGGCCTTCATGGTCAGGAGAATAGCCCCCATAGAGCCGCTTTCATTACTGGCGTTGAGTCGGACCGGCACGCCCGAAATGTCGGCCAGCATCTGCACCCAAAGGGTTGACTGCGCAAAGCCACCGTTGGCATGAATGACACGGGCAGAACCAGTATACTCTTTTAGCAATTCATTGATGCTCAGTAAATTGAACAGAACACCTTCTAGCGCAGCCCGAATAAAATGCGCCCGCGTATGTTGCCAATCTACGTGCAGATAAGCCCCCCGCACCGAGGCATCCCACAGCGGTGCCCGTTCGCCCTGCAAATAGGGCAGGAATAACAACCCATCTGAGCCGGGCTCTATTTTAGCGGCTTCTTCGAGCACGGTTTCGGTATCAAGCCCGGTCAGTTTATCGGCTACCCACTCCAGCACGTTACCCCCATTGTTCGTTGGCCCGCCCACGGCGTAGTAGCCTTCATCCAGAAAATAGCAGAACAACCGGCCTTTGGCGTCCCGCAATGGTTTGCGCACCGTCTGGCGAATGGCACCACTGGTGCCGATGGTCAGCGTAGCTGTCCCTTTCTTGATGGCTCCCGCACCCAGGTTAGCCAGGCAACCGTCTGACGCACCAATCACCAGAGAAACACCCGCCGACAATTCCGTTTCAGCCGTTTTGGGCCGGGGTTGGTACCATCGGAGATGGGTAGTGGGAACGGGAGTCGAGAGCTGGTCGAGCCGAACCCCGGCGTATGCCATGGCTTTCTGGCTCCATTGCCGCTTCTTTTCGTTGAACAGACCCGTTGCCGTAGCAATGGAGAAATCCACCTCAAATTCACCCGTCAGTTTATGCCAAAGAAACTCCTTGATGGAGCCGAACCTGGCCGTACGGTGGAGCAAACGGGGGTCGTGTTCGCGTAACCAGGCTAGTTTGCACAGCGGAATCATGGGATGAATGGGTGTACCCGTTTCCCGATAAATGGCATTGCCCAGTTTGGCCTGCGTACCCCGTAATTCATTGGCCTGCGCTTCGGCCCGGTTGTCGGACCAAAGAATAGCGTTACCCAGCGGAGTTCCGTCGGCATCCATCGGCAGCAAACTGTGCATGGCTGTGCAGAACGTAACGTGCGTGATGGTATGTCCACCCTTAGCTACTTCCTGACTCACCTCGGACATCACCTGCACGAAAGCCGACCAGATTTCGGCCGGATCCTGTTCGGCGTAGCCGGGTTCGGGGTTGAGCGTAGTAACGGGAGCCGATGCGTGCGCCAGAATCTGGTCTAAATCGGGCGGCATAGCCAGGGCTTTTACGTTGGTCGTACCGACGTCAACGCCAACGAAGCAATTCATACTACTAGTGGTTTAACAGCGGTCAGGTATCCAGCTGGTAAAAGGATTCCGCATTTTCTCCAAATACCTTCGCCCGTACTTCCTCGCTCCAGGGAGATAAATAGTCCTCGACCAGCGTTTTTACCTGCGTATAATCAGCTGCTACCAGGCAAACCGGCCAGTCGGAACCGAACAGCAGCCGGTTGGGGCCAAAGTGTTCGAAGACGACATCCAAGTACGGGAAAAAGTCTTTTTTACTCCAGGTATGCCAGTTGCCTTCCGTCACCATCCCCGATACTTTGCACGAAACGTTCGCGTTTTTAGCCATCTCCGCCATAAAATTCGACCAGCGGTTAATTTCCCGTTTCGTTACGTAAGGCTTGGCCAGATGGTCAATAACGAAGTTGACTTCCGGCACTGCGCGTACCAGATGAAGGGCCGCTTTCAGTTGGCTGGGGTAAATCAGCAAGTCGTACGTCAGGCCGAAACGGGCCAACTGACGGATACCCTGTACGACCGCCGGACGTATCAGAAAATCGTCGGGTTCGGCCTGCGCCACGTGCCTGTACCCTTTAATAACCTTGTATTGCGAAAAGTAGTCCAGCCGCTCCAATAACGTTTCCGACTGTAAATCGACCCAGCCGACCACCCCTTTTATGATGTCGTACGTTTGGGCCAGGTTGACTAAAAATTCCGTTTCCTCCTCCGATTGCGAAGCCTGAACGGCCACACAACCGTCGATGCCGTTCTGAGCCAGCACCGGCTCCAGGTCGGCGGGCAGGAAATCGCGCTGGATGATGGCCATATCGTCCGTAATCCAACTGTCGCGGACGGGGTCGAAATGCCAGAAATGCTGATGAGCGTCAATCGTCATAGACTCAGGAAAAAATGGACGGTGTAAGAGCAACGAGGTGTAATGAAGTAGCAACCAGGCTTATGTACCCTATCTTCATTGTCCCTTTTACATCGTCCATTTTCGTTATTCATTGTAAGAAACGGCTGTTTGTTTTTGCTTGCCCAATCCTTCGATGCATAACTCAACTACGTCGCCGGGTTTCAGGTAACGGGGTGGTTTCAGTCCCAGACCCACACCTGCCGGTGTACCGGTCGAAATGATATCGCCGGGGAGCAGGGTCATAAACTGACTGATGTAGCTAACCAGCGTTGGAACGTCGAAAATCATATCGTCGGTGTTGGAGTTCTGCAATTCCTCGCCGTTGATACTGAGCCAGAGGTTCAGCGCGTTTGGGTTTTCCACCTCATCTTTCGTCACCAGATACGGTCCCAGCGGTGCGAAGGTATCGGCACTTTTGCCTTTCACCCATTGCCCGCCACGCTCAAGCTGCCACGCCCGCTCGCTATAGTCATTATGCACGGCATAACCAGCTATGTAATCAAAGGCATCGTCCAGTTCAACATAGCTGGCTCGCTTACCAATGATAATGGCCAGTTCTACCTCCCAGTCGGTTTTTTCGGAGCGTTTCGGGATAACCACGTTGTCATCCGGCCCGCAGAGCGCTGTAGTTGCTTTGAAGAACAGAATGGGTTCCGCTGGACTAGGGGCGTTGGTTTCAGCCGCGTGTTTGGCGTAGTTCAGGCCAACGCAAACAATTTTGGATGGTCGTTTAACGCAGGGGCCAAACCGTTGGTCGGGGGAGATTTCGGGGCAGGTGTGCGCATGGGCTTCCAGCCAGTGGGCCAGCCGGTCGGGGCCATTCGTCGCGAAGAAAGACTCATCGTAATCTTCACCGAAATGCGTTACATCGACGTGTTTGCCGGTGGTGGGTAGTACAACGCCAGGATGTTCGTGGTCGGGCGGGCCGAAGCGAAAAAGTTTCATAGACTCGTATTCAGGTTTTTGATAAAAGGGGGCAGATGGTTTTTTTTAATCATGGCATTGTCGTTTTCCCGTCCCCCCATCACATAAAAAAGCCCCGGTATTGCTACCGGGGCTCCAATCTAGGAAAAAAATCCTGTCTATTACCCAACGCTGCCTTCCAGACTAATGGCCAGTAGTTTCTGGGCTTCTACGGCGAATTCCATCGGGAGCTGCTTCAGCACCTCTTTGGCGTAGCCATTGATGATAAGAGCAACGGCCTGCTCCATCGGGATACCGCGCTGGTTGCAGTAAAACAACTGGTCTTCCCCAATTTTCGATGTCGTGGCTTCATGCTCTACTGTAGCGGATGGGTTACTCACCTCCAGATACGGAAAGGTGTGCGCTCCGCATTTGTCACCCAGCAACAGGGAATCGCACTGGGAGTGGTTCCGGGCGTTTTCGGCCCGTTTCATCACTTGTACCAGCCCGCGATACGAATTCTGGCTTTTACCCGCCGATATACCTTTCGACACAATCCGGCTCTTGGTGTTCTTGCCGATGTGTACCATTTTGGTACCTGTATCGGCTTGCTGCATGTTGTTGGTAACGGCCACGGAGTAGAACTCACCGATGGAGTTATCCCCTTTCAGAATAACGGATGGGTATTTCCAGGTGATTGCCGAGCCGGTTTCTACCTGTGTCCACGATATTTTAGAATTTGCTCCCTCGCAGATGCCCCGCTTGGTCACGAAGTTGTAAATACCACCTTTGCCGTCTTTATCGCCCGGATACCAGTTCTGTACCGTCGAATATTTGATTTCGGCGTCGGCCATGGCAATCAGTTCTACTACAGCCGCGTGGAGTTGGTTCTCATCCCGCATGGGAGCAGTACATCCTTCCAGGTAACTCACGTACGACCCTTCGTCGGCTATAATCAGTGTCCGTTCGAACTGCCCCGTACCAGCCGCGTTGATGCGAAAATACGTCGAGAGCTCCATCGGGCAACGGACGCCTTTGGGAATATAGCAGAACGAACCGTCGGTAAAGACAGCCGCATTCAGAGCCGCAAAGTAGTTGTCTTTTGCGGGTACAACGGACCCTAAGTATTTTTTGACCAGTTCCGGATGTTCGTGAACGGCCTCCGTGATGGAACAGAAAATAATGCCGCGTTCGGCCAGGTCTTTCTTGAAGGTAGTGGCTACCGAAACCGAATCCATAACCGCGTCGACCGCCACACGGGGCCGCTCGCCGGGGCGTGGTTCGTCGTCCAGATTATCCACCACGCCAGTCAGGCGTTTCTGCTCGCTGAGCGAGATGCCAAGCCGGTTAAAGGTATCGATCAGTTCGGGGTCAATTTCATCCAGGGAGTTGACCGTCTTTTTCTGCTTTGGGGCCGAATAGTATTTGATTGCCTGGTAGTCAATTTTGGGATAACTGACATTGGGCCAATGGGGTTCGGTCATTTCCTGCCACATCCGAAAGGCTTTCAGTCGGTTTTCCAACAGCCAGTCGGGTTCGTTTTTCTTGGCAGAAATAAAGCGAATGGTACTCTCATCCAAACCCATTGGGGCTTCATCGGCCTCAATCAGTGTCTCGAATCCGTATTTATATTCGGAGTTGGTTATGCTTTCTAAAATGTCAGCGTCCTTGCTCATAGTCTCGGTTAATTAGCTGGCTTTTTTACGCCATTGCACTCTATTTTTAACAAGTTAACAGATGGGTACGTTCCGGCCATATTGGACAAATATCGTAAAGTTTCCGTTGTTTCAGGCAACGTTGGCCGGATTGTCCACGCGTAGTAACGAATAAGGTTTTACCGGATAGCAGCATGTCTCGTGTTCATGCTGCTATCCGGTAAAACCCCGTCACTAACTTTTCGTCAATTAACTTCGTTTCAAAGAACTACCACGCTGATTTAGTTATGGCAGGCAGGTGAACTCCGTAAGAGTCGCTCAATACCTACCGGAAGCGGCTTCTGCCCGGCGAATCCAGTCCGCGCAGCGCGAGGTAAAACGCAAGTACGTAAATCAGTTGATTGCCGGCTCCGGACCAGTCTTCTTTCAGGGTTGTACCGAACAGGAGAACACCCATCAGTACGCCACCCATCAGATAGCCCCACTTACCAAACTGACCGCCGACCAAAATCAGGACGCCGATGACCAGTTCTATAAATGGAAGCGTAAACAAAAAAACCTTCGTAAGAACTGGTGGTAGAAGGGTGTTGGCGAAACCAGCACCCGTTTTGGCAACAAAAGCGTTTAGTTTGGGAATGCGCACCAGACCGTGCATGAGCATATTGATACCCAGCCCGATACGAATGACCAACTGTGCCAGTTGATTATTGGTCATTTTTCTCGTCTGCTTCGCCCTCTTCTACGGCTTCTTCCGCAAGGACATCGTCATTTACTCCATCAATAGCCTCGTCATTCACTTCTTCTTTGATTGGCTCCGGGCCTTGCGCTGTCACTGGATTCATCCGTTCCACCTGCGAAACCCCCGGAGTAGCTTCTTCAGCCTGAGCCATCAGTTGCGCTACACCCTGGTTGTCATCATCGGCAGGGTCATACTTGGTATTATTAACCGTATTCATAGTTCTGATAGATAAGAGTTTACATCTACACGCTTCCCAACTGGGTTACATAATCACCTAATGCGTTGTTATCGTCCGGCTGATTTTCCTGCTCACCGTTGTCCGACATATCGGTTGGATTACCATCGTCATCAATTGGCTCGTCGCTGAATACATTCTCTTCCGTCTCCACCGACTCCTCTTTGTCATCATTGGTCGTAGGGGTAGTATCCTGATTTCGAAAAATGTCGGGACTAATCCGACTCATCCTCGAACCGATTCGGCTAGTATCGGGTAGTAGCAAATCATCCTGTGGCGTTGGCATAGTAGTAGGCAGTATGTGTACTGCTGATAACTCGGTATAATACCCAAAGGTTAGACTTATCTCCGTATTATGGAAATTAGCCATCTGCCTGCACGGAACGGGCTCCTCGGGCTACAACTCAGGTTTGCATGAAACGAATTTTTATCAGAAGGAACCGTAGGTTTTTTGTCGCTGTGGCCGCGTTGCTGGTATTGGGTGGTATGGCCTATGTGAACCGACCGATTGCGGCCCGACCTAATATCCTGCTTATTTTCACGGACGATCAGGGCTATCACGATGTGTCCTATTATGGTACGAAAGAGCTCCGGACGCCCCATATTGATGGATTGGCTCAACGGGGAATGCGTTTCGATAATTTCTATGCAAACTGTCCGGTTTGCTCACCCACGCGGGCGGCCCTGCTGACGGGGCGTTTTCAGGATCGGGTGGGCGTTCCGGGTGTTATCCGGACGAATCCTGAAGATAGCTGGGGCTATCTGGACCCGACAGTTCCGCTGCTGCCTGCCGAACTCAAAAAAGCTGGCTACCATTCGGCTATTGTCGGCAAATGGCATTTAGGACTCGAATTACCTAACCTGCCCAATCAGCGGGGCTTCGACGAGTTTCACGGCTGGCTTGGCGATATGATGGACGATTACGTTACGCACCGTCGGCATGGCATCAACTACATGCGCCATAACGCCGAAACGATTGACCCACCCGGCCACGCTACCGACTTGTTTACCCGCTGGTCGGTGGACTATATTCAGGAACGGGCTAAGCAGAACCGGGATAATAAGCATCCTTTCTTTCTGTACCTGGCCTACAACGCCCCTCATTTTCCGGTGCAACCCCCAAATGCCTGGCTACAAAAAGTGAAACAGCGCGAACCCGGCCTGAACGAGACCCGCGCCAAACTGGTCGCTTTTATCGAACACATGGACGATGGTATCGGGCAGGTAATTCAGGCGTTGAAAGAAAGCGGTCAGTACGAAAATACCCTCATTATTTTCAGCAGCGACAACGGCGGGCACTTACCCAGTATGGCCAATAATGGCCCCTCCCGCGATGGCAAACAGAGTATGTACGAAGGGGGATTGCGGGTGCCAACCTGCATAGCCTGGCCGGGTGTGGTTCAGGCAGGAGCCGTTTCGGAACAGATGAACCTCTCGATGGATCTGTTCCCAACCTTGCTGGAAGTGGCTGGTCTCAGCGCATCAAACCCTATTGAAGGACGGAGTTTTCTGAACGTTCTGCGGGGCGAAAAACCAGTGCCCGAGCCTTTGCGCGCCCTGTATTTCACCCGGCGCGAAGGGGGTACGGACTGGGCCGGGCAGTGCAGCTACGCCCTGCGGCTGGGCGACTGGAAATTGGTGCAGGATAAACCCAATCAGGCTCCTGAACTGTACAATCTCAGAACAGACCCGCTGGAAAAAAACAACGCTATTCAGGAGCAACCGCAGCTATACAGAAAACTGAATGGGCTACTCATGCAGCACATTCAGGAGTCGGGGCGGGTACCCTGGCAAAAACCGGCGCAGTCCGGCAAATGAAAAGCCTTTTTTCGACCAAAACCTGTCAATTGCATGAACCGATACCTCATTTTGTTTTTTCTGTTGCTCAACAGTTGGATGACTGTTGATTCCGCCCATGCACAGACTAAAACCGGCAAACCTAATTTCATTGTTATTTTCACCGACGACCAAGGATACGGCGATCTGGGCTGTTACGGCCATCCCACCATCAGAACCCCTAACCTCGATCGCATGGCCGCTGAGGGGCAGCGATGGACTAATTTTTACGTAGCTGCCAACGTATGTACCCCTTCGCGGGCAGCCCTCCTGACGGGGCGGCTACCAGTCAGAACGGGCATGTGCAGCGATACCCGCCGAGTGCTGTTTCCTGACTCGGACGGGGGACTTCCGCAGAGCGAAAACACCATTGCCCGGATTCTGAAAAAGCAGGGCTATCGTACAGCAGCTATTGGCAAATGGCACCTCGGTCACTTACCCGCCTATTTGCCCACAAGTCATGGATTCGATTCGTATTACGGCATTCCGTACAGTAACGATATGGATCGGGTCAACTCGGTGGAGGCTCGCGAAGCACTGATGAATCCTAAAGTCGAGTATTTTCAAGTGCCCCTTATGCGCGACACCAGCGTTATCGAACGCCCCGCCGACCAAACCACCATCGTTAAACGGTACACGCAGGAAGCGCTGGAATTCATCGCCCGGAACAAACAAAAGTCCGGTGCGACCCAGCCCTTTTTTCTGTATCTGGCCCATTCCCTGCCCCATGTGCCACTGTTTGCTTCGAGCAAGTTCAAAGGCACCAGCGAACGCGGTCTGTATGGCGATGTGATTGAAGAAATTGACTGGAGTACGGGGCAGATTCTGGACGCGCTCAGAAAAACGGGTTTGGATAAGAACACGTATGTCATTTTCACGTCGGACAATGGCCCCTGGGTAATTTTCGATGAAAACGGAGGTAGTGCCGGGCCGTTATTTGGCAGTAAAGGCACCAGCTACGAAGGTGGTGTGCGCGTACCGGCCATCATCTGGGGACCGGGCCGGGTTAAACCCGCCGTTATTTCAGAAATGGGTAGTACTCTCGACCTGTTGCCCACAATCAGTGCCCTGGCCGGGGCTACCCTCCCTACCGACCGCGTTTACGATGGTTATAGCCTGATACCCGTGTTGGATGGAACGAGCAAAAGCCCCCGAAACGAGATGTTGTACTACCACGGCACCCGGCTGTTTGCCGCCCGCAAAGGCGCGTTTAAATGCTATTTCTACAGGAATAATCCACAGGGCTATCCCGAAAAGATGGAGAAACTCGATACGTATACTTTATTCAACCTCCAGCATGATCCCTCGGAGCGGTTCGATATAGCTGCCAAATACCCCGAAAAAATTCGGGAAATTGACGAAATGGTCCGGCAGCACCGGGCTTCACTGGTAGTGGCACCGAGTAATCTGGAAAAACGGATTGTCAGCCAGAAGAAATGACGTGAGCAGGTGTACCCTGATTACTCAGCACAAGCAGCTATTGACCCTAAGAAACTTTATAAATCAACAGGCAGACTCAGGTACGTACTTTGGGTACATGACCGTTACTGTGTTATATCTCTCTTCTTTATGTCTCGACTAATCAACGTAATTCTGCTACCGTTTGGGTTGTTGCTCTCCTTCTTCGCGAGTGCGCAATCCACCCGCGATCCTTTGTTTATCTCGTTCGATGGGACCCGGATTCATTACGATATTTTGGGGGAGGGGAAACCGGTCGTCTTGCTGCATGGCTTTATTTCCAATAGCGAAAGCTGGAAACGCGCTCCCGTCCGTCAGGCGCTGGTCGATGCTGGTTTTCGGGTTATTACGCTCGATTTACGGGGAAATGGCCTGTCTGACAAACCGCACACAGCCGAAGCTTATGAGCGTAATGCGGAGTTAAAAGACGTGATGTCGCTCATGAAATTCCTGGGCGTAGGCACGTATGACGTAGTTGGTTATTCCCGTGGGGCTATCCTGACAGCCAAACTGCTGACGATGGACAAGCAGATACACAAAGCCATAATGGGGGGGATGGGCCTCGACTTTTCGGACCCGAACTGGTATCGGCGTAAAAACTTTCACGAAGCACTGACAAAACCGGGCAGTCATCCCGAACTCCAGTCGGCTGTTGACTACGCTAAAAAATCGGGAGCCGATACCGTTGCCCTGGCCCGAATGCAGGAATTTCAGCCCGTTACCACGCCGGAGGAACTGGCAAAAATAACCGTTCCGGTACTGGTGGTCAACGGCGATATAGATACGGATAACGGCGACCCCAGGAGGCTGGTCGATGCTATTCCCGGCTCTAAGCTAGTCATGGTTCCGGGCGACCATGGCGGGGCCATGCGCACCCCCGAATTTGCGAAGGCCGTTGTCGATTTTTTGACAAAGTAGCCTGATGCGCCAGCCCGATTATTCGGTTTCGTTCTTTATCAGCAGTCGATTATTCGTCAATACAAGACTACTTATCGCGTTGGCAATCAGGGCGATGATTGGATAAATAAGGTAGACTTTTAAGGTAAAACTGCTTGTGTTGCCGGGCTTGTCAACTGACTGTCCGGTAACCAGTAACTTGTACAGGATTATCCAGGCGACCCAGGCTATGGCAGTGCTTAGTAACCAATTTAACAGGAATACTGGTTTTTCTTTCCTGATTATCAGTGGTATACAAAGGGCGTTGACCAACTGACCCACGTAATAAGCATTTACCCCATTCAAAACAGCATCCCCTGTTCGGTTGGTGCTGATATACGGTCCCCATTTCACCCAGATAAAAAGAGTAAGCGGCAGGGTGATAAACCAGATACCCGGTTTAACTACAGCCGGATGAATTTTTAGGATGAGGTATTGGGCAATGGTTATCAAAACAGGAAATAGAAGTATACCGCCCACTCCGGTCATCCAGCTAAACAGATGGGCCAGTACGGGCAACGCGATCCAGCGAAAAGATAGATTTTCGTGCCAGGTATAGGGGTCGAACGTGTTTTTAATGATTGCTTTCGTCAAAAATTATCGAGAGCGTTAGCCCGGTATGAGACCTTTAAGTAATGCTGATAAAATAAGGTGACATTTTAAGCAAGTACGAGATAGGTAAGTTGTGGATTGATTGGATGAGGGCGAATGCGGGTCAGGTCAATTTCCGACCGCGCCGTTTTTAGTCCCTTTTCGTATTGCTTTTCCACTATTCGTACCACTACCGACAATCCTGTTTGAGTGGAAGTCTGGCTAATCAGGTTGCGGACCGTTTCGTAATCCCATAAAATTACCCCCGCCATGGCCCGATGCACCTGCGAAAATAAGCGATGCTCAATCGGAT
>NZ_KB893389.1 GCF_000374085.1 Spirosoma spitsbergense DSM 19989 | reverse complement strand
TATAAAACGTATCGTAAACGGGGCCTTCTGATTGGGTCTGGGGCTATCGAATCAGCTCACCGAACGGTGATGCAACGACGGTTGAAGCGGTCTGGGCAACGCTGGAGTATTCGGGGTGCGCAGCGTGTTCTAAACTTGCGCGTTTGCCTGATGAGCAACCGATGGAATTTGGTTCGTCAGCAGATTGAGCCAATCAACTATGCGATGGCCGCATAGCGACATTTTGAATTGCACCCATGTAAAGTACCATTTATTGATGTACTTTTGGGCACATTAAAAGCTCATTTTTTTATTTCCAGGAACGTTTCGGAGGATTTTATTTGATCAATTTAGTCATGTGTTAAATCGCTAACTAAATAGTATCCGTCACAAAAGAGCATTTGATACTCTCTACGACTTGAAAGGAACATTTAGCCATCAAGACTTCTTGAAAATCGGTGCTTTTAGGGTAAGTATTTGATAATTAGAGAATTTTGATTTCCAGGAATGCTTTAAAATTTCTATATGTTAAGCCAGTTTTTTATCGCCCTATATCGACTAAGGTGGTTTGTTATCGGGATAACCATATCACTAATTTACTTCATAACCATAGTAATCTATGCAGAGAATATTCCATTTGCTGATGACTTATCAGTATTGGCCTCGCTTTACGATATTCACCATGAACCAGATTGGTACCTAAAATACAAAACACTATTTGCTTTTCATAACGAGCACAGAATCGTTATTCCTCGCCTTATAACTATTCTAATTTACCATATTCAAGGTAAAACCATCAATGTAGCATGGTGGATTATTCTTGGAAATGTATTACTATTTCTGGTCCTTTATCTATACTTCAAAACTGAATTTACAAATCATCGCATAAAATTATTTATACCGGTTTTGTTATTCGTACTCCAGCCAATGCATTATGAGTTAATGTATTGGGGTATGGCTGCTCTTCAGAATATTGGCGTTATTGCGCTAGCTACAATAGCTTTTTATCAATTGACGTTTAAAAACAATAAATTCTTGCCTGTTTTTGTAGCCATACTAGCTGTCTTTACCAGTGCAAATGGCGTGTTTGTGTTTCTCATCGGAATACCATTGCTGTTTTACAAAAGAGAGTGGCTGTTTAGCATATTGTGGGTTATTGTGGGCGTTGGTAGTGCCTATTTGTACTGGAATGGGTTTTCAGCCAGTGAGCATTCTGGAAAAGGTTTTGAAGAATCATTCCATATTTTTAAGTTTTTAGGTGTTTTTGTAAGCTTAGTTGGTGGTATCCTTTATACACAGACTTTCTCTTATTTGTCTTTATTGCTGGGCCTTTCTATACTGGGTGCGATTACATTTATAGGCTATTACAGATTCATTGTTCATCCTGTCAGGAATGACAAATCTCAACAATTTCTTATATGCTGCTTAGCCTTTACGCTTCTAACAATCGCAGCCATTAGCTTTAACCGGGATTTGCATAGTGTCCTGTCTGTAAGCCGTTATAAATTATATTCTACACTAGTCATTTCCTTAACCTATATTTTATTGATAAACTGGATTGAAAAAAGTAAGTATGTTTTCAATACCACAGTAGTAGCCGGATTACTTTTTTGGGCCGTTAGTTACAGCCGCTATACGGTAATGTTTAATATACACTCCCGGTTATTATTCTCTCATTTTTTTACCTGGAGATATAGTGGTATGTTAGACATATATCCGCCATTTACTGAAAAATATTACTCGGATCACTGGTATAAATTTTATCAGTCTGGTCAGTATACTCCTCCCCAAAGTGTTAGTGAAAAGAGTAAGGAAGTACTGTCAATGAGTGAAAAATCGGGCTTTTTAAAGGCTTCTTTTTCTATTGATGACCAGCTTGTTACTATCAAGTCGGTTTCATTGCCTGTTAATGAGTATTATGCAGTCCATAAAACGTTGCATAAGCTAGCCATATATCCCCTAAACAGAAATAGTTTTTACAAAAATATTTTTTCTACTTCGCAGGCAGACTATTCCACTTCAATCAATGCATCATACTGGATATCGGACCCTGGGTCAGCGGCATTTATTATACAGTTAAATTAGCGTGAATACAGGAATAGATTGAAACAAACTTGTCCTACACCTGTTGAACCAGGGCAGCGCTTCAGCAGTAATAACGTTACCAGAACCCAGGTCTCAACCTTCATAACTGACTGTAGCTACGAATACAATACCCGGAACTACCCCACCAAGCCTACGGGTAATGGGATAGTTACCCCGTTCACCTACGAATCGTACCAACAACTTCATCGCGGTAGTCAGACGTGACTGCGTAAAGAATGAAATAAATTAGTGTACATCGTACAACCTTTTACGGTCAACGAGGGTCTGTTGATTAGTTTTAAAGGCAACTTTTTTATCAACTTCCCGTATGAAAAACTGGGCAACATTTATTTTCACCACAATTATTGTTAGCGTACTCACAACCACAATCACAGCAGGACAGGGGCGGTTTTCGGTTGCGGCAACTGTCACGCCGGGTTTTCATAACATTGATTTTTCTCTGGGTGAGGTTGACATAGCCAGCGGGTCACAGTCTTATCGGGGGCTTTCGCTGGGCTTAACCGCTTATTATGCGTTTACGCCTAAATGGTCACTGTCGGTGGGTCTGTTGCATAGCCGTTTTTCGGGCGATAGCCGCTTTGAGAACTCTACGGGTGTAGCGACCTATTCGAGGCAGTTACAAAGTTTCCAGATACCCGTTTTATTGAATTATACGCCTTCATCTCATCGCCTGTCGCCTTACCTGTCGGCGGGCTTACTGACCAATTATACCTACCGTATAACGGCGAATGGTAGTCAGACAAATCAGAAAATAGATGCGCCTAATGCGTTAACGACTTACGCAATGATTGGCATTGGAGCGCACTATCGAATTACGCCCCGGCTTGCCCTGATTGTTCAGCCAACAGCCGCTTACCGGTTGAATAAACCAGCTTCAGGCTATCCTCTTAACTATACTCGCTTCAACGACTATGTGTTTAGTCTGCAAACACAACTGAAGTTTACTTTCTGAGTGCCCTATACGGCAGGTGTTTAGAAAGCAGGTAAATGCCTACGCTTTATTTACTGGTTGCGGGTGCTGGGCATAACAGACGCAGGGCATTGAAAACGGCCTGATGCGTTACAGTGGCGTGGTCTTCCTGAGGCAGGTAATCAAAATACACCGTTACACTTTTACTCTTTGTATTCTTTATTTTCTCTGCCAGCATGTTGGCATCTACTTCCATCACCCGGGGAATATCGCCAGGAGTCAATCCTTCTTTCCCAACACCAATATAAACGGTGGTCTCCCTGGTATAATCCGATCGTAACAGGGCGGATGGCTGATTCAGAAGCGAGCCATTGTCCCACCATATACTTGGACTGACGATGATGTATTTATCGAACAGGCGGGGTTGGTTGAGTAAAATTTCCGTTGCCAGCAGTCCGCCCAGCGATTGGCCGATAATGGTTTTAGTAGTGGTGGTTTTGTATTTCTGGTCGATGAAGGGCTGTAGTTCGTTGCCGATGAAGGCGATAAACCTGTCGGAATGACCCGTGGTAGGGAAGCGTTTTTTATCGGCTTCGATGGTAGTGGGGTACGTAAAATCCCGCCTTCGGTCTACGTTGGCAATGCCCACGACAATAGATTTCGGGACGCGGTTAATCCACGAGAAATTATTGAATTGAACCAGGCCAACGATGTGAATGAAATCTTCGTCGGCCGACCCGTCCAGCAGATAGATGACCGGGTAGCGCAGGGTATCGGTGGGGCTATATCCTTCAGGCAGGTAAATATTTAACGTCCGTTTCTCGGCCAGTTGCAGGGAGTTGATTTCCTCAATTCGCCCCAGAACAAACGGTTTACTGCTACCTGTTTGCCCGGACTGATCTGTCTGCGCAACTGCTAGTATCGGAAAAAATAACAGGAAAAATAAGGTAGCAGTACTGTTCATTTCAAACCGGTTCATGAAGAAAGCCTGATGCTCGTTTTCGTACCGTTTCTAAACTCGTCAGCCATTCAACAGAAATATACGTTATTTCCGTTGAATGGCTGAACTGTATAAGTCAGGTGATGGCTTACGCTACAGACTGTTCGGCCTGTAGATAGTCGATAACCCCCTGCATGGTGGTTAGTTTTGAATAATCTTCGTCGGGAATGCGGATACCGAACGTTTGTTCGAGTTGCATGATCAGATCAACATTATCAAGACTGTCCAGGCCCAGATCGCGGGAGAAATGAGTTTGGTCGGTGATGGCTGATTCGGGTATGCCGAATTGTTTCAAAATCTCAGTTACCTGCTTCTTCATATCGATCATTCTGTTTTTACAACCTGTGCGCTTTTTTATTAAAGGGAATTCTGATGCGATTTAGTATAAGCAGAACCAGATTCTTAACATTTTTTAGGAAGCGGTTAATCTGAGTTATTCGTCGTCACGCATGGTCATTGATTGTCAGCAAGTAGTCATTCTCCGTTATTTCCGGTCAACCCCCTGCCGCTTACACAATTAATGACAGCCAATGACCAGCAATGACTATAAAATGACTTTCTATAAATTTTCCCCCAGTAACCGCTTCAACTCCAACTGGTTTAATAATAACTGATACTTGAAATTCAGGCGACCCAGTTCGGCTTCTTCCACACCCGTTTCGGCACTTTGCAGTTCCACATTCGTAATGACTCCGTTTTGTAGCCGCGCATTGGCAATCTGTAGTGCCTGCCGGGCCTGCTGCACTTGGGTTTCCAGGTTAGCCAGGCGGGTCTGATTACTCCGGATGTCGGCGTTGAGCTGGGCAATACTCTGCCGAAACTGGGCATTGGCGGTTTCAACGGCGTACCGGCTGGCATTCAGATTGAGTTGTGCCACCTGATTTTGCAGTTGATATCGTTTTCCGGCGTATAGCGGCACAATCAGCCCCACACCAGCAGCCAAATTGGGCCTCAGTTCCTGAACGTTCAGTGGGTAGCCGTTCTTATACCCCGCGTTTCCGCTAAAGGCGATGTTGGGTTTACCCGCTTTGCTGTTCACGATGATATCCGTTTCGGCCGACCGGAGCCGGTCCTGCGCCAGTTGAACATCTTTATTGCCTGCCAGCGCAACCGTCAGGTCGCCGTCGAGCGCATAGGGTTGCGTGGCGATGTTCATGGCCGAGCCTAAATCAAATTGATTGATCGCCTGACTGACGTTGGGATTTACACTGCCGGTCAGGAAAGTCAGGTTGGCCAGTTGCCGTTCCAGCTGGTTCTGAATGTCGATTTTACGATTCTGGGCCGCTTTTACCCGCACCTGCTGCGTCAGCACATCGTATTGCAGCGCATCGCCATTTTGCAGGCGTGTAACCAGTAACTGCACGTTCGCCCCCGCCGTTTTAATGACCGAATCCTGCACGATCAGACTCCGCTGCAAATAGCCGATACCGTAATAAGTAGCGGCTACCTGATACGCCAGGTTTTGCTGGCTTATTTCCAGGCCCCGGCGTAATACCTGCACGTTATCCTGCGCCTGCCGAATGGCCGCATCAGTACGCCCGAAATCGTAGATCGTTTGCCCGACCGACACGTTGCCGTTGAGGCTGTGGTTGGGAGCCAGTTTCGCAATTACCTCCTGGCCATTGAGCGGCACGGCAAACTGCGGTACGGGCGTAATGTAGGTGTAGTTGCCATTCAGATTTACATTGGGCCGCATGGCCGTACGGGAAATATCGACCCGCAGTTCGCCCGCCCTAATCTGTTCCTGTTGTTGTTTCAGTACCGGATAATTGGTGTTCGCCTGCTGCACCAGCGTCCGCAGTTCGTCGGGAATTGTTACTACAGGCTGAGGTTGCGCCCGAACAGCCCCCGTTGTAAGCAAGGAAGCAAGTATGAAAAATTTTAGGTTCATTTCTTTGATGGTTGGTATTTGATGGTGGTCGTTCGTCGTTGCGCGAAACGGTTAGTTAAGCCGGGACCGTTGCCCGTTCTGACAAGCCACCCATCAAACTATAAAATCAGTGTGCGGCATCGGCCACGGCTTTCGCACGGGCAGCATCCATTTTTCTATTTTGTAACAGGAATAGCAACGGGAATGAAACAACGAAAAACAGGCCTGCCAGTTTGAACGTATCCAGATAAGAGAGCATCAGCGCTTGCCTCGAAACAATCAGATCGAGGTTTCTATAGGCTCCCGTTACCGCATCGAAGGCGTTGATTCCTTTGGCCATCAGGCCCTGCGTTATGGCGTTGAGTCGCTCCGTTGTAAGCATATCGCCCGGTTGCAGGTTAGATACCAAATCGCCCCGATGAACGGCCATGCGTTGTGTAACATAAGTATTTGTAATAGCTACCCCAAATGCTCCGCCAATTTGCCGGGTCATGTTTACGATAGCGATACCCGTTGGCAGTTGGCGCGGCTCCAGCGTAGCGACCGACTGGTTAATGAGCGGTACGTTCACAAATGCCAGCCCAATCCCCCGAATGATAAGCCCGATGACGAAATCGCCATTAGAAGCATCCATATTATAGGTCGATAAAATGAAGCAGAAACTTGCGAAAGCGACGTACCCAATGCCAACAAGCAGCGTTGGTGACACTTTTTTGGCCAGCAGCCGCCCCACCAGCGCAAACATGGGTAAGGTTACCAGCCCACCAGGTATCAGAAGCTGACCTGTTTGGGTGGCCGTCAAACCCACAATCCGCTGGGCAAACAAGGGGTATAATAGCACGGACGTAAATAGCCCATAACCGATAATGATCATCAGCAGCGAACCAACAGCCAGGTTCCGGTTTTTCAACGCGCGCAGGTCTACCACCGGATCTTTGGTACCGCGCAACTCCCACCATACGAAGAGAGGAATGGCTACGACGGCTGCCACGGAGAGCCCTAAAATTATGTTGCTGTCGAACCAGTCGTCAGATTCACCCCGCTCCAGTACGTACTGCAAACTGCCAATGCCAACGGCCAGCAACAGAATACCAAACTGGTCTATTTTGATGGATCGTCGGTTTATATTTATCTCTTCCGGCTTTTTGTCAATATAGGTGTAACTCAGAAATGCGGCCAGAATGCCTATGGGCACGTTGATGTAAAACATCCAGCTCCAGTGGTAATTGTCGATTATGTAGCCACCAAGAGTAGGGCCGAGGGTTGGCCCAAGTACAATACCCATTCCGAAAATGGCCGAAGCCGTTGCTTTGCTGGAGGGCGGAAAGGAATCGAATAAAAGGCCTTGCGACGTAGAAAGCAGGGCACCTCCCCCAATACCCTGCAAAAAGCGAAAGGCGACCAACGTCCACAGATTATCCGCAAAGCCGCAGCCATATGAAGCTACGGTAAAAATGATAATAGAGGTGATGAAGTAGTTTTTACGACCGAAGAATCGCTGTAAAAAGCCCGTCATCGGTATCACGATCACGTTGGCAATGGCATACGCCGTTACCACCCAGGCTACATCTTCAATCGTAACGCCGAGGTTGCCGGCAATGTCGGTCAGGCCGACGTTTACGATAGAAATGTCAATCAGTTCAATAATAGCCGCCGAAATTGCCGTTATGACGATAATCCACCGCTTAAAGCCAGTAGGGTAGTCCAGCTGCGCAGGGGCGGTAAGTGTTTGCGTTGCCATAAATTTTCAATGAAGAATGTAAAATGGACAATGTATAATGGAGGAAAGAGTAATGAAGCGTTGATGAGAAACACATTGTTCATTGCTCATTTTACATTATCCATTAGTTTGCTACCCGCACTTCGGCCTCTACGCTCAGGCCAGCCCGCAATTGCTCTTTGTATTTTTCGGGATTGAGAATCTCGATTTTTACCGGCACGCGCTGGGTTATTTTTACGAAGTTGCCTGATGCGTTGTCGGCAGGAAGCAGCGCAAACTTGGCTCCCGTAGCGTCGGATAGTGACGACACGCGTCCTTTAATAGCCAGGTCAGGGTAAGCGTCCAGCTTAACATCGACTTCCTGACCCAGCTTCATTTTTTCTAGTTGCGTTTCCTTGAAGTTCGCTATGACCCAGAAGGTAGAATCGGCTACAATGGTGAACATGTTCTGACCGGGTTGTACGTATTGACCAACCACTACATTCTTGCGGCCAATTTTACCGGCAATCGGAGCCGTTACCCGGGCGTAGCCAAGCCGTAGTTTAGCATTATCAATAGCAGCCTGCTTCACTTTTAGTACTGCCTGAATTTTCTGGATATTGGCCTGAGCCTTGGCGATACCTGCCTGTGCTACCGCCTGTGATGTTTTGGCGAGGGTAATCTGCTCCACATTGGCACTGTACTGACGGGCCTGCACTTCGGCATTGTTCTGGGCATCTTCCAGTTGCTTTTGTGTGAGCGACTGTGCCTTGTACAAATTCTGGTCGCGTTGTAAATCCTGTTTTGACTTATCCCGCCGGGCTGCCTGCACCTGTGCATTCGATTGGGCGACGCGTGCGTTCTGTGCTACATTACGCACGCTGGCCTGTGCATTCTGGAGGTCGGCGCGGGCGTTTGCCAGATCAGCTACTGATTGCTGGTAGTCGGCTTCGGCCTGTGCCATCGCCACATCGTACTCCTGTGGGTCAACGGTTACCAGTAACTGACCCTGTTTTACGTTCGTGTAATCACTCACATTCACCGATGTTACATAGCCCGCTACACGGGCCAGTACTGGGGCTGAATTTCCGTCAATCTGTGCATTGTCGGTTGTTTCATACTGTTGGCTGTGGTGATACGCCTGATAGCCGAAATAACCGCCAACCAGCACGATGAGCGCAATAATGACTCGTGGTAAGTAGGTTTTGAGGCTGCTCTTTTCTTCTGTGGTTGTCATTTCCTCTGTTAAGGTTGCCATTCGTTCGGTATAGTTTTATTAATCGTATTTCGTTGTCAGTATGAAAACTTATTTATAGTCAACTTGTTTTACTATAACAGTACAAAAGTAAACCAGGTTGACTATAAAGTCAAGTAAGTTGACTAGATTTGTACAATCTTTTAAAGCGAATTGTTTCAGTAGTTGTTAATTTTATTTCATGATCGTGGAAATAGACAACAAGTCCTTTGATTTTGACCAATATAAGGTTGTTCGTGAGCGGGCAATAGGTCGGTTATTCTGGCGACTCAAGCGGTACATAGATAGCTTTATGGAACCACGTTTGCAGGATTTGGGCTATACGGATTTCAAGATGAGCTACCTGATGTTTCTGGCCAATATCCAGGAGGAGGGGACGACGAATAATGAGTTAGCCCGGAAAGCCTGCGTAACCAAGCAGATGATGAGTAAAATTGTTGGCCTGCTCGAGAACGAGGGGTATATCTACACGCAGAAAANCCCCGCCGATTCACGATCCAGCATTATTTTCCTGAATGAACGGGGTAAGGAACTCTTCATCGCACTGCGCGAATGCATGCAGGAAGCCCGCGACAAATTTGATGGTATTGTAGGGCACGACCGTATGGAGCAGGTCATTGACACCATGTTACTGCTGGCCAATACCCTGGAAAGCGAAGAACAGTGCAAGGGAGTTTGATGTTTGTGTTTGTAGAAGCCTCAAGGCACCTCAGTTGGATACCTCTGCTTCTGGAAACGTAAAACCGCAAATTCTATGTTTACCTCCGTTAACCCGTACAATCAGAAAAAGCTGAAGACATACCGCCCCGATAGCCAGACGGCCATTGAGCAAAAACTGAAACAAGCCGACCGGGCCTTTGCCGACTGGTCGGCTTTGCCATTGGCAGACCGTACTAATTATCTGCGAAAGGTGGGCGACACACTGACTAAAAACAAGCAGCAGTACGGTGAACTGATGACCGCCGAAATGGGCAAAACGCTCAAAGAGGCCATCAGTGAAGTGGAGAAATGTGCCACCACCTGCGCCTTCTACGCCGATAACGCCAGCGCTTTCCTGGCTGACAAATCCATTGACACAGACCGTAGCGACGGACCGGCTCACAAGAGCTTTATCGCGTATCAACCACTGGGACCAGTGCTGGCCGTGATGCCCTGGAACTTCCCCTTCTGGCAGGTCATGCGTTTCGCCATTCCGGGACTGATTGCGGGTAACGTAGGCTTGCTCAAGCACGCGTCCAATGTAATGGGATGCGCCTTGGCGCTGGAAGACGTATTCCGGGAAAGTGGCCTGCCAGAAGGCGCTTTTCAAACGCTGCTGATCGATTCCAAATCAGTAGAAGGTATCCTGAAAGATAAACGGGTAAAGGCCGTTACGCTAACGGGTAGCGGCCCGGCGGGCGCATCGGTAGCCAGTATTGCCGGTAGTCAGATCAAGAAATCAGTACTGGAGTTGGGCGGTTCCGACGCATTGGTTGTACTGGCGGATGCCAGTCTGGAAAAAGCGGCTGAAACTGCGGTAAAATCCCGGATGCAAAACGCCGGGCAGAGTTGCATTGCTGCCAAGCGGTTTATCATCGAAAAGTCCGTAAAAAAACAGTTCACCGATCTTGTATTGCACCACATTGAGCAGATAAAACAGGGCGACCCCATGGCCAGTGAAACAACTATGGGACCAATGGCCCGAACGAATCTGGCCGATGATATCGAACGCCAGAGTCAGGCCTCTATCGCCAAAGGAGCCAAACGCTTAGTTGGCGGAAAACGGGATGGCTGCAACGTGCAACCAATCCTGCTGGACAACGTAAAACCCGGTATGGCGGCTTTTGATGAGGAAACGTTCGGCCCGCTGGCAGTACTCATTGAAGCGAAAGATGAAGCCGATGCCATCCGGCTCGCCAATAAATCCGACTTTGGCCTTGGTTCGGCCCTGTGGACGCAGGATATGGAAAAGGCCGACCGGCTGGCCCGGCAGATTCAGGCGGGTTCAGTTTTTGTGAACGGACTGATGCGTTCCGATGCGAGGGTGCCGTTCGGGGGCATTAAAACCTCTGGTTTTGGCCGTGAACTATCGGAAGAAGGAATGAAAGAGTTCGTGAACGTGAAGACGGTATGGGTGGAGAAAGTGTGAGTGCTTACTCCTGTGGTTTGTGGAGTCAGGTTCTCAAGCCCGGCACCACAGACCACAGAATTAGATCAGGCTTCCTTTGCCTTATTCTCCTTACGGGCGTTCAGGTAGCCTTTGATAACCGTGAAGGTAGTAACGGCCAGGAAGAAAATGATGATGTACTGCACGTAATCGACAATCCAGGGAAAACGCTCGCCAAAGAAAAAACCTCCTCCTACCAGTGTAATTACCCACAGGGCCCCGCCGATGACATTGTAGAGCATAAAAAAACGGACCGGCATGTGTATCAGACCCGCCAGTAAGGGGGCAAACGTGCGAACAATGGGTAGGAATCGGGAGATGATCAACGCCCCATTACCGTATTTGATAAACGCTTCCCGCGTATTGTCAATGTACTTCTGCTTGAAAAACAGCGAATCAGGCCGGTCCTTTATCCGGGCACCGAAATAATAACCCGTCAGGTAACCCGTCAGCGACCCGATCACCGCAGCCCCGAAAATACACGACAGCAACAGCCAGAGCGGAACATTCAGAAGCCTGGTCCCTGCGAATACACCCGACAGGAACAGCAGGTAATCGCCCGGCAGAAAAAAGCCAAAAAAGAACCCATTTTCAATCAACACGATCAGGGTTATCAAGACCAGTCCTCCCGTTCGGATGATCTCTTCCGAATTGAGCAGATACTGGAAAAAGTCGACGATTTGAGACATAATCAATGAGTGACTGATAGAATGAGTGAATAGTTGGCGTATCACCTATTCACTCATTCTATCAGTCATCAGTCAAAATTAGATAAACTCCGCCAGTTCCAGCCAGCGGTCTGATTTTTCGGCAATCTGTTGGTCGATCTGCTCAATTTCACGCGCCCAGTCGATTAGTTGCTCGTGATGACCGCCCGTATTGAGCATGTCCACCACTTCGGCTTTCCGTTCCTCCAGCGATTCGATCTCTTTTTCCAGTGTTTCGTATTCGCGGATTTCTTTAAAGGACAGTTTTTTCCGGGAGCCGTTTTCCTGCGTGGGTGCCGCTACCACTGGGGCCACCTGCGGCTGCGGAACGGCGACCGAAGATTTGCTGTTTTGCGACGACTTTTTGGGCTGGGTATCCCGCCACTCCCGGTAGTCGGTATAGTTGCCGGGGTAATCGCGCACTTTTCCTTCGCCTTCCATCACAAAAACGTGCTCCACCAGCCGGTCCATAAAATACCGGTCGTGGGTAACGATTAGTACGCACCCCGGAAAGTTGAGCAGGAAATCTTCCAGTACATTCAGGGTTGTAATATCGAGGTCGTTGGTTGGCTCGTCCAGAATCAGGAAGTTCGGATTCTGAACCAGCACCAGTAATAATTGCAGCCGTCGTTTTTCGCCCCCACTTAATTTGGCCACAAAATCGTACTGCTTGGAGCGGTCGAACAGAAAACGGCTCAGGAGTTGCGTTGCCGTTATGGTGTCGCCGTTGGCCAGTTTCATCACTTCGGCAACATCCTGCACCACGTCGATAACCCGCTGATTTTCGGGTAAATCCAGTTCAGTTTGGGTGTAGTAGCCAAATTTTACGGTGCCCCCGGTATTTATTTTACCCGAGTCGGGTCGAATCTGGCCGGTAAGCATGTTCATGAGCGTGGTTTTGCCCATGCCATTCTTGCCAATCAGACCCACCCGGTCGGGCCGTTTGAAGGTATAGTTGAAATGGTCGAGCAACACTTTATCGCCAAAGCGTTTGCTGAGGTTCTCGACTTCCAGAATTTTACTGCCCAGTCGGGCCATGCGCAGGTTCAGGTCCAGTTCGCCATCACTCCGCTTGCCGCTGGTTTTCTCTTTTAGGTCGTCAAACGCATCGATTCGGTACTGCGCTTTGGTGCCCCTTGCTTTCGGTTGTCGGCGCATCCATTCCAGTTCCCGCCGGAAGGTGTTCCGGTCTTTGCTCAGTTCGGAGGCTGCTGCTGCTTCCCGTTCGTCTTTTTTCTCCAGAAAGTAGGCATAGTTACCTTTGTAGGTGAAAAGCTGCCCTGCGTCCATCTCGGCAATCTGATTGCAGACCCGGTCCAGAAAGTACCGGTCGTGCGATACCATCAGCAGGGTGCCGTTGTTGGTGTTCAGGTAGCTTTCGAGGTATTCAATCGCTTCCAGGTCGAGGTGGTTGGTTGGCTCGTCCAGAATCAGCAGGTCGGGTGCCTGAATCAGTACCCGCGCCAGCGCCACCCGTTTGCGTTGCCCACCCGATAGCGAACTGACTGGTTGATTGACATCCTGAATACCCAACTCACCCAGAATCTGCCGGATTTGTGCTTCGTAGTCCCAGGCTTCCAATTTCTCCATGTCGCTCATCGCCTGCTCAAGTGCGTCATGGTCTTCGTGTGTCAGGGCATGTTCATAGGCGCGTACGGCATCGAGCTGGGCACTTTCGCCCGCCAGCACCACTTCCATCACGGTCAGGGCATCATTCAGGTCTGGTTGCTGGTCCAGGTAACCAATGGTTATGGCTTTCCGATGGGTAACAATACCTGAATCGGGAGGCATGGCGCCGGCCAGAATGGAGAGCAGGGTCGTTTTGCCCGACCCATTGGCGCCAACGATGGCCACTTTATCCCCCCGATTTATACCAAAGGTGAGATTTTTAAACAGGGTACGGTCACCGTAGGACTTCGTAAGGATTTCGGCTGATAGGTAATTCATAAATAAGCGATACCTGTCGGGTTTTGGAAACCTGACAGGTTTGAAAGCACAAAGGTACAACAAAGAAAATCGTTCGTACTTTTACTAATCCATTACGATTCCTACTACTACCAACCAAGAATGCGTCTGAACTCTCTTTTTTTTACTGTCCTGATAGCAACTGGGGTAACAGTTTGCGCCCATGCCCAGACCTCAACAGGTTTTGTATCCTATACCCAATCTATTCCGGGTAGTAACCAGACCTACGCGATGGTAGCCATTCCCGGCGGTACATTTCTGATGGGTAGTCCCGCCACAGAGAAAGGCCGTAACCCTGATGAAGGGCCGCAGCACGAGGTGAAAATCGAGCCGTTTTATATGGGTAAGTACGAGGTTACCTGGGACTTGTACGACTTGTTTGCCTTTACCAATATGGAAAAGGAAATGGCCGAAAAATACAAATCAACCGATGCCAACCTCAGTAAAACGGATGCTACAACGCGGCCCAGCCCGCCATACGTCGACATGTCGTTTGGCATGGGGCGGGCGGGGTATCCGGCCATTAATATGACCCAGTACGCGGCCATTAAATTCTGCGCCTGGCTTTACGCCAAAACGGGCGTGTTTTACCGACTACCGACTGAAGCGGAGTGGGAATACGCCTGCCGGGCAGGCACCACAACGGCCTACTCTTTTGGTGATGACGTAAAAAAAATTGATGAGTATGCCGTGTACGTGAGTAGCAGCGGTGGTGCCTATAAACCCGTTGGTGGTAAAAAGCCTAATCCCTTTGGCCTGTACGATATGCACGGCAACGTGATGGAATGGACGCAGGACCAGTACATCGACGATTATTACAAGCAGGTAGCCAGCGGCACTGTAAAGGAAGCCTACGCCCCAACCACAACCCTTTATCCTAACTCGGTGCGGGGTGGCTCGTGGGACGATGGCCCGGAAGTATTGCGGTCGGCGGCCCGTACCCCGTCGGCCCCGGCCTGGAAAATGCTCGATCCCCAAAGCCCCAAATCCGACTGGTGGCTGACCTCCGCTTCCTTCGTTGGCTTCCGCATCATACGCCCTGCCAACCCCCCCGGCGAAGCGGATATAAAGGCGTACTATGATATTAAGCCGATCAAAGACTATTAATTGATTATAAAGCATGAATCGGTACGCCGAAGCGGATGAATGATGAATTTGGCGCGTGACCTCATTGGCTAATACAACCAAATTCATCATTCATTTTTTATACTTCTTCATTGGAAAGAACTTACCTCCTCCTCGGCGCGAACCTCGGCGACCGTGTATCGAGCTTCCGTCGGGCTACCGACCTGATTTCGGAACGCGTTGGGCTGGTGGTCCAGCAGTCGGGTTGGTACGAAACGGCCCCCTGGGGCGTAACAGACCAACCGGCTTTTTTGAATCAGGTGCTGGCGGTGGAAACAACGCTGGAACCCGAAGAAGTACTGAATCAGACGCAGGCCATCGAACAGGAGCTCGGCCGCGTCAGGATGGAGAAGTGGGGCGCCCGGCTTATTGACATCGATATAGTGTATTACGGCCAGCTTGTGCTGCAAACCGACCGGCTGATTATCCCGCATCCGTATTTGCATCAACGACGCTTTACACTGGTGCCACTGGCCGAAATTGCCCCGGACTTTGTCCATCCGGTGTTGCAGAAAACGAATGCTGAGTTACTGGAAGCGTGTGATGATGCAAACGAGGTTACGTCAGTTTTGCCTGGCGAATAGGAGTAATTAACTCAGTAATACGTCTGCGGGAATGCCTAACTCTTTATGAAAGAATTTGGCCATTTCAAGTGTTAATGGTTTGTGTCGGTTTAATACGGCAGATACATAACTCTTGCTGCCCACCTTGCCGACAAAATCTTTATTCCTGAATCCCTTCTCTTCCATTTTGAGTTTTATTGCTTCAATCGGATCTGGTGCCGGAATAGCGTAATGCGCGTCTTCATATGCCTTGATGAGTAATAAAGCGATTTGTACTGTTTCGCCATCTGGACTATCGGGCGGTATGTTCTTGTCAAACTGCCCATCTATCCACGCCATCAGTTCGTCGTACTGTTGCTCATCCCTTATTGGTCGAAGTTTCATGGCTTTTGGTAGTGTATGGTTGTCACGTCAATAGTATCGTATTCTTTATGAGTGCCAAACCACTTAATCTGTATGGTCTTGTACTCGAATGCCATTCGAACTACCAGCCGGTATTTGTTACCCATTATATTGAAAACAAGCCGGTTATCACCAACGATACTTACTGACCCGTAAGCGGCCTTTAGGTCATTGAAGTTGGTGAAATCTTGTCCATGTAACTCGGCGTACCACTGTTTTAGTGCGTTAGAAGCAGAAGGATACAGTTGGCAATAGGCAAGTAGAGTGGGTCTGGCTATAATATTGAACATAGCATTAAACTATACATCCATCCGCAGCCCCTTTGCATCCGGTATTTTGGTAGGAAACTGATTGGTGTAGTATAAAGTTCACTAATAGTGAACAAAGCTCAGTTGGTAGTATTTGGTGACAATGCAGTGATTTTTAATTCCCCAAAATCTTCACCCCTCCGCTGAAAACGTAGTACCTTTGCGCTCAGTTTGTTATCAGTTTCCTAAAAATATAGCCATTATGTCTGCCACGCTTGACACCGTGAGTTTGTTAGCCGACCGCATCAACGCGCTGGAGGAATCGTCCACGCTGGGGATGACCAAAAAAGCCCGCGAATTAGCCGCACTGGGCCACAAAGTAATTAGCCTGAGTGTAGGTGAGCCGGATTTTAAAACCCCAGCCCACATCTGTGAAGCGGCTAAGAAGGCCATCGACGACGGCTTTCACGGCTACTCCCCCGTAGCTGGGTATCCTGACCTTCGCAAAGCCATTGCCGATAAATTCAAGCGCGATAACAACATCGACTGGAAACCCGAAAATATCGTTGTCTCAACGGGGGCCAAGCACTCGCTGGCCAACGTCATTCAGGTACTGGTAAACCCTGGCGATGAGGTGATCATTTTCTCCCCGTATTGGGTTAGCTACTCCGAAATGGTAAAGCTGGCTGAGGGAAAAGCTGTGGTTGTGGATGGGTCGTTCGAGAATAATTTTAAAGTAACCCCCGAACAGTTTGAAGCCGCTATTACCGACCGGACTAAAATTGTGATGTATGCATCGCCAAACAACCCGACGGGGTCTATTTATTCGGAAGCCGAACTTCGGGCTCTGGGGGCTATAGTGGCACGCCATGAGAATATCCACGTACTGGCCGATGAAATCTATGAGTACATCAACTTCACGCCCGAAGGCCACTTTAGTATGGGGTCTATGCCGGAAATTGCTGAGCGTGTAATTACGGTAAATGGGGTGGCTAAAGGGTATGCCATGACCGGCTGGCGGATTGGCTACATTGGAGCCGCCAAATGGATTGCCGAAGGAGTTGAGAAATTGCAGGGACAGGTTACCTCCGGCACGAATTCAATTGCCCAGAAGGCAACGGTTGCTGCCCTGAACGGCCCGTTGGAACCATCCATGGAAATGGCCAAAGCATACCATCGCCGGCGTGATTTAGTCGTGAAATTATTGAAAGATGTGCCCCACTTCCGTACCAATGTACCGGAAGGAGCTTTTTACGCTTTTCCCGATATTAGCTACTACTTCGGCAAATCGGATGGAACAACGCATATCGGGAATTCCGATGACTTCGCATCCTGGTTACTTAACACCGCTTACGTATCGACCGTAGCTGGTTCTGGCTTTGGGGCGCCTAACTGTCTGCGTATTTCAACGGCTGCTTCTGACGAGTCGCTGGCTGAAGCGGTGCAACGAATCAAAGATGCCGTAGCTACTCTAAAATAGGAACTTAACCGGGTTTTGTGTTGCTATTCCTACCTTTTTTCAGGTCTGATTAGTTATATTCATTACTTTGTTTTGGTAAAAGGCATACTAAATATCGGTGTTTACGCCTTTTGCTATTGAAATTTCAACCAACGTGAGGACATTTAGTATTTACTGATTAACCTGGTATACTACAGAAAAAACTGGTATGATAATTGCGGAAATTACGGCAGGNGGATAAGTGACAATAACTTTATTGCGGTTGAGGATGGTTTACGGTTTTAATCTGTTTTTTTTATCATTAACCTTGTTTTAGTACTAAAACAAGGTTAATTTTGAATATGATTAGAACCTGTCTTTTTACGTACTAAAGTTAAGTTGTTAAATCACTATAGACCGTAACCTTAACTTTAAATTATTTAACCGATGAGAAATGTCCGCTTGTACATGATTTTTCAATGGGTTCTCTTTCTGCCGATAATCCTGCCGCTATGCATCATTTTTGGTGCGCTTCGTGGGATTGTACAGATGGTGGAAAGAGTAATGGAGCAGATCGTTTCGGACGTGATGCCTTCTGAGCAAGCCCCAACAACGTTTGTAGAACGCTAATCTTTCTTCATCTTTTTACGTAAAAGAGCCGCATTATCCGTTTCCCGGATGATGCGGCTCTTTCCTTTTGGCTACCTGCGCTAACACGACTCTCAGATGCGGAGAAATCAGGATATGGTCAATAGACTATTCAAAAATGAAGTCCATGTTCTTGTCCTTGTACTGCTCATCATCCAGGTCAAGAAACTCCTCCCAGAACGGATCATTAGGCAAACCTGCTTTACAGATAATTGGACGATCTGGTGCTCCCGCTGGTTTGACCGGATGAATAAAATAGAGCCGACGGGCATGCAGGTAGATTTTCTTGTCGGCCACAACCCGGTCGTAGCCGTACTTGGCATCGCCCCGAATAGGGCAACCCATGTGGGCTAACTGAGCCCGAATCTGATGAGGGCGACCCGTAATGGGGCTTACTTCCAGCAGATAGTGTTCGTTAATCTTCCCCAGTATTCGGTACGATAATTCGGCCTTCTGCGACTTGGGTGCCTCGTAGTCGTATACCGTTACCTGATTTTTCTGCTCGTCTTTTATCAGCCAGTTTACCAGCCTGTCGGTGTCTTTGGGGGGCTTCTGCCGAACAACGGCCCAGTAGGTTTTCTGCACCAGCCGTTTGCGGAAAATCTCATTCATACGCTCCAGGGCTTTGGAGGTGCGGGCAAACACAACCAAACCACTCACCGGCCTGTCTAGCCGATGAACCAATCCCAGAAATACCTCGCCGGGTTTATCATATTTTTCCTTGATATAGTCTTTCAGCACATCCAGCAGCGTAATATCCCCGGTACGGTCGCCCTGCACTAGAATACCCGGATCTTTATTGACTATCAGCAGATGGTTATCTTCGAAAACGACCTGATATGGTTTTTTTTTCATATTCCTTTTGGCTTAACTAAGTGGTAAGCCATACAGAAAAGACACGAACGATTGTCTTTCTTCCTGTGCCTTACCTCTTCACTCTAACTTAATATGCTTCTTTCTCGTTCGGGAAGTCATTGGCTTTTACGTCATCGACATAGTGAGCAATGGCCTCGGTCATAATTCGGTGCAGGTCAGCGTACCGGCGAAGGAAACGGGGCTTGAACTCGTTGTTGATTCCTAGTAAATCATGAACTACCAGAATCTGTCCGTCGGCATCCGGTCCGGCACCAATGCCAATGGTTGGAATAGTCAGGCTGGCCGATACAGTTTTGGTTAGAGAAGCCGGTATTTTTTCGAGCACGACACCAAAACAGCCGATGTCTTCCAGCATCCGGGCGTCAGTCATTAATTTTTCGGCTTCGGCTTCTTCTTTGGCTCGAACGGCATACGTCCCAAACTTATAGATGGATTGTGGGGTGAGGCCGAGGTGGCCCATGACGGGTACACCGGCACTCAAAATTCGGGTGATCGATTCTTTTATTTCCAAACCGCCCTCCATTTTAACGGCATGTGCTCCCGACTCTTTCATGATCCGAATAGCCGACTGTAACGCAATGGAGGAATTACCCTGATACGAACCGAACGGTAAATCGACTACGACCAGAGCCCGCTTCACGCCCCGCACTACCGAACTGGCGTGGTAGATCATCTGGTCGAGGGTTATGGGCAGCGTTGTTTCGTAGCCTGCCATCACATTCGACGCTGAGTCGCCTACCAGAATCAGTTCGACACCGGCCAGATCGACTGCCCGGGCCATAGAGTAATCATAGGCTGTGAGGGCCGAAATTTTTTCTCCCTTATTCTTGAGTTCCTGAA
Source organism: Spirosoma spitsbergense DSM 19989 (assembly GCF_000374085.1). Taxonomy (GTDB): domain Bacteria; phylum Bacteroidota; class Bacteroidia; order Cytophagales; family Spirosomataceae; genus Spirosoma; species Spirosoma spitsbergense. Next base: position 92,665 of record NZ_KB893389.1, on the reverse strand, counting down.
TTGTATGCGTCGTAACGCGCTTGATATCGGGATTATGAACGGACATGCGGTCAGTTTAATAGTTAATGTTTGATGTTTGTCGTTGTCATCCAACCATCAAAACTACAAACATCAAACTACAAACCGCATCGGCGGACCGATCAAACTTATCTTGGTGTGAGCCACGATTCGGGGTTGAGCTTGGTGAACTCTTTCCATATCTGAAACTGAATTTCAGACACGCCGTTTTTATCCGTAGCTACCGTACCAATGGATTCCCGGGCCTTTACGCGTTGTCCTATCCGCACAGAAACACTCTTTAGTTTGGCATATACCGTAAAGTAGTCGCCATGTTGAATAGCTACTACATTGTTCATACCGGGCATGCTTGTTACATCCTGAACGATACCATCATACACGGTCCGAACGCCTTCTCCAGCATTAGTTTGGATATCGACTCCCTGATTTTCAACGAAAATACCCCTCAGAACGGGGTGGGGTTTACGGCCGAAGTGATCCGAAATAAAGCCTTTGGTAACCGGCCAGGGCAGGTGGGCCCGCGAAGCGGTGAATGAAGAAGCCAGCTTACTTTCTTCGTCATTGAGGTTGTTGTTGCGTCGTTCATCCGGTTTTGCGGCAACCGGTTCCGCTTCAGGGGGTTTTTCTGCTTTCGCCACATCGGCAGGGGCGGGTTTTTCGCCTACCTTCTCGGCGGCTGCTATGGCCTCCTGCGCCCGTTTGCGTTCCGCAGCTTTCCGGGCGGCTTCAATCCGGGCCCGCCTCTCCCGCTCCAGTCGGGCGGCCTGTTCGCGGGCTTCCCGCTCCGCCCGTTCTTTCGCTTCGCGGGCAATGATGCGCGTAATCATACTTTCAAGCCGATTGATGGCCCGGCGGCTTTCAGTCAGTTCCGTCTGGAGTTCACTTTCCTTCTGACTCAGTTCCTTCACAACGCCATTCTTTTCCTCCTTCAGGGCCTCCAGCTTTTTGCCTTCGTTCAATTTGGTGCCAATGGTACTTTTCTGCTCCTGGCGCTTACGCTGCGTGGCCTGTTGCTTGGCTTGTAGCATGGACTTTACATTGTTCATTTGCCGCACCTGACTCTGACGGGCGTTGGAGTATTGCCGCAAATACCGATAACGGGCAACGAGTTGGTTGAAATTTTCGGCTGCAAATAGAAAACCCAGCGGATTTACCTGCTGCCGCCGTTTGTCGGCGGCATAGATCATAGAACTGTACTCGTCTTTAAGCTTGTCCAGATCCTGGGTCAGAGAGCTACTTGCCTGGCGTAGTTCGGTGATTTCCGATTCAGTCAACTGGAGGTCTTTATTCAGCAGGCCTATCTGTTTGGACTGAATTTGAATTTGCTGATTCAGGGCTTTCAACTGGCCCAGACCAGCCTGTTTTTCCGACGATGTTTGTTGGAGTATTGTGCGTATCTGGTTCATTTTTTCCAGATTCTGCTTCTTTTCTTTCTCCAGAACCTGGCGGCTCCGCTGTGTTTGCTGTGCCCGTACCGGATTGCCATACCATACCAGGCCAAACAGCGTGAGATAGATAATGGCCCGGAACGAAAACCGGGAAGAAGATAGACTGTTAGAATACATAGGCCTAAAACTAACGAATATTTTTACGGCCGACGCTGATAAGTAGCCGGAACCGTAAAGGGGAATCCCGGATTTTTGTCGATCAATTCAACTTTGTTATACTTACTGCGGAGCACAGTCTGTGATAACTGTCCATCCGTTTGTGACCGATAATCGAGCGTCAGCACGCTGGAAAAAGGAAATAAAAAGCTGTCGAGTGATGCAAAATCAGTGTAGACTACCTGTAATGTATTATTGGCAGGTTGCTGGGTCATTATTAGCTTTTTTAATTTGCGGTCGGTTTCATCAACGTAGTTTTCAACCAGAACCGGGCCTTCCTGCTGACGGAGCAACAGGTAAGTGGCTTCGTCGCTTCGTTTACTTTTCTGAGCCAGGCGATCCGGTAGCGGTAAATTCCCAACAATCAGGGCCTGTAACAACGGATAATTCAGGCTGAAAGAAAACTGCCTGCTCAGGGTAGCAAAATCAGCTACTGCATAAGCCCGGTTTATTTTATCCAGAATCACGATAGAGTCGCGGGTGATGAGTATCCGGGCAGCCTCGATGCCCAGTTTGGAGACGGATACCCAGATAAGACTATCCTGCTGAATACGAATGGTTACACTGGCGTTATCAATTTCCTGCTTCTCACTTTTGAAGGAGATTTTCGATTTGGCCGTGAGGTAGCGAAAAGTAACCGATGCTACGCTGGCACGGGCTTCCACGGGCACAGACGCTGATGTCATGGTTGCCGAATCGACAGAAGCACCTGCCCTCTGAGAGATGGAGCCGGTGGTGTCCGAAACCGAAGACTGAGCCGCCCTTGAACCGGAAGCGCGTGACATAGCGTTACGCCGACAACCTTCCGAACTGGCCAGAATACTCACCAACAGGGTGAAAAACAGGTATCTATTCATTTGAACTAGTTGGGGTAACGGGTTCCCGATTGCCAGACCGGCGTAAACCAGCCACCGAAAGCCGACTACCGAACGCTACGCTCATTTTACAGCTCTCCGGCCGCGATTTTTTTATCTATATCAGGGCCAGCGTTGCCTTTTGCCTTAGCCGCTTTCCACTGGTCAACGGCTTTTTCGGGCTGACCCAACTGGTAAAGAACGTCACCGTAATGTTCAATAATTGTACCACTCACGTTGGTCGGGTCGGCCAGGGCTTTTTCCAGGTATTGTTTCGCTTTTGCATAGTCTTTAGACACGTACAGCACCCAGGCATAGGTATCCAGATAGGTAGCATTAGTCGGGTTGCGTTCTACCAGTTTCTGGGCAAGTTGTAAGGCACGGGGTAATTTTTCGTTGCGCAATGACAGAAAGTAGCTGTAATTATTGAGTACATGATCGTTCAGCGGATCTACTTTCAAAACGGCTTCGTAGTACTCATCAGACTTGGCGTGGTCGCCAAGACCGTTGTAGGCATCGCCCAGCTGTACTTCAATGCCTTTTTTTAGTTCATTATTCGAGGTGGCGGCCAGCAGTTTCTGACTTTCTTCCAGCGCGTCGACAGCTTGCTGGTACCTGCGCTTGTACAAATTGGCCGAGCCATTGGAATACCAGAACAACCCCTGCGTTGGAAAAACCTCCAGTGCTTTCTCGGAATGAACCAGCAAACTGTCTACCTGATTTAGTTCACCATCCAACTGGAGCAATGCACCCCACACTTCATACACAGACCCGTCGAGTTGGGAGGCTCTGGCGTAGGCATCACGGGCTTCTACTTTTTTGCCCTGCTGCATAAGCAAATCGGCCAGCATAATCTGCGTTTTAGGGTCGTTGGGAGAGGATTTTGCCAGGTTCTGCGCCATCCCCAGCGCATCTTTTTGCCCCTCTGCGCTTTCACCGGTCATGCCTACGTAACTCGACAGGATTCTGGCTTTCAGGCCTGCTTCAAGGTTGGGATTGGCCAGCACCTGATTCAACTCCTGCGTTACGCGGGCCATATCCCCCTTCTGCCGGTAAATGTCGGCCAGCAAAACGTGGGCTTGTGGTAAATCCGGGTTAAGTTTGAGGGCCTGGTCAATCCAGCTAATAGCCTTATCGGCCCGGTCATTGGCAATCAGCAGTTCGGCCCCTTCCAGCAGATATTCCGGTTCTGCTGGTTCTGAAGCCACTAATTTTTCGGCTTCTTCAACTGCTTTGTCTATTTTGTTCTGCTTCAGATAGATGCGCTGCTTCTGCCGGATAATTTCCTCATTCAGGCCTAATTCACGCTCCACCCGGTTGTAGGTGTCAAGAGCTTTATCCGGTTTATCATTGAAAAGGTAAATAGCGGCCAGTTCAACCCCATATTCAGCATTTTCGGGTCCTTTTTTCAGTAGCTTTTCGTAAAGGTCTTCGGCTTCTGTGTAGCGTTTTTGTTTAACATACAGTTCGGCCAGCAGGAGGGTGTAGTATTTGTTTTGATTATCCAGTGCATACGCTTTAACCGCAAACGGAATAGCCTCCGCAATTTTTCCGGTTTTCTGCAGCGCACTGGCCGTAGAGTACTGCGCGGCTGCATTGTTCGGGTCTTTCTGCAGTACTTTGCCAAATTGAGCAATGGCCTTGGCTGGCTCATCGGTCATTAGATACCGGACTCCTTCTGTAAACTGCGTTTCGGCTTCAATTCGGTGGGTAGTGGTCGATACCGCTCTGGCCAGACTCGTATCGGGAAGGGCTTTTTCGCGTCGACGCTGAGCCTGGGCGGGTGTTATGATGAACCATAAGATCAACCCAAAACTACCAATCCACCCAATCAGGACCCGGTTCGTGCAAAATTTGTATACCGTATTCATGCTGATCAGCGTATAGTGGAACTTGTCTAAAAAAACGCGTTCTGTATCGTTCTATTGCGGCTTTGACTTTAATAAAGTCCATAAACAAAGGTAGTTCAAAATGGTGGAATGTCGGTAGAACGGCGCACAAGTCAGGATTGCACCTGTTCCGTTCCTGATTCTCCCGCTCAAACACCTGCAAAAAGGGGACCTTGCTGGCCAGACTCGACGTCCGTCCATTTAAAACGATACCTTAAAAGCGATAACTTTTCGATAGATGACGGGTTTACTAGCTGTAAAAGCAGTAGTTGCTGATACGATAAACACGAACTGTAAAGAAAAATGGAGACCCTGTATACTGCCATCGTCAGTAATGTCGGTGGCCGCGATGGCGACGTGAAATCGCTCGATGGTATTCTGGAACTGGATGTGAAACGCCCGATCGAAATGCACGGCGAAGGAGGAAAGCCCAATCCGGAAATGTTGTTTGCCGCTGCCTATAGTTCGTGCTATAACGGGGCGCTGATGGCTGTTGCTGAACGCAGAAAGGTTATTCTCCCTGAGCACGCTGTGGAGGTGAGTATCTCCCTCAATAAAGACGGGAACAACATGTCTTTATCCGGCAAAATCACGGTGAAAGCACCGGGTATGGACCATGAAGAACTCCAGCAACTAGCCGAAACAGCCCATGCGGTTTGCCCTTACTCCAAAGCAGTAAAGGGAAATATGGATATGAAAATTGAGGTGATGGTGTAGGCTGGTCAGTTCAGTCAGCAGAAACGCCATTCCTGATTCAGACCGGGAGTGGCGTTTCTGTTAAAATCGGGTTGTATTGAAAAAATAACTGCCCCTGCTAGCCAGGCAGTCTGGTTAGTTCAGATGCGCTGATTGACATTATGGTACCTGCCTACATATTTTTAGGCAATCCGGCACTAAACCGCTTATTGTATAAGACGTATTGAAGCAGGCCGGTTATTATTTGGAATAACTCATGGATTCAGCTTTTTTTAACATCAAATAACGTTTCCGGTAAACATTTCGCTACCTTAAGAACGTTAAGTGATTATAGAAGACACGAACAAATGGAGAAGGAAAATAACGCTGAAAATGAATTGAGAGGGCGCGAATTCTCATCGTCGAAATCGGGCATTCAGAATGATAAAGCAACGGTTAGGCTACCCATGTTGCTGGGTATTACACTGGCGGGAGGAATGCTCATTGGTGCTACATTTTTTGGTGCTACCAAAAGTATGAATGGGATCGGACGCGGGTATACCAAGTACCGGGAGGTTTTGCAACTGATTGAAAATAACTACGTCGATTCGGTCAATACCGATGAACTGGTGGATTATTCAATCGAGAAAATGCTCGAAAAACTCGATCCGCATACTGCCTACATGAACCCGCAGGATGCCGTTGCCGCCCGGTCGCAACTAGAAGGCGGATTTGACGGAATTGGGGTTGAATTCAATATCTATAAAGATACGGTTTACGTGGTAACGCCCCTGGCGGGTGGTCCCTCCGAAGCGGTTGGGATTCGGAGTGGCGATAAGATTATTGAGGTGGATAATAAACCACTGGGAAACGGTAAAATTGAAAATAGTGCCGTTTTTAAAGCCCTTCGCGGTAAACGGGGGACCGATGTTAAACTGACTATTTTGCGGAAGGGTGATCCGAAGCCCAAGGATTTTACCGTCACCCGCGACCGTATTCCGACGTACTCGATTGATGCGGCTTATATGATCGACAATAAAACGGGCTATATCAAGATAAACCGGTTCTCCGAAACAACCTACGACGAATTCAAGACGGCACTGGCTTCCCTTAAAGCCAAGGGGATGACGCAGTTGATGATGGACCTTCGTAATAACCCCGGTGGTTATATGGACCGGGCTACTAACATTGCCGATGAGTTTATTTCGGGTAATAAACTACTGGTATATACGGATGGGAAAGACAACCGCTACGACCGTAAAACCTACGCGCACATTGCCGGTCAGTTTGAAGAAGGGGCACTGGTTGTGCTGGTTGATGAGGGTAGCGCGTCGGCTTCCGAAATAGTATCGGGCGCGTTGCAGGACCATGATCGCGCCCTGATTGCGGGTCGGCGGTCGTTTGGTAAAGGACTGGTGCAGATGCCGGTAACACTCTCTGATGGGTCGGAGTTGAGGCTCACCATCTCGCGCTATTATACGCCTAGCGGCCGAAGCATCCAGAAGCCGTACATACCGGGGCATGAAGGTGACTACGAGAAAGACCTTGAATTGCGCTCGAAACGGGGGGAGTACTATATTGCTGATTCTATCAAGAACGATCCGAAGCTAAAATTCAAAACCGACGGTGGCCGGATCGTATACGGCGGTGGCGGTATCACGCCGGATTACTTTATCCCGCGTGATTCAACCTGGCAGACTGCCTATCTGGTGCAGCTTTACGGGAAGAGCATTATCCGTGAATTCGCGATGGAGTACACGAACGATAATAAGCAGAAGCTTGAAAAGATGCCTTTTGCCGAGTTCAACCGTACCGTTACCATTACTGATGAGCAGATGAACCGGCTGGTAAAAGACGCGACGGCTGAAGGAATCAAATTCAACGAGAAAGAATATAATCGCTCGAAGAATTACATTCGAAACCAGATTAAGGCACTGGTAGCACGGGCTGTTTATCAGAAGGATAATAAATCTGGCCAAAACAACGAGTTTTTCCGGGTCATCAGCCAAACCGACGACACCTACCAGAAAGCCCTTCAACTGTTTGACCGGGCCGATAAGCTGGAGCACGGCGCAATGACATATAATCAGAAGTAAAAAAAAGGAAGCTGGAGAAAAGGCAGGGAATAACTTTATATTCCCTGCCTTTTCTCCTTTATCTACCCCTTTTACTAAACTGATACGCCAGTCCCAGGAACGATTGCAGGTTGCCCGTCTTGAAATCCTTGCGCGAATAGGGAGCCAGTTCAAATGCCACACGGAGGTTAGGCATGAACGTGAGGGGCATGATTCGGACACCCACGTGCAGGGAGTATCCTTCCAGCACATCACGGTTATCGATTACATTCAACGCGTTGAAACGAATCCCTAAACCGGTATAGTAATTTACCTGCGCCCGGCGGGCCACGTTAACCATCGGGCAGATAGTGGTACTCAATGAACCAAACAGGGTATTGGTCTGCACGCGGGCATCAACCCAGAAAGCCCGGTCGGCATTGGAACTGACCGTAACCAAATCACTCCACGGGTAATAGGCTACCGACGCCTGACCAGATGCCGACAGAGTGAAGCCTACTAACAAGACAGCTAAGAGATGTTTCATGGGGGCAAAGCAACAACTTTATCAGCCATAAAAAAACCGAAGCAATCGGAAACTGACTAACTGGTTTTAGGGCATTCAGGCCACGTTTTACGCTGGAAGGGTTTTCCGACGAAGGGGTGACAACTGCTTTTGTACTTGTTGGACTTGATTTCTTCGTACCTTTACGGTCCTTTCTTGCTAATTAATTACTGAAAATGTCCTGGTTCGTCCGAAAAGATAAAGGTATTCAGACCCCAACCGAAATGAAGCGCGAAGCTCCTGATGGGTTGTGGTATCAGTGTCCGAACTGCAAAAAAGCAATGCAAACCCGGGAACATAAGCTCAATGCCTATACCTGTGTTCATTGCAATTACCACGAACGGATTGGTTCTGAAGCCTATTTTTCCCTTCTATTCGATGAAGATACATTCACCGAACTGGATGCCAATATGACTTCGGCCGACCCGCTGAAGTTTACTGATACAAAACCGTATCCGGCTCGGGTAAAAGCAACTATTGAAAAAACAGGCCTGAACGATGCGGTGCGCACTGCCCACGGGCCGATGTACGGGCTGACTGTGACGGTAGCCGTTATGGATTTTAATTTTATTGGTGGTTCGATGGGGTCCGTAGTAGGCGAGAAAATAGCCCGTGCCATCGATTACGCTATTCAGCACAGAACGCCTTTTCTGATGGTCTCCCGGTCGGGTGGGGCGCGTATGATGGAAGCGGGTTTTTCGCTGATGCAGATGGCCAAAACGTCGGCCAAACTGGCCCTGCTGGATAAAGCTAAACTGCCCTATATATCGCTACTGACCGACCCAACTACCGGGGGGGTAACGGCTTCGTATGCCATGCTCGGTGATTTTAATATTGCCGAACCTGAAGCACTGATTGGATTTGCCGGGCCGCGCGTTATCCGGGAAACCATCGGGAAAGACCTGCCCAAAGATTTTCAGAGTGCCGAATTCGTGCTCGATCATGGCTTTCTGGACTTTATCGTTGACCGGAAAGATTTGAAAGACAAGGTGGTTAGTTTGTTCAAAATGCTTTTGTAATCTTCACCATGAGAAACTACCAGTTCACCGCTATAGTACAGCAGGATGAAGAAGGCAACTACCTGGCTATTTGTCCGGCTTTACAGGGGTGTTATGCTGAAGGTGAAACAGTTGAAGAAGCGCTAACCTATCTTCGGGATGTAATACAGCTTCATGTAGAAGACAGACAGGCTAGGCATGAACCTATCTACGAAGAGTTGTTTTCTGAACGGTTGATTGTTGCCGCATGAGCCGAAAACACCCAAAGGTAAACGCCCGGCAACTCATTAAAATTCTGGAACAAAAAGGATTTACATTTTCCCGCCAAAGCGGCAGCCACGCTATTTATATTTATGAAGAGGGTTTGCGGACCACGGTGCCTATTCACGGTAAAAAGGAGTTGGGTATTGGCTTGTTGAAGCAAATAATGAAAGATACTGATCTTTCTATTGAGGACCTGGAAAATCTGTGACCCATGCGCCTTGTCTCCCATCCGGTTCTGTGCAATTACTATCTGACCTATCGCTGCAATGCGACGTGTAGTTTCTGCGATATCTGGGAGCGCCCTTCACCTTACGTCACCCTCGACAATGCCCGGCAGAACCTGCGGGATCTCAAAAAATTAGGCGTTCGGGTTATTGATTTTACCGGGGGCGAACCGTTGCTGCATCGGCAATTGCCCGAACTGCTCCGCGAAGCCAAACAACTGGGCTTTATTACCACCCTCACCACCAACGCGCTGCTGTACCCGAAACTGGCCGAACGACTGCGTGGTCTGGTGGATATGCTGCACTTCTCGCTCGACTCGCCGGTAGGTGCCGAGCATGATCAGTCGCGCGGGGTCAAGTGCTTCGATAAGGTGATGGAGTCGATTGCCATAGCCCGAAAACTGGGCGAACGGCCGGATATTTTGTTCACCGTCTTTACCCATAACGTGCATCAAATCGGTCAGATGTACGAGGAAATATGCCGCCCCAACGACCTCGTTCTCATCCTGAATCCGGTATTCGACTACAACACCGTTGAAACGGGGGGAAGCCTCTCGGAAGATGCTTTACAACAGTTATCTGCCTGGGGTAAGCAGAAAATGGTTTACCTGAACGAAGGATTCATTCAACTCCGGCGGGATGGGGGTAATCATATCGAAAAGCCTGTTTGCCGGGCGGGTAGCACCACCATCGTCATTTCTCCCGAGAATAAACTGGTGCTTCCGTGCTATCACCTGGGCCTGAAGGATTTCACGATAGCCAATAACCTGTACGAACTGTACAAGTCGGCCGAAGTGCAGAAATTGGTAGCCCTGGAGGGGCGCTTACCTGCCTGCGAGGGATGCGCTATCAACTGCTACATGCAGCCATCCTTTGCTGTTGAAACCAGTAAATACTTCTGGCAGGCATTACCCAGTACGCTCCGGTATAACTGGGTAAAAGGTACCTGGAAACAGTTGTTTTAATTAGCGTTTCATAATCTTCCGAGAAATAGATCGCTCGCCAAGACTAACCCGCAGAATGTAAATTCCCGGTGTCAGGCTACCCATACCAATGACCTGCTCATGCTGCCTTGCTGCCCGGTTGAACACCAGTTTGTGCATAATCCGTCCGTTTATATCGGTCATTTCAACCGTTGGTGAGGTAAGGTCACTGGTCTGGACAACGACCTGTAATCGGTCATCGACCGGGCTGGGGAAGGTTGTCAATTGGAAGTCGGTATCTGAATAAGAGGCCGTTGCGGTTAAAAGTCCACCGGCCAGGCCCTGAATGGCTGGCTCGTAGGGTGGAGTAACGCCGGGTGTACCGGGCAGGTCGTCGACAAACAGCGTAATCTCCTGCGTTGTCTGGCTAATCAGAACACTATTCCGATACTCGTTTATGATAAGGGCAACACTGTACAAGCCCACTTCGACGGGCGCATCCCAAACCAACTCCCCGGTACGGCTGTTGAGTTTGAACGTGCCCCGGCGAGTGGCATCATTAGGATACTGATAGGAGGAAACAGCCTGCCCCGTACAGGACTGGCTACTGCTCAGTGTGGTTAGTGGTTTTGCCAAGCCATAGGTTAAACTGTCGCCTTCAACATCGGTCACTTTCAATAACAGTACTGCTTTACTGTTAACGCCAATGCGAAAACCAGTGGCAGGATAACCGGCTGTTGGCGTTTGGTTAACCGTCGGGGTGTTAGAAGTGAATGTGGTACTTAACGTCAATGGCAGGTCGTTTGCTTGGGGTATTGTTTTATTGACTGACGACCGGTTAGTGATAGACGTTGTCAGCGTATACGTACCTGGCCCGGTGTACGTATGGATTAGTGTGTAGCTGTCGATACTGGCCATTTGCGTATTATTGCCTATCCGACTCGCCCGATAGGCAGTGACTGTAGCACCATCACCCAAACAGATTTGTATGGCATCCATTTGATTGGCGGCTGTTTTTCCAGTAACCTCATCCAGATAAAGTACGGCTGAGATTCGATAGGTGAGTGATGAGCCTGAGATAGGCGTTGCCTGAATATAACCGCCAATCAAGTGAGTTGCCTGTACAGCCTCTACGCTGAGAAATACCAGAAAGAGAAGTAGAACCGTTTTCATGAGTGAGCGGGAAACGTTGTATTTATCCTATAACTGCAAATGGTTAACTAGTCATATACCCCCCGCTAAAAGTTTCGTAAATGGTATTTCCTTACCTTTCTGCTATGGTTTACACCGCTTCTCAAACAGGTCAGTTACCCGTTGACGGTTTCCGTTATCTATTGACATCCCTCGACGATCATGTATTGACCATCACGCTGAACCGGCCTGAAAAAAAGAATGCACTCAATCCGCCCCTGCTGGCCGAATTGGCTTTTGCGCTGGCCCATGCGAACTATACCGCCAATATATGGATGGTGGTGCTGGCTGCTACGGGCGATACTTTTTGCGCCGGTATGGATTTAAAAAGCCTTTCGTCGGGGGATTCGGAGAAGTTTTCGGTTCCAGAACCATCCGGCCCTATTCGGCTGGGCGAGTTGATGGCTGGCCTGTATAAACCCTGTATAGCCAGGGTACAGGGTTCGGTATATGCCGGTGGGTTTTTGCTGGTGGGGGGCAGTACGTACGTCGTTGCGGCTGAGTCGGCCACATTTAGTTTGCCCGAAGTAAAGCGCGGATTATTTCCGTTTCAGGTGCTGGATGTGTTGCTGGACATCATGACCGCCCGCACCGCCCTCGATCTCTGCCTTCGCGCCAAAACACTAACCGCCGTTGATGCCATGGCCGTTGGACTGGTTACCAGTGCTGTACCGACTGATGAACTGGATACCGCTATTATGCAACTAGCCGATGAACTGAAGCAGTTTTCGCCTACGGCGATGCAATTTGGCCTGCGCGCCGTCCAGCAACTAAAAAGTCTGTTACCAGAGCAACGACAGACTTTTTTACAGGATGAGTTTCAGCAACTTCAGCAAACATCCGATGCCAGAGAAGGCATGGCGGCTTTTCTGGAAAAGCGTAAGCCGCAGTGGGGTAAGCCGTAGCTATCAGCTGCTATACCGAACTACTGCATGGGTAAGGTTACATAAAAGCTATCCGCCTTCTTGAACGGAACCGGTAACGCGTACTGGTATTCCTGACTACTTCGCTGCATCGTTAACACCTGGTCCCGGGGAAGCACTTTCACGTCCGATGCCCAGAACTTGGTGTCGATGTGGAATTCCGTTTTAAAATCTTTATCCGTCGAAAGGGTCAGGTAATTACGGAACGTCAGGGGTGATTTGTCGTTATCGTAGGTATACATTTTAACATCGACCGGTTTTTTCCGGTCAACCCAATTCGCTTTTTCCTGCTCAATCGTAAACGTACCGGGCAACTTGAGTGAGCCGTTGGGTACGATGACGAATTGTTGTTTTTCGAGTTTCGTCTGGGGAGGAATAAACCCAACCGCATCATCTCTCGATATTTGCCCACTCATATAGCCAACGGTGTAGCGATTATAGAGGGTTGCGTAGGACGAGGATGAACCAGACAACTGTACATCGGACACATCGCGCCAGTAATCTATCTTATCCTGACCAATGATAAACGACGACCGCTTCCAGTCGATGTACAGTGGCTGATTAAGTTTATTGACAATGGACAGGTGCATCCGACCCCGTTCGCTGGCAAAATTGTACCGTAACGTTAAAGTGTCGTTATCGAGTACCAGCCCCTCCTCAACAGGCTGAACATTGGACCCGCGCAACGTAACTACCTGAATATTGGGGGTGCAACCGGCTAATAGCGTTAGTGAAAAAAGGAGAGAGAAAGCGAATTTCATAGCGTGTTGATTTCTGGTAAATGTACATTAATACCCTCATTGGTGTATCAATGGTTACTTAATTTTTTCAGCCACATTCCATAGGCCTCCCGGTAGGCTACTACAGTTATTCGGGTAGCTGGTTTTTGTTATGTGGAGATTTGGACTAGATAGGTTTCTATCGCCTGATTGGTAGTTTACGAATGCGAAGTTTATTTGCCTCAATAATAATCAGGGCGCCTTCAGTTAGGGGAGTTCCGAGGATTAGCCAATTGACAGTCAGTAGATTGAAAAATATCTCTGCATTGACCTTATCTATCCGAAAGAGAATAACTGATGGTTTCGACGAGCCGAAAAAAGAGAGCAATGTCCCAAAGTCTGTATCGTGGGTCAAAATAAGTTCGTTGCTGTCAATGGCTTCCTGTATAATCAGTAAATCACTGGTGCTGGGGTCCATGCAGAGAGGTAACCATCGATAAGAATGGCCAAGTGAGGCTAACCTGGCTCCAAGTGACGGCGATATATTAACATCAAGCAGAAATTGCATGGGTTAGGCGGCCTCTTGGAGCGGGAAAAAGCTTTCGTGCATCATCTCCGAAGAAAATGATAACGCTTCCAGAATATCGTCACGCTCCAGAAAAGGGAACTCACTGAGCATGGTTTCGTAGGTCATGCCACTACTCAGGTAGGCTAATAGTGAAGTTACCGGAAAACGCATACCGCGTATGCAGGGCTTACCCGTACACACGTCTGGATCAATTGTAATACGGGGATGTCTTGGATGTACGTATTTCATGTCGAGCCATTTTTACAAATTTACGGATAAATGAAATAACACTAGTCTGCACTCTGCAGTGCTTCCAGCCACTTCCCATACGCATCCCGGTAGGCTTCCTGTGCCCGCATGTCAGGCTCGATGGTTTTGGTGACGTGCAGGCCGGTGAACGCTTCCTGCGCGTTTTTGTAGTGGCCCAGTCCCAATCCCGCACCGCGGGCAGCCCCCTGGGCACCGTCGGTATTGTAGAGTTCGATGGTGGCACCAGTAAGGTTAGCCAGCGTATCGCGAAAGAGCGGACTCTGAAACATATTAGCCTCCCCTGCCCGAATCGTTTGCAGCCCAACGCCAACGCTTTCCATGATTTGAATGCCGTAATAGAGGGCAAACACAATGCCTTCCTGCGCGGCCCGAATCAGGTGGGGCAGGCCGTGGCGCGTTAGTTGAAGGCCCTGAAAAGACGCACCGGAATCGGCGTTTTCCAGCATCCGTTCGGCACCGTTGCCGAAGGGTAAACAGAGTAGTCCATCGGCTCCAATGGGGGCTTCGTGGGCCAGTTTGTTCATGTCGGAATAGCTAATGGACCGTTGCAGTACCTGATTTCGTAACCAGCTATTGAGAATGCCGGTGCCATTCACGCACAGCAAAACGCCGTAGCGTGGGGCCTGAGCAGTATTGCTGACGTGCAGGAATGTGTTTACCCGTGATTGTGGATCGTATTTGGCCTGGTCGCTCACGCCATACACTACCCCTGATGTGCCGGCCGTGGCGGCAATCTGACCCGGTTCCAGCACATTCAGCGACCAGGCATTATTGGGTTGATCGCCCGCGCGGTAGGTAACGGGAGTACCGACGGCAAGGCCTAATTCTGCGGCTGCCGACGCGGTAATTTCGCCCTGTGGGGCAAACGTGGGTTTGATGGTAGGTATCAGGGTGGGGTCGAAGCCAAAGTAATCCAGCAGGAAATGTGCAGGCTGATTTTCCTGAAAATCCCAGAAAGCTCCTTCTGATAGACCCGATGCGGTCGTGACAATCTCCCCCGTCATACAGGCTGCGAGGTAATCACCCGGGAGCATGAAATGCGTTGCCTGTGCGTACACGTCAGGCTCGTTATCTTTTACCCAGGCCAGTTTGGCAGCCGTGAAATTGCCCGGCGAGTTGAGCAGGTGGTGGAGCGTATGTTCATGCCCCAGTTTGTCGAAAGCCCGGTTGCCATAGGGAACAGCCCGACTGTCGCACCAGATAATGGACGGGCGAAGCACATTAAAATCTTTATCGACAATAACCAGTCCGTGCATCTGGTAGGAGATGCCGATGGCTTTTACATCGTGGGGCTGGACGTTAGCCTGCTGCATAACGGCTTTACTGGCCCGGCAGGCATTTTTCCACCAGGCTGACGGCTGTTGCTCGGCAAAGCCCGGCTGAGGGGATTCGATGGGCATTTCCGTTTCGGGAAAGAAGGCCGACGCGACGACATGACCACTATCAGCTTCCAGTAAACAGGCTTTGACAGACGAACTGCCGAGATCAAATCCAATAAAATACATGCGGTTGAGGAGTTAGAAAAATCTGTTGCTAAAGTACAACAAGATGCCCAACTTACTCAAGTCTCATACTTTTTGGTGCTTGTGGGCAAAAAGAACCAGTCCTGTCTTTTACGACAGGCGGTTCAGAATAAAACGACGGGCATTCGTATAAAAAATGCCATCTGCAATGCCCGCGGTCTGTTCACCTGAAAGGGTAATACCGATGGTTGCTTGCCGTAAAAGATTGGGGAAAAAATCAATAAACTGCTGACGCAGACGCTGATAGTCCTCAACGGTTAAAGTGCAGGTCACCGGGTTGATCAGTCCATCGAAATCAGATCCCAGACACACCTGCCCGAGGGCTGCTATAGGGTCCAGATGGTGTTGCTGCGCTACATTCATCAGGTGAATGATATGGTTGGCAAAGTACTGAAAATGCGTAAACTGATTGTTCGGCCCGGGCCGCAGATCATCATCGGCCGTATCCTGATTCTGGAGCGCATTGAAGGGGTTTTCCCGTTGGCCCCGTCCATTCCGGCTTAAATCCCCAAAAATGGCTATTTCGGCTGATGAAAGCACATCAATATCCCGCACAAAAGCATCGGCCGCATCGTCCGTTATATTGCGGGGGTTATAGCCAAGAATCCGGCTGTCCATAGAAATACCAACCACCCCTCCCGATTTCAGTATATGCACCAGATCGTCGTCAAAAAGGTTAATACTGGTTGCATTGAAGGCTGTTTGACTGCTTCCGCCAAGGTATTTTTTGGGCTTGGCCACTTCTGCCTGTCGGCTGTCTCCCCTCACGCGTATCGAAACAGAGCGGCTCACGTAGGTATGGTACTCACTAACAGGAATACCGGTGAAACCAGCATGCGTACAGATAATGGGGAACGGGTACCCTTCTGTAGCCATCTGCGTCTGAAAATCGTGCCGGGCTTTCACACTCATGTGCTTGATGTCGATCAAAACTCTTTTTTCCTGGCAATGCCGGATAAGGGTCCAGGCTGCGGGTGATAGGCCATTGCCTGTTGGGAAAAACCGGTTGTCTTCGATAAATTGAATACCGAACGCCTGCCCGCAGAAACCGAAATTCTGAAAGTGGGTCAGATTAATCGAAAAGATGGTAGCTCGTTCAGCGAGCGCATCCAGGTTACGAATCATGATCTGCGCCAGCGTATCAGGGTGGTCGAAGTCCGCCAGCGAATCAACCAGCGAATGACATCCCTCTACGGTGAAGACGGCATTAACGACACCGGCTGTATCTGAAAAGTCGCTGCGCTGGCGTAATGAGCGCAGGCTTAAACCTGAACCGGCACAGGGGTTGAGCATCGTTCGTAGCTCGGCAAGAATTGTCTGAAAAGGAGCGTAAGCAGGGCCAGCCAGTTCGTCGAGCCGGTCGATATTCAGAAATCGGGGAACGCGAACGGAACGCAACAAACGGGCCTGCGTAATAGCAGACTCCGGTGCGTATAGAGCGGCACAAACCAAGCGGACATCGTTGGCTACTAACTGACTCAAATTAGATTGGGAAGACAGGATAAGTCCGAAGTCGGAACAAAGGCGCGGGAGTGGTGGGATGGCTGAGGGCATCAGTAATTCGCACAGCCCTACTGGATTGGTAGAACTGCCAAACTGCGTTTTGAGGGCAGGGTGCAGATGTAGGTCGGAGAAGGGCATGATAACAGGAAGGTGGTTTATTTAAAGTGTTCAAAATTAACGCGTTCGTCAGGAAAAGGACATGGGGGAAATACCCTTTTTACGGCACCCTTTTCCTTTTTCCTATCCCTTTACTTACAGAATCAGGCGGAACCGGTTACCTTGCAATAATACTCTCTTTTTCCTTGTATGATCCGTATTTGTTACCTGCTCTTTGCCCTTCTTTTTATTGCTCAAACGCAACTGGATGCGCAGACTCCTTCCAACTGGACCAACCAGTACTGGCCTGCCCGCTGGCTGGTGCATCCTACAGCTCCTGCCCGGCAGTACGGCATTTTTCACTTCCGCAAAGCCATCGACCTGCCGCAGAAACCCACCCGTTTTGTGGTACATGTATCAGCCGA
The DNA here is from genome assembly GCF_000374085.1 of Spirosoma spitsbergense DSM 19989. Taxonomy (GTDB): domain Bacteria; phylum Bacteroidota; class Bacteroidia; order Cytophagales; family Spirosomataceae; genus Spirosoma; species Spirosoma spitsbergense. The sequence goes on along the minus strand of NZ_KB893389.1, from coordinate 75,379 downwards.
TAATCGCTACCGGCTGTTTGTGAATGGAAAAGCCGTAGCACTGGGTCCCGCCCGGAGCGATACGCAAAACTGGAATTATGAAACCCTTGACCTCACGCCTTTTCTGAAGGCCGGCCGGAATGTGCTGGCGGCACAGGTGTGGTACATGGGCGAGGGCGCCCCTTTTGCCCAGATGAGTTATCAGCTTGGTTTTTTGTTGCAGGGAGATGGTGAAACAGAGAAAATAGTCAACACCGATGCCACCTGGAAAGTGTACCAGAATCCGGCCTATTCGCCCATTAAAAACGATATCCCGAAACTCCGCACCTACATTGTGATGGGGGACGGCGACCGGGTCGATGCCGCTAAATACCCCTGGGGCTGGGAACAGCCAGAATTTGATGATAAACCCTGGGTAGCAGCCAAGGTTTTTGGCTTCCCCACCAAACCGCGCGGCCTGGGTACTGACGGAAACTGGGCACTGGTGCCGCGTACCATTCCTATGATGGCCGAACGCACGACCCGATTGGCAGCCGTTCGGCGGGTGGAGAACAGCACAATGAATAATGACTTTTTGCAGGGGAAAGCGCCTGTCAAAGTACCCGAGAATACCAAAGCCGTTTTTCTGCTTGATAATGGTGTATTGACGAATGCCTATCCCGAACTGACCGTCAGTCGGGGGAAGGATGCCGTTATAACCTTATCGTATGCCGAAGCACTAGTTGACGTTAAAGGTCAGAAGGGCAACCGGAATGAGGTGGAGGGGCGTACGATGCGCGGCTTTGAAGACCAGTTTATTGCCGATGGTAGTGACTCGGCGGGGCGGGGTAGGCGCATTTTTCGTCCGCTCTGGTTTCGCACCTACCGGTATATGCAATTAACGGTAGAAACGAAGAATGACACGCTGGTACTGAATGATTTGGTGGGAAAGTTTACGGGGTACCCGTTTGGAGAAAAAGCGCGTTTTTCGGCTAGTGACAGTACACTTACCCCCATCTGGAACGTGGGCTGGCGAACCGCCCAGCTCTGTGCAGGTGAAACTTACTACGACTGTCCTTATTATGAACAACTGCAATACACCGGCGATACGCGGATTCAGGCGCTGATTTCACTTTACGTGGCGGGTGATGACCGACTGATGCGTAAAGCCATCCAGGATTATGAGCATAGCCGATTCAACGATGGGCTAACGCAAAGCCGCTATCCATCAGCCGATTTTCAGGTGATCCCAACGTTTTCCCTGTTCTGGGTGTGTATGCTTCACGACTACTGGATGCACCGGCAGGACGATGCGTTTATAAAATCCATGCTACCCGGTATGCTGGACGTACTGGACTGGCACGAGCAGCGCATTGCCAAAACCGGCCTGAACGGGCCGCTGGAATGGTGGAATTTTGTGGATTGGGCCGACTGGAAAAATGCGAAACAGGAAATTGCCGGGGGCGTACCCAACGGGGCGCGTACGGGTGGGTCAAGTGTACTGACGCTGCAACAGGCGTACACCTACTTCCGGGCGGGTGATTTACTGGCGCATTATGGACAAAATGAACGCGCCGAGCATTACCGCGCCCTGGGCCGCCAACTGAATAAAGCGGTGTATGAACAGTGCTGGGATGCCGGACGCGGTCTGTTTGCCGATACACCGGAAAAGGACTCGTTCAGCCAGCACGCCAATATTCTGGCCGTTCTGACCGATGCTGTACCCGTTGCGAAGCAAGGGGCTTTGTTGCAGAAAACGATGACGGATACGTCGTTAACACAGGCTACGTTTTACTTTAAATTTTACCTCTTTGAAGCCCTCAAAAAAACGGGCCTTGGCGATCTGTTTATCCCGCAGTTAAAACCCTGGCGCGACATGCTGGCCCTGGGCCTGACTACCTTCGCCGAACAGCCCGAACCGACCCGCTCGGATTGCCACGCCTGGAGTGCGTCGCCCCTGTACGAATTACTGTCCATTACCTGCGGCATTCGCCCCGCCGAACCCGGTTTTACTTCCGTCAACATTGAACCATCGCTCGGTGATTTGACCACGGTGGAAGGAAAAATGCCGCATCCATTGGGTGAAATTGCCGTGCAGTTCCAGAAAACCGCGACGGGAGGCCTGACGGGCAACGTAACGCTGCCCGAAAAACTCGCGGGTACATTACACTGGAAGGGCAAAACGGTGGTGCTAAAAGGTGGTCTGCAGACGGTGAGTTTGTAAGGAAGATATCGTTTCGCTATTTTGACGTGTCCTGACAAAACATAGTATCTACAGAAAGGGTCTACTGCTGAATGATACGTTATGCTTTTGAACGAATGATACGGATGCAGATTCGGGCACAACGTGGAAAGTAATATCTTCAATCAAAATCGTATTTCGGGCGGGTTGGGCTACCAGATTAAGGAGAATTTTAAACTGGAACTGAATTATTTGAGCCGGATTTTACAGCATGCCGAACCTGACCCCATAACCAGCAAGGCAATCTTTGATCAGGATACCGGCTTCCGGCTGAATATCAGCTATGATTTTGATTTTAGTGCCCCAAAGTGAGTGTCTAAAACATTTTTGCGCCCACAATCTGCCCGGTATCCGTACGCTGAACATACACCAGTACGGCCGTCTGGCCTGAGGGAAGGTCGGTCGGTAGCAGTAGTGACGCAATACCGGTTTTGCCTGATTCGTCAATCATTTTGAACTGCCGTACCACGTTCGTACTGACCAGTGTTCGACCCCCGTTTTCTCCATTTTTGACGGGTGTGCGAGCCTCTTTTTGCACCAGAGCTACATTAACGCGGTATGGTCCGGCGGTTGAGAGGGTGTAGTTGACCGTCACTTGTTTGGCGTCCTGACTAACAGTACCATCAACACTGACAAACGCTGTCGCCGGTTGTTTTTGAATGGTTTGAATGGTCTGCTCAATGCGGTCCCGTTGTCCACCAATGACAGCCTGTTTCCCGTTGATGATGAGCTGGGGTGTGTACGTCTGAGTTTTCAGTGCCCGGTCGTACTGACGCTGACGATCCGTAAATTGCCTGGCGCTGAACGGATCCTGCCAGCCCAGCCGATTCCAGTAATCGACATGAAAGGACAGACCATAGACCCCCTGACCAGAGCGGGCAGCCTGCTGAGTTATTTCCTGTAAGGCCTTATCGGCGGGTGGGCAACTGGAGCAGCCCTGCGACGTAAACAATTCCAGGACCACAACGGGTTGAGCCACGGGTTTATCGGCAGGCGGATTGATTTCCATACCAACAGTTATCAGAAGCATGAGTAAGTAGTTCATAACGAGTTGAGTTTACATTACAGGCCAACGTAATAGTCATAACCCCGTTCGGCCCAGAAATCCCGGGGGCGCGTATCCGAAAAGAACATCCGGCCAATGCGTTTCAGGTTTTTCACCCCATACTTAACCGGGATAATTAATCGTATTGGTGCACCATGCGGGGCCGAAATAGGTTGACCGTTCAGTTCATAGGCCAGCAGCGTTTGGGGGTGCATGGCACTTTCCATGTCGATACCTACATAGTAGCCCTTATCGGGCGTTTCCATGCCCACGTAGCTATACAGATCGTCAGTGCTTTCCGGGTTGGGGGCATCACCACTTTTTGTGCCCAGTTTGTATTTCGCCATGAAATCGGATAGGCGGACCCCGCCCCAGTGCTGCACCTGACTCCAACCCTCAATGCACTTGAACTCATATACGATTTCGTGCTTTGGCAGTGCTTTTACATCATCCATCGTAAGAAGTAAAGGAGCGCCCTGCGCCCGGTCAATCTGTAGTTTCCAGTCTTCCGGCAGGGGAGTCTTTAAGCCGTCATAGCCATTGGTACGAGGCTTTTTTGCGGCTTCTTCAACCGGAAAAGTGGCTACCAGGTGGGTATTGCTAAAGTACGTTTTGGCGATGGCCGCATTGGCATCCAGCACGCGCCGAAGTGGTTTACGGGCACCGTATAACTTAGGGCTATTGGTAATCCATTCGTATACGCCAAGCGGTATGGCTGCCGCCAGCGCAAATAGACTGAAGGAAGTAATCATGCGTCGCCGGGCCATCGATTCGGGTACATCACTTTCGGGCAGGTTTGGCTCTTTTATCTGGCTCATGCTGGTAGCGGGTTTGGCGTTGGGGAGGGGGCAACAGGATCCGGCATGCCGGGCGATTCGGGTGTTACGGGCGGGTCGCTGCGTTTGATAAACTCAAACCCTGTTACCATCGACTGGAAGTTTTGCCAGCCCGCCCGAATAACCTGGCCTATGTGAACAAAAAAGAACAGGACGTAGCCAATGGTTAAAATAAAGTGCTCTAAACGGGCTGCTTTATAACCACCGAGCAACCCCGTCAGCCACGAAAACTGGGCGGGCTTATAGATGGCAAATCCCGTCAGTACTGAGCCAACGCCCATGAGCATAATGGAGAAATAAGCAATCTTCTGGGCGCCATTGTATTTGATAAATGGGGGCTGGGTTTTGCGAAGGCCAAGATCATAAAGCGTTACGGCAATGGCTTCGCGGAACGAATTTTTGTTAGGGACCAGATGCCGCCATTCGCCCGAAATAAAGGTGTATCCGATGTACAGTAATCCGTTCAGCATAAATAACCACATGAACACCCAGTGCCATGCCATGCCCTCGGCCAGCCGAAAAGGAACGTTCAGGAACTTATAGAGTCCGTCCGGAAAGAAAGACAGGAGCGTATAACTGCCAACGCTGATTTTGTAGGGATCGTAGGCCCAGTAAATCAGGAGACCACTCCAGATCATAACGAATAGAACTGGGAAGTTGATCCAGTGAAACCACCGAATGGCTAAAGGGTGTTTATGAACGATTCGTTTCATGGGCAAAGGCGGGTTTAGAGCGAAATATACGCCTAATTTCGGGGAAAAATTTGTACGAGATACAATTGATAACAGTAAGCCAAAATGTGGTTTTTGCCCTGCTGACAAAGAAAGCAGGGCAAAAACCACGTAGCTAAGCCGCTACTTCTTCCAGCGCCGGGGCCGCCGGGAAATCTACCGGAATTTGAGTAATGGCATGCAGATAATTGGAAATAATCTTGTCGCCAATCATCAACACCAGATCGACAATGGCAGGCTGAGCATAACCAGCCGCAATGAACGCATCAACTACCTCACTGGCTTGGTGACCTTTTGACTCGGTAATAGCTTTGGCTAATTTAACCAGCGCGTCCAGCTTATGATCAAAGTCGGCGTATCCGGCGCGGAGTTGCAGAATTTGCTCATCGGTAAAACCGTTCATCTTGCCCAGTGCCGTATGAGCAGCCAGACAATATACGCAGTTGTTTACCTGCGATACGACCAGATTAATCGCTTCGCGCTCTTTAGCTTTGAAAGCTCCTTTCGTCTGACTTTGCTGAAAGGCCAGATAAGCCCCCAGCCCATTTTCGGAAAGCCCGAAGGTGGCGTATAGGTTGGGGACGAAGCCTAAACCTTTTTGAATAGTATCGAAAAGGGCCTGATTTTGGGCCGAGACCCGATTCCGGGTTGGTACGCTGAACGTTGCCATTGGTAGGTTGTTTTGGTTTGCCTTATTGACAATGCAAAGGTGCAGCCCCAAAACACGTTCTGAAATGGCCGTACTTCCCGCTCTGTTATCAATTTTTCCCGATAGGGGAGCGTAGAGCAAAGGGTGTATAGATTGGATAGTCCATCCCGGGTTTTTGTCGTGTTGCCCCGCGTTCCACGCCCAGGCCCCCTTTGCCCTACGCCCCCAGCCCCAGGCCTGTTGATTTAAACGTCGACGGCGGTACCCCGGTTTGCTTTTTAAAGAATCGACTAAAGTGAGCAACCTCGTCAAATCCCAGTTCAAACCCAATTTCTTTGGTCGACTTATCAGTGTAGAGCAGCAACCGTCGGGCTTCCATTGTAATTCGTTCATGAATAGCCTGCAATGGGCTTTGCTGGTTATATAGCGCGAATAGGTTGGAAAGGGTTTTAGGCGATTTGTTCAATAGATTGGCATAGTCGCTCACGGCGTGAAGTTTTCGGAAGTGTGTTTCAACCAGTAAATTGAATCGGCGAATGATGGTAAGGTCTGGTTCTGTTAGTTTGTTATTTATAAATTGATCTTTTGTCAGCCGGGTCAGCTTAATAATTAGTCGTTTCAATAGCATGCGAAGCATCTCCCCCTGAATGGAATCGTGGGTAGAAAACTCATCATCGAAAACCATCAGTAATGCCTCAAATTTTCGTCTTTCCCGGTCGGCCAGATGAAGAAACAACGGCAAAGAGGCACCATAAAAAAGAAGTCCGACGCATGATACTTCTCTATCGTGGTCAACGATGCAGTAAAACTCCCGATTGAATTGCCAGGCGATGATCGTTTCTGGATGGCTGAAGGTGAAGGATTGATGTACCACCAGGGGTAGTACCGTTTGTTCTGGAAACATGTAGTCGATGCCGTCAATAGTTACGGTCTGGTCTGCCCCCTGATTCCAGGCAATGGTCAATAGCCGGCTGTTTCGCTCCAGAAAGAGCTGCCGGATAAAACTGGGTTCATGAACAATCAGGTTTAAAACTCCCTTCGTTTGGGACTCGTGGTATGAATGACGCATATAACCAATAGATTACTATCCCTAACGTATTTATGGGTTGGAAAGTAGCACAGAACGATCATTGACAGAAAGCTACAGCTTGCGTAATTGATCGTTTATCTTTGTCAACTAAATTTTTTACCGGACTTACTTTATGACCCTTCAAACGCTCGATACAGGGTTCTTTAAACTGGATGGCGGTGCCATGTTTGGTGTGGTGCCCAAGGTACTTTGGCAACATCTTAATCCCGCCGATGAACAAAATCGCTGTACCTGGGCCATGCGCTGTTTGCTCTATGAACAGGATAGCCGGCTGCTACTTGTCGACACCGGCATTGGCACCAAACAATCAAACAAGTTCTTCGGTCACTATGACCTGCATGGCACGGCCTCGCTAACTGACTCAATTCATCGGGCAGGTTACTCAGAAAATGAAATAACCGACGTGTTGCTCACCCACCTGCATTTCGATCATGTGGGGGGTGCCGTACTCCGTTTGGGCGACCAGCTAAGCCCCGCTTTCCCAAATGCAACGTATTGGGTCCACCCGGCTCACTGGCAGTGGGCAGTCAATCCAAATCCACGGGAAAAAGCGTCTTTCCTGCCCGAGAATATCCTGCCTTTGCAGGAAAGCGGGCAACTACAGTTCCTAACGCAAAAGCCGTTCCCATTTTCCGATATCGAGTTTCGGTACGTGGATGGCCATACCGAAAAAATGGCGTTGCCTTTGTTCCATATCAAGGGCCGCACAATAGCCTATATGGCTGACCTGATTCCATCGTCGGCGCACGTTCCACTGCCTTACGTAATGAGTTACGATGTTCGTCCCCTGCTAACGATGGATGAGAAAACGTCCCTACTGAAACAGGCAGCTCAGGAAAACTGGCTGTTACTATTTGAACACGACCCTATTATAGAAGCCGCTACCGTTGAAATGACGGATAAAGGCGTGCGAATAGGGCAGCAGGGAAAGCTGGCGGAGTTTTTGTGATTAGTGCAAGTGGGGCAAAGGGAATAGGATTTGGTAGTTACCTTCTTATTTTCTGTAACTTTCCCCCTTCCCTTTGCCCTGGACCTTAAGCCCCAGCCCCCAAACCAAAAGATACCACGCACCGTTATAAAGCCAATAAACTGAAACGTATGAAAATAGGGTTGGTTTTATCGGGGGGCGGAGCGCGGGGTATCGCCCATCTGGGTGTTATAAAAGCCCTCAGTGAAATGGGCATTCACTTCGATCAAATAGCTGGAACCAGTGCCGGTGCCATTGTGGGTGCTTTACTAGCGCAGGGGTACACCCCGGATGAGAGCTTGAAAATTATTGAATCGTCCTCGTTTGTACGACATCTGCGACCCGCCTGGAACCGTATGGGGTTATTACGACTGGATGCAATAGCCGATTTATACCGAAAATACATTCCGCACGATTCGTTTGAGGGATTGCAAATACCCCTGCATGTAGTGGCGGTTGACCTGAACGCAGGTGAGCAGGTCATTTTTGACCGGGGGGAGCTAATTCGTCCCGTGCTGGCATCCTGTTGTTTGCCTGGTATTTTTGAACCGTTCCTGATTAACAAACGCCAGTTTGTCGATGGAGGAGTCCTGAACAACCTGCCAGTAGATATCATCGAACACAAAGTGGATCTTCTAATCGGGTCACATTGTAATCCACTTGGTACGTCTAAACCCATTCGTTCCATGCGGGGGGTCATTGAGCGGAGCATTATTCTGGCAGTCCAGAGCAAAACAAGGGAAAAGTTTACCCGTTGTAACGTATTGCTTGAGCCAACTGATTTAAGTGGGTACGGCCCGGCAGATGTTGGTAAAGCGCGGGAACTGTTCCGGATTGGTTATCAATACACCCGGTCTATGGCTGCCGATATAGAAAAAGCACTCGACACTGCCACGGTTGAGCAATGATAAGACATCGTACCATAATTAGTGTAAAAACGGACGCCCGACTTTTCAGTCGGGCGTCCGTTTTTATGGAAAGGTTGAATTTGAAGGTGTAGTCAAGTTTCCGGGGTAGACGAATATATTCCCCCTGGCGTTAACGTGGTTCCGTTTTCCCGAATTAATCATATTGCTCGGTAAATGATTAAGTATTTTTACGGATGATATTTTTGTCTGCCGAGTAAGTATAACTAAAGCACGAGATAATCCAGAACCGAATAATATTTTACTAATTAGCCATAGGTAAGAATAATATGGCTGTTATTAAATTAGTAAGGCTTATACTTGGTAAGTATAAGCCTTTTATTAATTTTGCACTCAATGCACTCTTATCTTAACTTATCTTAACTAAATTATGAGGAAAATTCTACTGGTGAGTATGCTTATCGTGTGCTCACTCTGGGTTCCTGCATGGGCTCAGGAGCGAACAATTACGGGTAGAGTAACAGCCGCCGAAGATGGTACCCCAATTCCCGGAGCCTCTATTCTGCTGAAAGGAACAACTAAGGGGGCTAACTCCGATGCTGACGGTTTTTATTCCATCAGCGTACCGGGCACGGGGGGGACATTAGTTTTTAGTTTCGTTGGAGCCGCTACTCAGGAAGTGGCCATTGGTAACCGCGCTAAGCTCGAAGTCGAATTAAAGAACGACTCTAAGCAATTGGGCGAAGTGGTAGTAACTGCTCTGGGCCAGCAGCGTGAAAAGAAGGCTCTTGCTTACGCCATCACCACAGTGAAGGGCGATCTTCTTCAACAACGTTCAGAACCAGACCCCTTGCGGGCATTATCCGGTAAAGTACCCGGCGTAAACATTATTGCCGGTGGTGGTGCCCCCGGTCAGGCTACCAAAATCAATATCCGCGGTAATAACTCCTTTGCGGGTAATAACCAGCCCCTGTTTGTGGTGGATGGTATTCCCTTCGATAACTCCTCCAATGGTGCCGGGGCTGACTACGCCAGCAACTCGGTTGTGTCGAACCGGGCTTATGATATTGATCCGAACAATATCGAGGCTATGACCGTACTGAAAGGGGCGGCAGCATCTGCGTTGTATGGTTCACGGGCGGCAAACGGGGTAATTGTCATCACGACCAAGGCAGGCAGTAAATCAGCCCGCAAAGGCTTGGAAGTTACGTACTCAAGCTCGTACTCGGTGGAGAAAATATCTACCGTTCCCAATTATCAGGACACCTACACGCAGGGGTCTAACCAGCAGTATAACGGTGGATTCATCGGCAACTGGGGTACGGTATTCCCGTCGGAAGTTGACCGGGTTAATGCTACTTTAGGCTTCGACCGCTACTCGAAAACAATTCAGGATGGGTATCCAGAAGGCACAGTGCCTAACCCCATTGTGGGCGTACCCTACACGGCTGCCCGGTATAAGAGCGTGTTCCCGGAATTTCTGGATGCCAGCGGGAATGCAGTACCAGTACCTTTACAGCCCTACGACATTATCGGTGGCTTTTTCAAGCAGGGTAAGGTAGCCGAAAATTCGATTAACATCAGTTCTACCGGCGACAAGACTTCATTGAATGCCGGTATTTCCCGTTTACGGAACGACGGTATTATTCCGAACTCGTTTACGGAGCGTACCTCGCTTAACTTCGGTGGTAATGCTACCCTGGTCAATGGCCTCAATGTGTCGGGTAACGTAAACTACGTAAATACCAATCAGCAAAGCCCTCAGTCGGGTGCTTCGTTTTTTACCGATTATAGTTCCGGGTCGAGCGGCTCTATTTATGACCGCCTGTTTTACCTGCCCCGTAACTACAACCTGAGCGGCTACCCGTTCGAGAACCCGGTAGATGGCTCGAATGTGTTTTACCGGGCGCTGGACAACCCGCTCTGGACGGCCAAGTATAACCTGTACACCTCTAAGGTAAACCGGGTATATGGCAACATGGCCCTGACGTATGACGTAACGCCCTGGCTGAACCTGACCGCTCGCGGTGGAGTAAACACCTATCACGAAACGCGTCACAACAATATCCGTCCGGGCGGTACCGCTATTCCATTAGGAGCTATCACAAAAACGGAACTGACCAACACAGAGACGGACCTTACTTTTCTGGCTACGGCTACCAAAGAGATTGGTGAGCGTTTTTCGGCCCGCCTGCTGGTAGGACTTAACCTCAACGAGCGTACGTACCAGCAGTCCCGGTTGTTTGGTAGTCAGGTTATTGACCCTACTGTGTTGACAATAGGAGGCACGCTTAGTCAATCGGCCGATGAACTAAATCGGAAGCGTCGGCTATTCGGTATTTTTGGTGAACTGTCGTTATCCTACAATAACTATCTGTACTTAACGGCTAGTGTGCGGAACGATCACTCGTCAACCCTGCCAATTGCTAACAATAGCTATTACTATCCGGCTGTATCGACCTCGTTTGTCTTTACGGACGCGTTCAACCTACCAAAAAACATCCTGAACTTTGGTAAGCTGCGGGCTAACTATGCTACGGTGGGTAAAGATGCTGACCCGTACAATGTGTACACGGCATATGACCTGGGTCGTACATACGTAAATGCAACCCCATATTCGATAGCTACCTTACCCAATCAACTGAACAACGCCAACCTAAAGCCGGAATTCACCACAGAAACCGAAGTAGGGGCAGAGTTACAGTTCTTCAACAGTCGGATAAACCTCGATTTTGCGTATTTCTATCGGAAATCGACGGACCTGATCGTATCACGCCGGATTCCGGCGGCTACGGGCTTCTACAACGAAGTGACTAACGCCGGTCAAATCGATAACAAGGGCATTGAAATTGCCCTGACGCTAGTGCCGTTGCGGCTGGCTAACGGATTTGAGTGGTCTATTACAAGTGCTTTCACCCGGCTACGCTCCAACGTAGTAAGTGCCGGTCCGGCCGGTGAAATCTTCCTCGGTGGTACGGGCCTTTCCTCGCTCGGTACCCTTCATCGGGAAGGGTCTCCCTTCGGGCAGATTTATGGTACAGTGAATGCCCGCAGTGAAGATGGTAAATTACTCATCAACCCTACTTCGGGTTTGCCGTTTACGCTGCCAGGATCGCAGATTCTGGGTAATCCGGCCCCCAACTTCACGCTGGGTATTACCAACAACTTCTCCTGGAAGGGTTTCAACCTGTCGGCACTGATCGACTACCGGCAGGGTGGCAAAATCTTCTCAGCTACGGCGGCTTCGCTGCTGTTGCGAGGTCAGTTGAAAGACTCGGAAGATCGGGAAGGGTTGCGCGTAATTCCGGGTGTATATGGTGATCCAGCTACGTACAAGGCCATCTTAGATGAAAATGGTAAACAGCAGCCAAACACTATACCAATGACGGCTTTCCAGTACCACTTCTCGAACGGATTTGGTGCCTACGGAGCAGATGAGACGAACGTATACGAGACGACGGTAATTCGCTTGCGTGAAGTTGTTTTAGGATATACTTTACCAAAGGCGTTCCTGAAAAAGTACACGAAAGTGTTTGGTAGTCTGCGTGTTTCGGCATCGGGTCGTAACCTGTGGTTTGTGGCTCCCAACATGCTCAAAGGGCTTAACTTCGACCCCGAAGTACTGTCGAGCTATCCGGACCTGAACATTCAGGGCTTCGATTTGGGAGCTGCTCCCTCCACGCGCCGGTTTGGTATCAACGTATCGGCTTCTTTCTAATCAATCCGACTTGACTTACTAAAAAATGAAACATACTTTTTTTAAATCGCTCCTGTTTGGTGGGTGCGTGGCCTTAGTTAGTGCCTGTAGCATTACCGAACTCGATATCAATCAGGACCCCAACAAGCCATCGGCAGCAGCGTTAAAACTGCTGCTACCAACGGCAGAACTGGCCGCTACCAATTCAATGGTGCAGGTAGTGAGTGATGCAGGGGGATTTGCCGGGCTGCGCAACAGTGCCGACAATTACAACCTGACTAACAACTCATATAACGGAACCTGGAATTCCTTCTACCGGAGTATGCAGAACGTGGAGGAAATACTGAAAGCAACGGACGATGGCAAGAGTCCCATTTATCGGGGCATTGCGATGGTGCTTAAAGCGTATGCCGTCGGGAACATGGTCGATCAGTTCGGCGATATTCCCTACTCCGAAGCCTGGAAGGGTAATATTCCCGGTACGGATAAAGCCGTTAAGTTCGACAAAGACGTGGCCATTTATGAGAATATAATCAAACTCTGCGACCAGGCCGTTGTTGAATTAGCGAAACCACAGGCCGTAGCCGTAGCCAGCGATTTTATTGGAGCCGGTAGTGCTGCTACCTGGACCCGTTTAGCCAAGACGGTTAAACTCCGGTTGCTGTTCAATTCGCGCAAAGGTCGCGCAACGGGAAATGCTGACCTGAAGGCCGCCTTCGATGCGGGTGGCTTTATCACTACCCCTGCCCAGAACTTCGTTTATCAGTATTCGACGCAGATTTCGCCACAGGACGACCGGCACCCGCTGTTTCAGGGACCTTATACCGGTACGGGTGATGCGACCTACATCAACCATCAGTTGATGGGCGAAATGATTCTGAACATGGACCCGCGTCTGCCATTTTACTTCTACCGGCAAACCAGTGCCACGCTCGATCCATCGAACCCAACTGACCGGGGTACTATCCCTTTCGGGGGCACTTACCTGCCCCTGCGTCCGGCTTTCCTGGCCGAATACAAGCGGGTATTCTATAACGATACGCAGGACCCAACAAAAGCAGACATTGCTTATTTATCGGGATTTTTTGGCCGGGACCGGGGAGATAATACGGGTGCACCGGCTGATGGTGCGCTGCGTGCTACGCCGGGTGCTTACCCAGCTGGTGGTTTCTATTCGGGCCGGGAGACTCCAGCTAAAACGCTGACGGGTAACAATCCAGGTGGTAATGGTATATGGCCGCTGATTACAAGCTGGAACATTAAGTTTTATCAGGTCGAAGCTATCCTGGACGGAACCGGTGTAACCGGTGATGCCAAAGCCCTGTTTGAAGCCGCCATGCGCGAGCAAATTGCACTGGTAGTAAGCGTTAGTCAGAAAGCCGATTCAAGATCAGTGGCCCCTACTGACAAAGCTATTACTGATTATGTAAATGCCTGGCTGAAACTATACGATGCCGCTCTGAGCGATCAGGCCAAACTGAACGTAGTAGCCAAGCAGGTATGGTTTTCTTCGTATGGTCAGGGACAGGAAATCTGGAATATGATGCGCCGGACGGGTTATCCCGTGCAGGGGCCCTTCAAGCAGTTCTCGGTCGGTATTCAGCCTCCTATTCTGAAACCACCCCGTCAGTACGCTCTGCGGTTGCCTTACCCAGCTCAGGAGGGTAATTTGAACCCGAATGCTGCTACCTACGTGGCAAACGTCATCTTCGACCGTGACCCGGTGTTCTGGGACAAGACAAAATATAAGTGGGAATTTTAATCACTCATTCTCGTTCAGCCGGTTTGTCATTCATAACCGGCTGAACAAACCAATACTTGTATGAAAAAACTAATTACTTACGCGCTCTCTTTCGGCATGGTAGCCGTGCTGGGATGCCGCGATGAATCGTTGAACCCGGTACCAGGCTGGGAATCAGGCGTACATGCTTACACGGCTTTTGCGGATGTAGCTGAGCCAGCTAAAAATTCGTCGAGCCGGAAAAATTCGCTGGCATATGCGGCTAACTTCCCCAAAACGGGGCAGGATGTTGATGCCGCCAAAGTGAATTTCAAAATCCGCTGGGTATCACTCGATAATGTATTGACGGTTAGCAAGGCTGAGGTTTATGTAGAAATGCTGGACTATTACAGCGATGCTGACGGTAACCCCAAAACGGCTTCGCTGGGTCCCAAACTCATTAAAACCATTAGTCCGGCAGCGGCTAACCGGCAGTATAGCACGTTTAGTATCTCGCCTACTGAGATTTATAATGTCTACAAAGATGCTACCTTCAAGTACGACAAGGTAAACGCGGTAAAGGTGTTTGCGAATCCGGCTAACCCACGCCCCACCGGTAAGTGGTTTAATGGAACCGAAGATTTCGTTATTACCTGGAAGCTATACACTGCTGACGGTAAGGTATTCACTACATGGAACCCTGACAGTGTTTGTGGCGATACGACTCCTTTCTCAGACGCGGCAGCTAACTGCCAGTTGGTTTTTGATGTAAAGTAAGATGCTGGTATATAGTTTTTGATAAAAGAAGCAGACCATATGGTTTGCTTCTTTTATTTTTAAAGATTCAATAATTGTGCATATGAGACAGTGGCAGCTTGCACTATGGGTATGTAGTTTTGGGCTTTTCTGGATAGGTAAAGCGGCTGTGGCACAACTGATTCCTACCTACACCGCCACTATCCAGCCCATCATTATCCGCAATTGTGCCACGCCCTGCCATCATCCGGGTGGGGTAGGGCCATTTAGCTTACTGACTTACCCGGACGTTGCGAAACGGGGCAAATTCATTGCCAAAGTGACCCAGAGCCGCTATATGCCCCCCTTTCCGGCCGACCGTACCTTCCAGCATTACGCCAACGAAAGGGGGTTATCCGATACCGAGATAAGGATGATTCAGAACTGGGTGCAGGGAGGCATGCCGGAAGGAGAGAGGAATGAGGAAAAGTCCAACATAAAACAAGCGGTAAAAGAGACGGACGATTCGGCTGAAGAAGTAAAACCCGATCTTGTTCTGCGCATGAAACCCTACGCCATCAAAGGTGATGGTCGGGAGGATTTTCGGTATTTCCACGTACCCATGAACCTGGCCCAGGATGTATGGGTAACGGCCATTGAGTTTGTACCGGGTAACCGAAAACTGTTGCACCATAGCCGATTGATGGTTGACTCAACGGGGACCATGGCCGGTATTGATGGCATTGCAGAGGATGATGCCTACCTGCTCGATTTTTAGAAAACACCACTGGCCGACGAATTTCTTTACGGTTGGGTGCCCGGCAATGACCGCGTAACCTTCCCGGCGGGGTCGGTCAAACGCATTCGGGCCGGTAGCGACCTGATCCTTAACATTCATTATTCACCTTCGCCCAATGCCGCACAGGACCAGTCGGAGGTACGGTTATATTTCGCCAAAAAGCCGGTGAAGCAAATTGTGCGGACGCTTACGCTTACAGAAAATAACATTACGAATCAGCCCTTTCGGCTGGCGGCTAATACCAGGCCCACCTTTTATATCAACTACGGACCGTTGCCCGATACCGTCCGGCTGTTGTCGGTGCTGCCTCATATGCACTGGCTGGGTCAGTCGGTAAGGGCGTTTGCCATAACGCCGGCGGGTGAGGCCATCAATCTGGTCAGCATCCCGGATTGGGATTACCGCTGGCAACTTACCTACTTCTTCCGTGAGCCACTCGTACTGCCCAAAGGCTCGACCATCATTGCTGAGGCCCATTACGATAATACCGATCAGAATCCACTGAATCCTAACCACCCGGTCCGTACGGTTGGCTACGGTTGGAGCTCAACCGATGAGATGATGAATCTGGTATTTTATTATATCAAATGAGCCATTGAAATAACCACTCGCCACCATTACGATCTTATTTGCGTGTAAACAGCTAAATGATGCCTGTAAAAAACACAGAGGTAGTTTTTCAACAGGTCAGATTTATACGATGCAGGCTACTATT
Source organism: Spirosoma spitsbergense DSM 19989 (assembly GCF_000374085.1). Lineage (GTDB taxonomy): Bacteria > Bacteroidota > Bacteroidia > Cytophagales > Spirosomataceae > Spirosoma > Spirosoma spitsbergense. The sequence goes on along the minus strand of NZ_KB893389.1, from coordinate 59,329 downwards.
TTCGTTTGAAAAAAGTAGCTTTTACCCTATTTTTAGTGCTTTGTTTTTTCGATTAACAAACCTGCCTCAAACCGCTTTCATTTGGCGTACACCTTATACATGAGAAAATTCTACAGTGCTATTATCTGGGCAGTTCTGCTGGCCATACTACCGGGTTATCTGCTGGCGCAGGGTGTTCGTATATCGGGTAGGGTTATATCGGTGCAGGATGGGCAACCGTTGCCCGGTGTGAATATTCAGGTGAAAGGTACTACCAATGGCGTTAGCTCCGATGCCAATGGGAACTACTCCATCACCGTTCCCGGCAGTACCGCTATACTGCTTGCTACCTCCATCGGACTGGTATCCCAGGAAATTACCGTTGGCAACCGCACAACGATCAACATCCAGATGCAGGAATCCATCAATGAACTGACGCAGGTAGTCGTAACGGGGTATAATACTACCCAGCGAAAAGATATTTCCAGTTCCATTGCGTCCATCTCGCCCGACAAGTTCAAAGACATCCCGGTGGCTAGTTTCGACCAGGCTCTACAGGGGCAGGCGGCTGGTGTGCAGGTGTCGCAATCGTCGGGTACGCCCGGTGGTGGAATCATGGTCAGAGTACGCGGCAACACCTCTATTTCGGCCAGCAACCGTCCCCTGTTCATTGTGGATGGCGTGCCGGTTGAAAACGGAGCACTTACGGGGCGGGATTTTGGTGGCCAGACAGATAATGCACTGGCGCTCTTCAATCCCAACGACATTGAGAGCATCGACGTGCTGAAAGATGCGTCGGCCAAAGCCATTTACGGGTCGCGGGCGGCCAATGGCGTGGTCCTGATAACCACCAAGCGGGGAAAAGCCAATCAGAAAACGAAATTTACGGCCGACGTTCAGCAGGGCATGGTTGATATTATTCGTCGGCCCAATTTGCTGAATGCTACCGAACTGCTGGACTTACAGCGGGAAGCGGTGATTAATGCCGGTCAGGACCCCGATAAACTGGGTCTTATAAAAGGGGTTACCGATGGGCAGAATACCGACTGGATTAACTCTGTTCTGCGAAAAGGCGTTTACCAGCAGTATCAGCTATCCACCCAGGGCGGTAATGACAAAACGCAGTTTTACCTCAGTGGTAGCTACCGCAATGAACAGGGAATTCAACTCAATAGCCAGTTTACCCGCTACACCGGCCAGTTCAAGTTCGACCATAAAGCCACCGACAAGCTTTCGTTCGGCATGAACCTGACACTGTCGCAGGTGAAAAACAAGCGGGTAAAAGGCGATAACTTCCTGGATGGTGTTTATTCGGGTGCGCTGAAGAGTTTACCCTATTATTCACCCTACAATGAACAAGGTAAGCTGTATGGCCCCAATGACCCCGAATATGCGGGTTTCCCCAATTTTAACCCAGTTGGTCAGGCTTTGCTACCGCGTTTTGAAACCTACACCATCAAGATGCTGGTCGGGCTTTACGCCGAATACGAAATCCTGCAAAACCTACGCTTCCGGTCGAAAATAAGTGCGGACTATAATAACATCACCGAAGACCAGTTCGAGCCGTCCACCACGGCTATTGGCGGCTTTTTGCCCAGCGTAGGCGGTCAGGGATACGGCGTTTTCAGTAGCGCAAACGTGTCAAAGATTGTCAATACGAATACCCTGAATTACAGCTACCAACTGGCCGAAAAACATCATTTCAGCGGAACCGCCGGTTTTGAGTTACAGCAGCAGTTTGAACGGAGTGGAAACCTGCAGGGGCGTCTGTTTCCCAGCGATGATTTCACTTACATTCGGTCGGCAGGGATAGTAGACCAGGGCGATTCCTACAAAAACCGCAATGGCCTAATCTCGCTTATTGGCGAAGTCCGGTACGATTATGACGAGAAGTACCTGGCCACAATCACCTCGCGCTACGACGGCTCCTCACGATTCGGGCAGAACCGGCGGTTTGGCTTGTTCCCGTCGGCATCTGCGGCCTGGCGCATATCGTCCGAGCCGTTCATGCAGCAGTTCCGTTTTCTAAACGACTTGAAACTGCGAACCAGTTTTGGGTTTACGGGCAATGAGCAAATTGGCGATTACCAGTTTCTGGGTACCTGGGCGTCGGCTACCTACAGCGGAGCCACGGGCGTTGGCCCGGCTGCCCTAGCCAACCCAAACCTGCAATGGGAACGCACCCGCGAGGCCAATATTGGCCTGGATGCCTCGTTTTACAGCGGTCGGCTGACATTTACTATCGATGCCTATGACAACCTGACCAATAAACTGCTGTTTGCCCAGCCGATTCCGCAAACAACTGGTTTTAGTACCGTGCAGGGTAACATTGGAGAAGTATCGAACCGGGGTGTCGAGCTGACAATTTCGAGCGTAAACATCAACAAGGCGGTGCGCTGGACTACCGACTTCAATATTTCGCATAACGAGAATAAAGTAGTGTCCCTGGCCACCGACCAGCCCGTTTTTCGGGGCTATACGGGTAATGGTGTTTCCAATACCAACGTCATTTTGCCCGGCCAGCCATTGGGAACCTTCTGGGGGCTGAAATTCCTGGGGGTCGACCCGGCGACGGGTGATGCCATCTACGACGATAAAAACGGCGATGGTAAAATCACGCCCGATGATGGGCAGGTAATTGGTAATGCCCAACCCAAACTGTACGGCGGCCTGACCAACCGGGTCTCCTGGAAAGGATTCGACGTGAGTGCATTTCTGCAGTTCTCGTATGGCAACAGTATTCTTAATTTTACGAACGTTACGCTGGTCAATACCGGGTCTGATATTCAGAGCAACCAGTCCCGGCAGGCGCTGAAACGGTGGCAAAAAGAGGGTGACATCACCAGTGTACCCCGTTACGTTTTTCAGAATACCTACAACAACTACACCAGCAGCCGTTTTCTGGAGGATGGCTCCTTCCTGCGCCTGAAAAATGTGTCGGTTGGCTACAACCTGCCTAAAAAATGGATTGAGCGGTTCAAAATAACCAACACCCGGATTTATGCATCGGCCACGAACCTCTGGACACTGACGAACTACTCCGGACCCGACCCCGAAGTGAGTACGCTGGACGGTTCAACGGCTTCGCAGGGGATTGATTTCTTTACACTTCCCCAGGTAAAAACGGTATTTGTAGGCTTGACCATTGGTTTTTAGTAAATGCCCCACGGGCGAAGATAACAATTGCAACATGATTCGTTTCTTTCGATATAGTATCGTTCTGACACTCGCCATTCTGGCCTCATGCCAGCAGATACTGGAGCCTAAACCAGTCGATCTGCTGGTCGATGATCTGGTGTTGAACGAACCCAACGATGTGCAGCCCGTTCGGATTGGCCTGTACAATGCGTTTCGCAGTATGGGTGCCTCTACTATGATTGCAGGCGATTTTACGGCCGATTATATCCAGGCGAATGGTACGTTTAACGACTACATTCAGTTTGGTACCAAACGAATTACGTCTACCAATGGCGTGGTAGATGTTCTTTGGAATAACCTGTTCAGCACCATTTACGTGGCTAATTTTATTCTGGAGCGGCTACCGAACGTTAGTGGGGTTAAAGACGACGTGCGGAAACAGGTACTGGCCGAAGCCCGGTTTATGCGTGGCTGGGCTAATTTTATCGGGGCTTATACCTACGGCGACATTCCCAAAGTAACCACTACCGATAACCAGACCAACACCCAGATAGCCCGCACGGCTAAAGCTGATATTCTGGCTTCGGTACTAGCCGATTATCAGGCCGCGCTGACCGATTTGCCGGATGTTACCTCGGCTTCGACGAACGCTACCACCAACGCCACGTATCTGAATAAAGTCAATTGCCGGGCGGCTATGGCCCGTTTTTACCTGTATCAGAAAAACTGGGCGCAGGCCGAAGCCCTCGCCACGCAGGTAATCAGCTCTGGCGTATATACGCTGTTGACCAATTATTCGGACGTTATCACCAAAGATTTTACGGCTGAATCCGTCCTGGAAGTGGGCTATAGTTTGAGTGACGACCCCGGAACGTCGGCTACCGGTCTGAACAACCTGCTCGTTGGCCGACGGGAGGTTATCCCGTCGAACCAGTTGGTGGCTGCACTCATCTCGACCGAAGCCGGTACGCGGAGCCAGACTATTACCTTTAACGCCCAGCAGCAACGGGCTAGTGATAATGGCTGGACCGTTCGAAAATACGGCACTGCATCGGAAGATAACAACAATATCGTGTATATGCGGCTGGCAGAACTATACCTGATTCGGGCCGAAGCACGGGCGCAGCAGGGCAAACTGACGGGAGCCACCGGCGCCGTTGCTGATCTGAATATACTGCGCACCAGGGCCAAAGCCCCGGCCATAACCCTCACGGCGCAGGCTGATGTATTGCTGGCCGTAGAGCGGGAGCGGGTGTACGAACTGGCATTTGAAGGACAACGGTGGTACGACCTGGTCAGAACGGGCCGGGCACAAGCCGTAATGTCGGCCTTTTCGCCTAACTGGGACAGCCACTACGAACTGTGGCCCATACCCCAGCGGGAAACCCAGCTAAACACCGCGCTGACCCAAAATTCTGGTTACTAACGCAACGGCTCGTTTGCCCACAAAAACATGAAAAAAGAAACAAAACATACCTTTCTACAGCGAATAAGCCACTGGGGGCTAATGGGGATTGCCGTTGCGCTCATTGGCTGGCTATCGGTTGCTTGCGAAACCAGTGACGTCAACCGCGTCTTCGAAGGACCCTATTTTGTCCGGTTCACGGATACACTGGTTACCTACAAAGAGAGTTACAGCCAGCCTATTCCCATTCAGGTACACAACGTTGGGCCAATTCTGGCCGAACCCATCACCATCAATTATACCGTGAGTGGCACCGCCCGGGCGGGCAGAGATTATACTATTCAGAGTACTGAAGGAAAAGTGGTTATTCCGGCCAATAAGAGTACGGGAAATATTGTCCTGAAACTCATCAATAACGCCAACAACATCCTCGAATCGCAGTCGCTCACGTTTACGCTGACCAGTGTTACGCCCAGCACTTTACAGGTTGGGTTTGGGAAGAATAACATCGTGGGGAAACAGCTAACCTTCGTCATTCAGGACGACTGTCTGTTCGGCGGCACGTACACGGGAACCCAGCGATATGGTGCGCAGACCGCCACCGTGCCGAACATTCAGATTACCAGCACCGATTGTAAAAACTACCTCCTGAGCAACTGGAACCTCGTTATTCCGTTCCTGAGTTTCGACGCCCAGCGTCCAACGCTAACCTTTATCGACAATGGTGATAATTCGCTGACGGTACCCTCGCAAACCAATCCGGAACTGGGGCCGACGGATAAAATAGCGGGAACCGGTGCCTGGAACCCTAAAGATCGCAAGATTACGCTGAATCTTCGGTTTACGCTGGCACTCAGCAGCACCAAAGATACGACCCTTACCTACACCCAGACCTATACGCCCCAGTGAGGAATAATTGACCTTTAACGATTCGACAGGATGCGACAGTTTATACGCTTTTTACTAATTCCGGGGGTGGTTGGCTGGCTACTTGGTGGCTGTTCTCAACAGATTGAACCCGTCATTCCAACCTACTCGCAATTGCTGACAGGAACGGAGAAGAAGACCTGGAAAATGGTCTCGATACAGATTATCGACGATGGCAATGCCTCGTCGGTAATTCCGGTAAATCAACTCAATGCAAATCCCTGCATCACCGACGACTTGCTGACGTTTTACGCCGATGCGGAGCATAAGTTTGAAGCCAGTGAGGGAGCCACAAAATGTAATGCGAGCGACCCGGATATATACGTAACGGATACCTGGACGCTGGTCAATGCCAATGCGTCGCTACAGTTTTACATTCCGTTGCTCAATGGGGTATATCCCTGGAAAATAAAAAACCTGACGGCCCAGACCATGACGGTTGAATACTATTTCCCGGATATCAATGCCAGCTATCGGTTTACGTTCAACCCCGTTACGACCAAATAGGTGTATGTTCAGACTACTACTTAGCCTGTTGCTGCTCACGTTACTCAACCCGTTGGTGCAGGCCCAGGTAAAAACACAAACGTTGCCGGTTACCCAGCAGTGTGTGACCATGGAAATGGATAGCCTGTTGCGGGCGCGCCATCCCGAGCTTGGAGCGCTCAACGATTTTGAGCGGGAATTACAGCAACGGATAACGATCATCAACCAGCAAATGAAGTCGGGCCGGTTGCCTGCCGCTCCCGTTATTACCATTCCCATTATCGTTCATGTCGTACACAACGGCGAAGCGGTGGGAGCCGGGCGAAATCTAAGTCAGGCGCAGGTGCAGTCGCAAATTGCAACCCTGAATGAAGATTTCCGTCGGCGCCCTAATACGCGGGGCTTCAACACCAACGCCATCGGAGCCGACATTGAAATTGAATTTTGTGCCGCCGTTCTGGACCGGCAGGGGAGGCCCATGGCCGAACCGGGTATCGACCGGTACAACGGCGCACGGGCCAACTGGAATCGCAATGATATAGAAGGCGTGCTAAAACCCAGCACCTACTGGGACCCGGATAAATACTATAACGTATGGGTTGTGGACCTGAACGAACCGGTAGCCGGGGGTGGGTCAGTGTTGGGATACGCGCAGTTTCCCAGCAAATCCAATCTGCCCGGTATTCCTACCGATAGCCCGGCCAGTACGGATGGGGTCGTTATTGATTACCGTTCCTTCGGAAATTCGGAGAAGGGGAACTTTCCCACCATGCGTAGTACCTATAACCTGGGCCGCACCATGACCCACGAAACGGGGCACTGGCTGGGGTTACGCCACATCTGGGGCGATGCCAATTGTGGCGATGATTTTTGCGATGACACTCCCCCGCAGGCAGCGGCCAGTCAGGGATGCCCAATCGGGCAGGTCAGTTGTGGTGCCACGAATCTGGTGCAGGATTACATGGACTATTCGAACGATGCGTGTATGAACATCTTCACGCTAAGTCAGAAAGCCCGGATGCGGGCGGTGATGGACATCAGCCCGCGCCGGAGCAGCCTGCTCACCTCTGGTGTATGTGGTTCTGTAGTAGCTACCATTCCCGTGGCTAACTTCCGGGCCGAAGCACAACAGGTGTTGCTGGGTGGCTCGGTTCGGTACAACGACCTCTCCAGCGGTTTTCCAACGGCCTGGTCCTGGACCTTCGAAGGCGGGACACCCGCTACGTCCAACGAGCAGAATCCCGTCGTTACGTATTCGCAGCCGGGTGTTTTTGGCGTAAGATTAGTTGTTTCCAACGCAGCCGGTCAGTCAGAGCCTTTGGTGCGCTCCCAATACATTGAAGTATTGAATCAGGGGCTTTGCACGGATATTACTAACTTCAATGGCACGCCCACCATCCTGCGCGATACCAGTCGGATTGGGTATGTGGCCGGACAGAATGGTCGCCGGGTACAGGCTGTTTCCGAGTTTTTTGCCAACAAACTGGGCTACCTGAACCTGGCCGGAGCCGCCCTGAAATTCGGGGTTGCCAAAGCCGCCAAAGGGGCCACCAGCGAATCGGTTGTAACGGTAACGGTCTGGAACGGGCGCGGTTTTCAAAATGGTCCCGGTGCTATTCTGGGCCAGAAAGATGTACCCCTGCGCGATATTCTGGCGGACGTAGCCGCTAACCGGGCTACCACCGTGACCTTCGACCGGAATGTACCGGTCAGTGGCTTACCCTTCCATGTCGGTGTCTCGTTTCCGTACGCATCGGGTGATACTGTGGCCGTTATCACGACTAAAAACGGTCAGTCGCTGTTTGCCACCTCGTGGCAGCAAAACCGGCAGGGCAACTGGCTGCGCTATGCGGATAGCCTGGGCCTGAACGTAGCGCACGATATTACGGCCCGTGTTGGACAGAAGTCCTCGGTGCAGGTAGCGGCTTCGTCTATATTCATCAACCCCGGCGAAACGGTTACGCTCAATGCACGGGGTGCGGGTCTGTACACCTGGACGGGACCAGCCCTGAACGCCACGCTTGGTCCTCAGGTCGTGGCTCAGCCTACCCAAACGGCTTCCTATACCGTTTCTGGTACGGGTACGGACCTGTGCAGCACCTCGGCAGTGGTAACGGTGAATGTTCGGGTGGGTGCGGTCACGGCTACCACGCCCTTGGCGGAACAGGCCCTTCAGGTAACGCCCAACCCCAGCGATGGGCAGATGATGGTGTCTTTCAGCAGCCCGCTGCGCGGTGTTCTCACACTGGGCGTTCGTACGGTGGCAGGTACGGAAATCGTCCAGCAAGCGCACCAGAAAACAACGGACACCTTCCAGCAACCCCTCGACCTCAAATACGCTCCCAGCGGTGTATACTTCGTGGAGATACGAATGGGAGAAGCCGTATTCAGGCGACGGATTGTTAAGCAGTAAAAACATATAGGGGGCAGGTTTGAGAATCTGCCCCCTATATGTTTTTACTGCTTAACAATCGCTGAACTGTGTCAGGCCATGGGGTGAATAGAACCGGGCGGCCGGAGCCGGGGAAAAGAAAAATCTTTTATCTGCACTATCATGACTGACCAATTTGATTTCGAGTCCTTCAAACAAGCGGCTACCAAGCGGGGCGGTCCGTGCCGGCCTCTACGAAGGAAAACCATTGACGGGCGAAAACGGACTATTCGTGCCCTTGCTCAAGCACTTTTTAGAGTCCGCTATCTTTGAGGAGCGATCAAACACCATCGCTTCGATTAACCCCGCTGACACAGTTCAGCGAGCATATTCACCCACCTATTCTATTACTTTCCCTTCTCCTGCCTTTCGAACCTGCTCAAAGCAGTTACCAGTTCGTCCAAACAACTACCAACATGAAACTCTACATCAAATACATGGTTACCAGACGCTGTAAACTAATTGTGCAGGCAATCCTGTATCAACTTGGACTGGCTTACAGCGTAGTGAAATTAGGTGAAGTAGAGCTCAAGGAAGCTATTACCGCTAAGCAGCGTGACCAATTGAAAATCGCTTTATTGGTATCGGGACTCGAACTAATGGACGATAAAAAAGCCATCCTGATTGAAAAGATAAAAACCACGGTTCTTAACATGGTAGAGTACACAGACTCACCATCTAAACTAAAAAACTCTGAGTATATCAGTAAAAAACTCGACTATGATTATAACTACCTGTCCAACCTGTTTTCTCAGGTGACGGGTAGTACCATTGAGCAGTACCTTATCCTTCAGCGTATTGAGAAGGTGAAAGAACTGCTGCTGTATGATGAACTGAGTCTTAGCCAGATAGCGTACAAACTGCATTACAGCAGTGTGGCACATTTATCCAATCAGTTCAAAAAGGTCACCGGCCTAACCCCTACTTTTTTTAAACAAATTAAGGCTCAGCACCGGGAAGCTCTTCACAATGAGGTACTACTGTTTCTGTAAAACTTAAGATGTGAGATGGTCGGGGTTAGGGGCACCCCAAAAAAAGTCAAATCCACTTTCGTCAGAAGTCGGTAAGGAACAACGCATTGAGATGCGCCTTTTCGACTCAAACCATGTGCTGATTCGGGAACGTCAGCAACGGAAATTAAGCCAGGAATATATTCTGGCCTGAGGGGCTTCTTGTTGCTTGTCATACAAATTTGCCCTTTTGCAACAAGCACTCACTACAAAGTTTATCTGAAATAGAGACTGAAATAGGAAACTACTTCTATCTTTGTTACCGTATAATGAGTATATATAATATATAGTTTTTAATTTAGCACCTTAGATAACTAGACAATTAATTAGTGACATCTTCCCTGATTCCCCCTAACGAGACGAAGCGATTAGAAGCTTTACACCGGTATCAAATTCTGGATACACTGCCTGATAAGGCTTTCGATCGACTCACTGACTTGGCATCACTGATTTGTGAGACACCGATCTCACTCGTCACGTTGCTTGATAAGGAGCGACAATGGTTCAAATCGCGGGTAGGCATGGAAGAAGAGGGAACCAGTCGGGATGTGGCTTTTTGCCGGTACGCTATTTTGGATAGCCACATCTTTGAGGTGGAAGATGCCGTACAGGATGTTCGCTTTAAGGAAAATCCATTAGTCACATCCGGCCCCAACATCCGATTTTATGCCGGATATCCGCTGGTTGACCCTGATGGATATGCTTTAGGCACACTTTGCGTAATCGATCGCACACCCAGAAAGCTTACAGAACCTCAACAGAAGGCATTGGTGATGTTGGGTGACATCGCCATAACGCTTATCGTTGAAAACCGTCAAAAACAGGAACTGGCCTATTTTGATCGTCTTTTTACGCTCTCCAATGATTTGATTTTCGTCGCTGGTACCGACGGGTATCTCAAAAAAATAAATCCAGCTTTTCATCAGGTAGTAGGCTGGGATGAAGACTACCTGTTAGCCACGTCTTTTTTTGAGTTGGTTCACCCTGATGACCGATTAGCCACGCAACAGGAACTCAATCAGTTAAGGATGGGTAACATAGCCATCACGTTTACCCACCGCTTCCAGTGTCAAAATGGTTCTTACCGCCATCTGCAATGGGTCGCTACACCCGAGCCGGGAACGGGCTATCTGTTTGCGATTGCCCGGGATGTTACCGAATCCTGTCTACAACGGGAGGAATTGCAAAAAGCCAAGCAACAGGCTGAACAGGCCAGCGTCGCTAAATCCGAATTCCTGGCCAATATGAGCCATGAAATCAGGACCCCGCTGAACGGGGTAATCGGTTTTACCGACCTGGTTCTGAAAACAGCGCTCAACGAAACCCAGCATCAGTATCTGTCCATTGTCGACCAATCGGCCAATGCGTTATTAAGCATTATCAATGATATTCTGGACTTTTCTAAAATTGAAGCGGGTAAACTGGAACTGGCTATGGAGAAAATAGATATCTACGAAATCAGTAGCCAGGCCGCCGATATTATTACGTATCAGGCTCAGCATAAGGGGCTTGAAGTGCTATTGAATTTGCCCGCCGATTTGCCCCGGTTTATTTATACGGACTCTGTGCGCTTAAAGCAGATCCTGACCAATTTACTGGGCAATGCCATCAAATTCACCGAGAAAGGAGAAGTTGAACTAAAAATAAAGCCGTTAACCGATCCTGCCCAGGAAAATGTCACCTTCCGTTTTGAAGTGAGAGATACGGGTATTGGCATTAAAGCTGACATGCAGGCGCGCATCTTTGATGCTTTCTCGCAGGAGGATGCCTCAACGACAAAAAAATATGGAGGAACCGGGCTTGGCCTGACCATCTCCAATAAATTGCTGGGCTTGATGGGCAGCCGTCTTGACCTGGTGAGCGAACCCGGAAAAGGAAGCTGCTTTTCGTTCGACCTACGGCTTAAAACAGCCACCGGTGATCCGATTCACTGGCCGGATACTACTTTACTTAAGCATGTACTGATTGTCGATGATAATGAAAACAATCGTCTGATTTTACGGCAACTATTTTTATTAAAACAAATTAGTGTTGATGAAGCCAGAAATGGTTTCGAGGCCCTTCAACTGCTAGCTAAGCATGGGCCGTATGATGTGATTCTGATGGATTACCATATGCCTTTTATGGACGGCCTGGAAACCATTGAAAAAATCCGGGGAAATTTCTCCTCGGTTACCAATCAACAAGCCATTATTCTCCTGCATAGCTCATCGGATGATGAACGCCTGATTAAAGCGAGTGAGTCATTGGCGATCAATCAGCGTTTGGTGAAGCCGGTTAAAATGAAGGACTTGTTCCATGCTTTATCCCACTTAAGCCAGCCAAACGATAGTCTTTTGTCTATGGATACTAACACGCCGGTTCAGGTTGGCAGGCATGCCATCAGCATATTGGTGGTTGAAGACAACAAGATAAATCAGTTGCTGGTTAAAACTATCGTTATAAGACTAATACCCCATGCACAGATCCTGGAGGCTGGTAATGGGCGTGAGGCAGTAGACCTGTTCAGTAAGCAACGACCAGACCTGGTCTTGATGGATATCCAAATGCCGGGTATGAATGGGTATGAAGCTACACAGCTTATTCGGCAATTGGACCCGTCTCATCAGGTTCCGATCATTGCCCTGACGGCTACCACTGTAAAAGGAGAACGAGAGAAGTGTCTGGCAGCGGGTATGGATGATTTTATGACAAAACCCATTGTTGTAAAGTCACTAGTCTCTCTCTTTGAGAAATGGCTGAAAATACAACCCGTCGAAAAACAGGTGATCGATTAGGTGAGAGCCCTGTTACGCACTTTAATGCTCAAGTTTTAGTAACTATAACAGGGCAGGATCTGGATTTGCTAAAGGAGCTTCTGAAAGCGGCTGATATCGAGCTTAACAGATCATTGTCAGTACTTTTTTAACAGGCGGGAACCAGGAATCTGGATGGGTTAAAATCGGCAGGCCACAAGCTCCAGGGAGCTACGTTGAGTAAGCTGGCTCAGTTAGCCTACCGATTGGAGCAGCTGGAACGTTTCGAGTCTGGCTCAGTAGATGACTCGCTAAACCATACCCGATCGGAAACTAGTCCGGTCATTTTCTTAATGAAGGAAGTCCTGAAAACGGTCTGATTCGACTCCCATGCTGCTTACTAAGTTTGACGGATAGTAAAATCAAGCATTGTTCCAGCCCAGATAGGAGCGTTGCTTGTTAGGGTTAGCGCCTGGCTCTGTTCTTGTATGAACAGAGCCAGGCGCTTTGCTACACGTAAGGACCGACGAAATCGATCAAACAACGGGTAAGGACATTTTGGCCGAGCGGCCTGAGTTGAGCAAACTACCTGAATTGATTCACGAAGGCGACACACTTGTCATTCGGAAAGTAGCCTATTTTTTGGAGTGCTATTTGGTGAGTCTGTTGATGGGAATAGAGATAAAGCCAATCCGTGATACCGCTTCCGCAACGGCGGCTCGGCGAACGTTCTGTGGTTTTCTCCACACCGCAAAATAAGCGTCGCCTAAAATTGAGCCATCGGCGGTCCGATTTTGTGCAATCTCTACCCGCCAGCCGTGTTCTTTCTCAACATGCTCAATGAAACTAACCTTATAACCATGATCAGCCGCAATTATCTCTAGCCGAGGAACTTTGCCTTTCAGTCTGTCAACCACAAGTCGACCAGCCTCATTGTCCGATACATTAGCCCCTGTCACAGCTAAAGCCCACATCGGCATGCTGACCTGTCAGCTTCGCGCTGTTTTCGTTGAGCCGAACGTATAACCCGCCGGCCGTGTACCCGCCACAGTGGGCGTTCTGGGGTGGTCTGGCTAACTCTATACCCGACGATAGGGCTGGGGTAGAACCCATTTAAAGTAACATCAGTAGATCGGTATCGATTCGGGATTTTATCCCAAAAACCGGGAAAATGGCTCTTTTGCTGGTTTCACTGATATACTTATCCCTTTACCCGATGCTCATTACCCGCTTTAAGGTACTAGTTCCGTCAGGCCTGTTAGCACGTCGTTTATCTCCTTTGGGAATTATCCTGCTCGGTTTATTACCCATGCCGGGGTTTAGCCAGCCCCCACTTGCATCGTGTCGGGCGGTGTTGAAAAATGATACCCTTACCCTGGAAAACAACCAGATAGCCCGCCGGTTTCGCTGGAATAACGGCCAACTGATCACCCTGAGCCTGACCGATAAACAACAGTCGCAAACCTGGCAATGGGCAAGTCAGGATCCTGACTGTGTTTTTCCCGGCCATAGTATGCCCACCGGTACGGGCACCCTGGAAACCAAACAAATTATACAGCAGCCCAACCAGACAGACCATCTCGAAGTGAGCGTAACCACCCAACTGGGTACGCTGGAGCTTCGGCGGGTATTTGCCATTTACCCGGCCATTGCGGCCCTGAACTGTACTTTTTACCTGCGGGGCAAGCCCTCCGAAGCCTGGCAGCAGGCCGTAAAACAGGCTGGCGGCAGTCTGGATTTCAGGAACATTGAGTCGCAGCAGGATATGAACCGGCTCACGACTACCACGCCAACGATGGATAAGCTGGCGCTGGCCGGCAACCACTGGCGTGCGCGGGCCATCGAGTTTACCGATATGACCGACCGGAACAATACGCTCGTCACCGAAAAACCGTATAACCTGTATCGTCAGCCAGGTTTTTTGCGGGGTAATCTGCTCTGGCTGACTGATGGTCTGACTGGCTCCCGGCTTTTTGTGCTCAAAGAAGCGCCGACGTCGGCGGTGCAATTGGCCAACCCGGGTTTCGATTTTATGGTCAAAGCGGGGAGCATTCAGACGGTTGGCGTGGGCATTTTACCCACCGATCTGCTCGATGAGAAGCGTAATCCGGCCGACTGGCTGCGGGGTTACGGCTACACGCTGGGGCTTGGTGGGGCCTCGGAACTGGCTTGTTTGCGGGTATTGCGTAGTTATCAGGATGCCAAACACCCCCGACAACCTGACCGCGATGAGATGATACTGATGAATACCTGGGGCGACCGCAGTCAGGATAAAAAAGTGGGCGAAGCCTTTACCATAGAAGAATTGAGGCAGGCGGCCCGGCTTGGTGTGACGCATTTGCAACTGGACGACGGCTGGCAAACGGGCCGCTCGGCTAATTCGGCCTTTAAGGGTGGTTCATTAACGGCTATCTGGCGCAATCCCAATTACTGGAAACCTAATCCGGAACGGTTTCCCAACGGCCTGAAACCGGTGCTGGAGGTGGCCAAACAAGTGGGCGTGGAGATTGGCTTATGGTTTAACCCCAGTATTGACAGTAGTTTTCAGAACTGGAAAAGCGATGCCCAGACCCTCATTGGCCTCTACCGCGATTATGGCGTACGAATTTTTAAAATTGACGGGGTCCAGATTAATGACAAGGCAGGCGAAGTCAACTTCAGGCACTTTATCGACTCCGTGCTGACGGCGACCAACTATGCCGTGGCCTTTAATATGGACGTAACGGCGGGGCGACGCAATGGCTACCATTACTTTAACGAATACGGAAATCTATTTCTCGAAAATCGCTATACCGACTGGGGGAATTATTACCCGTACTGCACACTGCGTAACCTTTGGGATTTGTCGAACTATGTGCCGCCCCAAAATCTTCAGATTGAGTTTCTCAACAAGTGGCGCAATGCCGACAAGTACCCGCAGGGCGATCGGTTTGCGCCCGCCAATTACTCGTTCGACTATTTGTTTGCCAGTACCATGGCCGCCCAACCGCTGGCCTGGTTTGAGGGGACTGGCCTGCCCGCCGAAGCGATGCAGACGGCCCCGCTGATTAAGACCTACCGCCATAATCAGCGGGCGTTTCACAGTGGGCAAATCCTGCCCATTGGCGACGAACCCAGCGGGAAAGCCTGGACGGGCTTTCAGTCTATTGTTACGGACAAGGAGGGTTTTTTACTGGTTTTCAGGGAATATAACGACCTGGAAACCAACGCCATAAAAACGTGGCTACCCGCCGGAAAACGGGTGCAGTTACAGCCCCTGGCGGGTAACGGAAAAGCAACCAACGGCGTGGTTACTGCCGATAATAAACTAACAGTGTCGTTGCCGGAGCGTAATAGTTTTGGCTGGTTCCGGTATAAATTAGTCGATTGATAACCGTTTTACCGCCTGCCTATGCATACCCTAACCCGAAGATCGGCCCTGAAAACAACGCTGGCTGGCCTCACAACGGCCTGGCTGAGTCTGTTGGTTGGTTTTGAGACGCCGAAACCGAAATTCGCGTTCTCCACCCTCGGCTGCCCCAACTGGGGGCTGGATACGATTCTGAAAACAGCCGTCGATAGTGGCTATCAGGGCGTTGAGTTTCGCGGATTAATGGGCGATCTCGACCTGACCAAAAGCCCGGCGTTCAGCCTGGCAAACCGATCCCGCAAACCGCGGGATCGGTTTGCCAGGCAGGGTATTCGCATCTGCGATCTCGGTTCGTCGGCCCAATTGTACCATGTGGATGCCGCTAGGCGAAAACAGTAGCTCGACGAAGCCAGGCGGTTTATTGACCTTGCCCACCAACTCAATTGTCCGTTTATGCGGGTGTTTCCCGATCAGCTACCCGCCGACCAGCCCCGCCAGAAAACGCTTCAACTTATCAGTGAGGGGTTGCAGGAACTCGGGCAATATGCCCATGGCAACGGGATAGGGATGCTGCTTGAATCGCACGGCGAACTGACCCGGAGCGACCTCTTGATCCAGATTATGCAGCCCGCCCAAAGCCCAAACGTGGGGCTTATCTGGGATATTGTAAATATGTGGGTTGATGCGCAGGAAGCCCCCGCCGAGGTGTATATCAACCTGAAACCTTACATCCGGCATATCCACGTCAAAGACGTCCGCATCGTGAAGGGCACTCATCAATACGTACCCATTGGTGCCGCTGAGGCTCCACTCCGGGAGGCTATTACGGCACTGAAAATCGGTAATTTTGACGGGTATTACAGCTTTGAGTAGGAGAAACGCTGGCACCTCGAACTCCCCGAGCCTGGGCAGGTGTTCCCCGGTTACCCAACGGCCATGAAAGCCTATTTTTGAGTAGTGTTCACCATGCGCTTATGGCCCGATTGGCAGGAAACCTTCGTTCTTCCGGTACTCAGCGGGCGATACGCCCATCTGCTTTTTGAACAGCCGCGAAAAATAGAACGGATCATCTATACCCAGTTGCGAGGCCACCTCGTTGACGCGTAAGTTGCTGAAGTGAAGCAACTGGCAGGCCCGCTGGATGCGGAGGTGATTAAAATACTCGATGGGCGCGTAGCCAGTGTCCTGCTTGAACTTCCGCGAAAAAAACGAGATCGACAAATGAGCTGACTGAGCAATATTGTCCAGTGTTAGCGGATTGGCCAGGTTGTCCTGCATAAACTGAATGGCTTTGTCGGTGGTATTGGCCTGTACCGCAACCCGTGCTTTGGGTCGGAAGTTATCCGGCAGGATAAACGAAGCCAGAAAATAGGGCAGTGTCAGGTTGGCGAAGAGCAGGTTCGACTGGCTGTATCCATTCAGAAACGTAGCAAATATCAGGTCGAAGAGCGTAATACGTTCGTCCGAAAAAACCACCCGGACAACCTGGGGCAGGTTATTCCGATTGCCCATGGCGGCCCAAACGGATTCGTGGCAGTCTGTACCGTTGATATGGAACCAGTAAATAGTCCACGGGTTATCGGGATCGGCCGCGTAGGAGTGGGGTACACCCGGCGCAATGGCATACACATCGCCCGCCTGTAAGGTTACCCGGCCGTTGGGTACCTGAACCCAGCCGAGTCCGTCGGTGCAGTAAATCAAAATTACCTGCGACATACCCGTTGGCCGTTGCCAGTAATGGTATAACGCCTTCGGGAAAAAACCCATTTGGGTGATAAATAACTTGTTTATCAGGGGCATTGTGCGGCATTTCTCGACCACCTCCTTCGGAATCTCGATCATCCGTTCGCCGGTAAATCCCCGCCCTTTTCGATTATGTCTCTTTGTCGGCATCGCTCAGCCTTGATTTCTTGTCGAAGGTAAAATAATCCATGTTTACGCCAAAATACTTCATTTCTCCTGTCCCAGAAAAGGTGAATTTTGTGAGCATAAAATACAATTAGTCGGCACCCTCGCGCGGCAAGGGGCTCTTCGGAAATCAAGCTTATGAAGCGTGTCCTGTGTTTATTTTTACTGAATTTCGTCCTGTTGTCAGTTGCGCTGGCGCGCTATGCACCGGTGGCGCCCTATGCAATATGGACCAATTCAGAACTGACCCTGAACAATGGCGTGGTGCAGCGAACAATAAAGCTACCCGCTTCAGAAGGACCGTTTTTAACCACTACGTATAAGCCCGTTACGGGTGGTTTTCGTTATTTCCAGCCAATAAACCCCGATTTTGGGTTTGAGATAAACGGCATTTTGTATAGCGGTTCCGGTGCCTGGAAACAGGTGGGTATTCAGCGCATCAGCGATGCCCGACAGGGCGATGGAGCGGCTGTGACCATCCAAAGCAAAGATGGCAAAGTTGAATTGACGCTGCGGTTTTTGTTGTACCCTGACTCACCGGCTATTCGTAAAAATCTGGTTATTAAAAACCTCACCAACGAAACGGTGCCGCTTGAATCGGTAGATGTTGAAAAATTCAGCATCACCGATTATAACGCCACTACGTTTAGCTGGATTTGTCACGATTACGGTCGCCGACGGGCGATTGGCCCCTACGATGGAAACATGCAGGATGCCCTCCTGACGGTTCACAACAGCGACTGGCAACAGGGAATTGTGATTGGCAATGAGGCCGCTGGCGTGGTGAAGCACACATCGGTTTTCTGGAAAGAACCGGTGATTCTCAGTGGACTAACGCACAAAGATGCCCGCTACCCGTTTCGGAAATACATCGATAAAGGGGAGTCATTTACGACACCTCAGGTATTCACGATGGTGTACAACAACCACAAAGACCCCGACGAAATCCTGAACACGGCCGTACCCGATTTCATCAGAAAACATATGGGCATCCGCCTGTCAGAACTGATCCAGAAACCCACTTTTGTCTATAACACCTGGGTTCCCTTTCGTAAGGATATCAACGAAAAGCTGATTAGGGAACTGGCCAAAGCAGCCGCCGATGCCGGGATGAAAGAGTTTATTATCGATGATGGCTGGGCGGAAAATTATGGCGACTGGATCATTGACAAGGCCAAATTCCCTAACGGCCTGAAACCCGTTTTCGACTACATCAAATCATTGGGTATGAAGCCCGGCATGTGGGTGAGCGTGGGGAGTGCTTCGCCCGACAGCAAGGTCTACAAAGCGCACCCGGACTGGTTCGTGCTGGACGAAAACCAGCAACCCGCCAACCTGCACGAAGACAACCTGAGTATGCGCACGGCCTGCTTCGGCACCGGCTGGCCGGGTTATATTAAAGAGGTGTTACTAAAACTGGCTCTGGAGTATGGCCTTGAGTACCTGAAACTCGATTTTACGGTAGTGACCAGCCCATACCGATTCAGCAATAAAACGACGGGCTGTTACGCCACCAATCACCCCGGCCATGCCGACCGTAACGAATCGCTGTTTACCAGCTACGAATCCGTCTGGAAACTGTTCGATGAATTACATGCCGCAAAGCCAAACCTGTTTATCGACTGTACGTTCGAGACGATGGGCGGTCTGCAACTGATCGACTATGCCATGCTCAAACACGCGGAGGGTGACTGGCTATCTAATTTCTACGGCCCACCCGATGTCAATGTCGACCTGCGCGTTCGGAATATGGCCTGGTGGCGTTCTCCCGCTATGCCCGCTACGGCATTGGTCATTGGTAATCCAGAGATGCAGGATGCTGGTTGGGAAATGCACATCAAATCGCTGGCCGGTGCCCTGCCCATCATGCTCGGTGACCCCCGCAAACTATCCGGAACTGAACTGAAAAAGTACCGGGCCTATGCCGACTGGCTTCAGGCTATGCAGATGAAACACGATTTTATGAGCTACCGGCAGGATTTAGCTGGTTTCGGGGAGCCCATGGACGGCATGTGGGACGGTTTTCAGCGCGTCAATACCGACACCAAACGGGGTGGTATTGTGGGTATATTCCGGCAGGGGGCTACCGAAACGAAGCGAATGGTGACGGTCGGGCAATTAGACCCGGCAACCACATATCAGGTGAAAACAATGGATGGCAAAGCCGTGACTTCTCTGACGGGAAAGGCGCTACAAACGACTGGCTTTCCCGTAACGATCAACTGGTTGTATGCCGGAGAGCTTTTTGAGATTCAATCGATAGACCGCTGATTTTTATGATTGTTAAGACGGATTATGATTTTTACGGTTGTTGGCAAAGACTTTACGTTTTTGTTGCGGTTCACGGCCAAAGTTGAGCAGTAAACCGACTTCAATTTCGGTGGCCTTGAGATAGTTAGTCAACTGGGCTTCATGCTCCAGCGCAATTCCTTCAGCAGCTTTCAACTCAATAATAACGCAGTCATTAACAATCAAATCGGCGTAGTACAAACCTACTTTCTGGTCGTCGTAAAAAACATCAATGGGTTGTTGCCTTAGACAGTTCAGACCCAGTTTATGGAGTTCGAGGAGCATAGCGTTTTCATAAACTTTTTCCAGAAAACCATATCCGAGGGTATTATACACTTTGTAAAAAGCTTTCAAAATCAACTGAGTAATATCAGAATGCTGGTAGTTACTATTCATAGCTGTCCGTAGGTCGCAATAAAATCTTAATAATCATAAGAATCCGCGTTCCATCAAAATCCGCCGGTCCTGTTCCATCAAAATCAAATGCCATGATAAACAAGCCATTAACACCCGAACAAATCGACCAGTACAACCAGAACGGTTACCTCATTATCCGCAACTTCCTGAATGGGGAGGAGGTCGAAAAATTATACCATGTCGCCATTGATGACAGTACCGCGAGCAGACACGCCATCAACGTCAACGATAGCACGGGGAAACGCAGTAAGCTATCGCTGTGGTACAACCCCGGCGATGATACCTACGGGCTGCTCACCCGTAGCCAACAGTTGGTCGATTCGACCAATGCCCTGCTCGATGGCGACACGGCAGTCTGTCATTTTCATTCCAAACTGATGCAGAAAGAACCCCGCGTGGGTGGAGCCTGGGAGTGGCATCAGGACTATGGCTACTGGTACAAAAACGAATTTCTGCTGCCTAACCAGATGATGTCAGTGATGGTGGCTATTACCGATGCCAACATCGAAAACGGTTGCCTCCAGGTCATCAAAGGTTCGCACAAAATGGGTCGTGTTGAGCACGGCTTTGCCGGCGAACAGGTGGGCGCGTCGCAACATTACGTCGATCTGGCTCTGAAAACGATGGAACTGGTATATGTGGAGTTGAAGGAGGGCGACGTTCTCTTCTTCCATAGCAATATTCTCCATCGATCAGAAGCTAATTTATCGGACAAACCGCGGTGGTCGATGATTTCGTGCTACAACCGGCAGGCCAACATCGGTTACAACGATTCGGCCTCCTCAATGTCGAGCATTACACCCATTGAGGTAGTGCCTAACGATGCCCTGCTGACCTGGGGGACCGCTGGTCTGGCCGAAGAAGGCGCCGATTTTCTGGCTAAAGAAGCCGATGTGGCATTGAAGTAGAAAGGGTGGGATACGGAGATGAACTGAGTTTTCTCACTTTTATTCTTTTTCCTCGGTGTCTCTATTTTTATTAAAATTCTCATGGCTGTTATTATGAAAAAGGAACTCACGAAATCGGAGCATACTCACCTCTGGAATGATTTTCGTGGCGGCAGCCGGGACGCTTTTTCGCGCATATACGACCTGTTTTCGGGCGACTTGTACCGGTATGGCTACAACCTGGTGCGCAACCGGCAGGTGGTCGAAGATTGCCTGCACGAACTTTTTCTGCATATTCATGAAAAGCGGGAGAAACTGGGGCCAACCGATAATATTCTGTTTTACCTGTACCGGGCGTTGCGCCGGAGGCTGCTGGATACCGTTGGGCGATTGAATAAACTCGACTCCGACGACTATCTGTTTACGGATGCCGCTTTTCTGGTGCAGCCGTATGAGCGCACGCTGATTGAAAGTGAGCTCGTGGAACGGCAAAAAGAGCTGGTCGTTATGGCCCTGAATGAACTGCCAAAACGCCAGAAAGAGATTCTATACCTGGTATTTATGAAAGGACTGACCTACCCACAGGCTGCCGAGGTGATGGGGATTTCGCTGAAGAGCGTCTATAACACCATCAACATAGCCTTGACGACCCTGCGGTCTGGCGTTCGGGCTTCGTTTGAGAGTAAAGGGGCTTTTCTGAGTTGTATCAGCCTGCTGGTTAGCTTCCTGCTGGCGATTCGATTACTTTGATTACCCACTTTCCAAGCCATATACAACAGCCTAAGCCTACCTGTTAACCCTGTTTATCCCGCAATACACATGATGAATCGTCGATGTTTTTTAGGAGCTACGGCTGGCACAATTGCCTTTACTGATTACTGGCAACCGAATGATAATAAGCCGTTGGCTGGCCAGCGGGTATTGGGTATTCACGACTGGGCATTTTCGTCGGACAAGCCAAATTATGACTGTTTCCCGATACTCGACCAGGTGTTTAACGATGTGAAATACGCGGGGTTCGATGCCATCGAATTGATGGAAGTTAGCCTGCGGCACGATGATTCGGTTGAAAAAATTGGCGACCTGATTCAGAAAACCGGCGTAGCCGTAAGCGGGGCATCTTACGGTCAACCGATGTGGAACAAACAGAAACAGGCCGAAATTATTGACGATGCGGGTCTGGTTATCGAACGAATCGCCAAACTCAAGGGGCGCACATTAGGCATTTCCGTGGGCGATGCCCGACGCAAAAAAACGCCCGAAGAACTGGATGTTCAGGGCGAAACGCTGCAAAAAATTCAGGCTATTGGCAAACAGCATAACGTGGTACCTAACCTGCATAACCACGTCTACGAAGTCGCCGATGGGCTTTACGACCTGAAAAATACGCTGGAGCGCGTACCAGACATAGCCCTTGGTCCCGACCTCGACTGGCTGTTTCAGGCGAAGGTCGATGTGCCGACGTTTCTGAAAGTGTACAAAGATAAAATTGTATCGATGCACCTCCGCGACCACCTCTGGACGGGTGTCTGGTCGGAATCGGTGGGCGAAGGCATCATGGATTTTGGCGCGATTGCCCGCGAGTTGAAAGCGCTTAATTATTCGGGCGACATGCTGGTCGAGCTGGCGTTTCCAGCGGGTTTTAAACCAACGCGCCCCATTCGCGAAAGCCTGAAAATGAGCCGACAGACCATCAAAAAACAGTTTGGCGTGTAAGGCGACCAACATTTTTACATTAAAAAACCAGTACGTATGCAACGAATTGCCATGCTTGGGGGCGGTTTCATCGGTCGTTTTTATGCCGAATCGCTCCACGGCCAACGCAGCCGAGACCGTGTTGTCGCCATTTACGCCCGTCGGGAAGAAACGGCCAAAAAATTTGCCAACGACTATAGCTGTGCCATTTGGTCGACTGATATGGAAGCGGTTATCTCGCATTCCGATATCACGATGGTGTGCGTAGCTCTGCCCAACAATCTCCACGCTGCGGCCGTTGCGCTATGCGCC
Organism: Spirosoma spitsbergense DSM 19989; assembly: GCF_000374085.1. GTDB lineage: Bacteria > Bacteroidota > Bacteroidia > Cytophagales > Spirosomataceae > Spirosoma > Spirosoma spitsbergense. Next base: position 36,361 of record NZ_KB893389.1, on the reverse strand, counting down.
AAACACAGGAAAAATGTCATCTGTACCAAACCGCTGGGCCGCACTGCCGACGAAGCGCTGCATATGATGCAACTGGTGGAAGAAGCGGGTATTTTCGGTGGTTATCTCGAAGATTTGTGGTATTCGCCCAAGTTTCTGAAAGCCCTGGAAACGGTTAAGTCGGGGTCGCTTGGCCGAATTTTGTGGGCCAAATCCAGGGAAGCGCACCCCGGTCCGCACTCTAACTGGTTCTGGGACAAGGAGCAGGCGGGTGGCGGGTGTATGCTCGATCTGGGTTGTCACTGCGTCGAAATTGCCCGGAGTTTCATCGGTAAAGACGTTCGGCCCGTCGAGGTGATGTGCTGGGCTGCCACCCAGGTGAAGCCTATCGACGCCGAAGACCATGCCATTGCCCTGGTCAAATACGAAAACGGGGCCATTTGACAATTCGAGGTGAGCTGGGTGTTTCGGGGCGGTATGGACCTGCGCGACGAAGTGATGGGCACCGAGGGCACTATCTGGATCAACAATTTTTTGCGTACCGGCTTCGAGATGTACACCTCTGGCCGGCATTCCGGTGGCAAAGGGGCCGATTACGTGGCCGAAAAAGCCGAATCGAATTCCGGCTGGCTTTTTCCGGTGGGTGACGAAGTGAACGATTTAGGCTATAATCACATGTTTGCCGACATGTTTGATGCGTGCGAGAATGGCCGCGAACCCGCCGAAACCTTCTATGATGGCTATGTGGTCAATGCCATTCTGGACGCGGCTTATCGCTCGGCCGAAACGAAGCAGTGGGAGCCCATTAACCTGGCCGTTTGGCGGGGACAGGAAGGCCTGAGCGCCGAAAAAACGCTGACGGACTACGACGATCATTTTTACCTGATTAAAGAAGAAATCACCCACGATGGTCGGCACAAGCTGATTTTGAAAGATAAGGCAAACGGAAAAATCGTGGAGAAAGATCAGCCGAAAGAACCGGTTAGCCTTGACTAATGCCCGGTCTCGGCACCAGCCGTTACCGAATCTTCATACCCTCTAACTCTGACAGTTTATGAATCTGACTGGAAATACAACATCACCGACCGCTAACCAATACGATGCCATTGTGATTGGCTCCGGTATAAGCGGAGGCTGGGCCGCTAAAGAGTTGACCCAGAAAGGGTTGAAGACAATGGTGCTGGAACGCGGGCGACCCGTTGAACACGTTAAAGACTATCCGACCACGATGTCGAGTCCGTGGGAGATGGCCCACCGGGGCCGCTACCCGCTGGAGGTACTGGAAAAAAGCCCGATACAGGCCAAAGTGGCTTACGCCTTCAATGAGTATTCCGGGCAATTTTTTATCCGCGATACTGATCACCCCTACCAGCAGACCAAACCCTTCGACTGGATTCGGGGCTATCAGGTGGGGGGTAAATCGCTGTCGTGGGCGCGCTGGACGCAACGCTGGGCACCGTTCAATTTTGAGGATAATCTCAAAGACGGTCACGGCGCAGACTGGCCCATTCGTTACCCGGATTTAGCGCCCTGGTACAGCTACGTCGAGAAATTTGCCGGTATCAGTGGCAATCGGGATGGCTTATCGACGCTGCCCGACGGTGAATTTTTACCACCCTTCGAGATGAGCTGCATCGAAAAAAGCGTTCGCGATGCCTGGAAAAAAGAATACGCCGATCGTCACCTCATCATTAGCCGCACCGCCAATCTGAGCAAAGCACAGCCTGTTCATCTGGCACTGGGCCGGGCCGACTGTCAGTCGCGCAACTGGTGCGGGCGGGGATGTCTGTACGGAGCCTACTTCAGCAGCAATGCGGCTACGCTGCCCGCAGCCGCCAAAACAGGCAAGCTGACCATTCGGCCGTTTTCAGTAGTTCATTCCATCATCTACGATGAGCGAAAGAAAAAAGCAACCGGCGTTCGGGTGATCGACACCAACACGAAGGAAATGACCGAGTACTACGCCCGGATTATTTTCGTGAATGCGGCAACGCTCAATTCAACGCTGATTTTACTCAACTCGACCTCGCACCGGTTTCCAAACGGGCTGGGGAACGATAGTGGCGTGTTGGGTCATTACCTGATGGACCATAACTACCGGGGGCGGGTGAGTGGCGTGTATGACGGTTCTGACCTGGACGACAAATACTATTACGGTCGGCGACCCACCGGTACCTATGTGCCCCGTTTCCGTAACGTGCTGGATGATAAACAGACCGATTTTGTGCGTGGCTACGCCTATGCCTGTGGAGGCCAACGGGCCGGTTGGGAGCGAGGGCGCGGCAAGGAAGGGTTCGGGGCCGATTTCAAGGAATCGCTCACAACGCCCGGCGGGTGGTCGTTCAGTATGACAGCGATGGGCGAGATGCTGCCCCGCTATGAAAACCACGTCCGGCTAAACCAGACGAACAAAGATCAGTGGGGTATGCCGACGCTGGATATCGACTGCGCCTGGAGCGATAATGAAGATAAGATGACGCAGGACGCCATAACCCAGGCCAAAGCGATGATGGAAGCTGCGGGCATCCGGGTAACGGCGGCTATCGACAACCACCAGAATCCCGGTCTGGCCATCCACGAAATGGGCACGGCACGGATGGGGCATGACCCTAAAACGTCGATGCTCAACAAATGGAATCAGCTTCATGCCGTAAAGAACGTCTTCGTAACGGACGGGGCCAGCATGGCTTCGTCGGCCTGCCAGAACCCATCACTGACCTACATGGCCCTCACCGCCCGCGCTGTCGATTATGCCGTTCGGGAAGGGAAGAAGGGGGATTTGTGAGTGGAGGGCGTTTAACTGAACGTCAACAGGGATGTAGCGAAGATATGAATTGCATCAGTAGAGGTTTATACCTCACTGATTTAATCCGTAAAAAAAAGGGCTGAGCAAGTTTCTGGCTCTAGCCTACGTCTGGTACGTAATCAGCTCAATGTTAAATCCTCTCTTAAGATAGGCCCAGGGCGTTAATCAGGTTAAAAAATTACTACAAGCTAAATTTGCATCTACTCAGCCACTCGCAATGAACGGGCAGCACTCTTTCCTGGAACCGGTAGTAAATTAGCTGACCAAACCAGTCATCTTCAGAACAGCCAAGCCAATGCTACGGACTTTGAGTCAGCTTTATTTAACGCTTGTCCCATTCTTGGCGGCTCTCCTCGCCTTTACGATTGGCCACACCAGCTATACCATCTATCTGCCAATCTGGATGATCCATGTCTGTCTGATGCTACTGGCAGCTTGGGTACTGAGTTCGAAGGCCCTTCCAAGCCAGGATGAGGACACTAAACAATTGGTGATATGCGCTTATTTGTTCGTGATCCCCTGGGTATTTATTGCCTTGTTTGGGGGCATGGGTCCGCCACCAGCTACGGCGGAAGGCTGGGTAGCTACCGCTATTGAACAGCAGGTCCGTTATGCTATTCTGCTAGGCAGTGGTGTGTTCTTCACACTTGGCTTTGCTTTATTGAGAAATCAATTGAAACGGACTGGCTAGGATTTATATTCCCAACTGGGCTTGCTGCTAGTCCTGCTGGCAATGCCTTTATTTATGCTCAACATGATCTATTGGGGTAGTTATTTGACGGAGTCATTTAAGCTGTTCGTTGACGCGGCTTCCCCGAAACGGCCGGACTGGTACTTACCCCTTCGCGCCCTGTTTGCCTGGATTAGCTCCATTGAAGTGGCATTAATCTACCTGGCCACAGCTTCTTTTGCCGTATCTCTGGGACGCGTAGGGTGGTTAAAGCCAATGGCTTGCCGAGTCTATATAGGAATGAACTTGCTCGGTTTTTTTCTGTGTGTATTGCCTTCATTCTCCATTGAGCCACTTACCATTGCTGGTTATGCGGTATCGATTCCGGCTATTCCTTTTGTCATGCCCTTTCTGATGGGCGTTAATTTATTACGACGAATTGGAAATGGAACATTGACTGGCCGCTAGAGATCAGGGGTACTATTTTTTAACGTTTGCGAAGGAGGTTTAACCCGGAATCGGAGAATTTATACCGAATGATGTCTATCACAATAATCTTTTAGCCGTACAAAAAGATGAGAATGCCTTCTCCAAACTTGTAGAAGCCGCAGTCTTTCGTAGAACTGGCTAGTAGCCGTAACTTTAGGGTTACCAACCAGATGATTGTGCGCTATGCTCAATGAAAACAAAAAATCCTGGATTTTAACCGGCTATGCGTTATTCGCTAAAGAAGGGTCCCCTAACCGGAGCGTTTCTGTACGTCACCAAACAAACCAGTGGTCTGCCCTGGAACGAGCTTCTGAGGCCGGTGGTCGTTATAACGTTTACGGCCATATTTTTAGATGGTGTTGCGCTTACCTGGTTCAGACAACTCTATAGTGAATCGTTCGAGGTCGCTTTACACGGAGCAGCCCTGATACTCTGGGGAGCCGGTTTGGGCTTGTTGTCTGCGTATTACCTCGATCAGAAAGTGCCCGGATGATAGATATTGACAGTAGCGATTGCCATTGGGCAGCCCCTACTGTCAGAGTAGATAACACCTATAATGGGAAATTGACACAAGCAGGGCTGAAGCACAAACTTCAGCTCTTTTGTATTTACTGAATCTGCTCCTTCGGCCAACTGTACTGCCGACTCATTTGTGGCTGCCCAAAGAAATACGGATGAAAACCGGGAAAAATCAGGACTATTCCGTTTTACCAGTAATGTCCCGGTGGCAAACTCTCCCTAATCGGCTATTCCCATGAAATTTCTGCTTCGGTTCAACGTCGGTAAAGTGCTGGGCGATGATTACATAGCCTGGACGTTTCAGTACGCCCACAAGGCCTACACGCTGCCAGGCTCTTTTACAGCGACTACGGTCAGGAAACCCGCTTCATAACGAACATGGTTCAACGAATTAGCTTGTTTTTCTGCATACTGGTTTCGTCGCGGCTGCTGGCTCAACCCTGCTCCGTCGTTGAGGTAGGTCCCAAAACCGACAACGCATTTCCTGTAGGCAGGGGCCAGGTTATTCTCCGGCTGATTACCTCCATCATAGTCTACTAAAAGCCAAAAAGTACGGGACCCTTATGCACAACGGCCTGTATACCCAGTCGATGCAGTACGGGTCATTGCCGATGGTGCTAAATACCGACCTTCTCTAAAATAAAAATACCAATCTGACTCGATTAAATAGCATGAAAAATTCCCAATTTGTCGTATTTCTACTGCTCTTTGTTAACCTGGCTGCCCATGACCAAACCTGGTACGTATCCGGCACGGGTAATGATACCAACGATGGGAAAACCGAAAAAACGGCATTCCGTAATCTGCAAAAGGCCGCCGATCTGGTGCAGCCCGGTGAAGTGGTTTTAATCGGAAACGGCATCTACACCAACTCCGATAAAGGAAACGGTAGCGCGGTTTTGAATATCACCCGGTCGGGGAAAGACGGAGCCTGGATTACCTGGAAAGCCCTGCCGGGTCAGCATCCCGAAATTCGCCCAACGGGCTGGGCTGGTATTCAGATTTCGGGGTCGTATCACATCTTCGACGGACTGCGGGTTATTGGCAGTAACGATTCGATTGTACTGCTGAAAGCACAGGAAGACGCCAGAAAGCCCAAACCTGACCCGTACTTCAATACCAACGGCATCTTCTTCAATGGCCGGGGTAAGAAACCAGATGAAAAGCCGCACCATCTAGTTATTCGGAACTGCGAAGTTGCCAAGTGCCCCGGTGGTGGGATTGTCGGCATTGAAATCGATTATTTTACGGTCGAAGACTGTCGGGTTTATAATAACGCCTGGTTTATGCGCTATGGTGGCTCGGGCATTACTACGCTCAACAACTGGGCGCATGACGATGCGCCGGGGTATCATGTGGTGATTCAGCGCAACTATGTGTGGAACAATAAAACGCTGGTGCCCTGGGAGCAAATCGGTAAACTCAGCGACGGTAATGGAATTATTCTCGATGTAACCGATCAGGAGCAGGGTCAGGGGGCCACTAACCCCAACGCTGACGCCGTCGTCAAACCAGACAGCACCAAGCCCGCTCCGGCTGCCAAACCCAAACGCCCGGAGTGGAAAGGCCGGGCACTGATTGCCGACAACATCAGCGCCTTCAACGGTGGGTCGGGGATTCACACATTTCGGACCCGGCACGTCGATATTATCAACAACACTACCTACTGGAACGGCGGTATTGTTGGCTACCCCGAACTGTTTGCCAACCGATCGACCGATGTGGTGATAATGAACAACATTATCACTCCCCGGCCTGCTGGCAAGGTAACCTCCAACAATCGGAACACTGATGTTAAGTGGGATTACAACCTATATCCAGTGGCGCAGAATGTTTTAGTGGGGACTAATGACATCATTGCCGACCCCAATTTTATCGACGTAGAAACTGATATAACGAAGGGTAATTTCCGGCTGACGAAGGATAGTAAAGGCCATAACACCGGCTCTGCTGCTGTGGCCCTGAAAACGGATATTACCGGCAAAGCACGGCCAAAGGGGCCGGGTCGGGACCGGGGTGCCTTTGAACAGTAAAACAAATTGGTCTGTCGGGTAGATTCGGCCAAAATCACCCTTATTTTACACCTGTAAAATTAGTAAGTACACGTCTGATTTATCTTTCTGTTGACTCGTCTCGTTGATCTTTTCAGTCACTTCATGTGTAACCCGTGCATTTGTTAACCGCTACCGATATCGAACTTTGGGAAGCCTTCAGGCAAGGTGATAGGCAGGCGTATACGATCCTGATGGAACGGCATTATCGGCCGCTCTATAGCTACGGTACAAAACTTGTCTTCGATAAGGAATTAGTGAAAGACTGCATCCAGGAAGTCTTTCTGGAGTTATGGCACCGTCGGGTTGCGATTGGCAGCGCCGAGTCGCCCCGGTTCTATATGCTACGGGCATTACAGCGTAAAATCCACCGGGCTATACACCGTAATCGCCTGTTATACAACGCAGAAATTATTAATCCAGATACCAGTTTTAGTGTAGAGTTCAGCATCGAAGCGGACCTTATCAGCCGTCAGGAGCAGGCAGAAAAGGCCAGGCAGTTAGCCGCGTTAGTTGAGACATTATCGCCCCGGCAAAAACAACTCATTTACCTGCGGTTCTACCAGGACCTGGATTTCGATGAGATTGCGGAGCTGATGCAACTCAACCGCCAATCGGTCTATAACCTACTCCGGGAATCCCTGTTGCGGCTTCGCAAAAACTGGCAGGGTACCCTTTTGCCTGCGCTGGTGGCACTTCTAGAGGCTAACGCCTAACTTCCTTGACGTGAAAATTCCTTACTGAGTTGCTGGCCGCGCTACAGCGGCTATTTCACTGCGTGAAAAAGTTAAAAAAAATCGCCGTAAAGTTCAGTAGTTATTCAGAAAAGGTGTGTCTCCCCACTTGAGACCCTTTTTTTATGAAGTCCTACGAAACCTACGAGATTGCTGACTTTTTGCTTGACAATGAGTTTGTCGCCTGGGTAAAACACCCAACCCGCGAATCAGATTCGTTCTGGCAGCAATGGCAGTTGATGCACCCGACCCGGGCTGTAGTTTTGCAGGAGGCCCGCTACTGGGTTGCGAACCTGGCTGTAAACGAACAACTCCCAGCCGATCAGGCCGTTCGGCTTGCGGTAGCCAGGGTGCAGGCGCAGCTTTCCGAAGACCATTTGCCCTTTTCTAATTCTGCCAGTCGCCATTGGTTGGTATCTGCCTGGCGAATAGCAGCCGCCATTCTGGTTGTACTGGGCATTGGCTGGTACGGATTGTCCGTAAACAGATCGACTTCTGATCTGGCAGCTCTCCCCGAAAAAACCAATGACTCGCTGTCGAGGGAAAATCGTACAGAACGCCCGCTATCCGTTAAACTGCCCGATGGGAGCCGCGTAGTGCTGGCACCAAACAGCCGGGTATTATTTCCCGCGCAGTTTGGCCGACAGGTACGGGACGTAAAACTAACGGGCGATGCCTTTTTCGAGGTCGTCCGCCAACCCCTTCGGCCTTTTATCGTTCATGCCGGTGACGTTAATGTAAAAGTACTGGGAACCAGCTTTGACGTGCGTACTTCAGGGCGTAATGGCGAAGTGAACGTAGTTGTAAAAACGGGTAAAGTGGCCGTATCAAAAGCCACTGGCGTACCCAGCTCAGACCAGACGGCAGTTCTACTTATTCCTAACCAGCAGGTGACGTTCTCAGCGCAGGATAATGTCTTTCGCAAAACCCTCGTGGAAGCTCCGGTTTTAGTCAATCAGAAAAGCCAGGAAACCGACTTCGTCTTTGAAGAAACCCCCATTGCCGATGTGTTTGATAAGCTACAAACAGCCTACGGTATTCAGATTGATTTTGATCGGGAGAAGCTGAAGCATTGTACACTTACGGCACGGCTGACGAATGAGTCGATGTACAAAAAACTCAACCTTGTTTGCCAGGCGATTGGTGGTACGCACGAAACGGTAGGAACAACGATTGTCATTCACGCAGAAAGTTGTAATCAATAAGCACACGCACTAAAGCCCTGATAATCTATGCAGTAAACATCTTGATCAAGTAAAAGAGCCGATAGTGGTTCCAGCACTATCGGCTCCGAACTGCCTCCGCGACTGGCCAAAACCAGCAGTTGTCGCCAGGGTGCTCTTGTCTATTCCTAAACAAAAACAAACAAAACTATGCCAAACCCTTTGACCGTCCAAATTTGGAATGTTATGTCATTAACAGTCCGTCAATTTTGCTTTGCGATGGTATTCGCTGGAATTGCTCACGCGGGTAATTCCAACGCACAGGATCAGTTGAATACACGGGTCAACATCCAGTGCCGAAATCAATCGTTAAAAAGTGTGTTGCGCCTGCTTGAAAAAAGCACGTCGGCTCAGTTTATCTATAGTGCCCAGCGCATTCGCGCCGACCGAAAAATTAGTGTGGAAGCGCACGATGAAAAGTTGGGTACTGTACTGGACCGACTCCTGAAACCGCTGTCTATTACATACAGCATCTCAGATCAGCAGATTGTCCTGAGTATGCTTGACGAAACCGGTTTATTGCCCGAAACAAAGCTGCCTGGGTTAGCCAATCTGGCGGGTACTCTCGCCCCGGCCGACGAAATCATTACCGGAACCGTCACTGACGATGCTGGCCAGGTGCTGCCGGGGGTAAGTATCGTGGTGAAAGGGACCACCAAAGGCACCAATACCGACGGCAGCGGCAACTACCGTATCAGTATTCCCGATCGCAATGGTGCATCGCAAATGACTATTCTGGTGTTTTCTTTCGTGGGATATGCCTCGCAGGAAGAAACAGTAGGAAGCCGCTCTACTATCAATGTCACGTTGAAGGCCGATGATAAAACATTGAATGAGGTGGTGGTGGTAGGTTACGGTACGCAGTCCCGGCGTAATGTAACGGGGTCGGTCGCCAAGGTGGACCTGAAACAAACCGAGAACCTGCCCAACACGAATATTTCGCAGGCGTTGCGGGGACGCGTAGCGGGGGTGCAGTTTGTCGATAATGGCCGACCAGGCCAGGGTGGAACGATTCTGGTGCGTGGACAACGTTCCATTACGGCCTCCAACGATCCCCTGATTATTCTCGACGGAATTTTCTTCAATGGGAGCCTGGCCGACATAAACCCCAATGATATCGAGTCGATGGAGATCCTGAAAGATGCCAGTGCGGCCGCTATTTACGGCTCACGGGCCGCCAATGGCGTTATTCTGGTCAACTCCCGACGTGGCACTACCGATAAGCCCACCATTCGGCTAAGTACTTACGCAGGTTTATCGGACATGAGTTACCGGCTAAAACTACTGAGTCCTGATCGCTACGTGCAGCGTCTGCTGGATTTTCGGAAGCAGAACGGGCAAACGTCCGATCCGACTCAGGTAGCCAGTTACCTACAAAACTCGGAGGTAGATAATTACAAGAATGGTCAGAGTGTCGATCCGCTGGATGTGATCTCGCAGCAAGGGTCAGTTCAATCGTATAACCTGAGTATTTCGGGCCGTACCGAGCGGACGAGTTACCTGTTTTCAGGGGCACAGGTTTATGAGAAAGGCTTGATTTACAATGATAATGCCACCCGGACTTCCTTGCGGCTCAACCTGGAAAATACCATCAGTCCGTGGTTGAGGATTGGGGTCAGCTCGCTGTACGCCAAACGGAATCTGTCGGGCCAGGAGGCCGATCTGTTCGGTGGCTATTATCTGAGTCCATATGGAAAGTTGTACTACGATGCCGCTAAAACGGACTTGGTGCCTTACCCGTCCGACGATCAGTTGTCCTTCAATCCGCTGTTTTATGCCCAATTGAATAAGAACGAAGAAATTAACCATAACCTGTTTGCGAATTTCTATGCTATCGTCGATGCCCCGTTTTTGAAAGGACTAAACTACCGGGTCAATTACTCGCCTAACTATCGCTGGGAGCATAATTATAACTCGTCTCCCATTTACCAGCGCAATGGCCTCAATAACAGAGGGACGGCCAGTAAGTATAACCGGGAAGATTTGGACTGGGTGCTGGAAAACATCCTGACCTATTCTAAACAGATAAATAACAACCACAGTATCGACGTAACGGCTCTGTATGGGCGTAATCACCGGGGTTGGGAATCCACAATGGCCAGTGGTGCCACGTTTTTCACCGATGTGCTAAGCTGGAATAGCCTTAATCTGGCGCAGGTGCAACAAACTGTTTCCAACGCGCAGGCGCAGGAAGGTATTTCGTCCATGCTACGGGTGAATTACCGGTTTATGGATCGCTACCTACTGACCCTGACTGCCCGTCGGGATGGCACCTCCGTTTTTGGTACTAACCAGAAATTTGGTACGTTCCCGTCGGCGGCTCTGGCCTGGGTAGCCTCGGATGAGCCATTTATCAAATCGCTCTCATTCGTCAACCTGCTTAAACTCCGGCTTTCGTATGGTTCGGTAGGTAATCAGGCCATCAACCCTTACCAGTCACTGAGCCGGGGCAGTACGGTTCAATACGTATTTGGTGACGGAGGTCCTACCAGTACCGGGGTTTATACGGCCTCGATGGAAAATTCCAACCTGACCTGGGAAACAACGACCTCTACGAATATTGCCATGGATTTCGACCTGTTCAAAGGGCGCCTTGGCGGTACTGTCGAGTATTATAATCTCAATACCAAAGACCTGTTGCTGTACCGGCAACTGCCCAGCCCGACGGGTTTTGCCGGGGTAACCACTAACCTGGGCGCTACCAACAATAAAGGCTTTGAGTTATCGCTGAATTCGACCAACTTCCGTCAGGGTAAGTTTGAGTGGAACAGCAACGTGGTTTTCTCTAGGAATCGTAACCGCATTACCCATCTTTACGGTAGTGATACTAATGGCGACGGCAAAGAAGATGATGACCTGGGCAATCGCTGGTTTATCGGTCAGCCCATCAGCGTTAACTATGACTACACGCTTGACGGCGTTTATCAGGCCAATGATGCCTTGCCAGCGGGTTACAAAGCGGGTTTCTATCGAATAAAAGATATCAATGGGGATGGCAAAATCGACCCCGCAGACCGGAGTGTCATCAGCCAGCAGCAGCCCAAATATCGCTGGGGGGTCGGCAACACACTCCGTTATGGCAATCTATCGCTGACGGTCTTCATCAACGCCATGCAGGGCTGGTCGCAGGCGTTGCCGTTGCTGGAAACGAACGGCAACTACAATTATCCGTCACGCTCATTCAATGGCCTGGACGCCGACTGGTGGACACCCGAGAATAAGTCCAATACCCGCCCGTCCTTAACCTATACCAATCCCGTTGGCCACGGCTATTACCAAAGCCGGGATTTTATCCGGATTCAGGATGTAAACCTGACCTATCAGTTTCCGTCGGCCCTGGTGAAATCATTGAAACTTGGTACGTTGAGCGCGTATGTCAGTGGCAAAAATCTGTACACATTCACAAACTGGGTTGGCTTTGACCCTGAAGTTGGGGTAAACACGACCGATCCCCGGCGAAGTTACCCACTGGCCCGAACGGTTACGGCAGGTATCAATTTGAGTTTCTAAACCAACGAGTAAGCGTGCTATCGTACACTTACTTATTCATAAATCATTGACTCCATGAATTATTCCTTTTTCAACCCGATTTTCAAGACTCTCCGGAGAGGGTTTTGGCTGATTGCCCTACTGGGACTACCCATTGCCTGTAAAGACGATGTACTTACCGAAGTGCCCAAAGATTTCCTGTCGCCACAGGCCGTGTTGGTTAACAAGACGGGGTTCGATACCTACATCACCTCACTGCACGCCGGACTACGGGAGGCCTATTTTCTGAACGACAACGTGGGTGATGGTACCAACATCTGGGATTTTCAGATTGGTACCGATGTGGGCGGTACCGGCGACCCGGCCCAGAATATGTTTAAAGACTATCGAATCTGGCTTACCCCTACCTTAGCCGCTGTCAACTACCATTGGGAGTGGGCGTACCAGACCATTATTCCCCGCGCCAATACGATTATCGACTACGCCAGCCGACCCACGGCAGTCTGGAAAGATGAGGTTGAGAAAAACGCGGCTATTGCCGAAGCACGATTTTTTCGGGCCTATGCCTACAATGTGCTGGCCAATCTATACGGCGACGTACCCATAGTGGATAAGGTAGCAACCCAGCCCGTGCTCGATTTCGTGCGTAAACCTCGTAAAGAGGTGTACAACTTTGCCGTAGCTGATCTGGAGTTTGCCTCGCAGTGGTTACCCAAAAGTACCTCGCAGGATGGCCGGATTGTGAAAGCTGCCGCCGATCACCTGCTGGCCGAGCTTTATATCAGTACCGGTAACTACGATAAAGCCATTGCCAGTGCTTCGGCGGTCATTAACGATGGGCAGTACCAGTTGATGACCACCCGTTTTGGCAAATACGCGACCCAGCCGGGCGATGTGTTCTCCGATTTATTCAAAGACAATAACCAGAACCGTGCTACGTCGGGCAATAAAGAAACCATCTGGACACTCCAGTTCGATTATCAGACACCGGGCGGAATTCCGAAGGTGGGTGGTGGGAATGGTATGATTCGGGCGTGGGGACCGCGTTACTTCGCCATCAAAGACCCGGACGGCAAAACGGCAATGGCCGTGGTTGATAGTTTAGGCCGACCAGTTGGCTGGTATCGGCCCACGAACTATTTCAACTATACCATCTGGGCAGACAAGTCAGATATGCGCAACTCGTCCTATAATATACGGCGGGATTTCTTCTACAATGAACCAACGTCCAAATACTTCAGGCAGAAGGTAAACCCGGCTACGGCCAAAGACATTGACACGCTGTACTGGTACTACCCATACATTCGTAAAATTGAGGGTGAAGCCCTGGCCGGAGCCACCTATGGCCGAACATTCAAGGAACACTACCTGATGCGGTTGGCCGAAACGTACTTATATCGGGCAGAAGCCTATTTACTCAAAGGTGATACGCAAAAGGCGTTGGATGATATTAACGTGATACGGAACCGGGCGAAAGCCAAACCGGCAACCCTGGCAGACGTCTCTCTCGACTACATTCTGGATGAGCGGGCACGCGAACTGATGCTGGAAGAACTTCGGCGGCTGACGCTGAGTCGGATGGGGAAATTAGTGGAGCGGGTAAAGAAATATAATTCGAGAAGCGGCCCTACTATTCAGCCCCAGCACGCGCTGTTTCCAATCCCACAAAAGTTCATTGACGCTAACCTAAACGCGAAAGTTGAACAGAATCCGGGATATTGAGCGAAATCAACTGTTTTACGTTTAACGGCACCCGTTTCTATTGTCTGCGGTTTCCGGTTGCCAATGTTCTCCGTATCCAAATTACTAAACTAACTTCTTATGTCAGACCAAACTAACCGGCGTGATTTTTTGCGCACGGCTTCCGTAGCCGGTACCAGCCTCCTGCTTTCTCCCTCACTGTCGGCCGGGAGTTTCTTCACTGGCTCACCTAATGATAAAGTCGTCATCGGGGTGATGGGTACCCACAGCCGGGGCGAGTTTCTGGCCAGAACCTTCGCCAAATTGCCCAACGTTGAGGTTGGCTATATCTGTGATGTCGACCAGAACGTACTGAATAAAACCATCGCCGATATCGAGAAAATTACGGGTAAAAAACCCCAGGGCTTTACAGATATTCGCAAACTGCTGGAGAAGAAAGACTTCGACGCGCTGGCCATTGCTGCCCCTGATCACTGGCACGCGCCCGCCACTATTATGGGCTGTCAGGCGGGTAAACACGTCTACGTTGAGAAGCCGTGCAGCCACAACCCCCACGAGGGCGAAATGGCCATAGAAGCCGCCAGCAAGTACAAACGTCTGGTGCAGATGGGTAGTCAGCGCCGGTCGTTTTCTAACGTTCAGGCCCTGGTTGCCGACCTGCGGGCGGGAGCCATTGGCCGACCCTATTTTGCCCGTGGCTGGTACACCAACTGGCGACCCAGCATCGGCACCGGTAAAGAAGTGGCGGTACCCGCTAATCTCAACTACGACCTCTGGCAGGGACCGGCTCCGCGTCAGCCCTACAAAGACAACCTGATTCACTACAACTGGCACTGGCTCTGGAACTGGGGCACCGGCGAAGCCCTCAACAACGGCACCCACGAAATCGACGTGATGCGCTGGGGGCTGGATGTCGATTATCCGACCAAAGTAGTATCGGGTGGGGGACGGTTTGCGTTTCAGGACGACTGGCAAACACCCGACACCCAGACCATTACGGCTAACTTTGCCAACAATACGGCCATGACCTGGGAGGGGCGTTCGTGCAACGGCTATAACTCCGAAGGATATGGCCGGGGCGTCATCTTCTACGGCACAACCGGTACCCTGGTGTATCCCGGTGCCAACAGTTACACCATCCATGACCAGAAGGGCAAAGTCGTGAAAGACGTGAAAGACGACATTATCGCTGATCCAACCAACCCCGTTAGCCCTACTGAAAAGCTGGACGCTACGCACCTCCTAAACTTCGTGAGCTCGATCCGGGGAGATGCGAAACTAACCGCCGACATTTTGACGGGCCACAAATCGACCGTGATTGCGCACCTGGGCAATATTTCGCAGCGCGTCGGTCGGGCGTTGGTTTGCGACCCGCAGAATGGCCACATTCAAAACGACAAAGAAGCGATGCAACTCTGGGGCCGCGAATACGATAAAGGCTGGCAGGTGCGCGTGTAAGTTTGTAGTAGATATCAGCAGTATGAGCTTTACACAAGTAGCCATACTGTATTCATATTTCGTTTATCAGGGGGGAATTTGCCAGTCAAAAACTTCACCCGGTAAACGAAATACGCTTTATTGCTCTCCCCAAAAACCAATGAAAAAAAACCTGTTCCCCCTGCTTCTCTTCCTGGCACTCACCCCGGCCATTGCCCAAAAGGGCTTACAGAAACCCGGTATGGTGTCGTACACGTTCCGCAATAGCCTGCAAAAGAATATGGCAGCCACTCTCGATACGATCAAATCGCTGGGTGTGACCGACATGGAGTTTTCGAACCTGTTCGGTAAAACGGCGGCCGATATCCGCAAACTGCTTGATGAGCGCGGCATGAAATGCTCGTCGTTTGGTGTGAGCTATGGCGACGCGCTCGATAAAACGGCCGAGGTTGGCCAAAATGCCAAAACCCTCGGCGCCAGTTTTGTGCGGGTAGCCTGGGTGCCACATCAGGGAGCTTTTACGCTCGATATGGCTAAGAAAACCGTGGCTGATTTTAATCAGATTGGCCAGAAACTAAAAGACGACTTTGGTCTTACGTTCTGCTACCACAACCACGGGTACGAGTTTGAACCTTACGAAAACGGCACCCTGTACGACTACATCGTGCAAAACACCAACCCGCAGTATGTAAGCTTCGAGATGGATATCCTGTGGACGTTTTTTCCGGGTGCTGACCCCGTGGCGCTGCTCAAAAAATATCCGAAACGCTATAAGCTCATGCACCTCAAAGACCTGCGCAAGGGCGTAACGGGTAACCTTTCGGGCGGTACGCCGGTGGTGAATGATGTAGCGCTCGGCACCGGTCAGATCAACATCCCGGCGATTCTGAAAGCAGCCAAAAAATCGGGCATCGAGCATTATTACATCGAAGACGAAAGCCCGAGTTATGCCACCCAGGTGCCGCAGACGATTGCGTATCTGAAAATCCTGAAATAAGGAAAGAACAAGCGCTTATGCCGGTTTTTGTCTTATGATTTACGCAGCATCGGGCTTAAATTCGGTGCTGTTTATTCGTAGTAGCATTAGCATTGGTGTGTGCTTACTAATTGCTGCCCGTTGATGGAGCCTTACGCTATTTCTTCCCTAAAAGACCACATTTGCGTCTATTTTTTCTGCGTATATTTACATCTTTCGGGGTTCATAGCGTATGAAAAATCAACTCACTCCCGCCGAACATACTTTACTTTGGGACACGTTTCGCAGGGGAGATCGGGAGGCCTTCTCGCAACTGTATGAGTTATTTGCGGCCGGTTTATACCGATATGGTTATAATTTGGTACGCAACCGGCAGGTGGTGGAAGATTGTCTGCACGAACTTTTTCTGCATATTCATGAAAAGCGGGAGAAACTGGGGCCAACCGACAATATTAAATTCTACCTGTTTCGGGCATTACGTCGTCGGTTGCTGGATGCCATTGGTCGGTTGAACAAACTGGATTCTGACGAGTATCTGTTCGATAATGCTGAGTTTTTGATTGAGTCGCACGAGAGTAAAGTAGTGGAAGATGAACTGATCGAGGGGCAGAAAGCAGTGCTAATTGATGAACTGAATAAGTTGCCTAAACGCCAGAAGGAAATTCTGTATCTGGTGTATATGAAGGGGCTTACCTACCAGCAGGCGGCCGAGGTGATGGGTATTACCATGAAGAGTGTGTACAACACCATCAACACGGCCCTTACTACCTTGCGGGCCCATGTTCAGGCATCGCTTCAGCATCGAAACGTACTACTGAGCCTGCTTGGAATGGTGCTTACTCAATACATGAATAATTAATCAACCTAATACCGGGAAAACCGAACGGGTGGGATGTTTAACGAATGTAACAGTATGCTTTCCCGATGCATTATCCGACGTTTACAGTCGAAGATTTTTGTGAAGACCCGACATTTATCCATTGGGTTATGCGGCCAACGCCTGAGTTGAACCAGTTCTGGCAGGCATTTATGGCTCAGCACCCTCATAAAATAACGGATATCCAGATGGCTACCGACTACATAAAAACGATTCAGTTTCGCGAAATAGAACCGTCCGAAGCAGACCTTGCCCGACTTAAACAGCGGATATGGGATGATATCGACCATCCGGTCAAAGCCCTTCCTGTTGACCAGCAAAGTGGCCCGGGCCGGCTGGTCCCTGACTGGACGGTTCCGGACCAGTTAGTCAGGGACTATCCCGTCAGGGTTATCACCTGGTACCAGCGGCCCTACTGGGTTGCGGCTGCCATTTTACTCCTGGTTTCGTCGCTGGGCATTGTCTGGTGGCAGTACAACGCCGATTTCTCGTACCAGACGGCTTACGGCAAAATTCAGGAAATCCAGCTGGCTGACGGATCAGTAGTAACACTTAATGGAAACTCGACCCTGCGTGTGGCGAAGAATCTGGCCCAAAGCCCGGTTCGTGAGGTATGGCTTGACGGCGAAGGGTACTTCGACATTGCGAAGCGTAAAGGGGCTAAGTTTATTGTACACACGGCCGAAGCACAGATAGAAGTGCTGGGTACAGAGTTCGACGTAAACAGCCGCCGGGCGCAAACCAATGTGGTATTGCACGAAGGGAAAGTACAACTGACGGCCAATAATGCCCCACCCGTTGTAATGAAACCCGGCGATATGGCCATTGTAACTCCTCATAGGCCGCAGATTCAGCTAAAGCGGGTGCAACCCGCTCAGTACGATGCCTGGAAAGAATCGTACCTTGTGCTTGATGGTAAAACCCTGCCCGAAATCATAAACTCGCTGCAGGATACCTTCGGCGTGACCATCAGGCTGGGTGACAAACAATTGGCCGATAAAAAACTAAGCGGAAAACTACGGACCAGCGTCATCGAAGACTGCATCGATAACCTGGCACTGATTCTGGATGCCGACGTTCAGAAAGATGGTAGTACATATGTAATTAACCAATGAACTGTCGGATTTTCTGATAACGAGATTAAGGCAACAAAAAGGTCAGGTTCACACCTGACCTTTTTGTTATGGCTGATTACGCCGGAATAACCAATTGAGCGACTAACTCGCCCGATTCTGGTATCGGTAAAAAGATTTAAAGTTTAACCGAAAATAATCATAGAAAAAACGGGAAAAGCGTCACCCTGCTCTGTTTGACTATCAATAACAGCCCAGTCAATTATACGATTCCCGTTTTAACTATGAAAAAACGTATCCTCTTTACCACTCTCTGGCTGTCGATCTTGTGCGGGATGCAGGTAAGCGTAGCGCAAGTTGCACTTGCTTCGCCTAGGAAACAGGCCGTCAGTAAAGCGCAGGACAATCTGACCCCTATTAGTGCATTGCTCAAAAAGCTTGAGGCTATCCACAAAACGACATTCGTTTACCAGAAAGAGCTTCTGGAAAACAAAATGTTTTCCGGTGTTGTCGGTGAAAGTGAGAATCTGGAACAGGTTTTGGAACGGGTACTTAGCCCGGCCAATCTGCGCTTCAAAAAACTCAAGGGGGGGGGCTATACGATTTTACCCCGTCGGATCGATAAAAAACTGTCGGTTGAAACCGAGTCGATTAGAACTCCAGACGATTTATCCAGTGAGTCGGCAGCTAATCAGTCACCCGCCGTAAATGCGTTTTCAGCCCAGGCTAACCTGCAATCCCTGTCAGCTGTTAAACCGGCTGACATTACGGTGAAAGGGAAAGTGATCGATACCGAAAAAGGTGAGCCGATTCCGGGAGCCAGCGTTGTATTGAAAGGTTCTACCAAAGGTACTACCACGGATGCAAACGGGGCTTACTCCCTGGCGGTACCCAATGGTAATGCCGTGTTGGTTTTTAGTTTCGTGGGCTACGAGCGGCAGGAAATCACGGTTGGTAATCGCTCTGAGGTAGATGTTAGTCTCATTGCGGATAATAAATCCCTGAACGAGGTGGTTGTGGTGGGCTTCGGTACCCAGAAGAAAATCAACGCTACCGGGGCTATTTCAACCATTGGCACCAAAGAACTCATCCAGTCGCCGGTGGCCAACGTCAGTAACTCGCTGGTGGGTCGGCTGCCGGGTTTGTTTGCAACCCAAACCGGGGGCGAACCGGGTAACGATGGCTCCAGGATCAGAATCCGGGGCGTGGGTACGTTTTCGGGTAATACCGACCCACTCACGCTGGTAGATGGTATTCAGGTGGATAACTACAACAATATCGACCCTAACGAGATCGAATCTGTCACCATCCTGAAAGATGCGTCGTCTACAGCAGTTTATGGTATCAGGGGGGCCAACGGTGTACTGATTATCACCACGAAGCGCGGAAAGGCAGGGCCACCCAAAGTGAGCTACACCTTCAACCAGGGATTCAATTCATTTACCAATCTGCGGGAGTCGATGAATAGCGCCGACTATGCCCGCAACTTTAATCAGGGTCTGAAAGCTGACTCCTACGTGACTGGAGCGGTGTACACCCCGCGTTATACCGACGAAGATATTGAGTTGTATGCCAACGGGAAAGACCCCATTTTTCACCCCAATTCCAACTGGTTCGACCTGCTGTTTAAAAAATTCTCGACTCAATCCCAGCATAATATCAACATCAGCGGGGGGCAGAACAAGGTGCGCTATTTTGTGTCCGGTGGTTTCTTCAACCAGTCTGGCCTGTTCAAAGATACCAAAGACGTAGTCGATGCTTTTTCGCCCCAGTCCACCTACCGCCGGTATAACCTCCGCTCTAACTTCAACTTCGACGTTACCCAACGCCTGAAACTAACCCTCGACCTGTCGTCGCAAACCGAAATACGGAGTGGCAATAATAACGCCAGTGGTGGTACCGAACGGGTAATTGGGGATATTGCCCGCGCCAGCCCCCTGGAGGGGCCGGGGGTGGTAGACGGGAAAGTAGTCAATATCAGAACCGGGAATCTAAACAACCCGTATGCGAATCTGCTCTTTCCGAACAATGCCGGGGGTGTGAGACGGTCGTACCGCAACTACCTTAACGGAAATTTGCGCGCCGATCTGGACCTTGGTTCTATCATCCCCGGCTTATCGACACACGGGAATATTGCCATCCAGACCTATAACGATCAGCAGATTACCAACGCCAAAACGTTGATACAGTATTTAGCTGTGCCCATTAATGGTGGTCCACTCAATGGCGGCTCGGTCAATTACATTCCTAATAATACCGATGCCCAATTTACCTTCAGCCAGGTCGGAACCTACTCCCGACGCATTACGGCCGAGCTTGGTCTGAACTACAAACAAAGTTTCGGGAAGCATGACGTAACGGGTTTGCTGCTGTATAACCAGCAAAAAACGTTTGACCCGAATTTAGCTTTCCTGATCCCGAAGGGCTACCAGAGTTATGTGGGCCGGGCCACGTACGATTATGCCGGTCGGTATCTGGCAGAAGTCAATGTAGGCTATAACGGCACGGAGAATTTCTCGCCCGAAAAACGGTTCGGTTTATTTCCGGCTTTTTCGGTCGGCTGGATAGCGTCGGAAGAGGCATTCTTTCCAAAGAATCAGGCGGTTACATTCCTTAAATTTCGGGGGTCCTACGGCGTGGTGGGTAACGATAACATTGGGGGCAATCGGTTTCTGTACCGGCCAACGAGTTACGGAACCTACAGTAACATCTACTATTTTGGGGATGTAGGAACCAGCTACACGGGCTATCAGGGTATTCGGGAAGGCGTGACGGGCAATCCTGATGTTACCTGGGAGCGGGCTGTAAAAGAAGACATTGGTCTGGAAATGCGCTTGTTCCGGGATAAAATCCGGTTTACCGGCGATGTGTTCAGCGAAGACCGCTCTAACATCCTCGCTACGCCAAAAACCATTTCGTCCGTTGTTGGCTTTTCGCAACCGGCTACCAACCTGGGTAGAATGCAGAACAAGGGCTTCGAAGCGGATATAACGTTCAGCGATAAAAAGGGGAAATTCGGGTATCGAATCGGGGCCAACTTCAGCTTTGCCCGCAACAAAATCCTTTTCCAGGATGAGATAAAAAACCAGTACGAATACCAGAACCGTACCGGCCAGCGATTTGGTCAGAATTTTGGCCTGATTGCCGATGGCATCTACAATACCTTCGAAGAAATAAACGACCCCGCCCGCCCGGTGTATCAATACATCAATGATAAAATTCAGCCGGGCGACCTCAGGTTCAGGGATGTAAACGGCGATGGTGTTGTCAATGATTTCGATGCCGTTCCAATTGGCTACTCCAACATCCCCGAAAAAACGTTCGGGATTTCATTGGGCGGTAACTTTCAGGGATTTGACCTGTCGGTGCTGTTTCAGGGCGTAGGCAACGTATCTTCCTACTATTCCTCATTTCAGCGTACAGCGGGTTTTGGCGGAAGCCCACCAGCGGGAGCCGCCAGCTACCTCAACGAGAGCTGGACACCCGAACGCTATGCCGCCGGACTACCCATCAACTTTCCGCGGTTTTCCGTTAGCTCCACGCCTAACAATACCGGGTCCAGCTTTTACCTGGCTAATGCCAGTTATGTGCGGCTAAAAAACGTAGAACTCGGCTACACAATCAATGGGGACTTCCTCAAGAAAATCGGTATGAGTTCGGCTCGCATCTATGTCAACTCGAACAACCTGATTACCTGGAGCCATATGTACAAGGGCGTCGACCCGGAAAATACTCCTACTGGTGATGTCAATACCGAACCCTACCCCCTGGTCAGAACCATAAATGCGGGCCTGAACGTCAACTTTTAAATCGTATGAAAAAGAGCTATTTCGTAGGTCTAGTCGTCGTGTTTTCGCTGATTACGGCTTCCTGTAACAACCAGTTTCTGGATAAGGCGCCCGGCGTTGACCTTACCGAAGACAATGCCTTTCAGAACAAGGCCAGTCTGGAGAGTTTTATGGCTACTATTTACGGGTACGCCATGAACTCCAACTTCCGCTACCGGAATCAGAACAATTACTCGACCACGGTAGGTGTAGGTGGGACGGACGTTATTCACCCCTCGGCCAGTATCAGCGACGAAGGTGATGCCTCAGAAGCCAATTTTGTCAACAACAATCGCTGGAATGAGGGTGATATTCTGCCGTCGAACATCGTAGTACGGGAAGATTATCGGTACTACATCCGTTGGATTGCGCTGCGTCAGATCGCCATTGTACTAAAGCGAGTCAACGAAGTACCCGATGCTGACGAGGCATACAAAAACCAGATTATTGGCGAGGTTCGGTTTCTACGGGCCATGAACTACATGGAAATGGTGAAACGCTACGGGGGCGTGCCCATTGTTGATAAAGTGTACGAGCCAGGGGTACAGGTCGATGTGCCCCGTAGTTCGCTGGAGGATTGTATCAACTTCATCGTTGCCGACTGCGATGCCGCTTTCCCTAAATTACCAGCTGCGTATTCGCCCACGCAAACAGGCCGGGCACCTGCTCTGGCTGCCCTGGCTCTCAAATCAGAAGCATTGCTGTATGCGGCCAGCCCGCAGTATAATACGGCTACGCCCTACATCAGCATGACTAATGCCGCCGACAACAAATTGATTTGCTACGGTAACTATGATGTAAACCGCTGGAAGTTAGCGGCTGATGCGGCCAAAGTGGCCCTTGACTTTGCCCTGGCCAATGGGTACGGCCTTATTAACGACCCGGCCAATCGGAATCCCAAAGAGTTGGATAACGGCACACCTGGTCCGGCGGGTAACTACCGCGATTCATGGGAAATCTACAATAATAAAGAGTTGATTCTGACCTATCAGGGGCTTGCCGCCAGTAATATCTCGAATGCACCGCTAACCCTGATTACGCCCACCTGCTACGGGGCGTTCTGGTCGGGGATTAGCGTACCGCTCAACTTCCTGAAAAAGTATGAGAAACTCGACGGGACGCCCCAAACCTGGGACGATGCCGGTGGCACGGATCTCATCGCCAAGTATGCTCAGTTAGACCCCCGCTTCAAACAAACCCTGAACTACACCAACTCGTACTTCAACGCCCAGAATCCGGTTTCGCTGATTTACGACGGGGGGAAAGACTACAAAAACTGCAAAGGAGGGCTATGGATGCGGAAATACATTCCCAGAGCGGCCCGCACGGGTAGTCCCAACGTAGTGCTAAACGATGTGCTGTTCCGGGTCAATGAATTGTACCTGAACTATGCTGAGGCTCTGAATGAGTTTGGTGGCCCTACGGCAGAAGCCTACACCGCCGTAAACACCATCCGCACCCGGTCGGGGATGCCCAACCTGCCCACCGGCCTAACGAAGGAGCAGTTCAGGGCGCGGGTTCGCAACGAAATTGCCGTAGAAATGGCGTATGACGATCACCGGTTCTGGGACGTAAAACGGTGGCTGATTGCCGAAGAGGAAGGTGTAATGCAGGGTGACTTCAAAGGATTGCAAATTACGAAAGTGGGTAATCTATACAGTTGGAAGCCCTACACCTTCGAGGTTCGGCGGTTCAACAAGCAGATGTACCTGCACCCATTTCCACAACCGGAAGTACTCAAAGGAAACCTGATCCAAAACCCCGGCTGGTAAACCCCCTCGAACTTATCATGAACATACGCTATACAGGAAATATTTTCGCTACAGCCCTCCTGACGGTGCTTATGCCCGCGCTGGTACGGGCGCAGCAGGGCGGCACAACAGGTCCGGTCGGGGTCGATACCGTCATGCTCAATCCCCGGTCGGCTACTATTGATATCGGGTTTGGCATCAAGCCCATCCGGCAAATTACCAGCTCCATCGCCACTGTCTTTGGACGTGATTTACAGCAGAATTTCAACCTCAACCTGGGTAACACGCTTTATGGCCGCCTGGCGGGCTTATCCGTAACCCAGGGTGGTTCAGAGCCGGGAGCCTCTACTCCTAACCTGTCTATCCGGGGCCTCAATACCTTCGGTGGAGCCAGTAATGCTCCGTTGTACATCATCGACGGCTACATCAGTAATGGCACGGGTACATCAAACGCTTTCATGCAGTTGGTACCCGAAGAAATCGAGACTATTTCGGTATTGAAAGATGCCTCAGCCACCGCCATCTATGGAGCGCGGGCCGCCAACGGCGTAGTGCTGGTGACAACTAAGCGAGGGCAGGAAGGGCCATTACGCATCTCGTTTACTACCCGGCAGGGTTTCACGCAGGCCCGTCAACTGCCCGGATTCCTGGATGCTGGCCAGTATGCCACGCTCTATAACGAAGCCCTGACGAATGACGGCCTGCCCACCCGCTACACCGATCAGGATATAACGGCCTACCAAAACGGCAGCGACCCCGTTTTTCATCCGAACGTAAACTGGTACAAGGAGGTATTGCGTTCCACGGCTCCCGTATCGAGCTATAATTTATCGTTCAATGGGGGCGATAAGTTTGTTCGGTATTATGTGGTACTGAACGCCCTCAACAGCCAGGGCCTGTACAAAAAATTTGGCGACCAGAACAGCGAGAGTTCCAACTCGAAATACTCGAAATATAATTTTCGGACCAACCTGGATGTGTCGCTCTCCGATAGGCTGACGGCCGAGTTCAAGATTGCCGGATCGATTGAGCAGGCGAAAAATCCGGCGGATTATAACACAGCATCGACTTTTAGTTTAGTGCAATCCCTGCCACCAAACGCCTTTCCGGTCTATAATCCGAACGGTACGTTTGGCGGGAGTTCGCAGTTTGCCAACCCGGTCGGTAACTTGCTGTCGACGGGCTTTTATCAGGATAATTCCCGCACTATTCTGAGCTCGCTGAAACTTACGGAGCAGTTAGACATGATCGTCAAAGGGTTGAGTGCATCGGCGGCTATTTCAATTAACAACTTTTTTGAATCGGGTTCGCGCAAAACCCAGCAGTATCCCCGGTATGCGATTTCCAGAAGTGCCACCGGTGATACGCTGTACGGCCCCGCCATTGGCCAGAAAACGTCCATCTCCGGGGCTGAAGAAACGCTCGACCAATACCGGAACCTGATTGTTCAGGGTTTTCTAAACTACAAACGGACGTTTGGCAAGAGCGACGTGTCGGGGATGTTGATGTTCAATTCCGATAACGTGACCGTTTTTGGCCCCGCTTCGGACCCAGCCAATCCAACGGCTAACTCAACCGATCCCTATAAGCACAACAATGGGGCTGGTCGGTTCAGCTACGCCTACAACAACACGTATCTGGCCGAGTTCTCGGCGGCCTACATGGGTACCGATATTTTTGCTTCCGGCAACCGCTACGGCTTTTTCCCGGCGGCATCGGTAGGCTGGGTAGCCTCCAACGAGTCGTTCCTGAAGCAGAGCAAAGCGGTTACCTTCCTGAAATTGCGTGGTTCCTACGGATTGGTAGGTAACGACATTATTGCCTCGCAGGGCCTATCGACCCGGTATCTTTATACGGCGACGTATAGTGGTGGTGGTTACTTCTTTGGAACAGGCAACACGGCTACTGGCGGATACGCCGAAAATATCGTAGCTAACCCCAATGCAACCTGGGAAAAAGAGAAGTCGATGAACGTAGGCGTCGATGTTACGCTGTTTAAAAAGCTCGATGTTTCGTTCGATTACTTCAACCGCGACCGCTACGATATTCTGGTGGCATCGAACAGTACCACACCATTGTTCCTGGGCGTGACCACACCGAATCTTAATCAGGGCAAAGCCAATAACCGGGGCTTCGATTTAGCGGTAAATTATCGTACGACAGCCACGAAAGGCGTCCAGTTTTTTGTGGGGGCTAACCTCTCGTATGCCAAAAGTAAAGTTGTCTTTAATGCCGAAGCACTGCAACTTAATCCGGGCCTGTACGCAACCGGACAGGCCATCGGGCAACCGATTGGTTTGAAAGCCATTGGATTTTATACCGCCGACGACATTACCAAACGCCAGGCCGACCCAACGAGTGTGCCGGGTGTGCTAACGGAAGTAATTCAGGCGGGCGACATCAAATACCAGGATATTGGCGGGCCGGAAGGTAAGCCCGATGGTATTATCGACAGCTATGACCGGGCACCCATCGGTAACCCCGGTTTGCCCCAATGGATTGCCGGCCTGCATACGGGCTTGCGCTACAAAGGCTTCGACCTCGATATGGTGTTTCAGGGCGTAACCGGCACATCGACCTATCTGGGCGGCAGCACCTTTCAGGCGTTTCAGAACAACGGACAGATTGGCGACATTGCCCTTAACCGCTGGACTGCCCAAACGGCAGCCACGGCCGACTACCCGCGCCTGTCGTCGAAGAATAACCTGAATAACTACCAGTTTTCCTCCTTCTGGCAGCGCGACGGTAGTTTCATCAAACTGCGCAGCACCGAAATTGGCTATACACTACCCACCAGTCTATCTAACCGAATCAAGATCAACGGTATCCGGTTTTTTGTGAACGGCACTAATCTTTTTTCCATCGATAAGGTGAAATACGGCGATCCTGAGTCGCTGACGGGCTATCCCGTAACGAGAACCTTGACGGTGGGTGCCACTATCCAGTTATAAGTACCCGTAAAACTGACCGAAAAATGAAAAAATACACCTACATATTCCTCGTGTTTTCAGGTATCCTGGCAACAGCCTGTCAGAATCTCGACCGGGATTTTGTGACGACAATCGGGAAAAATGAAATCGAACAATCCTTCACGAATGTTCAGGCACTGCTCACGGCCATCTACTCTAACCTGCCCGACGGTACGCTGTACATTAGCGGGAGTGCCATGATGGCTTCGGCCACGGACGAAGCCGAGTTTGCGCAGGAAACCAACCCAATACAGAATTTCAATACGGGTAGCTGGAACGCGGCCAACAACCCCGATTTGGTCTGGGGAACGTATTACCGGGGTATCCGTCAGGTTAACCAGTTTTTGTTATCGACCGGCAAAATAAACCTCGACCCCTGGAAATTAGATCCCTCGGCCTCGGCCCAGAAAGTGTACACTGATAACCTGGCCACCATTAAGCGGTGGACTTACGAAGCACGGTTTTTACGGGCCTATTATTACTTCGAACTCGTCAAACGCTACGGTGGAGTACCCCTTCTGAACCAGTCTCTGTCACTGGACGATGACTTTTCAAAAGTACAGCGGAATTCGCTGAACGAGTGCATCCAGTTTATTGCGGCCGAGTGCGACTCGGCGGCTGTTCAACTGCCGCTAAATGCCTCCACGCCCCCATACGTGGCCGCTACCGATTTGGGACGGGTAACGAAACTAACAGCCTTAGCACTGAAAAGCCGGGTGTTACTCTATGCTGCCAGTGACCTGTTCAACACCTCGACCTGGGCAGGTGGCTATAGCAAACCGGAGTTGATTTCCCTACCCGCTGGTGACCGCATAGCCCGCTGGAAAGCCGCTTCTGATGCGGCTAAAGCCGTTATCGACGCCGGGGCATTACCTACGCTGGGAGCCTATAAATCGCTGTTCAACACCTTCAATAATGGCGAGATTATTTTTACCCGAAGTAATGCCGCCAGCAATCAGTTCGAGCGAAACAACTCGCCTATTGGGTTCAACCTGGGCCAAAGCGGCAACACGCCCTCGCAGGATTTGGTAGATGCCTACGAGGTGAGAGTAAATGCCACTACGGCAGTTCCGTTCAATTGGAATGACCCCGCAATGGCTGCCAACCCCTACGCTAACCGCGACCCGCGTTTAGCGCTGACCGTTGTTGTCAACAATTCATCCTTTGGCACACCCGCCCGTACCGTGCAAACCTGGACTGGTGGCCTGGATGCGCGCCCAATTATCAACGCCACCAAAACCGGCTACTACCTGCGTAAATACCAGATCGAAAGTTTGAATCTGCTGAATGGGAACACGGGCGTTCATAGCTGGATTCTGTTCCGCTACCCGGAAATCTACCTGAACTACGCCGAAGCCCTCAACGAGTGGAGCCCCGGCAACGCCGACATCAAAGCCTACTACGACCGTGTCCGTAGCCGGACGGGGATAGCCATGCCGGGCTTGCCCTCTGGTTTATCGCAGGCCGATGTGCGGGAGAAGATACGCAACGAAAAACGGGTAGAGTTTGCCTTTGAAGATCACCGGTTTTGGGACGTTCGGCGGTGGATGCAGGCTCCTGCCTATTTCAACGCACCGTTGCGGGGCGTAAACGTTACCCAGACATCTACCAACACGTTCACCTACCAACCGGTTAAGGTGGAAGACCGGGTATTTACCTCAAAAATGTACTTGTATCCGATCCCTCAGACTGATTTGAACATTGCTGGTAACCTGACTCAGAACCCACTCTGGTAGTATTGGGAAGAAAAT
Organism: Spirosoma spitsbergense DSM 19989; assembly: GCF_000374085.1. Lineage (GTDB taxonomy): Bacteria > Bacteroidota > Bacteroidia > Cytophagales > Spirosomataceae > Spirosoma > Spirosoma spitsbergense. The sequence continues at coordinate 8,039 of NZ_KB893389.1, read as the reverse complement.
GGCTCATGTAATAATTCATCATTTTACATAATAGCATAGGTTGGTTCAGCAAATGCTTCCGCTCTTGTGGCCAGGCTACCTATTGCGGAAGTACTTTCTTCTACTATTGAATGACACAGCTCTTTTTGGTCAAGATCTACTCTGTAAAAAGGATGAAAAAAACTGGTAGTAGTAGCCTATTGGCTACCGTTGTCGGGATGGTTTTATTGACCAGTTGTAGCGTTGGCAAAGGCTCGATGGTTATGGCCCAAACTGCCGTAACTACGGGTACTGGCACGCTGGTGATACCCCCCAGCCCCGGCGATTTGAGCACGGTAGAACACCTGAAACAGTCAGATGAATATGTGGTGGAGGTGAAACGGTCGGGCGATACCAACTACAAAACCTGCTTCGTCTATAAATCGGATAACTCCTTTGTGAACACCTACTTCGGGGCTTCAACGGCGAAACCCGGCCCCAAAAGACCACAGGCGTCGGCCGCATTTACTAATTTTTCCTTCGCTGAAACAGCCGTCGATGTTCGGATTGTCAGTAAAATTCCGGTTTCTTCGGTGAAAATCAGACCCTTAAATTTGGGGATTGATTTTAAGCAAAGCGGCAATGTAATTACCTTCAGCATGGCCACGCCGAAGAAACTGTCCGTCGAAATCAACGACCGGATTAACCCGCTGTTTCTCTTTGCCGACACGCCCGATACTCCTAATCCTCAGGCCACGTATTACTACGGGCCGGGAGTGCATAACATTGGCTTGAACAAGCTGCTGAACACGAACGAGAGCGTCTATATCGCGGGGGGAGCCGTAGTGGAAGGATCGTTTCGGTTGGCCACCGGCTCCACGAATGTCAGCATTAAAGGGCGCGGGGTGCTGTCGATGGGGGAGTGGCCGCATACGTCTACATCGGTCGAGTTTCTAACCAATCACAGTACCATCCGGTCAAGCGCTACCGCCAATATGGTACTGGAGGGATTCATCATCGCCCACAGTACCGGCTGGACGATTGCCATCGATAATCGGGACAATAAATCGCATGATAATCAGTATCGTAACCTGAAATTAGTGTGCTGGAATGGCAATTCGGATGGTATCTGGTTTGATGGGGACAACAATGTGGTGGATGATTGCTTCATCTTCAACAACGACGATATCGTGACGACCCACGGCTCCAACAAGTGCAAAATCTCCAACATTGTCGCGTGGGGCGGCCCATGGGGACGATTGTTTATGCACACCGACTGGCATTCGTCGTCTAATCTGACCTTTGAGAATATAGATATGATCGGAAAAGATGGTGGTCCGGAACTGGTGTTGGTAGAAGGGAATCGCAGCAATCCGGTTAAGCTGGACAATTTTACGTTCAAAAATATTCGGGTCGAGGCCCATCCCAAAACCAGTGATTACAACACCAATAAATTCGTCCGTATTGGCGTGAATCCCGAAAAATATGCCGTCACCCTGACGAACTGGCTGTTTGAAAACATCACCCTCGACGATAAAAACTCCGACGAAGGCGACATCTACGGAACGACCGAAGGGCCTGTTAACGATCTCACATTTAAAAACCTGAAAATGGCTGGCAAGCCCGTGTCTTCGCTCCAGGAGGCCAATATGAATACGAATGAATACGTGCGAAAGCTAACGTTCGAGTAGCAATCGGCCCAAACCGAAGTGAACACCGTGAATACCCGCTGATTAAGGCGGGACAGCTCCTTATTGCCTATCTACTGCCAATCTTTCCTTATGTCTTAACTATCAATGCTTACCCGTTACCTTAAAACAAACCATGATGAAAACATCTCCTTTAGACCAGCTTAACTCGGTTGGAATAGTATTGGCCGGTTTCTTCCGCAACCGAATATCGGGCCATTTTGGCGGAACCTCGTTGGTTTTTACGCTGCTGTTGCTGGTTTTTTCAACCGGTATTCGGGCGCAGTCGCTCTCGGTGAGCATGTCGTTCCCCGCTTTCAGAACTTCGTTCATTACCGGAACACCGGTCAATATCCAGGCTACCACAAATACGCCCGCGGGTACATCAGTAACCAAAGTTGAGTTTTTTCTGGCTACGTTTACCGGGCCGGGGGGCAGCAAAGAAACCATTAAACTGGGCGAAGACCTGACGGCTCCCTTCTCCTACACCTGGACAATTCCCGCCGGGCAGATTTCGTATAATGAACTGAGCCTGAAGGTCACCAATTCCACCGGAGCTACCGCCGTTCAGGGCGGAACTGGCTATAGTCGGGTCGATGTGTACGCCCCCAACACAGCGAGCAACAAAAAATACTACGTGCAGGCCGGGGCCAGTCCGGGTACCGCCGGCACGTTGGCGGCTCCGTTTAATACGATTCAGCGGGGTATTGATGCAGCCGCTCCCGGCGACAGTATTTTTGTGATGGCGGGTACCTACACGAATACGGCCGGAAGCGATGTTGTCGTTATTCGTCGAACCGGAACACCCACCAACTGGATCGTATTGACCAGCTATCGGAACGACAAACCCAAACTGTCGTTCAATGGCTATCAGGGTTTCAATCTGGTAGCCGGGGCGGCCTATATAAAAATTCAGGGTTTTGAGATCGTGGGTAACAACGCCAACGTGACCTTACCCCAGGCTACTACGCAACCCGGTAGCTGTGATAACCCGACCGGCACCGTCAACCCGGCGTTCAACGGAAACGGAATAGGTGTCAACGGACGGACGGGCGGAAATGCGCGTCCGCATCACATCGTCCTTGCCAATAACAGTATTCACGACTGTGGCGGAGGAGGTATCTCGGCCATCGAGAGCGACTATGTAACGGTCGAGAATAACACGGTTTACAACAATTCGTGGTATACTATCTTCGGCACCAGCGGCATCAGTTTCCTCAACAGCTGGAACTATGATACGAATACCGATACACCCAAGATAATTATTCGCAACAACATTTGTTATGGTAATCGGCTGTTTGTTAGATGGATAAGTGCCGGGGTTTGCCGGGGTATTACCGATGGGAACGGTATTATTCTCGACAACAATAATAATCAGTTTGGGACGACAAACCCCAACGGAGCTTATAATGGCAAGTTCCTGATCGAAAATAATCTCTGTTATCAAAATGGGGGACGGGGTCTCAATATCAATTATAGCGATAACGCTACGGTTCGCAACAACACGTTTTACCAGAACGCAGCCAGCCCCGAAATCACCTCCGAGTTTGCCATGCGGTATTCCGCTTCTGTCCGCATCTACAATAATATTCTCTACACCCGTTCTAACAAAGCCACCGGTACACCCGTTAATTCACCCGGTCTGTTGCAGAGCAATAACCTGACGTTTGGTGGTACAGATACCCCGTTCCTTACCGGTACTCAAAGTCTGACGGGGGTCGATCCGCAGTTTACCGATGCGGCCAACGGCAATTTTCAACTGATGTCCACCAGCCCGGCTGTCAATGCCGGAAGTACCATTCCGGACCAGTATGCGACGAAGGATATCCTCGGCATCGACCGTCCGCAGGGTACCAGTCCCGATATGGGAGCGTATGAGCTTCAGGGAACCCCAATTTCTATTACCCAGCAACCGGCCAGTAGTTCGGCGGTTTGTACTGGTACGGACGTGTACGTTTCGGTGAGCGTAGACGGACCTGTGAAAACCTATCAATGGTATAAAGATGGTCAGGTGCTGACGGATGTTGCCTCGGCTACTACGGCCACCCTGTTGCTACCCAACGTGTCGGCGTCTGACCAGGGCAGCTACATGGTTACTATTACAGGTTTCAATAGCCTTACCTCCACGGCCTTTACGTTGACGGTCAATGCCAAACCGCAGGTTAGCCTGACTACGAACGGGCCGCTTACCTGTGCCCTGACTACCGTTACGATCAGCGCCAGTGCAGCAGCGAATGGTAATTTTGCGTTTAGCGGGCCAATGGGCACTATATCGGGGCAGGATAACACGGCTTCAGTTGGCCAGCCGGGAAGTTATACGGTGCTCCTAACGGATACGAACGGCTGCACGGCAACGGCATCCATTGGGGTAACGCAGGACATCGACTTGCCAACGGTTTCAATAAATGAGGTTGGGACTCTTACCTGTGCCAATCCTACTGCTACGCTAACCGCCAGCGGAGCCGGTTCGCTCCAATGGAATACCGGCGTGAGCAGCTCCAGTATTTTGGTCAGCGCTGGCGGGGTGTATTCAGTAACCCTGACGGGCCCCAACGGCTGTACCGCATCGGCCAGTACTACTGTTTCGGTCGATTTGACGCCACCTCAGGCCCCTGTTCTGGCCACGGCCAGCGGTGGGCTATATCCAGTCGGCAAACAGGCTATTACTGTAGCACAATACTCGGGTACGGTAACCCTGCAGGCGTCGGCCTGCAGCAGTGGTACGCTGCGCTGGAGTGGCCCGATTGCGGCCGCCGATGGACAGGTAAATCTGGCCGTACCTACTACTGTTACCGGCTCGGTTGTGTACCGGGTAAGCTGCCAGCTTAGTACGTGTACCAGCGCACCCGCCAGCGTTACGGTGACTGTTGTAGCCGATCAGCTGCGGGTAATAGCTCCCCAGTACGACTGCACCACGGGCTTACTGACCCTGCGCACTACTGGCGGAAACGGCAAGCCCGTAGAATTTGAAATGGGTTCAGTGACCAGCGGCTGGACGACCAATGCCGTGCTAGACCCCTTCTCCGATAAGAAGAAAGAACCCGATTACAAAAAGAAATTCACCATCCACGCCCGTCAGTTGCAAAGTGATGGAAAGGGTAACGATAATGCCCAGGAGTACAAAGACTATCAGATACCGGTTTGCGGGTCGGGCAGTCAGGCTACTGCCTTGCAGATTCTCCTCCCGGCCTACGACTGTACCACGGGCTTGCTGACGCTCTACACTATCGGCGGCAACGGGCAGCCAGTCGAATTCAACGTGTCGTCGGTAACCAGCGGCTGGACTACCAATACCGTAATGGATCCCTTCCCCGACAAGAAAAAAGGCCCCGATTATAATAAAAAATTTACCATTCAGGCGCGTCAGTTGCAAAGTGATGGTAAAGGTTACGATAACGCCAACGACTATAAAGAATATATTGTGCCCGGCTGTGGAGGAACTGGATCAGGTAACGCCCGGCTGGCGGCTGAACCCGAAACCGGGTTGCAGGTAGTTGTGCTGGGCAATCCGCTTCAGGGGGGGAGTGAGGCTGTCGAAGTAGACGTAAGAGGGGTCGAAGGGCAGAGTGTTTGGGTGTCGCTTACTGACGTGCAGGGGCGGCTTATTTCCCACCACCAGGTAGAAAGTGCTGGCTTTGTTGAGCATTGCCGACTGCCGATTGCTCAACAGCAGACGGGCTTTTTTCTGGTGCAGGTACGTACTCAGTGGGAGAAACAAACAATTAAAGTGCTAAAGTGATGGATGCAGTCAGGTAAATCTAAATTGAAGCATTTTTATCATTCTGAGGAACGAAGATTCTGCGTTATGAGCCTAAAAAATGGACTTACCCGAAGATTTTTCGTCCCTCAGAATAACAAATCGTTGGGGCTTTGTTGCATGGCTTCTGACCTGCCTGAAAAAGCCCAAGTTCAGCACAATCGAGGGACACAATTGTCGAAAATAGGTAAGCGGTTTGGTCCAAATGGAATACTTGCCTATCCTCTCATCAGGATGGGATCAGGTCAAAACGCACCTTCAAGGAGCCATCTAGTACCGATTACGTCAATGGCTTTGTTCACTACCTGGTCCAATCTCTTTTGCCTGTCTCTCCGGCAGGTGATTACTTCGTTTCTCCATCAGNCCGCAGGTTGATGGCTCTTCATCGGGCAAATCCGAATAAGGCTCCACCGGTCTGCGCTACGGCATAGAGCTGCTTCTTATTGAATCAGGCGTTTCTCATCGTTTTCCATCCGTTNCTGGCTGCTGCCCTATTTCACGGCAGGGCTCAACATGGCGTTGGTTTGGAATTCACAGGAGGCTACTTCGCGCTGATTAGTAAGCACCCCGCTGCCGTGCCTGGTTCGAACCGGTCTGTCTGATCGGTTTCGTTATTAACTTTTTCCCATGATTTAGTATGATTAGCCAACCAAACAGTTGGCGGTGGGGGGGAATCGTGCGTACCCGCCCGTTGCTGGGGGTTATCGTCTTTTTGCTGAGCAGCGCAGCAGTAGGCCAACCCAATCCGCTGACCCTACAGGAAGCGCTGCGCACCGCCAAACAAAACTATCCGGCTCTGAAAGCCAAAGGAGAATTAGTGAAGCTGGCTTCGGAAGGCATTCAGCTTACCCACACGCAGCGGCTCCCTTCACTACGGGTAAGTGAGCAACTGAATTACAGCACCACCAATGCTACCGCCGGAATTTTACTGCCCTTCGGCACCATTATTCCTACTACGGGCTCATTTGCCAATGAGGCCAGTTTTCGGGGAACGTTCGGCAGCACGACCACGCTCTACAGTGAATGGGCACCCATTACGTTCGGGCAGTACCAGGCCCGCCTAAACGAAGCTAAAGAGGGCGTTCAGGTAGCCGTCGCTGATCTGGCAAATGATGATTTTGCCCACCAAATTCGGGTTGCCCAGCCCACGGAACAGGTAAAAGACGGCGAACCGGTTCGACTCAGGGTACCGGTAAACAAACCCGACGAAAACCGGGTAGTAGCAAATCAATCCTTATAAACAGACAAACAATAAAATCATGAACGCAAAAACCAAAAAACAACAAATCAACTGGCTTCAGTACGTCCTGTTCGCAGCCCTGATTCTGGTTCTGTTCTTCACTGATCTGGGTACTTCGGTGCGCGGAGGCATTCAGCAGTTATTGCTTAAAACCGGCCTCAAAGACGCGCCAACAGCGGGTGAGCCAGCACTGGCTTCCCAACAAATGGCTTTGTCGGCGTATCCGTATCAATTGACACTGACTACCCTGGATGGGAAATCGGTCCAGCTCAGCGACTTGAAAGGGAAGGTCGTTTTTCTAAATCAATGGGCTACCTGGTGCTCACCCTGCCGGGCAGAGATGCCCGCTATTGAAAAGTTGTACCAGTCAGTCGATAAAAACAAGATTGCCTTTGTGATGCTTTCTCTGGATGAAGACCCCCAGAAGGTTCGTCAGGTGGTGAACCAGAAAAAATTCACCTTTCCTGTCTACGTTCCGGGTGGACAGATGCCCGAAGCCTTTTACTCGTCGGCCATTCCAACTACGCTCATTCTGGACTCGAATGGCCAGATCGCGCAACGGATCGAAGGGATGGCCAACTACGATACGGATGAGTTCCGGCAGTACCTGACATCGCTCTATAAGCCCACCCGGTAAAGCATTCTACGTAAATTCATTACGACCATGACCCAATCAACGCCAAAGCGGAGCCAGTTGCTACTCCTGCAAATCAACGATGTTCATGCGTACCTCGATCTGCACCCGGAGTGGTTCTGGGAGAACGGCCAGACGGTCTATCGACCAGCGGGCGGTTATGCCCGACTGGCAACGTTACTGGCGGAGCGCCGAAAGCAATACCCCGATGCTACCGTGCTGCTCGATGGAGGGGATACCTTTCATGGCACGCTCCCGGCCATAGAAACGAAGGGAGACGTATTGATTCCGATTCTGAATCAGTTGCAGGTAGATGCCATGACCGCCCACTGGGACTTTGCTTACGGTCCCCCGCGGTTGCTGGAGCTGGCCGCCCGGTTGAACTACCCCGTGCTGGGCATTAATGTTTACCAGAAAGAAACGGATATTCCCGTATTTCCTGCCTACCGCATACTGGAGCGGTCGGGTATTAAAATCGGCATTGTGGACATTGCCTGTAACATCGTTGATAAAATGATGCCCCACCGTTCAGCGAGGGTATTTACTTTACCCTGGGGCGGGATGAACTGCCCGATACGATCAACGTACTGCGCACGGTGGAACAGGTGGATCTGATTATCCTGCTTTCTCATTTAGGCAATGGTTCGTCAATTTTTAGGGATATGAAAAAGGCGTGTTAGTTTTGGGTATCTGACATCCAAACCAAACAACGCCTTTATGCAAGGACCAGCCCTACTGAGTACAATAGTAGCTAACCTGCCC
>NZ_KB893388.1 GCF_000374085.1 Spirosoma spitsbergense DSM 19989 | reverse complement strand
GAAGCCTTACGGCTGTCCACATCAAAAAATCATTTTGCTTTAAAGAAATTGCTGACGCTAAATGCAACTAAGTTGGCTTTGCAGGAACTCAACAGCCTCAAAAGTCAATCTACTCTATTGGCCAAGGCTGCGTAACATCAGTGAGTAGGTAACATTGCCCACTCACTAACCCACTGACTGATTCATGATAACTATGAAAGAAACCGCTACGCAATGGCTAATAGCCATTGGGTGCCTGTTTTTTACCGTAACGGTACAGGCCCAGGAGCGCGGGCGATTTAAAAACAACCTGCGTATTACCCCAAAAAATGGAGCAACTCCCAATGCTCCGGTCGTTGATCAGCCGCAAAAAGCGGACGACCCGTTTGAACAGGAAACTACTCAGTTACGATTCAACAGCCAGTTTGAACCGAAAAAAGAATTAAATCCCGTTGCCAGCGAGGATACCAGTCAGATTGACTTAGGCGAAACCAGTGTTGTTGAAGTCATTGACTCAGCACTCATTGGCAATGAATGGGTCAAAATCGCTGATTATTATGCCGTTTGGGATTCGCACACCATCAATCCCTACAGCATTGACCCGCTACAGTTCAACGAAGCCATCGACATCAAGCTCTACGACCCTCCAGCCAATCACTTTTGGTCGGCTCCGCTGGACGAAGGCAAAATGACTTCCAACTTTGGGTACCGGTGGGGCCGCTGGCACACCGGCACCGACCTTGACCTGGATACGGGAGAACCCATTTATGTCGCTTTCGATGGCGTTGTTCGGGTGGTAGGCTGGGATGGTAACGGCTACGGACGTTACGTACTGGTTCGGCACTACAATGGTCTTGAAACACTGTACGGCCACATGTCGAAACAAACCGTTGAAACCGGCCAACTGGTCAAAGCGGGCGACCAGCTCGGACTGGGTGGTAGCACAGGCCGCAGTTCTGGCCCACACCTTCACTTCGAAACCCGATTTGAAGGTAACCCATTCAGCCCCCTCAATATTTATTCGTTCCCGGAAAATACCATCAATTCCGACCATTTCCTGCTAACGGGTTCGGTTTGGGATTACCTGCGTGGGGGTAGTGTTTCGTCTTCGTCAGAATCCAGTTCCAGACCGCGCTTCAAACGGACGGTCATACACCGGGTTCGGTCCGGCGAAACGCTGAGTACTATTGCCGAAAAATACGGCGTATCGGTTTCCACCCTGAGTCGGCAAAATCATCTTTCCTCCCGCTCCCGTATTCGGCCAGGTCAAAAACTGAGGGTACACTGAAAAAGTGATGGCAGACTGAAATTTGCCACCTAAGTGTTTGAGGTTTATAGTAAAAGCAGTACCTTTGCACCCTCATTTTCAATATATATCAATACACATGTACGCAATCGTAGAGATCGCAGGGCAGCAATTCAAGATCCAGAAGGGTCGCACCATCTATACCCACCGGTTAGAGGGCGATGTGGACGCTGCACTTGCCTCCGACAAGGTGAAAGTTCTCCTTGTTGACAACGAAGGGAGCATTTCCATTGGAGCTCCAACCGTCGCTGGTGCGACGATATCGGCAAAAATTGTCGAGCATCTGAAAGGCGAAAAAGTACTCGTCTTCAAGAAAAAGCGTCGGAAAGGCTACAAAAAGAAAAACGGCCACCGTCAATATCTGACGAAGGTCCTGATCGAAGATATAACTTTATAAAACAGGAGCGAGGAGTGAGGAGTGAGGAGTAAGGAGCCGTCCGGCAATCTTATTCTCGCTCCTCGCTCCTAGCTCCTCACTCCTTAAAAAAAATGGCACACAAGAAAGGTGTAGGTAGTTCCAAAAACGGTCGTGATTCGCACAGCAAACGCCTGGGCGTAAAACTATTCGGCGGTGAGTCGGCCATTGCCGGCAACATTATCATCCGCCAGCGCGGCACAAAACATCATCCCGGCAAAAACGTTGGTCTGGGTAAAGATTACACGATTTTCGCCCTGGTTGACGGTACCGTAAAATTCCGTCCCGGCCGCGATAGCCGTTCGTACGTCGATATCATTCCGGCTGGCCCATCAGTAGTTGAAGCGGCTCCCGTTCCAGCTACCGAAGCGGCTTAGTGAACCGGTTTACGAAATAAAACCCGCCTGACTTCTGCCAGGCGGGTTTTTTCGTACGCAAAAACTAAAAAAATGACCTGACTGTTAAACAGCTAACAAACCGTTGGTTTTTCTAATCAGACTACTATATGAATCAGACCCTAGATCGTCCCATATCCATTTTCACAGAGGGAAGCCCCAATCCGAACTCCATGAAATTTGTGGTAAATTTTGAACTCGTACCCGCCGGACTCTCGTTCGATTATGCCACGCCGGGCGATGCCCTCCTGGAAGGGAAAGCCTCTCCGCTGGCAGTAGCGCTGTTCGGCTTCGACTTCGTGCAGCGGGTATTTATCTCAGGAAACTTCGTAACCGTCACCAAAGACGAAGAAACCGACTGGGACGAGGTCATGCTGGAAGTAAAACTTTTCCTGAAAGATTACTTTGGCGAGAAGAAACCCGTTTTCGCCCAGCGCACCATGGATACTAATTCTACCAAGCTGGATATGGACTCCGAAACGGTGCAAAAAATAAAGGCGGTACTGGACCAGTATATCAAACCCGCCGTTGAATCGGACGGGGGAGCTATCAGTTTTTATTCTTTCGATGAGCCGAGCGGCACGGTGAAAGTGCTGTTGCAGGGGTCGTGCAGCGGCTGTCCCTCCTCTACCCTCACTCTCAAAGCAGGTATAGAAAATCTGTTGACACGCCTGGTGCCGGAAGTAAAATTGGTAGAAGCCGAAGGGGTGTAATAATCCTTTTCATACCAATCAGTACCAAAAACCGCCATCGGCTAAGCTCCGGTGGCGGTTTTTGTTTCGCCAGCCCCCAATAGTGTAGTACATTTTCCGATGAAATGGTCTGGTGTGATTCATATACTATTTGTTTTAAGAAACCGATATCGCATCAAAACCGGCGTCAAACACACCGGCTGCCCGTTCAGTTTGTGTTTATCCAGTCAGTGGTTTATCTTAGAAAATAAACTTTCCGGTAGCTTATGCCGATTCTTTCCCGACTGACCTCGTTCGTTCTACAGAGTCTACTACTACTTTCAGGCTGTCAGTTACCGATCACGGATTCCGGTGCGGCTGGCCATGACTATTTCCCGCTTGAAACTGACCGCTACGTTATTTACGGGGTTGAGGAACAGCAATTCTCACTGAACGCTCCCCCCGTTTCCCGAACCTATCAACTGAAGGAACGGATTGGTCAGCCGTATACAGATGTGACCGGGCAAACGGCTTACCGGCTTTTCCGTTACCGGCGAACCACGGAAAACCAGCCCTGGCAGGCCGATTCGGTATGGGCGGTCCGGCTGGTCAATAACGAAGCAATTCGTACTGAAAACGGCAGGGATTTTGTTCGGTTAGTATTGCCTGTCGCTAATCAGTTAAGCTGGGATAGTAACCGCTACAACCAGTTGGGCCGGGACGATTACACCATACGCAACGCAGGGCAACCGTACCGCGTACAGGATAAGCCGTTCGATGAAACCGTTACCGTATCGAAACAGTTGGATTCAACACTAATTTCAGTAAAAAAACGTATTGATGTGTATGCCCGACAAGTGGGACTAATTTATGCGGAACGCGTAGCTGTTCAGTTCTGTACGGCTACACCGGCCTGTAGCGGACGCAACCAGATTGATTATGGCACGAAGCAAGTCTATAGAATCCAAACGTATGGCATCGAATAAAACAACCCTGGTCCTGCTGCTATTGCTGCTGGGTCAGTTCAGCAGTTTTGGGCAGGCAACCCGCAAATATTTGGTTCTACTGAAAGACAAGGCGAATTCGCCTTTCAGCGTCAGTCAGCCCGACCGGTTTCTATCCCAGCGGTCTATCCTGCGTCGGCAGAAACAGAACATTCCCCTGCTGGAACGCGACCTACCCGTTAACCCGGCTTATATCAGCCAGCTTCAGCAGGCGGGTGCCAAAATCTGGTTCACATCGCGCTGGCTCAATGCCGTGTTGGTCGAGGCAACCGATGCCTCGATCAACACCGTGCAAAAGCTACCCATCGTAAAAGGGCTTGAATTTGGGCGGTCACTGGCCAACGCCCGGACGGGTGCCGAAAGTCAGTCTCAATCAATAGAACCATTGGCCAGCGCCAGCAAGTTTGGTGATCTTGCTCCCCTCAACTACGGAAATTCGCAAACCCAGATTACGCAGCTTGGCGTCGATAAAATGCACCAGCAGGGTATTCATGGCGAGGGCATGCTCATTGGCGTGCTGGACGCCGGTTTTCTGAATGCCGACAAAGTTGGTTTTCTGAAACCTGTTTTCGATGAGAAACGCGTACTGGCCACCTACGATTTTGTCCGCAAAGAAACCAGTGTGTATGAGGACGATGCCCACGGACTGTCCTGCCTGTCGGCCATTGCGGCTACGGCTGATAATCAACTGTACGGCACGGCCTACAAAGCTTCCTTTATTCTGCTCCGTACTGAAGATGCTGCCACCGAAAAACAAATAGAGGAAGCAAACTGGCTTTTTGGTGCCGAATATGCCGACAGTGCGGGGGTCGATGTGATTAGTTCATCACTGGGCTACACGCAGTTCGACGATCCGGCAACCAGCTATACGTACCAAAACATGGACGGTAAAACGGCTCTTTCCTCACGGGCGGCTCAGATTGCTACCGAAACAGGAATAGTTGTGGTGGTGGCGGCTGGCAATGAGGGGAGTTCTGGCTGGCGTTACCTGTCGGCCCCATCTGATGCAGCATCCGTGCTGGCCATTGGTGCCGTTACACAGGCGGGCACACGGGCCTCATTCAGTTCGTTTGGCCCCTCGGCCGATGGCCGGGTGAAACCCGATTTGGCAGCCCGGGGTCAGGGCACGATTGTCGGTAGTCCGGGTGGACAGATAATCTCGGGGAACGGCACGTCCTTTGCCACGCCCCTGATGGCCGGGCTGGCGGCTGGTTTCTGGCAGGCCCACCCGACCCTGACAGCCACTCAGGTAACCGATGCGCTCCGTCGTTCGGGGAGTCAGTACGGTGCTCCCGATGATCAGTTAGGGTATGGCATCCCGAATTTTGAGCGGGCATCCGTGCTGGCCGATGCCTACGGCTCCTTAGTCGTTTACCCCAACCCATTCAACGATACCGACTTACTGGGTGTTCAATGGGGTGAGATTGCCATTAACACGCCCCTCGATGCCACATTGACCAATCTGGCCGGGCGGGTCATCTGGCAAAACCAATACGTGTCAACTGGCTTGGCTGCTTTTATTTTACCCCGGTTAAATCTCTCCGCCGGTATGTACATCCTAACGCTCGTATCGGGCGATAAGAAGCGGACGTTGAAGGTAGTGAAGCAGTAAGCTGACGGGATTTAATTGCCTAATTGTCTAAGGCAATTAAATGGTTCAGCCTCCAGCACGGTTTCTACAGTTTGAAAACAAAAGAAAATCACAACCTTTATGCATTATATGGTTCGTCTTCTTCTGACTTGTACGCTACTTATTGGGTACGCAAGTGGTTCACAGGCTCAACCTGCCTTTGAGGAGGGTGTATTACTTTACAAAGTTGACACGCTTAAGCGGCTTTCAGAAAACCCTACTCCCTTACCTATAGTCCAGATGAAGGTTTATAAAAAGGGGAATTTGGCCCGTCAGGAAATGATTCTGGTAGACACCAGGAATTCTTCCGATACACTACGGGTAGTGCGAATCAGAAACGCAAACGGAATTTTTATCTGTATGGAAAAGGAGAAAATGGCAATTCTGACCACTTATGAAGAGGAGAAACTGGATAAAGCAAAACGGGCCGCAAGTGGTCATCTGGAAACTTACAACGCTGAGAAAACAGGTCAGAAAGTTTCGTTACTAGGCATACCAACCGAGCGGGTTCTTCTCAAAAACGTGGATAACACCAAATCATTTGAAGCGTTGGTCAGCGCAGACCTGGATTCACCAGTAACCTTGTTTTTCGAGCCACTGAGCCAACTAAAAGGCACACCCCTTCAATTTTCGGAGCGGGAAGTGGATTGGGTCATCAGGTATACCGCAATCGCTGTTAAGCCTCAGCCAGTCGCTCCACAACTGTTTGATATAAATCCTGATTTTATGGTGATAACCATGAAGCAGATGTTAGAAATGGGCCATCCGAAGAACTAACTCACAATACAGTTATTCGTAGGATATGGCCAGATCCATGCAGGTCTCCACCGACGTATCAAAGCGATTTCCTGACAATCAGCCGGAACGGATTTTCGATGTGTTCGACGCTTTCACTGAGTACCAACCGGGCAGCCGTACGTCCCATCTGGGCAAAATCGGTCGACATCACCGTGATGCCTTCCAGCAGAAACTCCTTCAGGGGTGTTTCATTGTAGGATAAAACGCCTACTTCCTGTCCTAATACGTAAGGTGTTTGTTTAATCTTCTTGATTAGCTCAACCAAATCTTCTTCCATCAGGTTGATATATGCCTGCTCCGGTTCAATCGACTCTTCTTTTATATCACGAATAACCCGGGTCTGGAAACCATGTTCGTAGCAGAAATTATGGTAGCCGTTCAGGATAGCTTTGGGATGATAGGTATAGGAAGGGAACAGCATACTCAGCGTTTTGTATTTTCTCAGCAGCGGTAGAGCTTCGGTCAGTGCCTGATACAAATCCTTCTCGAAGTTCTGAAATACAGCCGCATAATTCCCGGTGATACCTTCCAGAAACTTATCCAGAATGACCAGTTTGTGCTTGGGTAAGCTATTGATCAGTTCATCGGCTTTTTCTTCCCCCTCGAAAAAGTGGCCAATAATGACGTAATGTGTATGATTGCGGGTCTGCCGCTGAATCAGGTCCCGAAAAAGCCGAAAATCGTTGTTATAAATAAAAAAGTCGATAGCTACAGTTGGGCCAAGAATCTCGACGAAAGAATCATAGATAATTTTCTTGTGAACGCTCAACTTATTGAATAGCAGAAATATCTTCAGATTATGTCCCGTTGGCGTGTAGTTGATATAAAATCCTTTCCCCTTTACGGCCCCAATAATTTCTTTTTCTTTCAGGAGTTCATAAGCCCGTTCTACTGTCCCTTTTGCCACATCAAACTCAGCGCATACTTCGTGGATTGAGGGTAGTTTGGCACCCGGCAGAATGTCCCGATTCTCAATCCCTTCCACAATCGAGTTGTATATCTGCTGGTATTTAGGCGTATTGGAGTAATCATTGATTTTAATATTGTACAACATGGCTAAAAGCGTAATTCAGGATTAAATCCAATTTAAGTGATAGAATAGTTTACAGGAATACGCCTGTAAAAGCTAGACATTCCTTTTTTCTTGAATTTTCTGTAATCATTCTATTAAAATAATTAAAGATGGCAGGGAAAGATCTTTAATTATTTTTTAATAAAATGTGCCCAATTGGGTAAGTATAGGAAAGTTCTCGACATCGATTTGGTAATATTTGACCATTAGGTTGGCTTTTTACAAGCTATGTTACTATTCCTAACTCTTTTCTTTATACTCATGAAAAAAATTTATCAGTTAATAACGCTGGGTATGGCAGCGGGCTGCCTGACCAGTTATGCTCAGGTGCCAAAGGACTTCCCGCAGGAAGAAACCTTCGCTACAAAGAGTCGATTGATGGCTCATTACATCCCAAAAGCAAAGCAACTGGACGTACATACTCCATCAGCGGATATTACGGTATCTGGAAAAGTGACGGATGATAAAGGCGTTACCCTGCCGGGCGTAAGTGTTGTTGTAAAAGGCACTACACAGGGAACCACCACCGATAGTGACGGTACGTTTAAAATAGCGGTTCCGAATGAGAATGCCAGACTCGTCTTCAGCTTTGTAGGGTATGTAAAACAGGAGTTACCCGTTGGTAACAAAACGAATTTAATCATCGCCCTCTCTCCTGACGATCAAACCCTGAATGAAATTGTGGTGATTGGTTATGGTTCCAAGCGTAAGCAGGATATTACCTCCGCCGTGTCGGTGATCAATATGCGCGATATTGGCGAGCAGCCCGCCAGCAACCCCAACCAGATTTTACAGGGACGGGCACCAGGGGTAGTTGTCAAACAAAAAAGTGGTACGCCGGGCGGTGCATTTGAAGTGCGGGTGCGGGGTGTTGGCTCGCTGGGGGCCGGTAGTGACCCGCTCTATGTGGTCGATGGTTTTGTGGTTGGCACGTCTATCGGTCAAAACCTCAACTCGAACGACATCGAGAGTGTAACGGTGCTGAAAGATGCGGCTTCTACGGCCATTTACGGGGCCAGAGGTTCCAACGGGGTTGTACTTATCAACACCAAGCAGGCCGTTAATGGAAAAGTAAGCATCAACCTGTCGCTCGATTACGGCATTCAGAGCGTACCAAAAACCAGGCGGGTAACGATGCTGAACGGGATCGAATTTGCGCAGTTCAAGAAAGAAATTTTCATGGACCAGATTCGTATTCTTCAGAATCGTGAACCTACTCTCGATGAAGTACCCATTGGCTACCGCTTTCCGGAGCAGACCAAATATTCTACAGACTGGTTCGACCTGATTACGCGTAATAATGCCCCTTATTCGGATGTAAACCTGACTGTATCATCGGGTACCGGTCCCATCAAGGCCCTTTTTTCGGCGGGGTACTACAAAGAAAACGGGACCCTCAAAGAAACGAGTTACGACCGCTTCTCGGTCCGCTCCAACCTGGGCGGGCAGATTAATAAATTTTTGAACGTAGGGCTGAATATCAATGGCACCTATACCCGGCAAAACGTGGCCAATACAGACGGGCGAAGCAACCTGGTAGGCGGTGCGCTGCTGATGGACCCGCGCGCTACGCCCTACGATGCAGATGGCAACCTTATTCCCTATATCAATGGAGTCGATGGTGTGTTTGGTTTCCCCAATCCGCTGTATATGCTGCAGAATATTGCCAGGAAGCGCAACATCGCCGACCTGCTGACCAATGCCTTTGTGGAGGTGTCGTTTCTGCGAGATTTTAAGTTCCGGTCGTCGGCTAACGTGAAACTGAATCAAAACGTCTTTCAAGAGTACGTACCTTCTACCATTGGTAATCCGGTAGCACCCGGCACGTCGGGTGCGCCACCCCGGCCGGCCAGAGCAACGGATATTACCGAAACCCTGATTAACTATTCACTGGATCAATTGCTGACCTATAAACCGCAATTGGGAGCTAACCATAATTTCGATGTACTGGCGGGCTATACCGCTCAGCAGGAACAGGTACGCGGGCTGCGGGGAGATGGTAATACCTTTCCTGATGATTTGGTGCCGTTTCTTGGTTCAGCCTCCATCCGATCATCCAGCTCATACGAATACGGGTGGTCAATCCTGGCATTTCTAAGCCGGGTTAACTATACATACAAAGACAGGTATTTATTCTCGGCATCGTACCGGCGGGAAGGCAGTTCGCGGTTTGGAGCCAAAAACAAGTACGGCGATTTCCCGGCGGCTTCCATCGGCTGGCGCATTACGGAAGAGCCATTTATGCCCAAAACAGCCTGGCTAACCGACCTTAAACTGCGGGCAAGCTGGGGCGTAACAGGTAACAATGATATCGGTAACTACCCTAGTCTGGCCTTCGTGGGGGCTAATAACTACATCCTGGGCAACTCATTTGCGGCTGGTAAGGTGGTGAATTCATTCGCCAACTCAGAGCTGAAGTGGGAAAAATCAAACCAGTTGGACATCGGTATGGATTTGGCTCTTTTCAACAACAAGTTGGTTTTCAACGTCGAGTACTACAAGAAGATTACCAACGACATGCTGCTGCCGGTATCCATCCCATCCGTTTCTGGCTTTACTACCAGTCTGGATAACATCGGTAAAGTGGAAAATCACGGGTTTGAAATCGGGACTGAATACCGCACTAACTTCGGGCAGTTTAACTTCCGCACCAATGCCAACATCAGCTTCAACCGAAATAAGATTCTGGCTATTAAAGGCCCCAATGATGCACTGTATTCCGGTAGTTTTTACGGTGGCTACAACGTGCAGAAAGTCGGTCGGCCGGTGGGGATGATTTACGGCTACAACAAACTCGGCATCTTCAACACGCAGGCCGAAATCGACGCAGCTCCCAAGCAGGACGGGGCCATTCCGGGGGCCATGAAGTTTGAGGATACCAACGGCGACGGGGTTATTTCCTACGACACGCAGGACATGGTAGAAATCGGCAATCCAAACCCCGCCTTTACCTGGGCCTGGACCTTTGCGGGCGATTACAAACGGTTCGACATCAACATAATGTTCCTCGGTGCGCAGGATTTTGACATTTACCGCAATATCGAAGCCTCTACCATGAATATGGACGGCGTTTTCAACGTCCTCGATAAAGCAAAAGATCGCTGGCGGTCGGCGGAGAATCCAGGTACGAACCCTTCCAACGTCAATTCGCAGGGCGGAACCAGCTACTTCAAATGGTCGCGCGAAAGCAGTAACCGCTATGTATACGACGGCAGTTACGTCTGGCTCAAAACCATCACCATTGGCTATAATCTGCCAAAGTTCAAATCCATCCTGAGTAACGCCCGGATTTTTGTGACGGGAAACAACCTGTTTCTATTCACGAAATACCCTGGTAATAATCCGGATGCCGGAGTGAGGGGAGGAACCCAGCTCAACAACGACGATGAGTCGTACCCCATTCCCAGAACGTTTGCCACCGGCCTGAAACTTAACTTCTAATCGTCACGGAAATGAAAAAAATAGCTAGTTTAAGTCTCCTTTTTCTTTGCCTGACTCAGTTTTCCTGCAAAGATGATTTTCTGGTTACCACTGACCCTACGCGCATTGGTGCCGACCTGTTCTACAAAACTGAAGATCAGTTTTTGCAGGCACTGAACGGCGTATATGGCCAGATGCAAACGATTACCAACTCGGCCTATATCTTTAAAGAGTTCACGTCCGACAATACAACCCTGGATTTCAACCCGCTTGACCGGGGTGGGGCGGCTGGCTGGGAAGCGTTTGAGTTCTCGTCGGTCAACCAGGGGAATGGCGAGATTTCCAACCTTTGGAATCAATATTATTCCGGGTTGTATAGTGCCAACTATACCTTAGAAAAACTGGCAGGGAGTACGCTTGATGCTACAATAAAAGGACCCATCGAAGGGCAGTTGAAGTTTCTCAGAGCTTACTTTTATTTCGACATGGTTCAGTACTTTGGTGATGTGGTGCTGGTAACGTCCACATTGGACAAGCCCGATAAAGCGTTTGATTTGGTGCGTTCTCCACAGGCCGACGTATGGGCACAGGTTGAGAAAGACCTGAAAGAAGCCGTTGCGTTACTCCCCGCTACCTATCCCGCTTCGCAAACGGGCCGGATTACCAAAGGGGCCGCACTGGCTCTATTGGGTAAGTCACAACTGACGCAGAAAAAATACGCCGAAGCCTTGGCAACGCTCAAGCAGGTAACGGGCTATTCACTAAATCCGCTTTATGCTGATAACTTCAATCCGGCCAAAAAGAACGGCCCTGAATCCATTTTCGAGGTGCAGTATCAGGGCGGTAACGACCTGGGCGAGTGGAGTAGTTTTGCCTACACATTTGCGCCCCGGCTTTCGGCAGATGCCGTTACGGGCTTTGCCAACACAACCCCCGGTGGCCGTAACATTCCGACCAATGATATGATTGCCGCTTACGAGCCGGGCGACCTGCGTAAAGACGCGTCGTTAAGAACCAGTTATACGCTGAAAGGTACGGCAGTGACCATTCCGTACGTCATCAAGTTTACCCACCCCCATACCCTCACCGGACGAACGGATGATAACTGGGTGGTACTTCGCTACGCCGACGTGTTGCTGATGATGGCCGAAGCCATCAATGAGCAGAGTGGCCCAACGGCTGAAGCGATTGGCTACGTGAATCAGGTACGGAAGCGGGCGGGGCTGAAAGACCTGACGGGGCTGGACAAAGCGGCTTTTAAAACAGCCATCATGCAGGAACGGCGCGTGGAACTGGCGTTTGAGAATCATCGCTGGTTCGATCTGAGACGAACCAAATCACCCGCCGAACTGGCTGCTTTTATGAACGCCTATGGAGCCAAAGAAAAAGGCAATCCCACCGTAAACCGGGGCGGTATTGCCTTTAACGCGCAGGATTATGTATTCAGTGATTATGAGTACTTCTTCCCAATTCCGGCTCCGCAAATTTTGATCAACAACAAGCTAACGCAGAATCCAGGCTATCAATAAACACGAGTAAATAATTCGTAATCAGGCACTTTTCTGTACGGGTCACAGTTTTAACACTGTGATTCGTGCAGAAAAATCAAATAAAAAGACTATTCAACGGACTAACTTTCTGAACGCGTAGTGACCATCTTAGTAGAATCATTTTGGCTTTGGCAATTTCTGGGACGATTGCACCCCCTCATCGTTCATTTTCCGGTTGGCCTGCTCTGTATTGCCCTGCTACTGGAAAGCATTAGCTGGTATCGAAAATCAACAGAACTCAGGTCGGGTATAACCGCCATGGTCTGGATTGGGACCATAAGTGCTATTCTGGCCGCGGCCCTCGGACTTATCCTTGTCAATCAGGAAGATTATGCCGGCAAAGGCGTTACAATCCACCAATGGTCGGGACTGGCGACTATGTCACTGGCTATCCTGACGGTATTGGCCCTGCGCTCAGGGCGTATTTCGGCCTACCGGACGTTACTGATTTTAACCGTTGTGGGCGTGAGCGTAGCCGGGCATTTTGGGGCCCTGCTCACGCACGGTGAAGACTACCTCTCTAGTGTGTTACCCTTTGGGAATTCCCCAACTTCACCGGGCACTGGCGGCACAAACTTCGCGTTTGCCAGCGTCAGCACCGGTCAGCCGCTCTCAGCCAAACAGATCAGCGAACTCAATGTAGAGGTTCGTTCCATCCTGGCGCACAATTGCTACAGTTGCCATAGTGCCACCAAAACCAAGGGTGAACTACGGATGGATAAAAAAGACCTGCTCTTCAAAGGAGGCAAGCACGGTGCCATCCTGGAAGCCGGGCACCCGGAAGATAGTGAGATAATCCGTCGGATTATGTTACCCGCCGATGATAAGGAGGCCATGCCCACCAAAGGCAAACGCCTGACCGAAAAAGAGGTAGCCCTGTTATCGTTCTGGATAAAACAGGGTGCTCCCTGGCCCAATGGGGCCGAAAAAAGCAT
This sequence comes from Spirosoma spitsbergense DSM 19989, assembly GCF_000374085.1. GTDB lineage: Bacteria > Bacteroidota > Bacteroidia > Cytophagales > Spirosomataceae > Spirosoma > Spirosoma spitsbergense. Next base: position 199,295 of record NZ_KB893388.1, on the reverse strand, counting down.
TTATCGGGTGGCTGACTTAGCCCCTCGTTTACCGGTGCTGCCAGCCGCTACAGTTGACATTACGAACCCCATTGACCGGTTGGTTAACGTGTATTTCCACAAAAACAAGATCGAATGGAAGAGCGTAGTCGATGATCGGACGTATATCCGGCGGGTGTACCTGGATATTATGGGGCTATTACCACCACCCGATAAAATACAGGTATTCGAGGCCGATACCAAGCCCGATAAGCGGGAAGCGCTGGTGAAGGAATTACTCGGTCGCAATGACGATTACGCCCAGCACTGGCTCACTTTCTGGAATGATGCCCTGCGGAACGACTACAGTGGCACGGGCTACATTACCGGTGGCCGGTATGATATTACGAAATGGCTGTATGGCTCGTTGCAAAAGAATAAGCCCTACAACTGGTTCGTGCGTGAACTCATCAGCCCAACCAAAGAATCAGCCGGGTTTATCAAAGGCATTAAATGGCGGGGAACCATAAACGCCAGTCAGCGCACCGAGATGCAGGCTGCCCAGAACGTGGCGCAGGTACTGCTGGGGCTGAACCTGAAATGCGCGTCCTGCCACGATAGCTTCGTGAGTGACTGGAAACTAGCCGATGCCTATGCCTTTGCAAACGTATTTGCGGATAGCACGCTGGAAATTAACCGGTGCGACAAGCCAACGGGGAGAATGGCAGGTCGAAGTATCCTGTATAAAGAGTTGGGTACCATCAGCGTGGATGCGTCAACGGAAGAACGCCTGCGCGAACTGGCCGATTTTCTGGTACAGCCCAAAGACGGTCGGCTTTACCGCACGCTGGTAAACCGGGTCTGGGCGCAGTTGATGGGACGCGGGATTGTCGAGCCGGTGGATGCGATGGATAACGAACCCTGGAGTCAGGATTTGCTGGACTGGCTGGCCTATGATTTTGTGCAGAATGGCTACGACATCAAAAAGCTGATTTATACCATCACCACCTCGAAAACGTATCAGTTGCCTTCGGTGGGCATTAAAGATGAGGGCTTAATTACGGCCCCCTCCTACGTGTTCAGCGGCATGGTACGTCGGCGGCTGACGGCGGAGCAGTTCGCCGATGCGGTCAGCGTGGCGTTCGTCCCTATCTATCAGGATACAAACATCGTGAAGATGCTGCCGAATACGATTCAGAACGAAAAACGCTTTGCCCGGGCTTCTCTGGTAAAAAATGACCCATTCCAAACGGCGTTAGGCCGCCCCAATCGCGAGACGGTCAGTACCAGCCGCACCTCGCAGGCCAACCTGCTGCAGGCCCTGGAACTAACCAACGGCAGTACCTTCAATGAGGCCCTGAAACGGGGGGCAGAGCAATGGAAAACCCAGTATCCGTCGTCAGATTCACTGGTAAAAGCACTGTATCGGAAATCGCTGGGACGCGATCCCAGGCCCAAAGAAATGCTGGTAGCCCAGAAAGTACTGGGCAAACAACCCACTGTAGAAGGCATAGAAGATCTTGTGTGGGCCATTGCGCTCCACCCGGAATTTCAATTGATTTATTGACCCTAGTCAACGAAACGCTATGATTAACAAATGGAATCGTCGGGAGTTTCTCCAAAAAACGAGTGCCGCAACATTGGCCGCTATAGCAGCCAGTGCCCCCGTAGCCAGCTTGCTATCGGGCTGCACGAACAGCAACGATAAAACCAAATTGGTCGGTCAGCGCGGAACGGCCGATACAGTCATCCTGATCTGGATGGCGGGTGGCATGGCCCATACTGAAACCTTCGATCCCAAACGCTTTACACCCTACGAAACGGGGATGGAAGGCAACCGGGTGCTGAGCACCTTCAAGTCAGTGCCAACGGTACTGGACGGGATTCATTTCTCCGACGGGCTGCAATCCATTGGAAAAGTGATGGACCGGGGTACGCTCATTCGCTCGTACGTAGCCGCCGACATGGGGCATATTCTGCACTCACGCCATCAGTATCACTGGCATACCTGCTACGAGCCACCCCAAACCGTGGCGGCACCGCACATCGGTTCCTGGATTGCCAAGGAATTGGGGCCGAAGAACCCGGTTATTCCGGCTTTTATCGATATCGGCCAGCGGTTTACCGTTGGGGAGGCCGAAGAGTTGAAAGCGTTTCATACCTCCGGTTTTCTGGGCAATGAGTTTGGTCCTTTCTTCATTCCCGACCCCAGTCAGGGACTGGAGAGCGTTCGGCCACCCGTGGGCATGGATGCCCGTCGGTTCGAACGTCGGAATCAACTCTATAATGAACTGATTGGCAGTGGTCCGATTGGCGAATACGGGAGCGACTACCAGAAAGAATCCCTTCGCCGGTCGATGGAGCAGGCGTATCGGTTGCTGAACTCGCCCGAAGCGAAGGCGTTCGATCTGAGCCAGGAGCCCAAGGCCGTGTACGACCGCTACAACACCGGAAAATTCGGTCTGGGGTGTCTGCTGGCCCGCCGACTCACCGAACAGGGTGCCCGGTTCATCAGCGTCACCACCGAATACGAACCCTTCAAAGGCTGGGACACCCACGAAAATGGCCATACCCGGCTGGAAGAAATGAAGTGCCAGATTGACGGGCCCATTTCGCAGTTGATTCTGGACCTGGAAAAAACCGGCCACCTCGACCGTACCCTCATCATCCTCGCCAGCGAGTTTAGCCGGGATATGATGGTGGAAGGACGCCCTGATGCCAAAGTGCAGGAGCAGGTCAAACAACCCGATGTGCTGACGGATCCGAAATTCTACGGCATGCACCGTCACTTTACGGATGGCTGCTCCATACTCATGTTTGGGGGTGGCATCAAAAAAGGGTTCGTGTACGGGAAAACCGCCGACGAGCGCCCCTGCAAAACCATCGAGAATCCCGTCCGGATTGATGGCATTCACCAGACCATTTACCACGCGCTGGGTATTGCCCCTGATACACAGTATGAAGTAGAACGGCGTCCCTTTTATACCACACCGGACGGCAAAGGGAAAGCAGTAATGGACTTGCTGATGTGAGAAGCGTCATTTATTGTCATTAAATAGTCATTCATCGTTCCACTATACCAATGACTAGATAATGACTCTACCTGCCCTATATGAAAAAACTATCGTATTGTCTCATCGCCCTGACCATTAGCGGGGTATGGCTCATACAAGCCTGCTCCAGCCATACGTCCAGTCTGGCTGATGAGGAAAAAATCCCGGACCAGGTCAGTTACAATTTCGATATCCGGCCTATCCTGTCCGATAAATGCTCGGCCTGCCACGGCCCCGATGCCAACAAACGGAAAGCCGGGCTACGGCTCGACCAGCCCGAAAGTGCCTTCAAAGCCTTGAAAGAGCACCCAACGGCCCACGCGCTGGTATCTGGTAAACCAGAGTTGTCGGAAGTTTTTTTACGCATCACCGCCACCGATACATCAGTGATGATGCCGCCCCCCTCGTCAAACCTGAAACTATCTAACCGTGAGATAAAACTGATCGAGAAATGGATTAAACAGGGCGCTACCTACGAAAAACACTGGGCCTTTGTAGCCCCTAAAAAGTCGGCCCTGCCCACCATCAGCCGGAAAGACTGGCCAAAGAATGAAATCGATTACTTTATCCTGCAAAAGCAGGAGCAAAAGGGACTCGCACCCAATGACGAAGCGGATAAAGAGCGGTTACTCAAACGATTGAGCCTAGACCTGACAGGCCTCCCCCCCAGCCTGGCGATGATGGACCAGTTTCTGGCCGATAAATCCCCCAATGCCTACGAAAAAGCGGTTGATCGGTTGTTGCAGAATCCCGCTTATGGCGAGAAGATGGCTCTTCATTGGCTGGACGTTGCCCGGTACGCCGATTCGCATGGATATCAGGACGATGGTTACCGCACGCAGTGGCCCTGGCGCGATTGGGTCATTCATGCCTTCAACAAAAACATGCGGTACAACGACTTCGTCACCTGGCAACTGGCGGGCGATTTCCTGTCCAGCCCCAACGGCTTTGGTGGGCCGGGAACCCCCACTAAAGAGCAGTTGCTGGCAACGGGCTTCAACCGAAACCATAAAATAACCGAAGAAGGGGGCACAATCCCGGAGGAATACCGGACCATGTACGTAACGGATCGCACGGATTTGTTCGGAAAAGGATTGCTGGGCGTAACAATGGAATGTGCCCACTGCCACGATCATAAGTACGACCCTTTTTCCCAGAAAGAGTATTACAAACTCTTCGCGTTTTTCAACAACGTGAAGGAAGTGGGTATCGAATCGGTCATTGGCGGGCCGGATACCTACGCCAAGAAACCCATGATGGAAATCTGCGATGAGGATGTACAGGGTATTCTCTCGTTCGTCAATAAGTTGGACACCAATAAGTTGATCGTATCCGTAATGGGCGACCTGGACACGACCCGCAAAACCTTCGTTCTGAAACGGGGGGTGTATGATGCGCATGGCGACGAGGTACAACCTGGTACACCGTCGGCTATTCTACCCTTCAATGAACGTTATCCCAAAAATCGCCTGGGACTGGCCAAGTGGATGTTCGACCGGAAAAACCCGCTCACGGCGCGGGTGTATGTCAATCAGGTATGGCAGGAGTTTTTCGGAAAAGGCATCGTCAAAACACCGGGCGACTTCGGCATGCAGGGCGAGCTTCCCTCCCATCCCGAACTGCTGGACTGGCTGGCGGTCGATTTCATGGAGCATGGCTGGGACGTTAAACGGCTGGTGAAGCAGTTGGTCACGTCGGCCACTTACCGGCAGTCGGCGGTGATGACCCCGGAAAAACTACAGGCCGACCCGGACAACCGGCTGCTGGCCCGTGGCCCGCGTTATCGCATCGAAGCGGAGTTTGTAAGGGATCTGGTGCTAAGCAGCAGCGGGTTACTGAACCCGGCCATTGGTGGTCCCAGTGTAAAGCCCTACCAGCCGCCTGGTTTGTGGGAAGGGGCTACCTCAGGGCGGGGCTTGTTGTCCATGTACGTTCAGGATCACGGCGCAAGCCTGTACCGGAGAGGTATGTATACGCTCATCAAACGAACAGTCCCTCCACCATCGCTGGCCATTTTCGATGCCAGCAACCGGGATATGTGCGAAGTCAGGCGACTAAAAACCAATACGCCGTTGCAGGCGCTGGTCATGATGAACGACCCGACGGTACTGGAGGCATCACGGGTGCTAGCCGCCCGACTATTGCAGGAACGGAGCGCCCCGGCCGACAAGATAAACCGGGCTTTCCGGCTGATCGTGAGTCGGAAGCCGAACGAGAAAGAAACGGCTCTGCTGACGGCTTACTACGAAAACGAACTAAAAACCCTCACTAAATCCAGTGTCGAGAAATCGCTGGCCGTGGGTGAGTACCCCATTCCTCCGCAGGTCGACAAAACGCAACTGACGGCCCTGATGCGGGTGGTCACCACCATTTATAATCTGGAAGAAACCATTACCAAGTCCTGATGGCTATGGAAAAAGAAATTCTTGAACACGGACTGAGTTTTAACCGGCGTCGCTTCCTGTCCCGACTAAGTCTGGGCTTAGGCAGTGTTGCCCTGGGTTCGCTGCTAGTACCCGACCTGTTTCGGGGCAGCGGAGCGGACGAAGAAGGCTTTACGCCCGGTATTCCGCACTTTGCGCCGAAAGCCAAACGAGTCATCTACCTGTTCCAGAACGGAGCACCCTCGCAGCAGGAACTGTTCGATTACAAGCCCAAACTGCGGGAACTGATGGGTCAGGAGATACCGCCCTCCGTGCGGGGTACGCAGCGACTAACGGGCATGACAGCCAATCAGAAAGAGTTTCCACTGGTCGGCTCCTTCGTCGATTTCAAGCAGTACGGCGAATCGCGGGCGTGGGTGAGTGACCTGCTCCCCTACACGGCCGGTATTGTGGATGACCTCTGCATTGTGAAATCCATGTATACCGAAGCCATCAACCACGACCCTGCCCTGACGTTTCTGCAAACGGGCTCGCAACAGGGTAACCGCCCCAGCATGGGTGCCTGGCTGAGTTACGGATTGGGCAACGAGAACAAAAATCTCCCCAATTTCACGGTGCTGCTGTCGCGTGGCATTGGCAACGGGCAGGGCGTCTACTCTAAATTATGGTCGAACGGGTTTCTGGATTCTATTCACCAGGGCGTTCAGTTCAGCAAGGGCGAAGACCCCGTATTGTACCTGCGCGATCCGGAGGGCATGAACAGGCAGGAACGCCGGGCCATGCTCGATAATCTGGCCCAGTTAAACGACCTGTCGTACCAGGAATTCGGCGACCCGGAGATAACGGCCAAAGTGAAGCAGTACGAGATGGCCTACCGGATGCAGACCGCCGTTCCAGAAGTGATGGATTTATCGAAGGAGCCGGACGACATCATCAAACTGTACGGCCCCGATTGCCTGGTGCCCGGTACGTTTGCCGCTAATTGCCTGCTGGCCCGCAAACTCTCTGAAAATGGCGTGCGGTTTGTGCAGTTGTACCATCAGGGCTGGGACCAGCACGGAAATCTACCCTTCGAGATTGCCAGACAGGCAAAAGATGTCGATCAGGCATCGGCGGCTCTGGTAACCGACCTTAAACAACGGGGTTTGCTGGACGAAACGCTGGTGATCTGGGGGGGTGAATTTGGCCGTACCAGCTACACGCAGGGCAAGCTCACCAAAGACAACTACGGGCGCGATCACCATCCCCGGTGTTTCACCATCTGGATGGCGGGCGGGGGCATCAAACCCGGTATGGTGTACGGCGAAACCGATGAAATGGGCTATAACATTGCCAGTAATCCGGTCCACGTCCACGATTTTCAGGCCACTGTATTACACCAGTTGGGCCTCAACCACGAAAAGTTAATTTTCAAACACCTGGGCCGACGGTACCGGCTGACAGATGTATCCGGAAAAGTGATCAACGACATTATTGCCTAAGTTCTTTTCTATCGCTTCGGGATGCGTAACAAAGTAATTGGTTTGGCGGAGCGGGGCTTGTTCGCTTCGGCCGTGTTTATACTATTTCTGCTGTTGTTCGAGAGCAGACTGGATGTACCGGTCTGGTTGCAGCCCGTCGGGCGGATGCATCCGCTACTACTCCATTTCCCCATTGTCATCCTGCTGCTGGCAGTCGGACTGGAAGCCTTTCGCTTCAGTGCAACACCTGCTACCAGCGAGTTTTACCGATCCTTTGCGTCAGCGTTATTGTTGGCGGGTGCTTTCTTGGCGGCACTAACGGTCATTATGGGGCTATTGCTGGCTACGGAACCGGGCTATACCGGCGAGGTGGTGCAGTGGCACAAGTGGGCGGGGGTCAGCGTTTTTTTTCTGGCTTCCCTCCTATATTGGTGCCGGACCAATTCCTGGTACTCCAGGGTCGTAGCCCGTTCGGGGGCGGTGGTGATGGGACTGGTGGTGGTTGCAGCCGGGCACTATGGTTCAGTTATTACCCACGGAGCCGATTTTATCACGGAACCGATCATCAAAAACCGGCAGGCCGCCCCCGTCGACTTTCAGCAGGCGATGGTTTTCAACGACGTCATCAAACCCATTTTTGAGCAGAAATGCACCAGTTGCCATAACCCCGACAAGCTAAAAGGCGAACTGAATCTGACGGATGCCGATGCCATTCGCCGGGGGGGTAAATCGGGAAAATTATTCGTAGCGGGTAATCCCGACATTAGTTTACTGTTGCGTCGGATTCACCTGCCCGATACCGAAAAGAAACACATGCCCCCGTCGGGTAAAGCTCAGTTGACCCCCGCGGAAATCAGGCTCCTGTCGTTATGGGTGAAAGGAAACGCTGCGCTGAATAAGCGGGTTGCTGACCTGCCCGTCACGGATTCCCTGCGCTTCATAGCAGTGGCTATGTTTAAGCCGAAAGAACCCACTGAGCCGGCGTTCACATTCGACGCGGCCGACGATGAAACAATCAAAAAACTAAACACCGATTACCGGACCATTGCCGCCCTGGCCAGAGAATCGCCCGCCCTGGCGGTTAACCTGTACAACAAGTCGGCCTACTCAGCGGCTCAATTGAACGAGTTGGGTCCCATCAAAACGCAGGTTGTCTTCCTGAACCTGAACAAGCTACCGGTTAAAGATGCGGACCTAGCCCAGGTTGGTCAGTTTGAAAACCTGCGAAAACTAGACCTGAATTTTACCGATGTCACCGGGAAAGGGCTTAAAGAACTGGTGTCGCTCAAACACCTCGAAAGCCTGGCTTTGTCGGGAACAAAAGTGGCCTACACGGATTTGCGCAATCAGCTCAGGTCGTTCAAAAGCCTGAAAACCATAACCCTGTGGGAAACCCCGCTGACCGATGCAGAAATTAACCAGCTGAAAAAGGCGAACCAAAAAATCACCTTTATTGCCGGATTCGATGGGGATAAGAACGCGCCGATCAAGCTCAACCCGCCCCAGGTCAGGAACAGTTCGGTTATTTTCAGTCAGAGTCTGCCCCTAAAAATAATCCATCCAATTCGGGGTGTTGAGCTTCGCTATACAACGGACGGCTCGGTACCAGATAGTGTTCACTCGGCGATACTCACCAGTCAAAAGGTAATTACCCAATCGACATCGGTGAACGTAAAAGCGTACAAACCAGGCTGGTTCAGCAGTGACGTAGCTACGTTTACCTTTTACAAAAGTGCCTACAAACCGGATAGTGTGCGTTTGTTGTTACCGCTCAATCCGGTCCATCAAGCGGCTGGTGCCCAAACCTTTTTTGATGGAAAACTCGGCACCTTCAATGCCAATAGTCCCGCCTGGGCTAATAATTGGGCCGGCTTCAGGAGAAATGATATGGTGATGGTGTCGCTATTCGACAAGCCGGTTCGTCTTTCGTCCGTTGCCCTGCGGGTGATGGTAGAAGAAGAAACGAGCATTTTCCCACCGGGTTCCATTGAAATATGGGGGGGTGAAAACGAGGAGAGCCTGCGTAAACTAACGACGCTCACGCCCGATATGCCCGTCAGGAAAAGCCCGCACGAACTCAAGGCCCTGGTAGCCAGTTTTCCCCCTCAGCCAGTTGCCTGCCTGAAAATTATTGCCCGGCCCCTGAAGGAAATCCCTGCCTGGCATCCAAACAAAGGCAATCAGGCCCTGCTGCTGGTAGACGAAGTGTTTATCAACTGACCCGGTTGCCTGTTTACCTGACACTCCCGTATTCCTCAGCCAGAATTCCCATCAGACGGAGTTTTGGCTGTTTTATTATTACCACGAAGGTTATCGGATAGCTCATTAAAAATTTAAGTAAATTATAGTAAAAATTACAAAATTGGGTAAGTATGGGAAAGTACTAACCAGTCTTCTGGTAATATTTGACGATTAAATTGATGTTTAAGAGCCGCAATTGCTAAAAATCTAAATCCTAAAATCCATGAATAGACTCTATCACCTAGCTGCACTAGGTTTACTGGCGGGAAGTATCCCAAGTTTCGCTCAGGAAACCAGGCCTATTTTACAGAAGTATACGCCTGCTGCCAGCAGTCAGTTACTGGCGCTCAACATGGTCCGGCCAGCCTTGCATCCTGCCAGCGATGCACCCGTGGATGTAGCCATATCGGGAAAAGTAACCGATGAGAAAGGAGATGCATTACCGGGCGTCAGTGTGGTAGTAAAAGGCACCACGCAGGGAACCACCACCGACGGCACAGGAAGCTTTAGAATAAACGCTCCTAATGCCAATGCAACACTGGTATTCAGTTTTGTTGGCTATGCAAAAAAAGAGGTCCCCATCGGGGGTCAATCAACACTGACCGTTACCCTGGCTCCCGACGACCAGACGCTGAATGAAGTGGTAGTCGTTGGGTACGGTAGTCAGTTGAAGAAAGAGATAACGGGAGCCGTACAAACGGTAAGCGCGCAGGAAATTAAGGATCTGCCCGTTTCGCAGATCGGCCAGAAACTCCAGGGAAAACTGGCGGGGGTTCAGATTAACCAGACAACGGGGAAGCCCGGCCAGGGGATAAATATCCGTATCCGGGGTCAGGTTTCGGTATCGGCGGGTAGCGACCCATTGTACGTGATTGACGGCTTCCCGATTACGGGAAATATTGGACAGCTCAACCCCGATGAAATTGACGACATCTCGATTCTGAAAGATGCCGCTTCTACCTCTTTATACGGTTCGCGGGCGGCCAATGGGGTGGTGCTGATCACAACCAAAAAAGGGAAACCGGGCCAGACCAACGTGAGTTTCAACACCTACGCGGGTATACAGAAGGTGCCCGTCAGGGGCCGGGTAAAGATGCTGAATGCCGTTGAGTTTGCCCAGTTCAAAAAAGAATACTACGAAGATCAGGGGCAGGCTGTTCCGGACATATTCCAGAACCCGGCTCAGTACGAAGGGAAGGACAATGACTGGTATGGTGCGCTACTGCGGGAAGCCCCCATACAAAGCTATAACCTGAACATTTCCTCCAATACCGCCAAATCCAATACCTCACTGGTGGCTGGTTATTTCAATCAGCAGGGGGTTGTGCTGAATAACGTTTACAAGCGGTATTCGCTGCGGATGAACACTAATTTCAACGTGTCGGATAAGGTAGCCGTTGGGTTTAACCTGGCCCCATCCTACGTGTTCGATAATACTCCCCGCACGGATGGCGACCGGGGTACGGGTATCCTGTTCAACGCGCTGCATACCTGGCCCGTCTACCCAATTTACGATGCCAATGGGGAACTGACCAAAGTGAATCAGCTTCCGGGCAACACAGGCAATATTTTTGCCTACCCGAACTGGGTACGGGCCGCGAATGAACTAACCAACGAAACCAAAAACACAAACCTACTGTCGAACGCCTACATTCAGTATAAGCCCATCAACGGGCTGACACTCCGGTCTACGATCAATGTGGAGTACCTGAACTCGAAGTTTTTCTTCTTCAACCCCTCCACGGCCACGAACTTCATTAACGTGCCCATCCCAACCACAGCGGTTTCGATCCGGCAAAGCACGGAGAACGTTTCATGGCTGAATGAAAACCTGGCTACGTATAACCGGAGTTTTGATGGCCATAATTTTGAGTTGCTCGCTGGTTTTACCAACCAGCGTTTCCGCCAGGATATTGCCCGGATCCAGGCCAATACCTATGCGAATGACCAGCTTCCAACTATTCAGGGCGCGCTCAATATTGATCGGAACGGGGCCAATACGAGCAACACTGTCAATGAATGGGCATTGACCTCCTATCTTTCCCGATTAACCTATAATTATAAAGGCAAGTATCTGTTCACAGCTGCTATACGGAGTGACGGTTCCTCTCGTTTCGGAGCCAACAACCAATATGGCGTTTTCCCATCGGCTTCTGTAGGCTGGGTTTTATCGGATGAAGAATTCCTCAAGCCTATTCAGCAGATTTCATTTGCCAAAATCCGGTCCAGCTATGGTGTAATCGGCAATAATAACATTGGTAACTACAGCCAGTACGCGCTGGTCAATAACACAACCAATGCCGTTTTTGGTAGTAACGTAGCTTCTGGAGCCAATGTAACGTCTCTATCTAACGCCAATTTAGGCTGGGAAACGACCAAGCAGTTCGACGTTGGCCTGGATTTGGGTCTGTTCAATGACCGCATTCAGTTCATTTATGACTATTATACGAAGCGGACCACCAACCTGCTGTATAATGTACAGATTCCGCAGGAAGCCGGGTTCGGTTTCTTCACGGATAACATCGGCGAGATTAAGTTCTGGGGACATGAGTTTTCATTGACCAGCCGAAACACCACGGGCCGACTGAAGTGGACGACCAACGCCAATATTTCCTTTAACCGCAACATTGTCACCTCGCTGGCACCGGGCATCGACCGGGTATATGGAAACCAACACATCACGCAGGTAGGGCAGCCTTTTGGTCAGTTCTATGGTATGGTAAAGCAGGGCTATTATCAGAATGCCGACGAACTCAAGAACTCGCCCATCATTCCGGGCCGGTCGGCAGTGGGAACGATCAAGTTCCAGGACGTTAATGGCGATGGGGTCATAACCTACGGGGGTGATAAGGACGACCGGGCTATTATTGGCAGTCCGTTCCCGAAATTCACCTACGGCCTGACCAATACCCTTCAGTACGGCAAATTCGATATGTCCGTTACCGGTTCTGGCTCGTTCGGTAATCAGTTGTGGATACGGCATTTGTATAGCACAGCCAATCTGGATGGCGTATTTAATCTGGTAGCGGGCGTAAAAGACCGCTTTCGGGTGAATAAAGACGGTGCCGTCATTACCCCAGGGGCTGGCCAGTTCGGGGTCTCCAACGGAGGTGGTAACTTCACGGGTGTTGAGCGGGACTGGAACAGTTCGCAGTTTCTGGGCAACGCATCTTACTTCACGATCAAGAACATAACGTTGGGTTATAACATTGGGGCTTTTGACAAATACTTCAAGTCTGCCCGGCTGTATGCTTCTATTCAACAGGTGTACGTATTCACGAAGTACCGCGGTGGCCCTAACCCCGAAACCAGTGCCCAGGGCGATGGTAATGGCGACGGTGGTAACCTGAGCCAGGGCGTCGACCTGTCCAACTACCCCGTTCCCCGTACCTATACGTTAGGCATTAATCTAAATTTCTAAGCCAAACAGGCTTATCAACCTTATTTTTAACATTCTTATTCCTTTACAAGAATGAACAAAAGACTCATAGCGACCTGGATTTTAGGGATTGCCCTAACCGGTTGCAGCAAAGATTTTCTGACAATTGTTCCCGAAACAGCCCTGAGTTCGGCCACCTTCTTCAAGACCCAGGCCGATTTTCAGCAGGCAGTTAACGCGACGTACGTACCCCTGAGGCCCATCTTTAATGAACGATGGTGGATTCTGGGCGAACTGCACTCCGACAATTCGTACTACGCCCGCAATGTATTGTTCGGTGCGGTTGACCCTACGGAGAATATCGCCGATTTCGCCGTACCAACGGCCAGTGGCGTCACCGCCAACGATAACGTACTGCAACAGTACCGGTATGATTACCAAATCATTGCAAGGGCGAATCAGATACTGGCACTTATCGATGGGGTAACATTCGACAGTGATGCAGTAAAAAGTAATGTAAAAGGTCAGGCCCTGTTTCTGCGTGCGCTTGCCTATTATCAGCTCGTACGGGTATTTGGTAAAGTTCCCCTGCACCTGGTACCCGTTACGGGTCGGGATGATGCCGCCTTACCCCTATCTACAACGGAAGAAATCTACGCCCAGATTGAAAAGGACGCCACGGCTGCCAGCACGCTGCTGCCAAACAAGGCAAAGCAGGAAGCGGGCCGGGCTACGTCGGGTGCCGCCAAAACCCTGTTGGCAGACCTGTATCTGGTGCAAAAAAAGTGGGACAAAGTCGAAACGCTGATGCGGGATGTTATTACCAACGATGGGTACACGCTGATGCCTGACTACGACAACGCTTTTTCGTTTTCGTCCAGCAACAAGAACAATCCGGAGTCGGTTTTTGAAGTACAGTATCTGGAAGGCTCGGCGGGGTATAACGGCAACCTTATTTACCGGATAACCCCCACCCCCATTACATCGGCCGAGCTGGGAGTTATCACCGGCACATCGAACCCGCAGGGGCTTTCGGGCGAGAATAACATGATTCCAACCCCGGATATTATTGCGGCCTACGAACCCGGCGACAAGCGGAAGGATATCACGATCGGCTACGTAACCCTGAGCCAGAGTCTGCGGGATAACAAGGTGTATCCTTACGTTAAAAAGTTTGCCCGCCCCCACGCGTTACATCAGAATACGGGTACCAACTGGCACGTTTACCGCTACGCCGAAGTATTGCTGTTTATGGCCGAAGCCCTAAACGAACAGGGTAAAACCGCAGAAGCGGCTACCTTTCTGAATCAGGTACGAACGCGGGCAGGTCTGGCAGCCACCAAAGCGGCATCGCAGGCCGATATGCGGACGGCAGTTTATCAGGAACGCCGGGTTGAGCTGGCCTTCGAAGCCAAACGCTGGTTTGATTTGGTCAGAACAAGCCGGGTGAAGGATGTAATCACAGCATATGGTGCCCGCGTGAAAGCCAATCCACTGAATTATTATTTCCCCGCAGGAGCCGTTCCTCCACCTAATGCCTTTACCGTACTGGATGACTATTACGGCCTGCCAGCCGTTGAAGCTGCCCTAACGCCTTATTTTTAATTCAAATTCCGGGTGTGTGCCAGGTAGTATTACCCGGCACACACCTTAACTTTTGCTAAAACATTCAGGATAAACCAGTTATTCAATCAGTGATTACCTCGTCGTTTATCCAGCCACCAGTCATAACCGTTATAAGAAAAAATATAGCTGTGTTTACAGGGTCTGGCAGACCCTATGGACTTACTGAATATTCACCGCAACAAAGTAGTAAAAAAGCCACACATCTGACTCTTACTATGGGAGTACAATCCCAAACAGGATGCTGGCTGAAAGATATTAACATACAGCCGAAGCATCTATTAAATTTCACATACAAACGACCATGATTTCTCAACTCAACAAGGCAAAAATAGGGCTGGCGTTCTCGGTGCTCATTTTGGCCGGTGCATCCTGGATTAGTCTGCAATATCCGGAAACGGCCAGGCAGGGAGCCGAGAACCCCAAGGCTCAAAACCTGAAACTCCAGCCGGGCTTCAAGGCAGAGCACCTGTATAGCATCTCCGAAAATCACGATGGGTCATGGGTATCCATGACCTTCGATGATAAAGGCCGGATGATCGCTTCCGACCAATACGGCGGCCTGTATCGGTTAACCGTTCCGGCCATCGGTTCGGGATCAACGACGCCAACCGTCGAAAAGCTGGCGATCAACAAGGATACCAGTGTTACTATGGGCTACGCACACGGGTTGCTTTATGCCTTCAATAGCCTGTATGTAATGGTGAATAACCGCCCCAGCAAGCAGTTTCCCAAGCCCAGTGGCTTGTACCGCCTGCAGGATACGGATGGCGACGATCAGTACGATAAGGTAACCATGCTTCGGGAACTGCAGGGCGAAGGGGAGCACGGACCGCACAGTATCATCCTGTCGCCAGACAAAAAATCCCTGTATGTTACCGCCGGTAACCACACGGATGTAACCGCGATGGATGCCTACCGGCTCCCGTCAAACTGGCAGGAAGATAATCTGTTCCCATTAATTAAGGATCCACGCGGTCATGCCAACAACCGGATGGCACCCGGCGGCTGGGTCGCTCAGGTTGATCCGGAAGGAAAACGGTGGGAATTGATGGGTGCAGGCTTCCGCAACGAGTTTGATATTGCCTTCAACGAAGCGGGTGATTTGTTTACCTACGATTCCGACATGGAGTGGGACTTTGGTCTCCCCTGGTACCGGCCTACGCGCATTTGCCATATCCCCAGCGGAGCCGAATTCGGCTGGCGTACCGGCGACAGCAAGTGGCTGCCCGCCAACCCGGATAACCTGCCGCCCGTACTGAATATCGGACAAGGCTCACCGACCAACGTAGTCTACGGTCAGAATGCAAAATTCCCCCAGAAATACCGGCAGTCGCTGTTTGCGTTCGACTGGAGTTTCGGAATCATCTACTCCATCCATCTTAAACCCAAAGGGGCTACGTACGAAGGCGAGCGGGAAGAATTTATTTCAGGCTCTCCCCTACCCGTTACAGACGGCGTTATTGGTCCCGATGGGGCCCTGTATTTCATGACGGGTGGCCGTCGGCTGGAGTCGGATTTATACCGGGTTTATTACGCGGGCACTGAATCAACTACCGATCAGGCACCCGCCGTTACGGCAGAGAATACCCTTCGGAAAAGTCTGGAAAAATACCACGAAGGTCCCAATGCCGGTGCGATTGCCGCTGCGTGGCCTAACCTGAATCACCCCGACCGCTTTGTGCGGTACGCGGCCCGGATTGCGGTTGAACATCAGCCCCTGGACCAGTGGCAGGATAAAGCTCTGACGGAAACCAATCCGCAACGGGCTACCCAGGCTATTGTAGCCCTGGCCCGGCAGGGGAAGGCGAGTGCCGACCTGAAAAGCAAAGCCATCGGTACGTTATTGAAAATCAATTACGCTCAGTTACCCGAATCGCAGCAGTTCGATCTGTTACGCGCCTTTGAACTGATTTTTCTGCGCATGGGTGCTCCTGATGCGGCTGACAAAGCAAAGGTAGTGGCGTATCTGAATCCGTATTATCCGGCAAAAACAGCGCTGTTGAATCGCGGTCTCAGCAAAGTACTGATCTACCTGGAAGCGCCGAATGTAGTGAACAAAACGCTGGCCCTGATGGATATAAAAGACGAGCCAGGCAGCAAAAACCTGGGCCTTGAAACCGCCACAGCCTCCTCCGACCTGATTCTGCGTAATCCACAATACGGCATGGACATTGCCAAAATGCTGGCCAAGGTTCCACCCCTTCAGCAAACGTACTATGCAGTGATGCTGAGTCGCGAAGATTCGGGATGGACACCAGAACTACGGAACAAGTACTTTAGCTGGTTTGGCAATGCGTTCAAATACGAGGGTGGTCGAAGCTATGTAGGGTTTATTGACCGGGCCAGAAAACTGGCACTTGCACACGTTCCGAAAGAACAGTTCGAGAAGTATAACAAAATGTCGGGAGCCGATCTGCTAACCAGTTCAGGTAACGACATTGCCATGAGTGGTTATGCTCCAAAAGGCCCCGGCCGTCGCTGGACGCTGGACAATGCCGTTGCAGCCGTTGACAGCAACCACGCACAACTGGATTTCGAAACGGGTAAGAAAATCTATTCGGCTATTTTGTGTAGCCACTGCCATGCCATGCAGGGTTCGGGTGGTGACATCGGCCCCGACCTGACGCAGTTGGGCACCCGTTTCTCGAACAAGGATATTCTGGAAGCCATGATCGACCCCAGCAAGGTGGTTTCTGATCAATACGCATCAACGATATTCTACCTTAAAAATGGGCAGTCAGTCGTGGGTCGCCTGGTGAATGAGGATAAAACGAACTATATGATTTCCCAGAATCCATTCGCGGCCGATCAGCTTCGGAAGATCCCTAAGAAAGACGTTACCTCGAAGCGGTATTCGCCGGAGTCGATCATGCTGCCGGGCCTGATCAACAGCCTGAACCCGGATGAACTCAGAACGCTGGTAGCTTACCTCAAATCGGGCGGGAATGAAAATAACGGAGTCTACAAAGCTGGTGGAAAATAAGAATCACCACGCATTAAAAAAATCGGCATTAATATGATCAAAAAAATAACCGGCAACCCTCTGCTGACAGCGCTAACGATGATAGCGCTGTTCAGTGGCGGGCTGGCAACGTCCTGTACCGCCCAGAAACGGGCTGCTCAGACGAAAGAGAAAGGCTTCGTTTCCATCTTCGATGGCAAGACCCTTAAAAACTGGGAGGGTGATCCTACCTACTGGCGGGTAGAAGATGGCACACTAACGGGCGAGATAACACCCAGCACATTGCTAAAAACCAACTCGTTCATCATCTGGCGGGGCGGTGAACCCGCTGATTTTGAGTTTAAAGGTGAGTTTAAAATCACCAGAGATGGCAATTCGGGTATCAACTACCGCAGTGATCAGTTAACCGACGTGCCGTTTGCGCTACGCGGGTACCAGGCCGACATCGACGGAAAAATCAATTACACGGGCCAGAACTACGAAGAACGCAAGCGGACGACTCTGGCGTATCGGGGTCAGAAAACAACTATCCCACCTTACACTGGTGAGAATACGCCCGAAGCCGTTCGGGGTCACGTAAAAAAGAATGCCTGGGACGGACTAACCGTGACCGGTTCTCTTGGTAGTTCCGATTCGCTCAAGACGCTCATCAAAAGCGAAGACTGGAACACATTTCATTTAGTTATCAAGGGCAATCATCTCCAGCATTACATCAATGATATACTGATGAGCGATGTAACGGATAATGATATGGTAAATGGTAAATCGAAAGGGCTGATGGGCGTACAGGTTCACGTTGGTCCCCCCATGAAAGTGCAGTATCGGAATTTGATGTTGAAGCAAATGTAGTTTATGGTTTGTCGTTTGATATTTGTCGTTGGCTGATGCAAAAAAAGTAAAGCGTCAGTAAACGACAAACACCAAACGACAAACATCAAACCAGACACCACCACCCTTGTCTCCACAACCCTGGCAAAATAAAGTAACAAATGCAGCACAGATTGGCGGTATAGAAACCGCCGTGCTGGATAATGGCACTGGACGCGGTACCCGCGTTGCCTGGATAAATACTGGAACGGGATTGCGCTATAAAGTAGTCCTTGACCGGGCTATGGACATTTTCGATGCCTTTTTCAACCAGCACAGTCTGACCTGGCTAAGCCACACCGGCATCACAACGCCCGAACCTTTCTCTGACCGGGGAGCCGACTGGCTCCGTACGTTTGGCGGTGGCTTACTCACTACCTGCGGTCTCTCGCACGTGGGTGGCCCGGAACAGGATGCTCATGGCGAACGGGGGCTGCATGGACAAATCAGCAACAGTCCGGCCGAGATTGAATCCATTATCCAGCCCGACCTCCTGACGGGTAAACTGGACATGAGCATTACCGGCCGGATGAAGGAAACGAAAATCTTCGGTCCCAGTCTGGAGCTCAAACGAACCCTGTCCGGCGTACTGGGGCAACCCATTATCCGCATTCACGATGAGGTGACGAACCGGGGCAATACCATTGTGCCGCATATGCTGCTGTATCATTTTAATTTCGGCTGGCCCCTGGTGGATAAAGGAACGCGTTTTGTGTGGCGGGGCAACTGGCAGGCACGCGAAGGCGGCATCAACGATCAGATTTTCCGGGATGGGTATGACTTCAAAACCTGTCCGGCCCCCTTAGACAGTCATAGTGGTTCGGGCGAAGCCGTCGCGTTTATTGATGTCGCCCACGATGGCATGGGGGAATGCACGGTCGGGCTGTACAACGCCAAACTCGGCCTGGCCGTTTCGATGCGCTTTCAGAAGGAGCAATTGCCCTGGCTCACCAACTGGCAGCACTGGGGAAAAGGCGAGTACGTAACCGGTCTCGAACCCGGCACTCACCCCCCTATTGGACAGGCCAGGGCCCGGGAACAGAACACGTTGTTGTTTCTGGAGCCGGGCCAAACCCGGACGTACGACCTGGAACTGGAAGTATTGACGGATGAAACAGTAATTGACAGAATATTGAAAGTATAGTGGCTTAACAGATTAATTCATGGAAACAACCTCAGCAGTAAGTGTAGCCGAAAAGGCATTGGAAAAAGGAAAAGGTATTTTGCGACTTACCCCAACCTGGGTACCCCGGTCATTCTGTGTACCGGGCCGACGCATTAAGCTCCATCCCGATGATTATTACGTACTGGGTGGCGAACGCGGTGGCATCGACGAACGCTGGTTCTCCTCCACCACACCCGCCAAAAACGGCCCCTTAACCGGCGAAAACGAAGGATTGAGCCATGTTGTTTTTGACGATGAGGGCAACGAAGTTCAGTTTTTACTCAAAGATGCCATCGATGAACTAAAGGGAGAACTGATTGGTGACCGGCTCTGGAATGAATATGGTGCCTGGCCCATGTACTCCAAGTTTTTCGATAACATGGGACCACTGCCCCACCACCTGCACCACAACGACGAGCAGGCCGCGCTGATTGGGCAGTTGGGCAAACCGGAAGCGTATTATTTCCCTCCTCAGGTCAATAACCACGGGGGCGATTTCCCTTACACATTTATTGGAATTGCACCCGGCACCACCAAAGAGCAAATCAAGGAGTGCTTACAGAACTTTACGAAGGGCGA
Organism: Spirosoma spitsbergense DSM 19989; assembly: GCF_000374085.1. GTDB lineage: Bacteria > Bacteroidota > Bacteroidia > Cytophagales > Spirosomataceae > Spirosoma > Spirosoma spitsbergense. The sequence goes on along the minus strand of NZ_KB893388.1, from coordinate 179,621 downwards.
TAACAAAATTACCAATTACTCGTCGGCTTTCCGGCTCGAACCCGGTACGGGCTGGGATGTTCCTCCCGGCCTGCTCCATGCACCGGGTAGTCTGTGTACCTACGAACCGCAGAAAGCCTCCGACGTTTTCGCCATGTATCAGTCGCTGGTAAACGAGGCCATCATTCCGGAAGAGTTGCTCTGGAATGGTACGCCTAAAGACCGTATGGGCGATTACGACCAGCTTATGGAAGCCATCGACTGGGAACTTAATACCGACCCGCAAATGATGGCGAATCGATACATGGTGCCGCAGCCCGTTCGGGATGAGGACGAGATGAAAGCCGCCGGATACCGTGAAGTATGGGTCTGTTACAAGTCCGACGCGTTCAGTGCCAAGGAATTAACGGTGATGCCCGGCCAGACCGTTACGATCAGAGACAGTGCCGCCTACGGACTTATTATGATGCAGGGGCACGGCAAAATGGGCGTGTGGAACATCGAAACACCCGCCCTGATCCGCTACGGACAGTTAACGAACGACGAGTTTTTTGTGAGCGAGAAAGCGGCTATGGAAGGGGTTACCATCGTGAACCACTCCACCACAGACCCAATCGTGATGCTCAAGCATTTCGGCCCGGCAAATCCAGAACTTAGTTTATAGTTTACGGTTTGACGTTTGCGGTCGGCTGAGGTCTCAGTAACGAACACGTCATAAACCGTAAACGTCAAACTAAACCTCAAACCATACATATGAATAACTACCCAAAACTCCACAACGCCATGTGGCCGGGTGTGGTGGGCAAAGGCCCCGATTCCGAGCCGGTTGTTGGCTTCGATAAAATGCTGGAAATGACCGCTGCGGCTGAAGTCGATGGCGTAAAATTCGATGGAGTCGATCTGGCGCTATTCGAGCATATCGATGTCAATATATCGGATGATGAGATTAAAAAGCTGGCCGACAAGGTGGGCGGCCACAGCCTGAACATTGGCTCGCTGGTAGCCCCCATCTGGGGTGGCCCGGTCCTGGGCTCTGACGACGACCGGAAAACGTTTATCGAGATGGTTCGGAAATCGTGCCACATTGGCCAGAAGCTAACCGAGCTTGGCATTCGTCCCAGTGGCGTGGTGCGCATCGACTCGGCCAGTTCTCCACACCAGTGGGATGCCGACCCGGCTGGCAATACTAAGCTTATTGCCCAGACCTTCCGCGAGGCCTGCGACGTAGCCGCTGAGTACGGCGAGAAACTGGCGGCCGAGGGCGAAATATGCTGGGGTGGTATGCACAGTTGGAAAACCATGCTGGAAACGATGGAAGCTGTTGACCGGCCTAACATGGGTTTTCAGGCCGACATGGCGCATACCCTGCTGTACACCCTAGGCTACAACCGCGAGCAGGACCGTATTTTACCACCCGACTTCGACTGGAGCGACCGCAAAACGCTGGAAGAAGCCCTCGTCACTATCACGAATGCCCTGCGCCCCTGGACCATCGACTTCCACGTGGCTCAAAACGACGGAACGGTATTCGGCTCCGGCTCGCACGATAAAACGGGTCGGCACTGTCAGGCACTGGACCCCAACGGCAAACTCGATGTGGTGCACGATGCGGGCTACTGGCTGCGCGACTCAACCGGGAATCTCACCAAAGCCTTCAGACACATTTGCTGGGACGGCTGTATGTTTCCGAATGATGTTATGACCAATCAACAGACCTGGAACGACATCCTGGCGACCATGATTAAGGTGCGGGAAGCCCACGGCTGGCAGGAATAATAAAGAGGTCGTTACCTTGTGGTCATTGATTGTCATCCGGTAGTCATTGATTGTTCCCGCTGGAAAATCCTCTTCAGGTCAGCAATAACAACCAATGACTACTGAATGACAACTAACTGACTATCAATATCGACCAACTGGCCCCCTATCGACCATACATAACAAGAAATTTATGACACCCAAAAAAGAATTACGCATTGGCCTGATCGGTACCGGATTTATGGGCCGGACTCATTCCAATGGCTATAATCGGGTACCAAACTTTTTTCCTGATCTGGCCTACACGCCCGTCTTAAAAACCGTTTGTTCCCGCAATGCCGAAAAGGTGCAGGCTTTTGCCGATCAGTGGGGCTATGAATCCATTGAAACGGACTGGAAGGCCGTTATTGCGCGGGACGATATCGACGCCATCGATATTTGTACACCTAACGATACCCACGCCGAAATTGCCATTGCCGCGGCTAAAGCGGGTAAAATGATTTTGTGCGAGAAACCCATTGCCCGCAATATGGAAGAAGGGCAACGCATGGTCGATGCGGCCGAAAAAGCAGGTGTAAACACAACGGTCTGGTACAACTATCGGCGCATTCCAGCGGTTACACTGGCCAAACAGATTGTCGATTCGGGTAAGCTGGGCAAAATTTTTCATTACCGGGCCAACTTCCTTCAGGACTGGACTATCAATGCCGATGTGCCTCAGGGCGGCACTGGCACCTGGCGCATGGACGTTGAAGCCGCCGGTTCGGGCGTTACCGGCGATTTGCTGGCGCATTGCATCGATACGGCCATGTGGATCAACGGAGCCATCACGGATGTGTCGGCCGTAACGGAAACGTTCGTAAAAGAACGGATGCACGCACTAACCGGTAAAATACAGCCTGTCGGTATCGACGATGCCTGTATTTTTCACTGTCACTTCAAAAACGGGTCACTTGGTTTATTTGAATCGACGCGCTACGCCCGTGGTCACAAAGCGCTGTACACGTTTGAAATCAACGGTGAGAATGCCTCTATCCGCTGGGACTTGCACGACCTGAACAGACTTGAATACTTCGACTATGCCGATGAAGGTATCGTTCGGGGCTGGCGATCTATCCACGTAACGGACGGCGACCAACCGTATATGGACAAGTGGTGGGTGCCGGGCCTGGGTATTGGCTACGAACACAGCTTTATCCATCAGGTGGCCGATTTCCTGAAAAGCCTCGAAACCGGCGAACCCTGCTCGCCTACTTTCCAGGATGCGCTGGAAACGCAGAAAGTCTGCGAAGCCGTTATAGACTCGGCCAACTCCCGGAGCTGGCGGGATACGGGGGTTGAGTCCTTTGCCGGTTTCAATCCTTAATCTACTCTTTCGTTTACCAGTTCAACTGCCAGCCCTGCCCCTGCGGGACTGGCAGTTGCTAATTTAGCCCATCGACGTTTCCTTTGCTCCATGATTCCACAGGCCTACATTCTGGAAGTAACTGACCTTACGAAAACATTTTCGGGCATCAAAGCCCTGGATGCTGTTCAGCTACACGTGCGGAAGGGTGAAATGCATGCCCTCATGGGTGAAAACGGCGCCGGAAAGTCAACCTTCATGAAGTTGTTGATCGGTTTGCTCACACCCGATTCTGGCGAAATTCTGTTTGAAGGCGCCAGCATGAAAGCGACCAGTGTTCATGATGTGCTGCAAAAAGGCATCGCCATGATTCATCAGGAAATGCTGAACGTACCGGAACTGACCGTAGCGCAGAACATCTTTTTGGGTCGGGAAACAGCCGGTGGTCTCTTCCGCTGGCTCGACGACAGCAACCGAAACAAACAGGCGGCTGAGCTATTGGCACACATGGGCGTTTCAATCCCGCCCGATACCAAAATGAAGCACCTGAGCGTAGCCCAAATGCAGATGGTCGAGATTGCAAAAGCGATTTCCAACGACGTGAAAGTGCTGATTATGGATGAGCCTACCTCCGCCCTGGCCGACGCAGAAGTAACAATCCTTTTTGGCATCATCCGGGAACTAACCCAGAAAGGCGTAGCCATCATTTATATCTCGCACAAAATGGACGAGATATTCACCATCGCCGACACCATCACGGTGTTACGCGATGGCCAGTACATCGGCACTCATCCAGCCACCGACCTGAACGAGAACAGCCTGATAAAGCTGATGGTTGGTCGTGAGTTGGATCGGCTATTCCCTGAATCGACCACACCGCCGGGAGCGGAGGTCCTATCCGTACGGCAGCTTGGTCGAAAGGGGGCGTTTTCGGACATCAACTTCGCCGTTCATGCCGGAGAAGTACTGGGGCTGGCCGGTTTGATGGGTGCTGGCCGAACGGAGGTTACCCGCGCCATTTACGGCCTGGACCCACTACACACGGGCGACATTCACCTGAAAGGACAGCCGGTAACGATAAATTCTCCGCAGGATGCCATCCGGCTTGGCATTGGCTACGTGAGTGAAGACCGGAAGCAACTGGGCCTGATTCCGGCCCTGTCGGTCAAGTATAATATTACCCTGGGCAGCTTATCGAATCATGCCGATGGCGGGTTTATTCGAAGTCAGCGCGAGTCCACGGCGGCCGTCGACGTTATGGCTGATTTACAGATAAAAGCGACTGGTCCCGACCAGCCAGTTGTTTACCTGAGTGGGGGCAATCAACAGAAAGTCGTTATCGGGAAAGTACTTCAGGCAAATCCGGTAGTAGTACTACTGGATGAGCCAACGCGGGGCATCGATATTGGCGCCAAGTCGGAGATTTATAAACTTATTCATGAATTGAAAGCATCGGGAATTGCTATCATCCTGATTTCATCCGAACTCCCCGAATTACTCGGTCTCAGCGACCGGGTGCTGGTGCTGGCCAAAGGCAAACAAACGGCACTCCTTTCAAAAGAGGACGCTACCCAGGAAACGATCATGCGCTACGCCATGCAGCCCTGATAGTTTGACCTTTGACAAAGCTGATAGCTCTGATAATCAATCAACTGTAGTATCAGCTTTGTCAAAGGTAATCGGCCCAACTATTGTCTGACGAATAGTTATCGATAAATGACGACTTACTACCAATAAATGACCACAAATGACTACGCGATTTTATAAACCCAGATGAAAAACGGCCTGCCCCCTTCTCCTTCTAAGACTACCCTTTCCTATAAAACCCGCTTCGGGCGGCTGGGTCAATACGGCCTGCTGATTGCCTTCCTGGGCATTTGCCTGACACTCTCGCTGATAACACCCCGTTTTTTTACGGTGCAAAACCTGATGATTATTGTCACGCAGGTGTCTATCAACGCATTACTGGCTTTCGGCGTTACCTTTATCATCATCACGGGCGGCATCGACTTGTCCATCGGGTCTATGGTAGCCGTAACGGGGGTAGCGGCCGCGTCCTTTGCTCATCCCGACACCTACCCAGTGGTGGTTCCAGTCGTGATTGGTCTGCTGGCCGGGCTTCTCTTCGGGGCGTTCAACGGCTTTGTCATCACCCGCAGCCACGTTCCACCCTTTATCGTCACGCTGGGCACCATGACCATCGGGCGGGGGCTGGCCCTGATTCTGAGTAAGGGTCGCCCCATATCCAACCTGTCCGATTCGTTCAACTTCATTGGGGGCGGTAAAATCCTGGGTGTACCGACGCTTATCGTTATCTTAATTGTAGCGTTTATCGGCTGTTCAGTCCTGCTGAAAAAGACGGTTATTGGTCGGTATATGTACGCCGTTGGCGGGAACGAACAGGCCGCCAGAGCGTCGGGTATTCCCATCGGCAAGGTCAAACTTGTCGTGTATACCCTGGGCGGGTTACTGGCAGCCTTAGCCGGAATTTTGCTCACCTCCCGTATTACCACCGGGCAACCCAATGCCGGTCAGGGCTTTGAACTGGATGCCATTGCCGCAGCCATCATTGGCGGCACCAGCACGTCGGGCGGCACGGGCACCATGACGGGAACACTGCTTGGCGCGTTGCTCATCGGCGTTATCAGCAACGGGCTGGACCTGCTTAATGTAACCTCCTATTATCAGGAGGTAGTGATGGGTGCCATCATCATTGGGGCTGTCGTGCTGGACAGTATGAATCAAACCAACAAAAATTAACTAATCCTGTTTGTCAAACACATGAAGCCTATTCGTACACTACTTTCCAGTTCTGCTCTGTTAATCGCTCTTCTGCTAACGGGTTGCAATCAGTCAACATCCGATGAAAAAGGCGGGGCAGGCAGTAAAAAACTCGTGATAGGAGCCACCATGCTTAGTATGCAGAATGAATTTATCGTGAATGTACACGATGAGATAGAAAAAAAGGCGACCGCCGATGGTGTTGAGTTAATTACCGTCGATGCCGAACACTCCCCGCTGAAACAGGTGGAGCAGGTAGAAAGCTTCATTGCCCAAAAGGTAGACGCTATCATCATGAACCCCTGCGAAGTAGAGGCCAGTTCGCCCGCTGTTGCGAAAGCCCTGGCCGCCAATATTCCCATCATCAACGTCAACTCCGAAACCAGTGCCAAACCCTCCGCTTTTGTCGGCTCCGATGATGTGGAATCAGGACGGATGGCCATGAAGTTCATTGCCGACAAGCTGAATGGCAAAGGCAACGTGGTGATGATCCACGGGTACATGGGGCAGGCCGCCCAGATAAAACGCGAACAGGGTGCCCGCGAGGTATTGAAGCAGTACCCCGGCCTGAAACTGCTGGCGCACCAGACCGGTGAATGGGATCGGGCGAAGGCCATGTCCCTGACAGAAAACTGGATTCAGTCTTACGGTTCGCAGATCAATGCCGTTTTTGCCCACAACGATGAAATGGGACTGGGAGCAGCCAAAGCACTAACGGATGCGGGTATGAAGGATAAGGTCATCGTTGTCAGTATCGACGGCATTCCAGATGCCTTGCAGGGGGTAAAGAAAGGCGCGCTGGATGCTACCATTTTCCAGAATGCCGAGCAACAGGGGTCAAAAGCCATCGAAACAGCCATCAAAGCGGCCAAAGGAGAAGCCTACGAAAAACAAACCCTCATCCCGTTCCAGTTAGTCACGAAGGCCAATCTATCTTCGTTTCTCAAGCCGTAAAACCACATCTCCAACCCTGTACCTGTCAACGTATGAATAGCCCCAGTACCGAAACCCGCGAAGTCTGGCTGCGCGGCCCACTACCCGGTTTTCCGCCCCTGTTGCAACCCATAGCTCATGCGCTGATGCAGGCACGCGAGGAAGTGGTGACGTTGATGCGCGATTTTCCGGAGAACAAACTCTGGGAACGCCCCGCCAACGTGGCATCCGTCGGATTTCATTTGCAGCACCTGACGGGTGTGCTGGACCGACTGTTTACGTACGCACGGCATGAACCATTATCACCAGACCAGTTGACCGCTTTAGCAGCCGAAGGAAAGCCAGACCAAACGGATAACACCGCTCAGGAATTGGTTCGGCGGTTTGAGGAACAAGTTGACAGCGCCATCAGCCAACTCCGTAGTACGGATGAACAAACACTAACCCACGTTCGTGGGGTAGGTCGGGCCAATATCCCCTCTACGGTTATTGGCCTGCTGACGCATTCGGCCGAACATACGATGCGCCACGTTGGGCAGTTATCCGTTACGGTGCGGGTTATAACGTTTTAAATAGAACCCGGTTTAAACTTATTTCCCCATAGTTCCAGAGTACCTGGGCTTGACCGCAGAGAGCACTAAGTGGCTGACTTAATTTCTTCGAAACCTTTGCGGATTTGGCTTAGCGTTCTTTGCGGTTAAATGGAAACAGCAACCAGTTTTAGATTTACGCCTATCAGGCATACAAGAAGAGCGTTGTACCGATTGGAACAACGCTCTCCCTTTTTTAGCCAGCGAAACCAGTTGCTGGTAGAATCAGTTTTTTACTTCACCGCTAAAATCTTGAATTCTGTCCGGCGGTTTTGCTGATGCTCGTGTTCCGAGCAATTTACCCCATCGACACAACCATTAATAATTTCGGATTCGCCATACCCGTTGGCCGACAACCGACTGGCCGGGATACCGCGCGATACGAGATAGTCCATAGCAGCCCTGGCCCGGTTTTCCGACAATCGGATATTGTAGGCATCGCTGGAGCGGGCATCGGTATGCGAGCGAAGCTCAATTTTCATTTGCGGATACTCCTTCAGCAAATCCACAACATGATTGAGTTCGCGGGCGGCATCGGCCCGGATGAAGAACTTGTTCAGGTCATAATAGATATTCTTAAGTTGGAAAATATCCCCTTCCCCATACAGTCCCAACGAGTCAGGAACGATGTTTGACTTACGCTTCGTTTTGCTAAACTGCGTTTTCTTGGTCGCGTAACGGTCTTTTTGAGCGGTAATCGTGTACGGAGCGTTGGGCTTCACATCAAATTCATACCCCCCATCCGGCCCGGTCGTTACGGTCTGTTCCGATTTATCTTTCTCATTCCGCAGGGTCACCTTCACGCCGGTGGCCGGTTTCTGGTTAACTTCCGTTTTCACAATCCCTTTCACCAGCGTATTCTCCGACTTTTCGAGGTAGATGGACACGTTCATAACCGGCTTGGGTGATTGCGTGAGGGTAGAGAAGCGAATACTGTTCATCGCGTACCCTTCTTTGATGGCTTTAAATTCATACTCCGTATTGGAATCGAGGCAGAGGTCCATCTTCCCCTGCACATCCGTCAGGCGTATCTCCTGGTTCACACCATTCCGCAGAATCCGGACATCGGCGTTCTCAAGCGGGGTGTTGGTTTTCGCATCGAACACCAGCACATTGAGTTGCTTGCACACGCGCCGGAACGAGTAGATATCATCATCACTGATACCCTTTTTCCGGTTACTGCTCACGTACCCGGTCGTACGATTTTTATCGGTAATGAACCCGAAATCGTCTTTTTCTGAGTTGATCGGTGCCCCAACGTTCTGAACGCCCCGGTAGGCAATGCCATCTTTCAGTTCGGCCACAAATACATCCAGCCCCCCCAAGCCTTCATGCCCGTCGGAGGAGAAGTAAAGACTTTCATCATCAGACGCAAAGGGAAACATCTCGTTTCCTTCCGTATTGATCTCTTTACCCATATTCACGGGCGTTCCCCACTGGCCATTGTTGTACTCCACTACGTAGATGTCCGTACCGCCATAGCCGCCAGGCATATCCGAAACAAAATACATTTTAGTATTATCGGCCGAGAAAGCCGGGTGACCCACCGAGTACTCATTGCTGTTGAAAGGCACTTCCTGAATATCAACCCATTTCCCGCCCTTATTCACGGAAGAATACAATTTCAGTTTCCGTACGCCGTCAGAGCTTTTGCCGGATTTACCCTTGCTGGAGTTGTTGCGGGTGAAGACGATAAAACTCTGATCTTTCGTAAAGGTCATCGGACCTTCGTGGTACTTGGTGTTCAGCGTGCGGCTAAAAATCTCCGCCTTCGTTAAGGGGGGAGTCTCCGCTTCCCCCTCAGCCACATCCGTTTTCGCGTCGCCCCCACCGCCCAGCACAGAGGATTTTACGACACGTACCGGTTCAGGGTTGGGAACCCGTAACTGGTTGGTATCGGGGTGGAAGTATAAGTCAAGGAAAGGCGTCTGGTTCCAGCTGAATACGCGTTTTACCGGTCCGGATTCGTCGCGGGCCGACACAAACACAAGCCCCCCCTTATAGTACATCGGACTGAAATCTGCCTGCCGGGAGTTAATCGGCAGGTCGTACAACTTGTAGGATGACGAATCCTGGTAGAATCGGTTCATGTCCATGTACGAAACGGTAAAACGGCGACCGCGCAGGTCCTGGCCTTGTTTTTCGCCGTACTGACTATACATTTTCTGCGATTCCCGATACTTTTTATTAGCCGCCAGTGCCTGTGCATAATACAGGTAGATTTCGCTATCCAGATCGGTATATGCTTTTACTAACTCACCATAAACCCGCTCGGCATTACGAAAGTCATTTAACCGACGGTAGCTGTACCCAAGTTTAATCATAGCCTCGCGGGTTTCGGCGGGGTCTTTCTTTTTATCGACCCGCAAAAAATCCTCATAAGCGCGTACCGCACCTACGTAGCTAAGATTATCAAATTGTTTGTTAGCCGCTCGTAGCCGCGCACTTTGTGCCTGAACATTCAGACTCCAGAAGGCAAGTCCCAGGAGAAATAGGACACGTACAATTCGGTTCATGGTGTTACTAATGTTGGTAAAACTTGGGTCTGCCCGAAACCCTACAAATAGAATGCCAACTTTATAAAAGCCAGCAAACGGCCTACTACAACGCTATAGAATTAACGGTCGACTACGGTAAAAATTCAATTTACTGTTTTTTTCAGGAAACTGGTTCAGATTGCCAGGCATCACAACGAAAGTGGGCAATTCGTTTCGTTTCGGACGTAATCCGAAAGCGGTGATCAATCCTGAGGCCAATGACCCAGGCTATCTCATGGCCGCACACCATTACGGCGGTCTGCTCCCGTTCCATTCGGCTCAGTTTCAGATCATTCAGTACATCACTGACCAGCTTATGCCCGCCCATGCCCAATGGCCGCATCCGGTCGCCTTGCTGCCAGGGGCGAATAGTTAACGGCAATTGCAGTTTATCAGCATCCAGATACGCCACGGCCCGGTTTGCCGATAGTTCAAACCGAGTGGGCCTGGGCATCACGTCAACAGTGAGCGTAAACCGCCCGGGTACAAGTATAGGGGTTTGGGACCAGTCGGGCAGGGAAATTTCGTAATCGGCTGGCACAGGTAATAGTTCGAGAACCAAACCAGCCCGCTCGTGCATAACCCGGTGAGTAGCCGAGGCAAATAGCTGACCAGCCGGTTTGGTCAGGCATTCAACCATCTTCCCGGCCTGATCGGTTGTGAAACCGAACGGCTTTAGCCATTCGGCCAGGCGAAACGCCGGTTCTGGTAAACCGTTCAGTGTAGCTGCGGGCAGCAGCGTTTGGCTGCCCTGTTGCACAGTAGTTTCGCGCCAGGACCGGGTTAGTTCGGTTTGCATGAGCACTTCAGCAGCGCGCAGTCGCTCAAGGGTATGCGGCAGGGTTTGCCAAAGGCCAGGATTAAGCTCCGTCAGTACGGGTACTACGTGGTGACGAATTCGATTACGGGCATACTTATCATCGGCGTTGGAACTATCCTCCCGATACGCCAATGCCTGTTCGTCGGCAAACGCGGCCAGTTGAGCACGGGTGGCAAACAGGAGTGGGCGCGCCACCCCATCCTGATAACGGGCAATACCGTGCAAACCAGCCAGCCCGGTGCCGCGCGTCAGGTTAAATAGCATTGTTTCCAGCACATCGTTCAGGTGATGCGCGGTAGCTACGCCGGTATACTCCTGTTCCCGAATCAGTTGGGCAAACCAGTTGTACCGAAGTTCGCGGGCAACCATCTGAATGGATACTTTTCGTGCAGCAGCCAGTGCAGCCGTATCGAAGTGGGTTAGGTGAAATGGAACCCCGTAATCGTCGGCCTTGTTTTTAACAAAGAGAGCATCCGCATCAGAGTCGGTACCACGCAGGCCAAAATTGACGTGGGCAATGGCAAACGGCTGTTTGATCCGGTGAACCAGTTCGGCCATCACTATGGAATCCAGCCCACCGCTCACTGCTAGTAGCACCCGCTTCGTAGTATCAAACAGGTGATTATCGTTAATAAATGCTAAAAAATCCTGTTCCAACATCCGGTATCGGCCCAAAGCCGTAGTTTTGTTGTTATGAATCGTATGCCTGTACGCTCTTTATTTATCGTTATCTGTCTTTTCCTGTTGGTTACATCCAATGAGGTAATGGCCCAGTTTGGTGCGTCTCCGGCAGCCGGCAGCACCGATGATAAAGTGGAACTGTTTGGTGCCGATAGCCTGGTTGTGCTCAATGTACCGGGCGAGTCTGTCCGTAAACTGTACAACAACGTTCGTCTGCGCCATAAAGGAGTCCTGATGTATTGTAATCTGGCCATCCAGAACGTAACGACCAACGTGATCGAAGCGTACGGCAACGTTCGGCTTGTGCAGGGCGATACCATCAACATCCGGGGCGACACCATGTTTTATTACGGTAACTCCCGCCAGGCTAATATGCGGGGTCATGTAATCATGCGCGACCGCAAAATGACCCTGACCACCCGGCAGCTCGATTACGACATGTTATCGGGCATTGCCCACTACCCTACCCCGGGCCGTATTGTCGATAAAGACAATGTACTGACCAGTCGGGAAGGGTACTATGACACGCGTTCCAAATTATTCACCTTCCGTCAGAACGTTGTATTAGTGAACCCCAAAGGTACACTTACGGCCGATTCGCTGCTGTATAATTCGCTCACCCGGATTGCCACCTTCCAGGGGCCAACGCGTATTAAAAATAAAGATGGAGTACTTACGGCCGTTGCCGGTCAGTATAATACCACAACGGGCATTTCCAATTTCGAACGCCGGGCTACGGTCGAAACGCCCAAATACCGGCTCACGGGCGATACACTTTACTACGATAACCCATCCGAACTGGGTATTGCACGGGGTAATGTTATTATGGTTGCCAAAGACAGAAAGGTAGTTATTACCGGCGACCATGTGCGTTATAATGGCAAGGTCGGAATCTCGCGGGTAACAGGCCACGCCGTTGCCAAAAGCATTGCGAACGAAGCCACCAAAGACACCCTTTATTTACGGGCCGACACGTTATTTTCCTTCGATAACAAGGTCACCAATACGCGTAAATTGGTAGGTCAAAAAAACGTATTTGTCTACAAATCTGACTTGCAGAGCAAGTGCGATTCACTCATTTATGACGCGGCAGATTCGACCATTTATTTTTATAAAAAACCCATCGTCTGGAGTCAGAATAAATACCAGATGGAAGCCGATTCGATGCGAATTTTGCTCAAAAACAACAAAATTCATACAATGTTTCTGAAGACAAAATCATTCGTTATTTCGCTCGATACACTCAAAAATTTCAATCAGATAAAAGGGCGTACCGTAACGGCGTATTTCACCACAAAAATCGTCAATCCCGATACGCTTTTGCCGAATACACAAAGCGAAAGAGATGGTCAACAGGCCATGATGACAGCCACTACCCGGCAAAATGTTCCGTCGGCTGCAACGAATAGCACCAAGAAAGACGTATCGAAAAGAAAAAGCCAGATGGTGCCCCCGGATACCGTACGGCTTCAGGAAAAAACAACGCTCGAACGGGTACTCGTCGATGGTAATGGACAAAGCATTTATTACGCCCTGAGTGAGAAAAATAAATTGATTGGATTAAACCACGTCGAATGTAGCCGAATGAATATTGAATTCAACGACAATAAAGTTGGCAGGATTCGATTTTACGGGCACCCGGATTCTCAGCTTATTCCACCAAAGGAATTCACCGGCGAGACACAGGAACTCGACGGATTTCGGTGGCGCGAGTCAGAAAAACCAACGAAAGGGCAGGTCTTATGGCAGGAAACTCCTCCGGCTGAGGAGCCAAAAGCAAAAAAAACAGTAAAAAACAAGGGTCCGATTAAACCTTTGGCTCAAAAATTGGTTCAAAAAGTTAATAAATGACCTTTTTAACAATTTTTTAAGCAATGCCCCGTTGACATTGTCTTTTTTGATGGATAGGTTTGTATTGACGAGTCGTATACCTGTAATTGACATTCATGAAAAAAATTATACTTGTTGGTGTAGTATCGGGCTTGCTGATGGCAACGATTCCCCTCCAGGCGCAGGTCGCCCAGCGGGATTCGGATGGCCGGAAAGGTAGCCGACTGGAACTGGGCCGAACTGCTTCTTCACCGAAAACGAGCGCGACTCATTTGCCAGTCAGCCGGTTTTCTATCGTGGCCAATCCGGCTTTGTCATCGGGACTGGACCGGTCCATAACTGTCAATAAGAACGCGGCCATCAACGAACATTACCGGTCGTTGATGATACCACGTTCCAGTACCAAGGCAGCCGCCCGGACAGGGGCTGGTGACAACGCTCCCGTTGCCTCAGCAGAATCCCGCCCAGCACCCGCTTCGGAAGGAAAGGCCGACAGCAAACTGTTCAGTAATGACAAGTTATGGGTTTCCAATGCGTACCCCAATCCAGCCGACGATGTGGCTGAACTGGACTATCAGATCACTGGTTCCGTGTCCGAAGCGAAGCTGGTGTTGCTGAATGTGCTGGGCACTCCCGTTTCAGGGTATGAACAGATAGAACTGGATCGGAATAACAACAAGGTTCGGATTGTTACCCGACCACTGGATACGGGTTACTATCTGTATCAGTTGACCATTGACGGTAAAAAAGTAGCCACAAAGCGGCTGCTCGTTCGCCATCAGTAACTTCTGGCCTTTTTGTTAAAATACGCTAAATAAGGCTGTGCACAACGGCTTTTGGTAATACGACAGGCTACATCGCCGTTTTAACCGATGTAGCCTGTATTTTTTTTGTATCTTTGCACACATATGCAACACCATCATATTGGTAAGTTTCTGCTGGGAACCTGGCTCCTGTTCCTGCTGAGTTCATGTAGTCCGTTTTCGAAATTACAGAAGAGCGGGAATGATGAAGAAAAGTATAAAGGTGCTGTTCAGTACTATAACAAAGGAGACTGGTATAAAGCAGGTCTGTTGTTCGAGGAGTTGATTCCCGTTCTGAAGGGGAGCACAGAGTCAGAAATGGCCCAGTTTTATTACGCTTACACGCAGTTTCGCCAAAGTCAGTACCTGCTGAGTGCTACGCTGTTCAAGAAGTTTTACGAAACGTTTGCCCGATCCGATTACGCGCAGGAAGCCATGTACATGTACGCTTACTCACTGTATAAAGATACGCCCGCGTTTAACCTCGACCAGTCCAATACCCTGACGGCAACCGCGGCCCTACAGGATTTTATTAATATTTATCCGGACAGTAAATACCGGGACGATGCCACCAAACAAATTCAGGAACTGAGGGAAAAGCTGGAGCGAAAAGCCTACGAAAAAGCCAAACTCTATTACAAAACCAGTGGCTTTAATATTGCCACCTACAAATCGGCGGTTATTTCCATCAATAATTTCCAGCGTGAATTTCCCGACTCTGAGTACAATGAAGAGTTAGCCTACCTGAAAGTAGATGCCGAATTCAGTCTGGCCCAGAATAGTCTGGAAACCAAACAGAAGGAACGTTATCAGGATGCCATTAGTTATCATCAGGCATTTATCGACAAATTCCCGAACAGCAAATACTTGAAGCAGTCAGAAAAGATGTTTGAAACCAGCCAGAAAGAGATAGATCGTCTGGACAAACTGGAGCAGGAACGCGAGAAGGAAAAAGAAAAACTAAAGAACCCGCCGGCAAAAGTGACGGCAGCAAATTAAGTGAATGTAAGGTTTCTGGTTGGCGCGCACCAACTACTTCTACCGGTCCGCCGGTGAGGTTAGTCCTGGCAGGAAACCGCAACTACAAACCGAAAATAAGAAAGGATAAACCAACAATATGGCAACCAATCAATCGATTATCACCCGCAACAACGATAAGATTGCGGAAAAGACCGGCAACCTGTACGAATCGGTATCCATCATTTCGAAACGTGCCCGGCAGATTGCCTCTAAAAACAAAGAGGAGCTCAGCAACAAACTATCGGAGTTTGTTTCGGCGGTCGATAACCTCGAAGAAGTATTTGAAAACCGTGAGCAAATCGAGATTTCCAAGTTCTACGAACGGATGCCAAAGCCCACGTCCATTGCGACCGATGAGTTTCTGGAAGGAAAGGTTTACTGGCGTTACAACGACGAGCCTCAGCCGTAATGCTGGCTCATTTATCACGTTTCACGACCGCACGGCAAGACTACCCGTGCGGTTTTGGCGTTTTTAGACAGTTCGGCGCGCAAGCCAGATTTTCGAACAATAGAGCCATCGGTATACATCATGTCAATTGCGGGTAAACGAATTTTACTGGGCGTAACCGGTAGCATCTCGGCGTATAAATCAGCCCTTCTGGTGCGACTTCTGATTAAAGCAGGTGCCGAAATACAGGTTGTCATGACCGAGTCGGCACAGGCATTTATTACCCCACTGACGCTGGCCACCCTATCGAAGCGACCCGTAGTATCGACCTTTACAGATAACTCAGGTAACGGGAACTGGAATAACCACGTGGAATTAGGTTTGTGGGCCGATGCGCTTATCATAGCCCCTGCCTCAGCGCGTACGTTGGCCCGGTGCGCAACCGGCCTGTGTGATAATCTGCTATCTGCCGTGTATCTGTCGGCACGGTGTCCCGTATTTTTTGCGCCCGCTATGGATGTCGACATGTACCACCACCCCAGCACGGTTGAGAATCTGCGTCGACTCGAATCCTTTGGTAACCATATTATCCGGGCCGAACACGGCGAACTGGCCAGTGGCCTGATTGGTGAAGGTCGGCTGGCCGAGCCGGAAACGATTGTACAAACGCTGGAAAAATTCTGGGAAGAAGGGGAGAAAGCAGGAAAGAACGATGCCTTCCTTTCCCTTCTTTTCAACAAACGGGTGCTTATAACGGCGGGGCCGACGCAGGAACCCCTTGACCCGGTTCGCTACATCAGCAACCATTCGACCGGGAAAATGGGGTATGCCATTGCCCGTGCTTTTGCGAAGGCTGGCGCCCACGTTACCCTGGTAAGTGGCCCCACTGCCTTACCCCTCCCCGACCCCGCCGTTAAACGCATTCCGGTACTGTCGGCACAGGACATGTTTCTGGCAACAGAGGCCGTTTTTGCGCAGGCTGATATTGTGGTGCTCAGCGCAGCAGTTGCCGATTACACGCCTGCTCACCCAGCCAGCCAGAAGATAAAAAAGAAGGACGCTGTTTTTTCACTTGAACTAACCAAAACCACCGATATTGCCGCTACGCTGGGCAGCCGGAAACAGCCCGGCCAGTGGATGATGGGCTTTGCACTCGAAACGGAGAACGAACACGCGAACGCCGTTAAGAAACTTCATTCGAAAAACCTGGACTGGATTGTTCTGAATTCATTGCGTGATGCGGGAGCCGGTTTCGGGCACGATACCAACAAGATTACGGTTATTGATAAAGACGAACAAAGTCACGAATTTGCCTTGAAATCAAAAGATGAAATAGCCTGGGATTTGGTGAATCTGATTGCCGATACGCTAAAGGCCCGGTAAAAATCGTTGACAAAGATGGCTTAGTACACCCTATTGATTAACCAACGGCTAACCCTCCTTTCGGATTAGCCCATAGCTTCATCCATCATGAATGTAATAAAGATGTTAATTTTCCTGGTCTGTTGGGGTGGGGTTGCCCAGGCTCAGGAGTTG
Source organism: Spirosoma spitsbergense DSM 19989 (assembly GCF_000374085.1). GTDB lineage: Bacteria > Bacteroidota > Bacteroidia > Cytophagales > Spirosomataceae > Spirosoma > Spirosoma spitsbergense. The sequence goes on along the minus strand of NZ_KB893388.1, from coordinate 162,623 downwards.
AACTGCCAGGTAACGATCAACTCCGACCAGTTATTTGCCCAACAAAAAACGGACTTTGCCTACGTGAGTCAGTTGAAGGGAATCATCACGGAGTTCATGAACAACCGACGCTGGAGTAACGACCAGTTTGCGGTGAATGAACGAATCAACTGCGCCATGAACATTAACCTGGTGAAATCCCTGGCGCAGGGTGTTTTTGAAGCGACGGCCCAGATTACCGTATCACGACCGGTGTACGGGACGGGGTATGAAACCACCACGTTCAGCTACGTGGACCGCGCCTTCAACTTCGTCTATTTACCCACCACACCCGTGTATTTCCGGGAAAATCAGTTTTCCGATGACCTGACCTCGCTGCTGGCCTATTATGCCAATGTCATTATGGCAGTTGACTACGATACATTCAGCAAGCAGGGCGGTAACCCATTCATACAGAAAGCTTTTTCCATCACGAACCTGGCGCAACAGGGGTCACCGAACGCATCCTGGCAACCCAGTGGCGACCGGCGGAATCGGTACTGGCTCGTCGAGAACCTGCAAAACCAGCAGTTAATCCCCTTCCGGGATGGTATTTACGCCTACCACCGGTTGGGTCTGGACATTTTTGCGGCTAATCCGGTGCAGGTGCGCAAACAGACACTCAATTTGCTGACCACCATCCGAACCATCGGGCTACAGCTTCCAAACTCGGTGCTGATCAGTTCCTTCTTTGATGCCAAATCGCAGGAACTGTACAACATCCTGTTCGAAGGGACATCGGCAGAACGCCAGAAAGCCTTTGATTTACTTTCCTATCTGGACCCAGCCAAGACTGAAAACTACCGAAAATTAATACAGTGAATGGCCAACGGCCGGTTAGAGTGAGTAATTTTGTTTTTATTTGTCAGCGCTCTGTTATGGCTGACACACTTCCTTTTCACGGCTAATTGCTTACTGATTTTGCTATCGCATTTACTCATAAAAAATTACGCGCTGATTGACGAACTCGAACTTTCTCCCGACCACGAACTCAATATCGTAACGGGCGAAACGGGTGCGGGGAAGTCGATCATTTTGGGTGCCATTGGGTTGTTGCTGGGCAACCGCGCCGACACTCGTGCCCTCTATAATCCGGAAAAAAAGTGTGTTATCGAAGGCACCTTTGGGGTATCCGGCTACGCCATAGAGCGGGTTTTCGACGAAGAAGAACTAGATTATTCCAGTACGTGTATCGTTCGCCGGGAGATTAGCGTGAGTGGTAAATCCCGGGCGTTTGTGAATGATACACCCGTCAATCTGGAAACGCTCCGGCGCGTCACGAGCCAGTTGATGGATATTCACTCGCAGCACGACTCCGTCCTGCTCGGCTCTAATGAATACCAGCTGGAAATTGTCGATACATACGCACAGAACGAAAATCTACTGCATACCTACCGAACAGACTATCAGGATTACCGAATAAAAAAAGTGGGGTACGACCAGTTGCAGACTGAAGCAACGGCCATGCGAAAAGAGTTCGATTATAATAATTTCCTGTACGAAGAATTAGCCAAAGCCCAGCTACAACCCGACGAACAGGAACAACTGGAGAACGAACTGACGATACTGGAGAACGCCGAAGACATTAAAGAACGATTACAGCTGGCGTACGAATACCTGGATAATGCGGAGCAATCCGTCATTGACTTTTTAAAGGGTACGCTCAGCAATCTGGCTTACATCAGCAAACTGTCGGGCCAGTATGAACAACTGCATCAACGCGCCCAGAGTAGCCTGATCGAACTGCGCGATATTGCCGACGAAATCGGTAGTGAGCAGGACCGCGTGGAGGTAGATGATGCCCGCGTGGAAACCATCCGCGAACGGCTGAACCTAATCTATCAGTTACAGACCAAGCATCAGGCCAGTTCTGTACAGGATTTGTTGGTTCTTCGGGATGAACTGGAAAGTAAGGTAAGTAAAGTACTGAATCTGGACGATGCGCTGGATGCGGCCAAAGCGCAAACGACGGCAGCTTACTCGAAACTTCTGGCCAGTGCCGAAGCCCTGTCCGTTTCCCGCCAAACGGCCCTCTTGCCCATAGAACACGAACTTGGTGCTTTGCTGCACGACCTGGGCATGCCCAATGCATCGCTGAAAATTCAGGCCGAAACAACCAAACCCATGCCGGCGGGTGTGGATACGATTGAGTTTTTGTTTAGTGCCAACAAAGGTATCAAGCCGCAGCAGTTGAAAACCGTGGCTTCGGGGGGTGAATTTTCAAGGCTGATGATGGCCATTAAGTACATCCTGGCCAGCAAGCGGTCGTTACCCACCATTATTTTCGACGAGATTGATACAGGGGTGTCGGGTGAAATTGCGATCAAGATGGGAAATATGATGCATGACATGGCACACAGCCACCAGATTATTGCCATTACTCACCTCCACCAGATTGCCGGACAGGGAACTGCGCACTACTTTGTATACAAAGACCACTCGGCCGACAAAACGGTGAGCCGAATTAAGAAACTAACCCTCGATGAACGAATCAGTGAAATTGCCCAGATGATTGGCGGGAAAAACCCATCGACCAGTGCGTTAAAGAACGCCCGCGAAATAATAAAACAACGGGCAACGGTAAAATAATGTTTTGAACCGTGACATGTTAGAATAAAGAGGCAAGATGTTGGCAGCTATTATCTTACGTCTTTTCTCCTGTCGAACCTGCATTACCAGTACATCCTCTTTCTAAAAAACTACTATTCCTTTCCAGTTTATGAACAGTACAACTAAAACGATTGCTTTTTTATTCACAGCTGCTACGGCCTTCTGGTCCTGTAATGGAGGTAAAGATTCGGTAAAAGCCGCCGAAAATGAAGTTTTCGCCATTCATGATGAAATCATGCCCAAAGTAATGGGTGACCTTGTTAACCTGAAAAAACAACTTAATCAACGCGTTACCTCGCTGGATAGCGTGAAAGCCAGCGGTTCGGCAGCGGCTGTTTTACGAACAGACGAGGAAAAAGCGCAGGCCATGCAGTTGAGTCAGAACCTGACCGTTGCCGATAGCCTGATGAACCACTGGATGGCGCAATACAATGGGGATACGCTTGATAAGTTACCGTCCGATCAAGCCTTGTATTACCTGACTACCCAAAAAGATATAATCACCGATGTTAAAACAAAAGTTAACTCCAGTATTGAGCAGGCCCGCCAGTTTTTGGGCAAAAAATAAACAATGGCTTATACTCCCGGGCTTCCTGACCCTGTTGTGGGCCTGTGGCGGAGCGGGCAGCGACAGACTTCCGATTCTGGGACAACGCGAAGCCATAACGAAAACAGTAGACGGAAAGCAAGTGACGGACTCAGTCTATCAAACCATTCCCGACTTTGCCTTCGTCAGTCAGTACGGGGATACCGTTACGGCCAAAACCCTCGATAATAAAATCTATGTAGCCGATTTCTTTTTTACGAGTTGCCCGACCATCTGTCCAAAAATGAAGGTACAGTTGAAACGGGTGTACGAAAAGTTTAAAGGAAACCCGGATGTGATGTTGCTCTCGCACACCATCGACCCCGCCCACGATTCAGTATCCGTGCTCAAAGAGTTCGCACAAAACCTGGGCGTAACCGGTCGGCAATGGCTATTTGTAACGGGCGACCGGGACAAGATATATGACCTCGGCCAGAAGAGCTATATGGTAACCGCGCAGGCCGATTCAACCGCGCCGGGGGGCGTTATTCATAGTGGCGCCTTTATTCTGGTCGATAAAGACAAACACATACGGGGTATCTACGACGGCACGACCGAAGAGGGCGTTGATAAATTAATGACCGACATGGATCGGCTACTGGCTGAGCAGGCCGCACCCAAATCATGAGTATATTACCCAGTCTATTAGCCGTCCTGGCTTGCGTTTGCTTCGTTTCCTGCCAGAGTGAGGAAGAAATAAAACGGGAACGGTACATCACAGAAGGCATTCTGGTATACAAAGGAAACTGCGCCAACTGCCATCAGACCAAAGGCCAGGGACTGGCGGCACTGTACCCGCCCATTGCCAAGTCGGACTATCTGGTCAACAAGAACAAGGTCATTTGCCTGATCCGGTACGGGCAACAGGGTAAAATCAGGGTCAATGGCAAACAATACAACCGCCCTATGCCCGCCCACCCGCAACTCAGCGACCTCGAGATAGCCGAGGTGGTTACGTACATCTACAATCAGTGGGGAGGAGAGAAAAAGGTGACGGATGTAAAATCGGTTGCTCCCGTGCTGGAGCAGTGCCGAACCGAGTTGAGCAATGCCACAATGAAGTGACGTTAACCAACCGGATTTTATATACCACCCTGCACGTTGAACACCCCGTTCACCTTGCGGATGGCGTATTTAGAGAAATCCTGATTGGCATCCAGCCCTGTTCCGTATAGTTTTTCGCCCGTCAGCTGGCTCAGGATGGATACGTCCTTATCGGTGTATACTTTTTTGGTAACGGGATTCCAGGTTAGCTCGGGTGTGAGCAGCTTTTCCTGCTTTTGCTTGTTAACGACCACCACGTGGCCCATCACAACGTATATATCCTTGGCTTTGTCATAACGACCGGAATCTGAATCGATGGTCGTTATCTCCTGTCCGGCCGGGTTATAAAACAGGATATGGACCGGTTTGGGGTAGCGCCGGTTTTCGTTTTCATACCGTAGCTGCTTCGCCGTAGTGAGTTTAACCTTTACCACCGCCCCCTCGCTATACAGCAGTTTTACATCGTTGATTTCTTCAATCGGTCCGCTATACGGAACTACCTTTTTGGCCTGTTTCGGCTCACCGCAGGCCAGAAGTATGAATGAACAATGAACAATGAACAATGAATAATAGACCATTTTCTGCAAGTACTGATTTCTAATTACCAGTAGCACTGCCTGTCTGTTAGCCATTATCCATTTTACATTATCCATTCTACAGTAGAAAAGTTAATCAACCACCTGTTTCCGGAACCACCAGTCGTTCAGCGAGAAGCCGATGCCTATCCGTACATAGCGTTCCCGAATCTGGTTGCCCGTCAGCACGCCCCGCTGACCCGCCACGACCGAAACACTGATGTGATTGACCAGGTAAGAACCCAGTGGCAGGGAGAATCCAAGGCTACCGTTTATGTCATTTATTTTCAAACCCGACACCAGATAAGGCATCTGATTATACTGGAAACCAGCCCGGTACGTAATCAGGTCGCGATACCGGTTCGACGTAGGCTTGGGGGTAAACTCGGCACCGGCCGCAATATTCATGGCATCGACCAGGTTGCCTGATTTACCATCGGGCGTGCGATACTGGCTCCACTGCTGTAATCCCACATCGACACCAACCAGAAATGAATTTCCTTTTTCCAGGCTTATGCCAAAACGCATCTGCTGGGGCAGGGTAGTAGCCCCGGAGGAGTTGAGCCGCAGGGTGTCGGGAGCCGCCACCACCTGCTGAGCCGTGTTGGTTTGCTGATAAATATCCGTTTGCTGCGCACCAACCCGCATCTGGGGGTCGTACGTAGCGCCTACATTTAATGTCAGTTTCTCAGACAGTTTAGGCCGCCAGGCAGCGCCCAGTTTCCAGACAATATCGCTGTAGTTCGTTCGATTCAGCCGATTGATAAGTACGTCTTCGGCACTCCCCGTAAATACTCTGGAACTGGAGGTGTGCGTAATGTTGCCAAACAGGAAAGAAGCTTCCACACCCGCATAGATATTTTTCGTAATGCGAACCCCGTTAGCTATCGATGCTTTATTCAAGCCGCCACGACCCGTATATTCATATCGGGTGGGGTACGTTGTTCCCGGTACGGTAGAGATTTCCTGCGTGTTATAATTGACGAACGTATAGGGACGCAGGCTGATCGATATATTCCAGCGCGAATTGGCCGGAAACGCCAGTGCCAGATACCCCAGGTTACCGGACACGTTACGCTGATTCTGCAACTGATTACCGATGTTCTGGCTAAGCCCTTTCGATTGACCAAGCAGGCCCACTTCAAATACCGTAAAACGGGTTCGGCGAGCGAGCAGAGCCGGATTCTGCAGATTCAGGTAGAATGGGCTGGCATTACTGATACCCACCTCCCCCATACCCATATTCGTTACGTTGGCCGGGCTGTATAGTTCACCAACACCCAGTGCCGAATAGGGTGAATTGCCTAATCCCTGCGCCAATACCATTGGCGATGTAGCGGCTACAGCCAGCAAACTATGTGTTAACGTCAGGCGTATTCGCTTGTATAGTTTCAACATTATAGCGTAAAATTCGATTCAATCCCATGAGCACTAATTCGGGCACTACAAATATCGGGGGTTTAAGACGACTTTCAAAGGCGGAGGCATCACCCCCACAGAGTAATACCACCAAACCGGGCCGCTCCCGCCGGTAGCTTTCCACGATACCGGTCAGTTCAAAAGCCAATCCATTCATCACCCCACTTTGCAGGGCAGCCTGCGTATTTTTAGCGGTCAGGCCCGGCCAATCCAGCCCGGACCAGTCAGCCGGTGTGTCGACTAATGGCAACCGGGCCGTTTGCTCGTGCATGGCCCTAAACCGCATGCGTAACCCCGGCGAAATCAATCCGCCCTGAAACACCGCATCCCGGTCGACCAAATCGGCCGTGAGGCAGGTGCCGACGTCAAGAATCAGGCAATCCTGCCCCGGAAACAGCGTTATAGCCCCCACTGCCGCAGCCAGGCGGTCGGCCCCGAGCGTGCCGGGTGTATCGTACGCTTTACGCAGGGGCACGGGTGTCTGGCTATCGAACACGATAAGACCGGCGTTTATGCCTGCCAGCCGTGCCTTAATTTCTTCGGCCGGCCGACTCGTTGAGGAAGCGATTACCTGTGTAACCGACCGGTTGGCAAGCGCAGTTACCAATGCGTCAAGATCGGTATACTGCCCCGTTTCAATTAATTCAGTACCGGCAAACCAACCGGTTTTAAGGCGTGTATTTCCCCAGTCGATAACCAGATTCGTAGCGGTTGGCATATAGCATTTCCAAATGCAGTACGAAAGGGCAACGCTCATGTTGAAAACAAAATTGGCCCATTCCGGCTGATTTAAGGTTTTTTAACGGCTGTTCGTACCTGCCTGGGCAGGTATTGAAGCAGGCAGACTGTTTGTCGTACCCGCTGCTCTCACAAAGCCAGACTGGGAAAAACGCCGGATTTGTGAGAGCAGTGGGTACGTTTCAAGTGCCTGTTGTGCGGTTTCACGGCTGCATTTTCCAGCTCCATCGGCAAAGAATAGGGCAATCGCACAAGTAAATTAGTAGTTTTATGCTGTTTAGAAAACGTAAAATCGGGGTGCGATGAATGTACTTATTATTGAAGATGAAGAATTGGCGGTCCGAAAACTGACTAAACTGCTTCAGGATGTGGACCCTACCCTCACCATAGTGGGGACAACACCCAGCATTCGGGCCTCGGTGAAGTGGCTGGAAGATAACCTGCCCGGTCAATCATCGGCACCTGATTTAATCCTGATGGACATCGAACTAGCTGATGGACAGAGTTTTGAAATTTTTGAGCAGACCCGCGTTACGGCTCCCGTCATCTTTACTACATCGTATGATGAATATGCACTGAGAGCCTTTAAGGTAAATAGCATCGACTACCTGCTCAAGCCTATCAAGCGCCAGGAACTGGAAGCCAGTCTGGAAAAACACCGGCGAATCAGCAGTGGAGTCGCTCCCGAAACGACCCCGGCCGTATCCATTGATGCGCTGGTCCAGCAACTTCGTCAGCAGATAGCCCCAACCGATTACCGACGGCGGTTTCTGGTCCGTCACCTCGCGCAGTGGGTGCCTATCGAAGTGACTGACATTGCTTATTTCTGTTCCGAAGATGGAGTCAGCCTGTTCCGTACACGTAAGAACCAGAAGTTTTCGGTTGACTACACACTTGATGAACTGGATGCCATGCTCGACCCTGCGCAATTTTTCCGGGCCAACCGCCAGTTTATCGTCGACATTGGTTCAGTGCAACAGATTCACCCGTATTTCAATAACAAGCTGAAACTTACCCTCAGGCCCAACCCCGACGAGGAGGTGCTGGTAAGCCGCGAACGCGCCACCGATTTCAAGAAATGGATGGGGAAGTAAGCTGATTTTCCTGTACCAGCGGCAGACTTACCACGAACCAGCCCGCTTGCTCTTCAATCAGCAGGTCGCCCGCCCCGAGCAGCCGATACCGGGTCGCCAGGTTCGTTAAACCGGGGCCAACACGATCAACCCGGACGCTTTTTCGCTGGCGTGTATTGGTGATATAAAGCCGACAGGCGGAGGTAGTATAAATGTGGATATGAAGGGGCTGGTCGGGGAGAATTACGTTATAACGCACCGCATTTTCAATCAGCGTTTGCAGGGGCGGAATAAGTAAGTCGTTTTGATGGGTATCAATGATCAGATTGAGCTACAGACCGGACCTGTAACGGGTTTGCAGCAGGTGAAAATAGGAGCGGATAAAGTCGATTCCTTCGCCAGGAGACACAAAATTACGTTCGCTGGCCTGTAACAGATACCGAAATACCGCCGTCAGTTCATCAAGAAACAGGTCGGCCTTCACCGGGCTCTCGCCAATCAGCGACGAGAGCGAATTAAGACTGTTGAACAGAAAATGCGGATTTACCTGGTGCTGTAGTGATACAAGCTGACTTTGCAGCGATACTTTCTCTAACAGGCTGGTTTCTATCGTTTCGCGCTGCCACTGCTGTAGAATATACCACCCTTCGTAAATCGAGAAATAGATAAAATGGCAGAAAAGCTGAATACCAATCGTGCGGCTGAGTTCGACGGTGCTGCCGAAGTATAAAAAATGGCCGTCGATCATGAACCGTGACAACAACCGCAGCACCCAGGCCAGATTGACCAATATGGGCAGCGCCACCAGCAGCCATAGTAGCCGTCGGCGGATGTTGGCTAAGCCGGGAAAATGCTGCTGAATCCGCAACACAACCCAGCGGGCTAGTTGCCAGCAAAAGATACCTGCTACCAGGGCGATAGCATCGTTGAAGAGTAATGTGCCAACCGGTAACCGGGTATACCAGTCGAGTCGAAAAAAGAAAGCCACAAACCAGACCCAGCAAACGCAGACGGGTATCGTTCAGGGCTGTCATAGTCCGGAGCTATAATGGGGTTCTGCGGCCAGCAATGGCAGTTTAACCACAAATTGCCCGTTTTCTTCCCCGATCAGGATGTCACCCTGACCAAGCAGGCGATATTTGGTGGCAATATTGGCCAGTCCAACCTTGTTTGAGAGTATAGATGTCTGCCTGCGCTGCAAATTATTCTGAACGATCAACTGGTGCCCCTCCGTTCGTATTGCTACAGATAGGGGCTGTTCAGGTAGTATTATATTGTGTTTTACGGCATTCTCCACCAGCAACTGTAGGGTAAGTGGAGGAACCCGGCAGTCCAGCAGCCCCGCGTCAACGGTAATACACAGACCGATACCGGCTCCGTATCGGGTTTTGAGCAAATGAAAATACGCCCGGACGAAATCCAGCTCGCTGGCTAAATCGGTCAGATGCTGATCATTGGCGCGGAGCAAATACCGGTATACCGTACTGAGTTGCTCCAGAAACACCCGTGCCTGGCGGGGATCATCGTCAATGAGGGAATCCAGTACATTCAGGCTATTGAAGAGAAAATGCGGGGTTACCTGCTGTTTTAGGGCATCAAGCTGACTTTGCAGGTTAGCTGTCCGTAGCTTTTCCTGCTCCTGTTCAGCCTGCCGTAGCCGTTTCTGATTCAGCGACGAATCGCGGATGAAAAACAGGGTTTCGTAAATGGCCTGGAAGAAAATAAAATTGGTAACGGCCTGCACAAAGTCGAAGCCGTACAGGTTGAGGGCAATTGTCCGTTTATTGATAGTAATGCTGGCCCCATGATTTTCGGGATGATAATTGGCCAGCGTACCATAGGCAAGCAAATGCCGTATCGCCCCCGTCAGCCAGAAAATCAGTGTACTGGACAGACTCCCCGCCAGAAACGTAAGCAGTAATCGTTTAACCGTCTGTCGTTTAGACGGATACTGCTGTCGGAAGTAAAAAATGAGTGCCCGCATTACGTGCCAGGTAACCACAATGGCAACGAACGTAGTCAGTGCCCGAACGATCAAGCCGGTCGACAGTGGCCGTTCATAGTAGTCATCAATGACCAGGCTCATCAGCATCAGCGCGGTAATACCGCCCACCCGTAACCATTTATCGTTCAGCGTACTCACTACCATGTGGGTAAAAATAAGGCTAAGGGCTGCAAAAATTAATGAATTATGCCTCTTCCCCGATCCCCGGTACGATAAAACGGAATAAACCGCCGATGAAGCGGTTTATTCCGGCAATGACAGACCTTATTTGTCAATCAGTACGTTCGTCTGCGTGTTGGCTTCAAACGTGTTGGCGGTACTGATGTCGGTGTTGGCCGAAGCTCCGTAGCCTACAAAAACCCCGTACCCCCCACTGCCACTGACATGGGTATTTTTTATGCTGATGGAAGCCCGGGTACCCCAGACGGCCACATTGGCTTTCTTGTTCGAGACAATCTGGATGCTGCCGGCATTGCTGACTTCCGCATTTTCCAGCACGTTTTTACTATCGGCCGAATAGTAGATAATACCGCGCCAGTAGGCCGCCGTATGACTGGCACTGGTGAATACTATCTTTTCCGTTGCCGTCCCTCTGGCACTTAAATAGCCAGTGGTGTTGACCTGAATTATGGCATCCCGGTTTAGTTCTACCGTTACGCCGGGTTTCAGGCTAAAGCCCGCATTGATATCCAGTACGCCATTGAGCCGGTATGGGGTTTTGTCGGCAAAGCCAGCCCATACGATTTCGCTACCGCCGGTTACAGCCGACTGAGCCACCTCTACCACATTACGGCCGTTGCCACCCGTGAAGGTTGAGGCTGGATCTAATCTGGCTACATTGTCGGCGTCGAGCAGGATGCCCGCTTCGGTATTATTGGTAAAGGCATTTTTCTCAAACTCACGCAACAGGCCACCGGTGTACACATAGATTCCGTAGCCATCATTTTCCGAGAACAGGCAGTTTTTCAGCCCGATCTGTGCTTTACTGCTACCCGATAAAAATAGAGCGGCTTTGGTGAGGCTGTACGCCGTACGGCTCCCGGCATGAAGCACATCAACATATTCCAGCGCGTTGACGTTGCTGCCCGAATAGAGGGTAATGCCCGCCCAGTAGCCTTTCGTTCTCTGCACTCCTATAAACCGAATCCGTTGCCCGGCAGTACCTTTAGCGATGAGCATACCGCCCCCATCATTAACGTTCATCCGTACGTCGCGCTCAAAAGCGATCACCACGCCGGGGTTGATAGTCAGTTCGCTGTTCACATCAATGGATTTGGTCACGATATAATCCGGCAGGTCGGGGTTGGCAACCTGATCCACCAGGGTTGTTTTGGTCGTGATGTTCGTACTCAGCAGAATGGGATCTGTCACCGTTGGAACGGGTTGGATGGCGTCATCACCGGTTCCTTTTTTACAGCCCGTTAGCAGAAACAGGCTGGCCATCATCAGGAAAACTAACCGGAGGCCGGTTTGAATCAGGATGGGCTGAACACTCAGGTTCAGCGAGAGGTATGTTGTTGGTTTCATAAAAAAAGAGGAAGCCCCAGACCCCATTGAGAGAGCCGTTTTTAACGTGAACTGTTCATACACTGGGGAGCTGAAACGAATACGAACAGATGGATTGAAACGTGATTTTTCTGATCAGATGGCCTTCCAGTGAACCGTATTTTTGACTGGTTTACCCTTTTCCAGGTCTGTCTTTTCAATGATCAGGACACTGGCAGAAGCTTCGATCACCGTCCAGGTCGCAGGCTCTGTGGACTTACCGGAATCAGTAATGGTCAGGGTGCGGCTGGCAGAATCGTATTGCCAGGTGTTGATCCTGTCGCTGTTGCTGGCAGAATCGGAACACTGAAGTTGCCCACGTGAGGTAACCATCGTTCCGTTTGCATTAAACGCGAGTGAGTTATCCCGGTCGCAGGCGGGCATGAACGAAAACAGATCGGACTCCAGCGTACCGTCGCCATTGAAATCAATAGCAGGATTCAGCACAAAAGCAGTCATCTGCCAGCGGGGCCCCACAAAGGCAGGGTTGGCACTGGTGCCAGTAGTACGAATATCGGTATCGTTCCGGCAGGCAGCTGTAAGCAGCAGGAGGCCGATTAGTAGGATATTGAGCGAGCGTAATGGAAAATGGTTCATTGTTATATGTGTTGTTTAGAGAAAGGATTACTGCCGGTTGGCCTGACAAAGTTGACCGTTGGGGTACCAAAGGCCGCTGACCATACCAACCAACAGTCAAAGGGGCTGTTTCAACCGGAAAAAAGAGGGATTAAACCGTTACACGGCCAGGGATGAACGAGATTCAGAAGCAGACACCGACCGAACACTCCAGCCGATGGGTAGCCGGTTAACTTCATAGAAATAAAGCTCCTGCGAACTTCTGTCCGGCCCGTTCAGGAACCGGACGCGGCAGTAGTTTAAGCCAGCGGGGGTGGCAGAAAATAACCATTTACGGCCCACCCGCGACAGAATAAACAATCCATTATCATCGCCCAAAGCGTTAAAATCAGGCATGGGCGTCGATTTATCGTATTGCGGAACGGCAAACCGCTCCTGGATCTGTTCCGATGTGCAGGCAACATCTTCCGTAGCCAGGCCAATCTCACTAACGCCCTGAAACAGGTCATTGATGGTCAGGTTGGGGTTATCCAATGGCAAGTCTGTGCGGGCAATAAACTCCAGCAGGTTGCCGGTACCATCATAAAAATAACAGGCTCTGGCCCGCCAGTCGGGGAAGTCGGCAATGGTTTTGCCGGGTTGCTGCGTATCCAGATAATCCAGATCGAAGTAGTGCATGATCACCTCCAGCGACCCACGGGGTACGTTGATGGCGATATGATACGGATTTACTGGCTGGCAGACGGACCGGAAGGTTAGTTGTGTCCAGCCAATTCGTACAGTCAGACTGTCGGCTGACCGAGCCAATACGGACAGGCCCAGACGCTGGACGTAGAAAAGCCGGGTGGCCTCCAGATCAGGGGTGTAAAGATCGAGTTCGAGAATTTTCATACAAAAAGAGGAGAATCATCAACAGGCATTGGAATGCCTGTTTTCAGGAAGATAGAAAGGGAGCCGGATTGATTCACCCGGCCCCGGATTGTTGTTTACTGCCCGGATCAGGGGGTATTATTTGTAGGCAATCACAATACTGGCCGAACCGGCCAGCGACCGTTTTTCCGTTGACCGGAAACCCGCTTCCAGGGCCCACCCGTTGAAGTCGGCGTGGGTGTAGTCGAAGCCCCCGTCTGTTTCGATGAGCATATTCAGCGACATCAGCAGTCCGAAGGTATTTTGTCGCCGTTCGTCGTCGATGATGTTTTCAATCACCACCAGGGCACCATTTTCGGGTAAAGCTTCGTACGCTTTTCGGATCAGCATCTTCTTAATATCCAGGTTCCAGTCGTGCAGGATATTGCCCATTGTAATGACATCGGCCGTTGGAAATGAGTCGGCAAGGAAATTGAACGTTCCCACCTGAATCTGATGCGCCAGACCCGCCTGCGCTACGTTATGGGCGGCAATGGGTGCTACCGGCGGTAAATCTACCGACAGGCAATCGAGGTTCGGGTATTGCCGGGCTACGCAGATTGACAGCGTAGCATTGGCTCCACCAATGTCGCACAACGAGTTGTACTGCCCGAAATCAAACACGTTGGCCAGTGCCATGAAGTTGCCTGCCTGCGCCCCGGCCATTCCGTTCAGAAACTGCTCCAGCACGGCAGGCTGGGCGTAAATAGCATCAAACCCAGGTTTGCCGGTATGCTTTATTTCGTTTTGAGGCTGGCCGGTACGAAGCCCTTCTTCCAGACTCCCCCAGTACGGGTAAAGCCGATCATTAGCCATTTCGAGCAGGCCACCCACATAGGCTGGCGATGATTTCACCAGAAAGATACTGGTCTCCAGTGTATTGCCGTAGCGGACAGTAGCGCCGTTATCATGACGGCAAAGTAACCCCAGCGATACCAGTGTGTCGAAGAAATCGGTACTGCTACGTGTATGCAGGCCCAACTGTTCGCGGAGTTCTTCGCCGGTAAATGAACCATCACCAATTTCAGTGAACAGGTCTAGTTTAACGGCAGCCAGCAGGGTTTTGGAGGCCCAGAAGCCCATACCGATCTGTATGATGTGGTCGGGAGTGATAACCGTTTTTGGCGCAACGGCCGTTTTGGATTCAAGGGTAAGTGTTTCCATCTGATTTGTTGTATTGGCTGTAAGCCGGTTTGGTTAAAAAAAGAGGAAGTCGCCGGATGAGTGGCGGTTTATTATTTACTGATTCAAAGATATTGGCCCCTTTACAGGGTAACAGGAGCGAACCCGATGAAACGGAAAAAGCCGCTGATGAAGCGGCTTTAGTAAACAGACTGGCTGTTTGCCGGCTGGCTAGTAAGCCGTAGGCATCAATTGGTCTTCCGCAACCACGGGCGTACTATGCCGTGCAAACCACCGGAGTTTTATACCCAACCAGATGGCCCAGATGGGAGCCAGCAGCAGGTAACCATTTAATCCAGCCGTAGCTACTGCTTCCAGCTCCAAAACCTCGCCCAAACCATCGAGCAGGGATGATAGGCCCAGCAGGATCGTTATCCAGCGGAAAGCCCGGCCAAACCGGGTCAGATAATAGCCCGTCATCAACCACCAGACACCGGCCAGTGTCACCTCCAGCGTATTCCATAATCCACCGTACACCAGTCCGACTATTGTTTTGTAAATAAGCCGGATGGTAGCCTGCTCACTGGCAGCGGCCGACGAGTAGTCGGCCAGTAACATAGGGATCAGGACCGCCAGGATGGCTGCTCCAATCGCCCCAATCAGCACGTAACTGGTAGCGCAGTAGGTAATAAGTCGCGCCCAGGGCGTTTGCGCCTGCAACCATTGCCGCAGCCAGAAGATTGCCGGTAGCAGCAGCAGATAATAACCGGCTATATCGAAGAGCATCGACCAGCGCAACAGGTCGGCATTAACCATTGGAATAGCCAGTATCTGCACCGGATCGGAAAAGGCTTCCGGATGATCGGCCAGGGCTACGCCGGATAGAACCAGGGATAGCAGGGCCAGGGGACCGGACAGGAGCGTCAGCAGACCCACCTGACGGGTGTAAGCAGTTGATGTGTTCATACGAAGTTGTTTTTGGTTTACCGGTCAAAGTTGACTTCGTCTGGGTACATAGCCCATTATGAAGTCAATGAAACGGAAAAAACTACCGATGAAGCAGTCTGATTAGTAATTCCTTACGATTCGTATAGTAAGGCAGGGAGTTTGTCTGACCGGTACAATTATGTATTTTTGACTATCCAACCCGCTATCCCTTACCCATGAACGTACCGCAGTATTCCCGTTACGACTGGTTGCTACAGGCCATTGTGATACCTATCTACATTGGCGTACTCAACTGGGCGTTGATTGGGCCGGTTTATTGGCAAAACTGGTTCATATTCGGTGTTGCTACGCTCATTGCCAGCTGTTTCTCCTTTGTGGGCTGGCTCATAAATAATGTCGCTGCCAACTCCATGCATCGCCGGTATCCCCGAAAAGAGCAGTACCGGCAACGGCTTACCCGGCAGACTGTTCTGTGTATTTTCGACTCTTCCCTGAACACCATCCTGCTGTTTTTTCTGTACAGGTTTATTGCTTTTAATGATTTCCAGCCGCCCCTGATCCGGCTTGCTTTGGGATTATCGGTAACCCTGACGGTAGTAGCGCTGGTGCTCCTTGCCTACGAAAGTATTCACTCGTTCGACCATTGGCAGGAATCGGAGCAGACGGTAGAAACGCTTAGCAAGGCGCAGCTGCGGGCACAACTCGACGCGCTCAGACAGCAGGTCAATCCCCATTTTCTCTTCAATAGCCTCAACTCGCTGATCTCGTTGATCGATGAAAATCCCCACCAGGCGGGTATGTTTGCCGAAGAACTCAGTTCCGTGTACCGGTATCTGCTCCGGGCCAACGAACTACCACTAACCAGCCTGGCCGCTGAGCTCGACTTCGTTCAGTCCTACTACCACCTGCTGAAGACGCGTCATGGCGACTCCCTCACGCTCATCACCCGCATCCAGCCCGGTCTGGAAGATCGAAAACTCCCTCCCTTAACCCTGCAACTCCTGATTGAGAATGCCGTGAAGCATAACGCAATTCTGCCCGAACAACCCCTGACCATTTCGCTCACGACCGATGAGCAGCAGCGGCTAACGGTGAGTAACAACCTACAGCGCAAGCCCGGCAACGTATTATCCAACGGGATAGGCCTGAGCAACATCCTGCATCAGTATCGCATGCTGGGCCAACCTACGCCAGTGATTGAAGACGATGGGGAAACATTCCGCGTTACGCTGGCTTTAGTCGTCGATTCGCCGGTCAACCCCGCTTTGGGTCGTACCGTCCGCTCACCCTGGCAGAGCCGCTAAAAATTAACCTGATACAGTTGCTCCAGCTGCCGTTCATTGATACGGTCGGGCAACCGGCGAAACAGCCCATTACGAAGCATCGTAAATAGCGGGTTGGTGATTTGCGCCACCTGCCCGATTCGCCGGGACGTCGTAGTGATGTAATGAGTTCGTGCCAGCCGCCGACGCTCGAACCCGGCAAAAGCCTCTTCCACCAATTGACCTCTGGCCAGCTCATCGGCCAGGACGACAGCATCTTCTATGGCCTGGCAGGCTCCCTGCCCCATGTTGGGCGTGGTGGCATGGGCCGCATCGCCCAACAGCAGCACTCGCCCAAAGGCATAACGGGACAGCGGTTTCAGATCAATGATGTCATTCCAGAGCAGGTTTTCGCCGGGTGTTTGCGCCAGCAGTTCAGGAATGGGGGCGTGGTAGTGTTTAAACCGGTCGGCCAGATCGTACGGGGTCAACTGGCGCATCGGTTTGTGTTGGGCGGGGGCGTTTACGCAGGCAAACCAGTACACCTGCTCATTGGCTAGCGGCACGATGCCTACCCGCCCCCGGCTGCCCCAGGTTTCGGTGGCTTCGTGCAGGATAGAGCCGGGCTGGCGGACCACTGCCCGCCAGCAGGTGTAGCCCGCATAGCGCGGGACCGACTTAGGCACGAGTTGTTGCCGGATCAGCGAATGGATACCATCGGCAACGAGCAGGTAGGGCGTCTGGTAACTCGTCTCATCATCGAAAAAAATGGTAACGCTATCCGGTTCCTGTACGATACGAACAGCCCGCTTACCCGTTTGAACAATATCCGAATCAATGCTTTCTAACAGAACCCGGTGCAGTTCGGCCCGATGAATGGCAAAATTATTCACGCCGTAGCGTTGGCTAATAGCGCGACTATCGCTGCGCGTAATGGCTTTGCCCCACTCATCCAGAATAGAAAACGCGTCGAGTTGGCGCCCGCTGGCAATTACCCGGTCGGCCATACCCAGACGCTGGAATGCCTGAATGGCGTTGGCCGCCAGAGCAAGCCCTGCTCCTACCGGCTTCACGTCGGGTGCGGCCTCAAAAAGCGTGGCCCGGATGCCGATTCGCTGGAGTGCAATAGCGGTGGTTAGGCCAGCGATGCCCCCACCCAGAATGGCGAATGCAGGTTGTGTGTTCATGGCTTACGCAGTTTTTACAAGGTCGAATGCCTAAATAATCAGTACTTACCCGCTGTGTTATCCCACTCCACGGAGACCTGTTGCATCCAGTTGGGAACATCCGATACATCGCAGTGTAGGTTGTACGAACCGATGCCCACCGGATGAACCGCTGATTTTCCACCTTTCAGCCCATTTCCGTTGAACAACAACCGAAAACGTTCTTCATGAAATTCGGTAGGTAAATGAACGGTGTAGGGCCGGTTATTCAACACGGGATTGCCTTTGCAGGGGGTAAAAACGAAGTTGGAAGGAACCACATTTTTGGCTTCGTATTCAATAACCGCGTCAAATCCACGACCCGGCAGATGATACAGGGCAACGCGAAAATACTGTGGATCGGTAATCCTGCCATCCGGAGTCAGTTCAATATCGCCCTCACTTTTCGACCAGATTTCTTTCTCGGACCCGCAAGACTCCTCGTTATTATAGGAGGAGAACCCATCGCCACCGGCTTGCCAGTGTACATACGACCTGAACGCGGCCGTATTGGGGTTGTTGTCGCCCATCAGCAGATTCAGGTTCTGGGGCGGTGGTGACGCATCGCCCCGGATACGCAGGTAGATGGTACTGGCCTCGAATAGACTTTGGCCTACCCGCGCGCAGGGACGTCTGTAGCGCATGGCCACCGTCCATTCGTTCAGCATATGGGGTTGGCTGGCGACACCCGACGCCGTGTTTACCCGCACTTCGCCCGATGCGGCATTGCCCAGCATCGGTATGCGGCAAACGATGATGTTATCACCCCACAGGCCAATGTCCTCACGGCCGATTACTTCGCCGTTAATCGTCACGCTGGATTTGGCGTTGTCCTGCGCCCCGAAGTTGGCACCGTAAATAATCAGTTCACTATCACGGCCGTTGGGGCCTTTTTTTTCCGCCACCTGGAGGTAGTCGATAAACGGTTCTTTACCCAGGATATCAATGGAGGAAACCAGAAAGGCCTGCCCTGAGCCGGGCAGATTCAGTTCGAGACTGACGGCTACGGTCTGCGTTTTCGTTACCTTTAGGGGAGCAAAATAAACAGCTTCCGGAGCCGTGCTGAGTGGATTAAGCGCCCCTACTCCCGCCAATGACCATTTTTTGACGTATTTCTGCGCTATATATTCCGGATCACCCACCGGATAGCCGTTTTCGTAGTCAGGGACTATGGGCACAGTCAGTCCATCTGGAATAGCAATGTACTCGCGGGCTTCTAGCGTCACCTGCCCCCCTTCGTGAAGCGTTTCGTGAATGGGCCATAAGGTCAGCCACTGCAACAGTGTCCAGTCACTGAAGTGGTTGGTCTGCATGGTCAGCGTGTGCGCATTGGCATTGATGGCGGTAGCCCCTATGAACTGCCAGATTCCATTACTATCCTGATACGCCAGTCCCAGCGCGTTGGCGAAGGTTACGCTGTCCTTCACTGCCGTATAATCCAGCGTCAGTTGAACCGGCTTCGCAAAGGCTTTGCCGTGGGGAGTCAGTCGCCAGCCGTTGCCGATTCCCCCGTTGCAGGTATTGGTAATGGGTTCGATGCCCACCTCCGTCAGGGCCGTCAGGGCCCCGGCGGGTACGGTGATCCTGACGGAGCCATCGGCCGATTGCAGGCTACCGCCTTCGGGACCGATCTGTTTTTTAACGCCCGCTCCCAGAGAACGCCCGATGGTCTCGACGGTACCCCGATGGGCGTTGCCGGGTTGACCAGGTGTAACAGAATCCGCTTCTTTTTTGCAGGCGGCAAGGCCCAGCACCAGCGCGGTGAGTGTAATAAAGAGGAGGGTTTTCATTGAACTTGATGGTTATAAAAAGAGGGATAGTCACCTATTTCCACTCGATAGTGGCTTTACGGATGCAGTGACTGTACGTGTCGGTATAAATAATGTCGCCCTTCCGGTTAATGACCATACCATAGCGGCCATGCTGTGCGCCGGGGTTGGTGTCGGCATAATCGTTACTGACAATGGAAAGGCCGAGGTTATAGAGATAATCATTAGTGCCCAGCAGATACAGGGAGCTGCCCGTGCCGCACACGATCAACAGTTGCTTCGAGTTGGTATCGTAGTGAATTCGGTAGGGCTGATATACGCCCGCCTGACTACGGGGACGCTCGGTCGTGTAGCCCGTTCCGAGGGGAATAAACGTCGATACGGTGCCATCGGGGGTTATTTTCCTGACGCAGTTGTTGCCCCAGTCGGGTACAAACAGGTTTCCGGCTTCGTCGAGTGTCAGATCAGCGACGGTACAGAACTGGGCTTCGCTGCCTTTACCATCCAGCAACGTACATACCGCATCGCCGGTGTATTTGCCCGCCAGGGTTGTTACGGTACTTGTGCTGAGATTCACCTTTCGAATGCAGCGATTCAGGCCATCGCCGATGTAGAGGTTACCATAGTTGTCCATTGCAATGCCCTGCGGCAGGTTGAACTTAGCCTCCGCTAAAGGGCCATCCTTATAACCTGGCAACCCGATAGTAGTGCTCAGGCGGGTTACCTGCCCACTGCTGCTGATACGAAAAATGCCGTTGGGTACATTGCGGGCGTCTCCACTTTCAATGGCATAAAGCGTAACACCGTCGCGGGGGTCCACGCAGAGATCGGTGATGGAGAACATACCTTTGGCAAAAGTCGTGACATTGCCCGCCGGGTCTATTTTGCGGATTACGCTGCCCCCGATATAGCTGTATTGCTGGTCGATAACGTAGATGTTATCGTTTTTGTCGATGGTCATCTGGCCAGGGTAGTTAAACTGAGCAGCCTTTCCTGCCCCATCGGCAAATCCTTTTTTGGTATCGGTACCCGCAATGGTGGTGATGGTCGTATAGGCTTTCCCACGACCAGGCGACCCAGGCGTGGTACCGCCCGGCGTAACGGCATCAGTGGCAGGTGTGGTGCAGGCCAGCATACTGGTCAATACGACTATAAAGGAAAACGAAAAAGCATTCATAAGCCTGGTCATTTAGAGGAGGATGACGCAAAGTTGCATGGCCCATCCTCTACCCCCAGTCAGCAAGCCGACGAAACGGAAGAAGCCATCAATGAACCGTATAATTATTCGTTATACAGTTCATTGATGGCTTCAGAATCCTAAAAAGCGTGATGTTTTCGCCTGCTCCCGGCGTTCAGGTGCTCATTCGCTCACCAGGCGCTGGCCGTCGTCAGTTTGTCGATAGCCGATTCATCCAGGTTCAACTCGACCGATTTCGCAATGTCGTGCAGTTGGTCAACGCTGGTAGCACTGGCAATGGGTGCCGCAATGTTTGGTTGTGCCATCAGCCACGCTAATGACACCTGCGCAGGGGTAGCGTTGTACTGCGCGGCTACTTCATCGAGGGCTTGCAGGATACGAAATCCGCGGTCGTTCAGGTAGTTTTTAGCGCGCTGCCCACGCGGGCTTTTCGACAAATCGGCATCGGAGCGGTATTTACCGGTCAGGAAGCCGCTTGCCAGCGCGTAATAATTGATAACACCCAAACCGTACTGCTGAACAATGGGCGCAAACTGCTCTTCGTACTTCTTCCGATCGTATAAATTGTATTCGGGTTGTAGACTCTGGTAGGTTGGATAGCCCTGTTTTGCGCTAATTTCCAGCGATTGTTTCAGGCGTTCGGGTGTGTAGTTCGACGCGCCGATAATCCGCACTTTCCCCTCTTTGATCAACTGCCCGAAACCGTCGAGAGTTTCTTCAACAGGCGTATCCAGATCATCATAATGCGACTGATACAGGTCGATGTAGTCCGTTTGCAACCGCTGGAGCGACGCTTCCACCTCACGCAGCATATACTGTTTCGACAGCCCTTTTTTGTTGGGAGCCATTTCGGCGCCCAGTTTGGTGGCAATGATGACCTGATCCCGCTTTCCGCTTTTTTTCAGCCAGTTCCCGATAATCGTCTCCGACTCCCCGCCTTTATTACCGGGCACCCAATGGGAGTACACATCGGCCGTGTCGATCAGGTTAAAACCCGCTTCGACAAAGGCATCCAGCAATTGAAACGACGTGGATTCGTCGGCTGTCCACCCAAATACATTCCCGCCAAAAGCCAGCGGAGCGACTGACAGATCAGAACTGCCAATAATACGTTTTTCCATCATGGTATAGTCCGGACGCCCACATCCGGCAGTTTACTTTTATGACCGGATGCGGGCGTCCGGGATGCAGCCGCAGGGAACAGGGTATGGCGTTCCAATAGGTCCAGCCGTATACAACCAGCTCGGCGGTCAGCCGGAAACCTGTTTGCCGGGCATCTACCTAACAACTATGACAACTGGCTGATGGTTGTATAACTAATCGCAAAGCGGCATAAATAGCCGCCGATTCCAAGACAAAAGTGTCTGTCTGCCATGAATATCACCAGTCGACAAGGCGTTCGGGGAACCAGACCTGGGCAAAAAAACAGACGATGGCACTAACATTAATACGAGCCGCCGGTTAACTATAATGTCGGTAGATTAAATATCAATCATCTGCAGATAAGTATTTACTCAACAAGAATAGACAACCATGTATCAGGAGAATCAACTCAGCAGCCGTCAGGTCATTGGCGGATCAGGAGGTAGCATAGCCACGGCAATGGCCACACCCGTGTTGGCAACTTCGGGCACGCAACACCCAGATGCAGCCGCTTCGGCAGTCCTCAGCGATCCAACCACTAAGTACCCCAGGCCACCGTTTAACACGCCCATGCAGCCCTTTCCCGGCCTCGCCAGCCAGATGGACCCTCGTCCCGATCATGGCGAAACCAGCTATAAAGGATCGGGACGTTTGGCTGGTCGGAAAGCGTTGATTACCGGCGGAGATTCGGGTATGGGACGGGCAGACGCCATTGCCTATGCCCGCGAAGGGGCGGATGTAGCCATTAACTACCTACCAGCCGAGGAACCGGATGCCAGGGAAGTAATTGCGCTGATCAAGGCGGAAGGCCGGAAAGCCATTGCCATTCCCGGCGACATTCGCGATGAGGCCTTCTGCAAACGCTTGGTTGACGAAGCCGTGAAGGGGCTGGGTGGTCTGGACATTCTGGTTAGCAATGCGGGTCGACAACAGGCTCGTGAGTCGATTCTGGATATGACCACGGAGGACTTCGATGCAACCATGAAGACCAACATTTATGCCCCCTTCTGGATCATTAAAGCCGCTTTGCCGCACATGCCGCCCGGCTCAACCATTATTGGTACGACCTCAGAACAGGCATACGACCCCTCACCCAACCTGTATGACTACGCGCAAACCAAAGCAGCTACAATGAATTATGTCAAGTCGCTGGCCAAGCAGCTCGGCCCGAAAGGAATCCGGGTGAATGGCGTAGCACCCGGCCCCATCTGGACACCCCTACAACCCAGTGGAGGAGCTACTGAGGAGAAAGTAAAGAACTTTGGTGG
Organism: Spirosoma spitsbergense DSM 19989; assembly: GCF_000374085.1. Classification (GTDB taxonomy): domain Bacteria; phylum Bacteroidota; class Bacteroidia; order Cytophagales; family Spirosomataceae; genus Spirosoma; species Spirosoma spitsbergense. The sequence goes on along the minus strand of NZ_KB893388.1, from coordinate 139,610 downwards.
CAGCACGGCTCTGGGAAGACCCGGCCAACCCGCCGAACTGGCCTCCATTTATGTTCAGTTGGCAGCCAACGATGCCAGTTTTGCTACCGGACAGGTGTACGGATCGGCAGGGGGCAACGGGCAACCCTGATAACCCGTTCGTGTGCCCCGATCACTGTAAGAAAAGCCGCGTCAGCAAGACTGAACGCGGCTTTTTTGTGTTTGCCCACGTGTGAATGTTTTTTCTCTACGATGTTTCCACGACAATGGTGGCCCGGCTCTACGAGGTTCTTATTGGTAGAAAAGCCCTGTCCAAACAAGCAATCCAAGCAAATTAAAGGCACTTGCCTGCTTTAGCGGGATAAATCAGCCAGCCAGGACTGGGCAAAATCCCGTGCGGCCATAACGGGCTCTTTTCCAATTCGGTAAAGCAGTTTCCACTCCGCTGGTTTGTTCCGGTAAGTTGGGTTAACAAACTCCCGCTTCGACCCGTATGGCATCAATCGAGCCTCAAAATCAACGTTGTTGCAGAGGGTAATAAACGTCTGTAACTGGTTACGCAGCCGGGGCAGGAAATCACTGTGCGCATCCAGCGCGGCTTTCTGCTGCCGATAGGCTTCATTACCGGCTTTCACTTCAGCTAATTGAGTACGGGCTTCGCCCACGTTCTGCTGAGCACTTTGCTTCATCTGTTGCTGCTGATAGGCCAGATACTGCTTTTTAAATTCGGCTGGTTTACCCGCATTGACCGCTAGCAGCCGTTTTATTTCGGCAATATTCCGGGCCATCGTCTGGCGTTCGCTACCCTGTACGCCTGCCAGTTCCGTTTCCTGTTGGTGTAGCTGCATCTGAATGGCAGTGTAGAGCATGGTCGGCTCCAGTTGCGCAAAAGCCTGCTGCATGGCCGTCATCTGACTGGCCACGGCGGCATCGGACCCGTTGACCTCGGCTTCATGCCGGGCTATGTTGTCATCACTGTACGTTTCATCGACCGGAAACTGTTCGCGCATGGACTGACGGTAAGCCTGTTTGAACGACGCCGACTCCACGTAGCTGCGAACCACCTTGCCTAACATGCGTACAGTGGCTACCCGGGCACTGGCTGGAATGCGCCGGGAAGTCTCGCGCATTAAGGTGTTAGTCTGGAAAATCAGTTTGCCTTCCTGACGTAGATTCGCCAGTGTACTCCACTGAATATTGTTCATCGTAACACCCGTGTCGGTCAGCACATCGGTCGGGTGCATGGCTACCAGGCTCAGGAGTGCAGCAGCGATCAGACTGAAGAAACAGATTGGCTTTTTCATAGATTGTTGTTGTTTACTAATCGTTGGAGAATGAGTTCATTGGGGCGTGTTGGCGCAGGAGTTTCACCGGTCGCGCCGGTAGTTGAAAAAGGCTCTAAGGAATCGCCATTGTGTTTGCAGGGCCAAAGGTGCGCAGTACCCGTCGCCAAACGAGTGGCAACTTCGCTGAAACGACAAAAGCCGCTGATGAAGCGACTTTTGTGTAGCGGTTCACAGAATTCCCGAAGAGGTTCATTTATAAGCTCTTCAGCACATCAACTCGTCAATAGTTCATGGATAAACGACTTATCGGCTCCGCTCCCGTTGTTGCCGAAAAGAATATAGGTAGCCTGTTTGTCAGGAAAATAGAACCAGTTGGCATCAACGCCCAGCAGGGTGCCGTTATGACCCCAGGCCACACCCAAAGGCGATGCATAGGAATCCAGCCCCAACCCATATTCAGTCGTTCCACGCCGAACGGGCTGGAGCGTCATCATTGCGGTTAAGGATGCTTTACGAATGAGCGTGCCCCTAAAAAGGGCTTCACTAAATCGAAACAGGTCTTCAATCGTCGTAATAAGTCCCCCGCTGGCCCGTCCCTGACTGTCGGCCCGATCCAGCGCGGTTATATCCATGAGTTTTCCATTGTTGTAAAAATCAGTATATCCCCGAACCACATCCCGGTCATCACGCGACTCCAGGTAGGTATGTGTCAGGCCAGCAGGCTTGAAGATAACCGTGTCAAGTACCGATTGGAGGGGCTGACCTGTTATCTTCTCAATCACCATACCCAACAACCAGTAATTGGTGTTACTGTATCCAAACTGCTCGCCGGGTTCAAACCGGAGCGGTCGCCCGTAAACGTATCTGGCCAGTACCTGCTGGGTAGACATAGCCAGTCGAAGGGCGGGGTCATTGAGTAGATCGAGCTGATACTGAACACCGTCATTGGTCGGATCGAACAGGCCGCTGGTGTGCGAAAGCATCTGCCGGAGGGTAATCCGGTCGGCCCCGGCCACCCGCCCGACCATGTCGGGCAGTAGCATACCCAGCGTGTTATCAAGTTGAAGTTCACCCTGTTCCTGCAACTTCATAACGGCAATCGCTACGAATGTTTTGGTAATACTGGCCGCCCGAAATGGGTCGGTAGTGCGCAGGTTGGTTTGCAGCTCCAGGTTCGATTTCCCAACCGCTCCCATCCAGACAGGTTCGTTGGCCCGTTTCAGGAGCAGGGTGGTGCCGGGTTGCTTCCAGCGTTGGTTGAACATTTGCAGAGCCTGTCGGTACATATCATTTCTGAGGTGCCGCTGCCACGGGTTCGATGCCGTAACGGAATCGGTTACCGGTGCAATGGGTTCCTGAGCGCAGGCCGTTATCATTAGCCATACGAGTGCCAGTGTGCGGGCGGTTTGTTTCGTATTCATTGGTTTATAGGAGATTGACGATGCCCGTGGTGTTAATTCGGCAAGGCAAGTTGCGTACCAATACTGATTGACTGATGAGGCAGAATAAGCGAGCGGAAAGGCATTTCGCCGAACAGTTCGTAACGGGCAAAAACCAGTGTCCGGTTCGGAAAACGATAACCGACACCCGTCTTTACCACTGGCATAAAGTTGCATTGCGTAGCCGGGGCTTTTCGGTAATTACCCGTACTCTCGTCGCGGACGTATGAATGGGCTACGGGCCGAAGCAGCAACGCACCACCACCTATGAAGACATCCGTAAAAAAGCCGCCAATGTATTTCCGGTAACCAATTGTGGTGTTGACAAATAGCCCACTCTGAACACGGGGATGGTGGTAGTAGCCCACCGTCAGGGTCTGGATTACCTGAGAGCCGGGGCTATTCCGGTAGTAAAATTCAGTGCCTATTTTAAGCCCAAGTCCTCCTCTCTGAATGTTCCTGAACGTAGGCAGGCTGATCGACTCGATAAAGAGACTGATGGTCAACGGCAGGCCCTGGTGGGCAGCTGACAAGTCCTGAGCAGTGACACCGGCAAGGGCCGACAGCCAGGTAAGGATGGTAATTTCTATCGTTTTCATTATGCTTTTGTAGCGTTGTTTACGCCACAAAAGTGGGGGTAAAAAACAGCCTGTGTCGGCTCTAAAACCCCCACTGGCGCACAAAGAAAGGTGAATGGTCGGAATGAAAAGGTGAATGGTAACCGGCAAAAAGGCCCATTTGCCTATGTTTGCATCCACTGCCGGAACTCAGCTACCCGACGGCGACTAACGACTACTTCTTCAGCGTGGGATGGTTTCAGATAAAGTACAATTCGCCCGACACCATCGTTTTCTACACGCTGGATGGCTTGCCGATTTACCAGAAACTGGCGGTTGAGCCGGAAGAAATCAGCCGACGACAGGCGTTCGGCTACCTGTTCCATCGTCAGGTCAAGGACAAATGATTTGCTATCGGCCGTTTTGACAATACTAACTTCATTGGCGATAAAAATAAATGCTACCTGATCGGTAGTAATCGGTACCTGTGCTTTGCCGTGGTTGACCAGCAGCGTTCTTGCCCCTGGTTGGTTGCCCCCCGAAAATATGATTGGGCTGGCAGATTTCAGCCGGGCAATTTTCTGTTGCAACCCGGCCACTGTATGCCGGTGATACCGGACCATCCAGTACATGGTGTAGCCCATATGCAGAAGCAGGATAAACAGCAGGCCAATAGGTATATCATTGGAAATCGTGATAGACAGGTTGAAGGGAGCAGGACGTTGCAGAATAAGGTTGTTATACCCCAGACTGAACAGGGCGATAACGCCCACCGTCCAGATAAAGGCTACCCCAGCCTGCACGTAAAAACGATGGAGAGGCTGCATAGCCCAGGAATAGCGGGTATCCATTTGCTGAATGAGCCATCGGTTAGACTCCCAAAGAAGTATATTGACCCCGATCACAACAACGACATCGAGGTAAAAAAGGGAATTTTGTAGCAGGTCGCCCAGGGGCGATGGATCGCCGATGAGTCGAAACAGGAAGGACCAAACCGGGATGCCCACTACGCGTGCAAGTTTATCGGGATAGGCTATCTTTTTCATAACTGGTCTGCGACGGGTGTATGGTGTTTATCTGTAGTTTTGAGTACCCTATTTCCCAATCCCGTCCTCGTGGCCCTATGAAGTCAATTCATTACTCCCGCTATGACTGGCTTCTGCAGCTGATTGTGTTGCCCATTTACATCGGCCTGCTCAACTGGATTATGATCGGCAATGCCTACTGGTCCAACAGTACAACCCTTGTCCTGGCATCGCTATTCGCCTTCATCGAATCGTTTCTGAACTGGCTGCTCAATAACCAGATTGCCTTATACATCAATCGAAAATACGGCAAGATGCCATTCATCAGGCGGTCTCTCTACCGATTTGCGAGTACCTCCGCATCGTCCGTTGTCAATGCCAGTCTTCTGTATGCCCTCTATTGGGGCGTCAATTTACCGGGGTTCGAGTTTGGCTTTACCCGACTGGGGTTTGCCCTTCTGTATACGACCGTTATTGTGGCCATTGTGGTCGTAACGTACGAGGGTATGGACAGTTTCAACTACTGGCAACAGTCACGACAGGAAGTAGAAACGCTCAGTAAAGCCCAGCTACAGACGCAGCTGGATGCGCTCCGGCAACAGGTAAATCCGCATTTTCTGTTCAATAGTCTCAACTCGCTGATCTCGTTGATTGATGAAAATCCCCTCCAGGCCAGCGCGTTTGCCGAAGAACTGAGTACGGTATACCGGTATCTGCTCCGGAGTAATGAATCCCCGCTGGTACCCCTGGCCAGCGAACTTGACTTTATCGAGTCATACTACCATCTGCTGAAAACCCGCCATGGCGATTCACTCACGCTGGCCATTACGGTTCAGTCCGGTGCCGAAACCCGACAACTGCCACCTTTGACGCTACAACTGCTGATCGAGAATGCCGTAAAACACAATATCATCCTGCCCGAGCAACCCCTTACTATTACCCTCACCGCCACCGCCCAATGCCTGGTTGTCAGCAACAACCTGCAGCGAAAACCCGGCCGCACCCTGTCGAACGGGGTGGGATTAAGTAACATCCTGACCAAATACCAGATGCTGGACCAGCCCGCACCAACCATTGAAGACGATGGTCAGGCGTTTCGCGTGACGTTACCCCTCGTATAAGTCGATTAAGAAGCAGGTGTTACAGCAACGTTGCCGATGGCGCGAGCAGGGGTATACACACCAGAAACCCCTCCCCCGTATGCCGCACCACAACCGGTGCCTGACCAATCAGTTTATATTTCGCGATTATATTCTGTAACCCAATCCGGTTCGAATGCACCAGCGTCTTTTTTGGTTGCAGATTATTCTGTACGCAGAGATTCCCCTCCTGCGTATACAACCTGATTATCAGGGGACTGTTTGCCGAGATAACATTGAGTTTAATCGCATTTTCGAAGAGAAGCTGCAGGGTCAGGGGCGGCATTAGATACAGCATATACTTCAAGTCGATGTTCGTTTCCAGAACAATACCGTTGCCATGCCGGGTTTTGAGCAGGTGAAAATAGGCCTTGATAAAATTCAACTCGTCAGCCAGCGGGCAGAGATCACGATTGTTCTGCTGGAGCAGGTACCGATATACCGATGACAGCTCATCCAGAAACAGTTCGGCCTGTCCGGCATCGCTGGTAATCAGCGAAGACAGGGAGTTCAGGTTATTAAACAGGAAATGGGGATTTATCTGCATTTTCAGCGACTCAAGCTGACTCTGCAAACTCGACTTTTTCAATTCCAGCGTTTCGGTGTAGGTAACTTTCCAGCGATGATACAGGTAAATGCCCTCGAAAATTGCGGCCACCTGAACCGTACCAAAAACGGCTACGAGCGTGTTGAAAAAATAGGGCTTAAGCAGGAAATAGTCTTCCGATGGAAATAATCCGATACGATGGTACAGATACGTCTGACTGATGCGAATGAGGGCGGCAAACACAATGAACCAGAGTAACTGAGCCAGTACCCGACGGGCAGTTTGCGCCAGACCGGGATAACGCCGACGGGAGAGAATGATCCCCCATCGGTTGCACTCCCAGACGATGATGGCTCCCAGTATAAAAAAAACCGGAATGCGCCAATCGTCCGGGTAAGGTACATTCGTATAGCCATACATCATCCACTGGCCTGTCAGGGCCAGCATGGGAACGCCCACAATGCGCATCCATTTATCATTCAATTGCGGCATCAACTAATCATTTACACCGGATCACGATTTAGGGTACCGAATGTAAAATGAATACCGGATAATGGCTAGTGACAGGCAATATCCAGTATTCATTACTACAGGGTTTACTTTTCTACCAGTTGTAACTCAGCGTTCTTTTTGGCGATGTCATTTTTAATTTTCGGGACCGTTTTCAGGTAGTCATAAATAGCCCCTACTTCCCGATCCGACAACACTATTTTCGGCTCCATCGGATACTTCAGTATGCTGCCGTCGGGCCGCACGCCCGACTTCACCGCCCGGATAAACTGTTCTCTGGTGTATTTCCGGGCAATACCGGTCTCCTCATCGAACGTCAGGTTAGCCGTTATTACTTTTTGGCCCCCTTCGCCAACCATTTCAATACCACCGCCGTAGTACCCTTTGGTTTTAGTTGTATGCACTTTGTCCTGATCAACCAGATCGCCGGAATGACAACTGTAACAATCCCCAATGGCATCGGCCGTGTATTTACCCAGCGCCACCAGGTCATTACTATCGGGTTGCGGAATAAATGACTGTGGATACGGCAGGGGCTTCATCAGGGTATGCGTCAGTAGTTTCGACACAAAACTGAGTTCCGACGATTGGGGTTCCTGTTTCGATGCCTGCACCGGAAAGCGATCTGAACGCAGCCACGCCACTACCGACTGTAGATCCTCGTCGGCCATGTTGGGATACTGGGGCATGATGGCTGCGTAGGAACCATCCCGCCGGATCCCTGTTCGCAGAAAATAGATCAGTTCGCCATCAGTCCAGTTACCAATGCCCTTCTCTTTGTCCTGAGTGATATTTTTGGAATACAGCTTCCCAAACAGGGCAGGCACCTCGGCCAGATACTTACCCGTCAGGTGTTTATCCTTATCGGTATGGCACGACATACACTGGATCTGGGCGATTACTTCACCCCGTACCACGCGGGAGGGTGTTACGGCTACCGTAGTTTTCGGGATGGCGGGTGGGTCATAGATGGGAACGCCCACAGCTGCTACATACGCGCAGAACCCGGCCAGCAGCAGCACCACGCTACCCAGTACCAAGCCGAGGATTTTCATTACTTTTTTCATGATTAACTTTACTAAAAGTTGATAAAAGAGGAAGAGACAGGGCTTGATTGCCGTCGGCAAAGTTGCCTGCCTGAAGAAGTTAAGCCAATACCCAATCGGATGAAGCGTAAGAAAACGGCCATGAAACGTAAAAAGCGCCGTTGAACCGAAGGAGTATTGCCCGGTGAATTCGTGTTTCAACAAAAATCCCTGGCAGGAGCCTTTCGCCAGGGATTCTGATCGTAACCTAACCTATGCGAATGTTATTTCCGGGCAACTTTACCAGCCACCACGGGCTGTTTTTCGGGGCTTTGCTGAGCAACGGGTTGCTTCGGCTTATAAATAGCTCCAGTGGCAAAATCCACCGGAACACTCACCAGCGGGAACAGCAGAATATCGGCAATCAGTGCGCCTACCCGCACCTGCCGGGTAGGCGCACCCGGCAGGGGTTTTTGCTTTTGGTGAACGGTAACGCGACCGCCAAAAACGGTTGCACAGGAGGATAAGAAACCCAACAGGGTGAGGGCTACTAAAGCCAGCAGCACATTTTTGTTTGACCGTTTCATTATGTTTTTGAGATGAGAAAGGGAACCAGAATACTTATTTTGTTGCGCCCACGCTGAACCGAACATGGCAGGATGCCTAGTACTCTTCCAATTTAATTATTACAGGAGTCCGGTTTGTTAGCTGGGTTCACCTGCTCATACCACCGTTTGAGTTTGGTTTCAGCCGTAACGACTGTAAAACTCCAATGCACTCTTACTGCTTGCTCATTACGCTCATTCGTCCACAACTCCACCTGACGAGCCAATTCATCCAGACTACCAATCCGTCGATGCAGACATTGTCTGGCTAAAGCCGAAAACTCAATTTCAGCCACGTTTAGCCAGGAGCCGTGCTTGGGCGTGTAATGAAACACCAATTTACGACTCAATGACCGGGCCTCAGCCACCAGAAGATGCTCGTAAAAAGAGCCGTACTTATGTGTGTTCAGATTGTCTTGAACTAAGTCGATGTAGTCAACATCAGCATAATAGGTAGTCACTATTTGGTGCATAAACTGTGCGTAATCCGCCTTGGTTCGCTGCTTTCGCGTTTGTGTATATCGGATGCCCCTATCCAGATCGTAAGCTAATAGAACTACCGCTGTGCCCTGGCGAACATATTCATTATCCTCTTTGGCCGCTCTGCCAGGCTTGACCAACAGGGGAGCCACTACATCGTCGAGCAACTGGCAAGGTCGCTCGTCAAAACAGAGCCGCGCTCGATCGACCTGAACCGGTTGGCTGTACAGGCACAGGACATCCTCCATTTTAGCCAGATATTCCCCGTCTATCTGGCCGATGCACCACTGCTTTTTGAGCCAGGGCTTGAGCTTACTTTTTTTAACGCTAATCGAACTGACTCGTCATCAATATGAATCTGGAGTTTAACCAACCGTTCGTTAATCAGGGCTACTGTCCACCGAGTACGGCCGTCAGGTGCCTGACTACAAGCCAACTGGGTAATCTGAGCTTCCACTTCTTGTGTCACTTTACGGGGCTGACCCGGCCGTTTTTTCTCACTGATAGCTCGTTGCAGTCCATCTTCTCGATAGCGTTTTCGCACGTTATAAACCGTTGCTACACTGATACCCAACAAATTGCTGATCTGCTCAGGGTGCTGACCCTGATGCGAAAACTGCAAGGCCCTGACTCGATTGAGTTTGCGAACGGACTCTTTTCCTTTGCTGACTAATTGACTAAGTGTTGTCTGGTCGGCTTCCGACAGGACGAACGGTGTTGCGATTTGGCCCATACCACAAAGCTAACCATTTTACTCTAATCTCTATTTTGGAAGAGTACTAGATTCATCGTGACCGTGGTGCCCCCTGACAGGTTACGCTGATCGTACGTTTCAGCGTAGTCTGGCGGGGAGATTTGCCATTGTCTGAATTTTTCTTGTGGGCGGTGAACAAGACTGAACGTAGCAACAGGGCGAGCCTTACAAAACGGAAGCCTGCTTCTGTTTCATTATGTTGGTTATTTTGTTAAAAAAAGGAAGTAAGTCGCCCGCACTGAAGTACTCAGGCCGATCTGACAAGACAAAATTGGCAGCTCAATCCGGTCGGGTAAAACACAGTTGGTTTCAACCGGTATAACCGTTCGCTGAAATGGTATGTAGGCGGGATGAACCGTGGATGAACTTTTGGCAATTTTCCCCGGACAGTAGCGCAGTCTGCTTTTGCCGCTTATCGACCTGTCACCGCACCCTTCCCAAACGCACCCGCTTTCTCGCTGGATATTACCTGCCAGCACCTCTATTCGGGTAGTATGTTTTTTGATATACTGTTTTTCCTTTTTTTTGGGAATCAATCATCGTGGGCGGGCTTTGAGCAGGAGCCGACCAGGCACTAAGTACGAGACGAAGTACGAAGGGTAAACAGAGTTTCGTGGTGTAGGAGAATACGTTTCAACGGCACATTTAGCGTGTTCTGACCACCTGTAACCGGTCGATGAGCGGTTTTCTGGCCCCATCGGGAATCGGGATTTCCTGCGAACCGATGTACAATCGGTTGGATTCGATACGGTCCAGGTAAGCAAGGTTGATTACGATTGACCGCGACAACTGATAAAATCCGGTCGACAGGTAAGGAATCAGTTTACCCAGGTTCAGCGATATAATGATAGCCCGGTACGGTTTGTCGGGGTAGATTCGGTAATAGCCTGCCGTTGTCAAATACAGTTCACTATTGCCCCGGTCTGCTTTCAGGTATTGGATTTCGGCTTTAACAACGCGGATATAGCCACTGCCGATTGGTAGAAACGTATGGTCGGGCAGGTCGGGTGCCCCGGCAATAGTTCCTGCGTAAAAGTTATGCATGGCCAGGTCGATCTGTGCCGACAGTTCACGCATCCGAAATGGTTTGTACAGGAAAGCCGCCGGAAATGTGCTTTTAGCCCGATTCAGCGTTTCTTTGTCGGCATTACCGGTCAAATAAATGACCGGTACCCACTTTATCCGCATCAACTCTTTTACGGTCGTAATACCATCGGCGGGGCCATCGAGTTTAATGTCGACCAGCACCAGATCGGGCTGGGTTTGTTTCATGGCTTTCAGCGCCGTTTCGTAACTGGTAGCCTGTCCACAGACCTGATAGCCCGCTTTCAGCAGGCTTTCTTCAATTTCGGCAACCATCAATGGTTCGTCTTCTACAATCAAAATCTGTAAAGGTGTTTCCATAGAAAAGGGAGTCGGTGGTATGTAGTTTTTGGTTTACGGCACGTCAGCATTTTGCGTTATTACCGGTGGGTACGGAACCGCAACACTAAACCTGAAATCGTAAAGTCTATTGCAACACGAAGGAAGGTTTAACGTCAAACGACAGCGTAAAATGGCACCCTTTTTCAGTCTCGAACTTCCCTTTCCCGTTTAACTTTTTGGTAATAATATCGATCAGTTTCATACCAAATGAGTTTCCGGCTACGGTAGGTGTAAAGCCGGGTCCATTATCCGAAAACCAGAGCAGAATCCGTCCTTTCTCTTCCTGACAACCGATTTCCAGCACTGGAGCGGGATGATGCGGCAATGCGTACTTACAGGCGTTCGTAACCAGTTCATTCAGTAGCAAACCTAAGTTGATTGCCACGTCGGCCCGTAGCCATATTGGACTCAGGCTGTAAAGAGGCTGAATATCGCCCAGACTATAACTCCGCAGGACGCCCTCCACTAACTCAGGAATAAACTGCATCAGATCAACTTCGGCCAGGTGGTCACTGTCATACAGTCGCCGATGGACCAGTGCCATCGCTTCTACCCGCATCAAACTTTCTTCTACTGCCTTCCGGGCGGCCGGGTCAGTGAGTCGATTGGATTGTAGTCCCAGCAAATTGGTGATGGACTGAAGGTTATTTTTAGCCCGATGATTTTGCTCTTTTACCAACCGGGCGTTGTATTCGCTGATACGCCGGTACTTCCTGAATAACAGGAATAACAGTACGCAGGCAACCCCGAACAGTAAGGCGAGCAGCGTGGCCAGTAGCGTAAGTCTTTTTTGGGTGTCCAGGTGCTTTTGCTGGGCTTTAAGCGCTATCTCTTTCTTTTCGCTCTCATACTGGGTGGCAATCCGGCTCATAGCTCCTTCACGGTCGGCGTTCAGCGAGGCAAGCTGATAGTCGTGATATTTTTCCCGATGTGCAAACGCCTGTTGCCAGTTGCCGGTTTGCTGGTAAAGTTTAGCGTATGTTTCCTCGAGCAGGCTATTCTGCCAGTATTCGCCGTGCCGGGTCGTATCGCGGACAATGGCCGCCTGGTCTAACCATACCTTTGCTTTGGCGGGCTGTTTCAGGGACAGGTAGCATTCGGCCAACTCTATGGAAAGATTCATAATACCATACGCCTGTTTGAGCGATTGCTGAATAGCATAGGATTTTTTAAGATACGGCAACGCCTGCCTGCTTCCTTTCAGCATCAGGGCTTCTCCCTTACAGTAATACACGAGACCGATGTCCAGCGGCTTGTTCAGTTTGAGAGCCAGCCGCTCAGCCTGTCCGAAGTAATACAGCGAACTGTCTAACGAGGCTCCGGATATCGAGCCGGGGTTTTCCCGGTTTACCTTCCAGCCCATTTGATGTACACCCGCCAGGACAATGTAGGCACTCATGATGCCATGTTTTGAGTTGACAATCCGGACGTTACTCATGCCAAGGCGAGCGCAGCGCATGGCAGACTGATACTGCTTTTGACGCATCCAGTTTTCGGACAAACGCAGGTATGTTTTGCCAATAACTTCCGATGGTCCGTGTGGTTCGCGGATGCGCAGCGAGCGCACATACCAGTTCTCCGCCGTAACGTATTCACCGAAGGCACCGTAGCGTTTACCCATGTCGTAACACGCCTGAGCCACCTGTTCCGAATCCCCGGTAGCCATAGCGGCCTGATAGTCACGCTGCGTTTTAGCTAGCTTATCATACAGCAACCGACCCGTTGGGGGAACCTGCGCCGGGGCCGTCGGTACGGGTAGTATTCCGGGAAGTAGTAGCACCAGGGTGAGTACGGATTGAGTCCATAGGTTACGCTGTTTCCGGGATTGCATAAAATTTTTATGGGTAGAATTATGAATCACAACAAGCTTTACGTTCATGCCTGACCGTAATAATACGATAAAAAAACAATACCTGTTCGTCCTTTTATTACAGTATCAGGGCAGAAGGTAACAACTGACAGTAAGCTAGTTAGCGGAACCCAAAATAGTTCGTTCGTAAAAACCGGTTACTTGTCAGTAATATTCCGCTATTGGGAAGTTTGTCGTATTGTCATATCGAAATAAGTGCTTCTTCGTGGCAGTAATTGATTTTTCCGTTCAACTCCCTGGGTTTATGATGAAAAATTTACGCCTGCGCTTTCCTTCTTTCCCGGCATCAATTGACTGTAGACATCGGCTTTGCCGGTTACCCTCGCTGTATCCTCCTTACGGTTATTAGCCAGTTGTAACGCTTATTAGTGAAGCTGCCACACTGGCCTATTCTCGTTTTTGTCGGCTTCTGAGTCGATATACCATTGTTTGTCAAGGTAATCAATTCACGTCAAACCAATTACAGAGAGGGTTAACCAAACGAACGACTACCTGTTTCAACGGCATTCCGACTGGTACCCAACGCTATTTCTATCCATACTTTTTTCTATCCACACCCTTTTAAAGACAACACTATCCACATCTTCTTGCTCTTCACATTAATACAACTACCCCGATGGACCCTTCCTTTAACTGGCGCGATATGCTTCGTTTCGACAAGATGATTGCGCCCACATTCCTAACCGTTCTTTACTATATCCACACGACTGCCTCCGTTATAGCCAGTTTGTGGTTCGTACAAAGGGGTATGGGCACGTCCTATGGCGGAGGGGCCATGGTTTTGATAGGGTTGCTCGGACTGGTAATTGGTCCATTTGTGGTACGGTTATTTTATGAACTTCTGATCGTTATTTTCAAGATTCATACCCGGCTTTCCAACATTGACTACACGCTAAGTGGTCAACCAATTGGACCTGTCACTTCCGATAGGCCGCAACCCAGCCCCGTTCCCTCACCTGGCAATCCATTTAATCAGCCAGACAGTCCGGCACCCGTTCCTTATCTGGCTCCCTATCCAGCCAGTGGGCAAAGCAGTATCGTACGACCGCTGGTCAGCCTTTCAGCCGAACCAGTTGTGCAGCAACCCACTGGCTTTCAAACACACGCCACTGAAGCCCCGCTACCCGATACATCGCCAGTTACGGGGCAACCGATGCCTGATTTCTGGAAAACGCCCCTGCCCCGTACGCCAGCCCCTCCGGTCGAGTTAGGCAGTGTACTCCGGAAAGTGCCAAACTGGCCTGCCGTACTGACTACCCTACTCGTTCTCTACGCCGTGCTAAGCCCGTATGCCGTTATCGGTTATGATTCGTCCACCTCGCTAGGGCAAATGGCAGGGCTTACCTACTCCATCAAAAGCAGCTCGTTGGGTAGTATGGTGGTACTGTCTGCGCTGGTTATGCTGATTACCAGCGCGGGTGGGCTAAAGTGGCGCTGGTTTGTGGTGGGCTACGGGGTTATGGTACTGGGGACAGTTGTCGCGTTTATGGACGAAAATAGTATTTTCTCCCAGCTATCGAAGGCGAAAGCCACTATGGGGGCCGTTGGTTCTACTCTGGACGGTTTTATTCCACAGGCCAACCGGCTTTCACAGCAAATGGCGCAAAACGTACCCAGTGCATCACAGTTTTTGACCCTGACGTTTTATCTGTTTATCCTCGCTATGCTCTTCCTGGGCTATTGGGCTTTAGCAGGCAAATACCAGGAACGGGGACTACTGACGAACGATAGCCACTAGACAGTTGCAATACTTTTTCACTCTACATCTGTTACCAAAACCCGCCCCAGGCTATCAAGCAGGAAAGATGAATAATAATAGGGACGAGGTACGCATTGAAGAACAGGTAGTAGTAAGGCCCGCCCAAACAAAAAGACCATGCAGCGATTAACCCCCAATACGGTACTACAAAACCGCTTCGTGCTCAAAGAAGAATTATCCTTCGAGCCGCAAATGGGGCAGCAGGTTTGGGCAGTGCAGGACCGACAAACGGGGCAGCCGCTCATTGCCCGGCTCCACGCCGACGGGCAAGTCGAGTGGTTCAACGATAATCGTCCACCGATTAAAGTCGTACCGACCGGGCCAACTGCGCCCCCTTCGGCGCCTGTTCCGGCCGGGCCATCGGGTACTCCCCTATCACCAGCCGTACCCAATAGCAACTGGCTGCGTTCAGTTCTGATCACTATACTCCTGCTGGCAATTGTACTGGTTGGGTATTTTTACCGAAAGCCGATACTGGCTTATGGGCGGGCTTTCCGCGCTTCGCTCACCCCAGCTACCACCGTAGACCCTGCCGATACGATTACCCAGGCCACGCTGGTTACTACAGCTCCAGCCCTAGCCGAACGCGTAGCAAAGTCAGCATCGGCAATGGCGTCTCCTTCGGCTTCCCAGGCTGTGCGTCTGTTGAGTCTGCTGGAAAAGATTCCAGCCGAAAAGCACCCCGCCATTTTCGCCGATGCCCGAATGGCTTTTGAAATCCTTCGCCGAACACCGGGTCGCGAACGAACTGTCGATTCGATTTACACGATGTGCGTGGGCCGGGGGGCGCAGTCGATTCTGGCTCATCAGCAAAACGGCGACCCGGCCTCTAAAAAATACGCGCTGGAATGGTATCGAACAGCCTACTCCCTAAAACCTTTACCCTACTTGCGGGAACGGCTAAACCGGCTGGCGAACGTGCGCCCTAAAGCAATGGTCCGGCAGTCGGTCCCTATGAAGAAGATAAAATCCCGTGAACCCCTGTTCATTGACGATCCAGAAATAAACCAGTAACACCATGCCTAAACTAATACCTATATTTTTACTCGCTGGCCTATTACTGTCCCTGTCGGGGTGTTCGCGCAATACAGTGGCAGTAAAACGGGCATCTCTGGCCCTGCAGACTGCTCTTCAATCGCAGGAAAGTGCCAACAGAGCGCTGGACAAGCTATCAGAACAGGCCACAAAAGCCGAGCAGGAGGGGAAAATCGCTACATCGGCCAACGCAGAAATCCAGACCTACGTCAGCACCGAACGAACGCAGCTAGCCACAACGGCCCAAAAGTTACAGAGCCAGCTGGAACACGTCGGAGCCTACAGTGCAGGGCAAATAAAAGCCACTGAAAATGAAATAATTAAAAATGCGAATGAAGCTGTTACCCAATCAGCAGCGGTAATGCGGATCCTGGAAAAGAAAACCGAAGTCATCGTTGATTTTCTGGGTAGCGAAACCTACAGCAAATCGGAGATTGGAGCGTTGTTTCGGCCCGGCGAGTACCATCTGATACCCGAACAGGTGAAAGAGGGGCAGCGACTTTTCCGGCCCATCGTGGAAAAACTGTTCACGTTTGCCGATAAGTATAAAGAGTCATTCAAAAGTCTGAAAGGTGAAATAATTGTTACGGGCTACTCCGATGCCACGCCCGTAGAACCGGGTAGCCGCCTGTACCGGGATCTGGTTCAGCACCTGCAACAACAGGATAATGTGGCCAATCCCAGCAGCAGCGACCTGAACCAGAAACTTTCCGAACTGCGGGCCAGTGCCGTAAAAAGCCTGTTAGAATCCCTTATCGACACCAAAAAACAAGCCAATGCCAACTTACTCGACATCAGTGTAACGGTGCTGGGCCGGGGCGAAGCTATCCCACGTGGCATGTCGGACCGTTTGGCCGCCAACGACCGCCGACGGCGGGTTGTTACGTTTTACTGGGTTGTACTACCCACCTTATAACACTGATTATCAGAATACTGTCATTAAACCTTACGCTTATGAGCACATTTTTCCGTTTATTTTTCCTCATCGTTCTTTTCTCCTGTCATAAGATTCTGGCCCAGGAAACCCTGACAAATGAGTCCATTGTGGCCATGCAGCAGGCGAAAT
Source organism: Spirosoma spitsbergense DSM 19989 (assembly GCF_000374085.1). Taxonomy (GTDB): domain Bacteria; phylum Bacteroidota; class Bacteroidia; order Cytophagales; family Spirosomataceae; genus Spirosoma; species Spirosoma spitsbergense. The sequence continues at coordinate 123,109 of NZ_KB893388.1, read as the reverse complement.
TATCGCGCAGTCTTATTGAAGACAAGATCCGCACATCGCCCAACAAATTCGATTTATCCACCATTGGCCTGCTCCGTTTAAAAACGGAACGCGTACCCGATGCACTCATCGACGTCATGCTGTCAGTAGCCACGCACCGGGATGTGCTGCACAATAATGACATCGTCAACCTGTACCAGGGAGGTATTTCCCGACCCATCATCACCCGGAAAATTCAGGACACTAAAACCGATTTCGACCTGAGCACCAGCGGGCTGATTCAGTTGAAAACGGCTAAAATACCGGAGCCAATCGTTAGGTTGATGATGAACCCATCACCGGCGGCTTCTTCAGTTGAGCCAGCGCCAGCCGTAGCCGCCACCCCAGCAAACAAAACTATTTCCCGTACCGCCTTCAGCAAAGAAACCACTCCAGAAACGGCTACCCACCCCGGAAACTTACCCGTTCCTACGCTGGCCACTTTTCCGGAACCTGGCATTTTTTACGAAGAATTCAGAAAAAAAGGGGAGTACATGGAGCTGGAATCTACCACCACAAACATGGCTAAATCCGGCTCTTTCGGTGAAGCACTTTTAGGCGGTTATACCAACGGGGCCAGTGGTTCCACTCAACGGGTGGGCCTGGCTAACAAGTCGTCCAATTTCGTCATTGACGACATCCGACCCGTGTTTTATTTCCGGTTCAACGACACGCGTAAACAAATGGACGATGTAGCCGAAGGTTTCTGGAGTGGCGTATCCAGCCCCAATGAGTTTGTGCTGATAAAAGCCAATACGAGCGGGCGGGGTCGTCAGATTACCGTCGGGCGGTCATCGGCGTACACCAGCGAACGCGGAGTAACCGGCAATACGGTTCCCTTTCGTTTCAAGAAAATAGCCACTGGTTTATACCGGGTTTATTTTGAGCAGAATGTACCGGCGGGTGAGTACGTGTTTTTTTACAACAAAGGCAGCGAGCAAAGTTCATCCATCAAGGTCTACGATTTTTCGCAGCGCAGCAAAGAAAAATAAGTCACGGCAAGAAGCAATCAATAGCTTTCCGTTTCTATCCCCATCATTTTTCCACATAAAAACGATTCGCTCTCACGAAGTACTGAATACAACGCCGTGGCTGAAGATTTCGATTTGCAAACCAATCAAGCCATATCTGAATGGCTGGCAGATGGTATCTGGTTTTCAGAAAGATGGCGAATGGGTAAGTCCTATTTCGCTTTTTCCTCTGCCCTGGGCTGGAGTGAGCCACGGGCAATGGGTTCGGGCTTCGATTTAGGGGTTGTGTACCGAAGTAAGGTAGCCGTTGGGTAGTCCGATTTTGGTGGCCGGGTGATAACAAGCTGGTAGGAACGGGTACCCACAATCAGGTTGGAGTAGGCCATTTCTTTGCTCGGTTCCTGAAGCAGGCTCCAATTGGCAATAGGTTCTTCGGCCAGTAAGGTCTGGTCCTCCTTCGACAGGGCAGCAAAAGCAGTATCGGCCACGAACCGTTTGCTGGTCAGGCCTTCGATGACCGAAACGATGGCCGCCGGAACGGACACTTCGGGTTTTGTCTGCGCGATGGTTGATTCACCTATCAGCAAAAACAGGGCAAGTAGTCGATTCATACCGTTGAGTTAGTTAGCCGATCCTGCAACCAGGATTCGGATAGTAAACACAAATGGAGCCGTTTGGTTGGTAAATCACTACGGATAGGCTCAGCCTAAATCTGTCCTTCCCATTTCGTTACGTGCACTACGGTAGTAAAATGCGCAAAGTGGTAGATGGCGACGCTGGCTTTCCCGAAGCCTGACTCGTCAGAGCATCCCGAAATTTATCCGTGAGCGTATATAGGAACGCTGTTTTTCATCGTACCTTGAAACCGTATGGTACGAAGACTATTCCTGACGGCTCAATGCCTGCTAACAACCGTAGCTATCAACGCGCAAACCCTGCCTGTTCTCGATCAAAATCCAACCAGTCTGCACTGGTACCGGTTATCCACTCCGCACTTTCGGGTGCTGTATCCCAACGGACTTGATTCTACCGCGCAGCGAACGGCCAATAGGCTTGAAAGCCTCTACGAACCGGCCAGCGCATCACTGGGTAAACAGCCTCGGCGAATATCGGTACTGCTTCAGAATCAGACGACCGTTAGCAATGGGTTTGTTACCCTGTTTCCACGCCGGTCTGAGTTTTTTGCCGTTTCTCCCCAGGACCCCGCTCAGCTGGGTACCTATAACTGGCTCGATCTGCTGGCCGTTCATGAATACCGGCACGTGGTTCAGAACGACAAGGCGTTGCAGGGCTATGGTCGGGTGTTATATACCGCGCTGGGCAACGCGGGTTTATTCTTCCCCCTGCTGACGGTGCCCGACTGGTTTGCCGAGGGCGACGCCGTTAGTAACGAAACGCTCCTGAGTAGTAGCGGACGCGGGCGCATTCCCAATTTCGATTTGGGAATGCGGGCGAATCTGCTGGCGGGAAAACCGTTCAACTATCCCAAAGCCGTTGGCGGTTCTTACCGGGATAACGTACCCAATCACTACGTGCTGGGCTATTTTCTGACCACCTACCTCAAGCGCACCTATGGCCCCGATATCTGGAGCCGGGTGCTTACCCGCAACTATCGCCGGTTTCCGTGGCCGTTTGCCTTTTCGGCCAGCATCAAAGACGAAACCCAGTTGCGAACGGAAGATCTGTACCGGAAAACGATGGACGACCTGACCGAAATCTGGCAAAAACAACAGACAGGACTGAGTTTAACCCCGGCAACGCTTTACCCTACGAAGGGAAAAATCGAAAAACAGTCGACCGCCCATCCCGTTTTCACCAACTACCGGCATCCCCAATTCCTGACCGATTCGACTATCCTGTGTGTGAAAAGCGGCTTGGGCGATACCCCTCGTTTGGTTGTTTTGTCCCGCAATGGATACGAGAAAACGCTACACGTACAGGGCTATCCGAATGACCCGGACCTGCTCTCGGCCACAGCCAGCAAGGCATGCTGGATTGAGTTTGGCTACGACCCGCGCTGGGGGCAGCGGAATTATTCCAATATCCGGATTCTCGATATCAACACCGGAAAACTGACCCGGCTCACCCACCGCGCCCGGTACACGGTGGCTACGCTCTCCCCCGACAACACAAAACTGGTGGTTGTGGATAACACCGACCGATCAAAAACCATTTTGCGGGTACTTGATGCCCAAACGGGGAACGTTCTGAAAACCATTGCCAACCCCAATAACGTGTTCTACCAGCACCCCCGATGGGCGGAAGACAACCAGACGATTGTGGCGGTTACGCTGAAAGACAACCAGAAAACCATTGAGCAAATCGATACAAAGTCAGATACCTATAGGGCCCTGCTCCCACTGGCCAATGAAAACATCAGTCATCCCCAACCCTGGGGCAACTACGTTTTGTACAATTCGCCCCGGTCGGGCATTGATAATGTATATGCGGTCGATGTACGGTCAAAGCAGGTGTTTCAGGTCACGTCGCGGCCGCTGGCGGGGTACCATGCTGCCGTGTCGCCATCGGGAAACCGGCTGGCTTTTGACGATTTCTCGGCCACCGGCTACCGTATTGCTACAATGCCCCTAACCCCCGCTACCTGGAAACTTCTGCCCGAACCGGCGCAGGAGCAACGGCTCATCCGGTACTTTGGCCCCCTGACCAAACTGGAACCGGGTGCCGCGCAGGGTCGCCTTATTCTGGCGGATTCGGCCACCACGGATACCCTGTACAAAGCGAGTCGGTTCCGGCGGCTGGCCAATGCCATCAACGTCTACAGCTGGGGCCCAACGGTTGCCAGTACAGGGCAGGCCCTGTCGGTAGGGCTGAGTTCGCAGGATTTACTGAGTACGACCCAGATTGGCGTGGGCTATACCTACAATCAGGCCGAGCGGGCCGGGAACGCCTACGCTCTGCTCAGTTATCAGGGGCTTTATCCCATCATCGACCTAAGTTTCCAGCACGGCACTCGCCGTACCTCCCTATACGTCGACAGGATCCTCCCCCTCGACAGTCTGCGGTCGGATAGCTGGCAGTACAATCAGTTAACGGCTGGTTTTCGGTTGCCGCTACAACTGACCAATTCCAAATACAGTCAGACTATGAGCCTGTCGGCTTATTACAACTACCTACAGGTAACGGGCTACGATCTCCCCTTTCGGTACCCCACCGAAGTTGGTTCGGCGGGGTCGCTCAGTGCGCTCATCTACGGGTTTAGCTATTCTCACCTGCTCCGGCAGAATAAGCGCGACGTTGCTCCGCGCTGGGGACAAGCGATTTCCGTCAATTACCGGACGACGCCCTTCGGTGGCAAACTAACTGCCGAACAGATTGGCATTCAGGGAAATTTGTTTTTCCCCGGTCTGATGAAACACCATTCCTTACGGTTGCGGGGGGGCTATCAACAACAGGTAAAGGGTACTTATACCTTTGGTCCACTAATCTTTTTCCCACGCGGCAAACTGTATCTGACCGACGATCAGATTCAGGCGGGTAGCGTGGAATACCGCTTTCCCGTTGCCGATACGCATTGGTCGCTGGGGCGCTGGCTGTATGTACAACGCATCAAAGCCAACGTTTTTTACGACCAGTCAATGGGCCAGAGTTCAGTGGAAGTACGGGATGTATACGGGCGTTTACGCGGGTATGAAACCCAGCATCACGATTTTCAGACGACGGGGCTGGATGTGTCGTTCATTTTCAATGCGCTGCGGTTCCGCATTCCCTTCGAGGCTGGCTTCCGCACCATTTACAGCGTCACCGACGGGCAATGGATCGTGCAGCCACTGGTACTTGATATAGGATTTTAAGGTATATGGTTTACGGTGGGCTGACACAAGTATTTATCTCGCATCAGCCCACCGTAAACTACAAACCGTATACCATAAACCTCTTTCTACCCCTTATAAAACACCCACTTCGAGAGTTCGCGGAAAGAGGTTTTCTTGCCATACATCAGGATACCGACGCGGTAAATCCGGGCGGCCAGCCAGGTGGTGCCTATAAAGCCCACTACTAATAATCCCATCGATATGGCTAGTTGCCAGCCGGGCACCCCAAACGGAATACGAACCATCATGACCACAGGCGAGGTAAACGGAATCATGGATGTCCAGACCGCCAATGGCCCATCGGGATCACGTACGGCAATCTGGGCGAAAGCAATGGCCGCAATGATGGGCATCATAATCGGAAACATGAACTGCTGCGTCTCCGTTTCGCTATCCACAGCGGCTCCTACGGCCCCGAACAGGGCACTATACAGTAGGTAACCACCCAGAAAATAGAACAGGAAACAGCCAATAATCAGGGGGATATTCAGCGTGTCGATGGCTTTCATCACATCGGCAACGGGGTTGTTCCCGTTGGCCATTTTCTGCTGAACATCAGCCTGGCCGGGCATCCCTCCCATCCGGCTATCCATGGCCGAAGTCGCTTTTTCTTTGGGTTGCCCAATCAGTCTGGTGCCGATGGTGAACAGCCCGGCCGTGAGCACAATCCAGAGCATGAACTGGGTCAACCCTACAAGAGCTACCCCAATAATTTTCCCCATCATCAACTGAAAGGGCTTCACCGATGAGATGATAACCTCCACAATCCGGCTCGTTTTTTCCTCCATTACGCCCCGCATCACCTGCGTTCCATAAATGAGGACGGAAATGTAAATCAGGATGGCACAAAAACCACTGATAATGGTGGTAACGATACCGTTACTGCTCTTCTCCCCGGCATCGCTCAAACTAATCGTCTGTGCATCGACGTTGACTTTGGCATCCTGAATAATTTTCTGGGTAATACCCGCTTCACCCAGTTTGATGGTTTCAATCTCTTTGGCAATATCCCGTTCGATATTACTTTGCAGGGATAGACTAACGCTCTTTTCGGCAAAAATCTGGACCGTTTTCGGCTGTTCGATCACGTCTTTCGGAATAAAAACCAGGGCGTTATAATCGTTCTTTACGAACGTTTTTTTGGCCGTTGCCAGGGGTACTTTCAGGAAGGAGTACGCCGTTTCATCGTCATTTTTAAATTTCCCGTCAAAGCGGCCACTCTCATCGATGACCGCAATTTTCTTCTGGTTGATGGAGCTAACCGCTGCCCAGCCAATGATAGCATAGAAGCCAAAGATGAGTAATGGCCCGAGAATCGTCATGATAATGAACGACTTTTTTCGTACCCGGACCAGGTATTCGCGCTTAATAATCAGGAAGATCGTATGCATAGTTTTAATGAGTGAAAGAGCGATTGAGTGAATGAGAGATTGAGTGAATGAGCGATTGAGCGATTGAGCGAAAGTCATCTAATGAAGAACACTTTCACTCTTTCGCTCTTTCATTCTTTCAATCATTATTCTCGCCTACCGTTTGAATAAAGATGTCGTTTATGCTGGGGATGTTTTCGCCGAAAGAGCGAATGGCAACCCGGTCGAGCAGGTGCCGGACCAGGTCATTAACGGCAGCATCGGGCGGAATTTTTATGTCGGCCCGGATAAAGCCATCCTCGGTTTCGCGGCTGCTCATCACCTCGAACGCCGTTGGCAGATTCGTTAAATCACCCTGGTACTCAACATGGTAAGTATGGGTTTTAAATTGCTCCTTGATGTCGCGCTTGGCCCCGTCGAGTACTTTACGGGAACGGTTTATGAGCGCGATATAATCACACAACTCCTCGACCGACTCCATGCGGTGGGTGGAGAAAATGATGGTCTTGCCCTTATCGCGCAGTTCCAGAATTTCGTCTTTTATCAGGTTAGCGTTGATGGGGTCGAACCCGGAAAAGGGCTCATCCAGAATAATCAGGTCTGGCTCGTGCATGACTGTAGCGACGAACTGAATTTTCTGCTGCATCCCTTTGGATAAGTCCTGAACCTGCTTCTCCCACCAGGTCTTGATATCGAATTTGACAAACCATATTTTCAGTTTATCCATCGCCTGCTTCTCGGTGAGTCCTTTCAGTTGGGCCAGGTACAGCAGTTGCTCGCCCACCTTCATTTTTTTGTACAGTCCCCGCTCTTCAGGCAGATAGCCAATGCGTTTAATATGGTCGGGTTTGAGTCGCTCACCGTCCAGAATCACCTCGCCCGAATCGGGGGCCGTAATCTGATTGATGATACGAATGAGGGATGTTTTACCGGCTCCATTGGGGCCAAGCAGCCCAAAAATACTGCCTTTGGGCACAACCAGACTCACATCGTCCAATGCCCGGTGGGCAGCATACTGCTTAACGATATGATGGGTTTCAAGGATATTGTTAGTCATTTAGCTTAGGATAAGACCAGAGAAACGATTACCAGTGGGTCAAGCTACACACGGCACCCGTGTATTGGCAACTAATTTACGGATGAACAGTCAACCACTAGTACAAGCGGTCATAAAAAAAGCCCCAACCGGCGCGGGTGGGACTTTTTCAGCCAAACAGGCTGATACCTAATCAGGCTTTTTATACTTTGACAACAATTGTCTTCGCCCATTTATCGCCAAATCGCTTCCGGTCATCGCTAAACACCATCAGGGCATCGATAATACCAAAAAATGGAATCATCAGCGATACCTGCCGGGTAATGGCGGTGCCATAATCACCCACCAAACTCGCTCCAGTATCCTCTTTAATCGCTTTGATACCCATCAGCTTTTTACCGACACTTTGTCCACCCAGAAAACCAGCGGTCTCGGGCAACGCGTCTTTGGTGAGTAGGTAAGCAATGGCAATGACGTAGCCGATCATCGCTAATTTATACGAAACAACGAGCAAAAGCCACGCGGGCAAATAAGCGACGATGCCGTCAATAAAAACGGCAATGAACCGCTGCAATGGACTGGCTTTTACGATGGTACTAACGGAGGTATACGAAGATGGTTGCACAGGCATGCGGGGTTTATGAGTAGAACAATCGATTGATTACTAATTGACTGTCTAACCTACAAAATCAACCGTACATACCAAAGCTATATTTTATTAAACGGCAACTTCGTCCGTTTCAACGGGTTGCGTCCTGAATTCTCCCTCCCATTTGGAAACAATGCAGGTAGCTACGGCATTACCGGCCACACTCGTTGCCGAACGGCCCATGTCCAGTACCTGGTCTATTCCCAGCAGCAGGGCCAGCCCCTCGATGGGCAAGTTGAACAGCGACATCGTCCCGGCGATAACGACCAAAGAGGCTCTGGGCACCCCGGCAATGCCTTTAGAGGTAATCATCAGCGTGAGCATCATCGTTATCTGCTGCTCGATGCTGAGCGGCACATGATACGCCTGCGCAATAAAAGCCGTAGCGAAGGTCATGTACAGCATGGACCCATCCAGATTAAAGGAATATCCCAGGGGCAGAACGAACGAAATAATCCGTTCGGAGCAGCCAAACCGGCGCAGGGCTTCGATGGTTTGCGGAAACGAAGCCTCCGAACTGGCCGTGCTGAAAGACAGGATAATAGGGGCCCTGATTTCGCGCAGCAGGGCCAGATACGGAATCCGGGCTACCAGACAAATAACCGCCAGAACGACGAATATAAAAAATAGCAGGCCGCCGAAAAAGCACAGAATCAGATACACATACCCGCCCAGAATACCCAGTCCCTCGCGGGCTACTACGGCCGCAATAGCCCCCAGTACGCCAAAGGGAGCGAAGGCCATAACGTAGCCCGTCACTTTAAACATGATGTGCGAAAGGGCATCGAGCGCCTTTATCATGATTTTCCCCTGCGCCCCAATAGCCCCGACAGCAATGCCAAAGAAGATGCTGAACACCACAATCTGAAGAATTTCGTTGGTGGCGAGCGCGTCGATAAAACTGGTTGGAACAATGTGTTCGATAAAGTTATTGAAGGTCAGTTTTTGAACCTCCACCCCCGTATCCGTACCTTTGGCGGGCAGGGGCAGACTCATTACTTCGCCGGGTTTCATAATATTGACCACCAGCAACCCGACAATTAAGGATAGAATGGTGGCAAAATAGAAGTAAGCCAGTGTTTTCAGCCCAATACGCCCTACCGTACCAAAGTCGCCCAGTTTGGCAATGCCCACAACCAGCGTGGCAAACACCAATGGCCCAATGATCATTTTGATGAGCCGGAGAAAAATCTTGGACAGGATATTCAGGTCGGTACCCGAAAAGCCCGATCCATCGTCCGGGAAAAAATAACCAATGGCGATACCCAGTACCATGCCCAGAAAAATGCGTGTTGTCAGATTGGGAAGTTTCATGCAGTAAAAATAAATAGCCTTTTTAAACAAATGTAAAAGAATCCGGGCGTTTCCTGAAACTGTTTCGGCGTCAAAACAACCCGCCAATCCGGTCAATACCTGTTTGGCAGCATGCCGAATACATCATTTTGTTGCTTACTAAATCTCCCTACCTTATTATGCAACTTAATCAGTAGGATAACTCATGTAAATTTTTTAATCTATACCTGACCAAATACCCGCCTGTACACCGGTTTTCGGCACGCAAATTGTAGCCATAATACCGGATAAAGGAGATAATCGGAGAAGCGGAAAGGGCCGCGAAACGTAATATCATCAACAATAATGGTTTGCTCATTGCCGGTTTGTTCATCCATAGCGCGTAGCAGCCGGTGTTTGTGCTGCCAGTAACCCAGAAAAAAAGGAAGCTGAGTACCCTGGTCGATAAAATAAATCTCCTCCGGGCTGGTTTGCTGGTCAATGATCGTACTAATCCAGTTCTGACGAAAAAGGATAAAATTTAACTGCAAATGAACAACATCTCCGGGCATACATCCGTCGAACCGAATTACGTTTACGGGCGGGAAGGCAGGAGAAAGGCGTTCAAACAGGGATCGATCAAATCCAGCCCACACGGTTGCTATTGGCTGATTGACCCGGGTCTTAAGAATAATGTGCATAACAGGTAGTTAAATTGTGAAGCTCATAACGGAGAAATATACATACTTTTTTGTCGATGAACGTTTTGCAAAATGGTCAGAGACGCCTGCATGTATACGTTTACTTCGGTATACCTGCGCTGGAGTTCGGTTATCTGACCAGTTGCGCAACCGGTTGGTGTCCCGCAACTGGCTGATTTGTTTACTAATTACCGGCTTGCTTACCCTGCCCAGCCGGGTTTATGCCAGCATGCCAGAGCCGGAGTACCTTACCGTACGAAACGGCTTACCACAGGGGTTTATCAGTTCAATCATTCAGGACCGTCAGGGGTTCATATGGCTCGCCACGCGCGATGGTCTTTGCCGGTATGATGGTATCCACTTCCGTATCTATACCCACATTCCCCAACAGACCTACTCCCTTTCTTTTAGCAGCATCTATGAAATAAAGGAAGATAATACCGGTAAGTTATGGATTCGAACGGAGAACAACCACATTGACTATTTCGACCCGGTAACGGAGCGGTCGAATCGAATCTCCGGCACCAGCGCGTTCAGGCAGGCATTGGGTCGGGACAAACTCGTTGGTATCCAGCCCGATAACGCCGGAAACGTTTGGGTAGCGACCCAGACGAATGGCTTTTTCCGACTGAATGCCAACGGGACTATTTCGCACCAGCACCGGGTTTTGCAGCGCGATACGGGTCAATATGTTCTGCATAATTTGCTGATTGACCGTCGGAAACGGGTCTGGTTAGCCACGCAGGAGGGGCTTTTCCGGTATGACCCCGCCACTAACCAGCTAACGCCCTTTCAGCAGGAACAGGGATTACCCCAGAATGAGGTTTACCAGGTACACGAACGAAAAAACGGCGAACTAATGCTGGGCTTTCCCGGCTATTTTGCCTTGTTCGATCCCATAGGTGGCCGCGTTCGGCAGGTAGTCGATTTGCCGAACGAACCCGGCCTGCCCCTGTTTGCTACCGACTCGCACGGTGTCGACTACGTCAATCAAAATCGCTATACCGACAAAAAAGGGCTGGTTTCGCTCTTTGGGAGCCCGTCCTTTCAATCGCCTAAACTCGCCCGGTTCTCGACCATATCCCTGCTGGTTGACCGGACCAATGTCCTTTGGCTGGGCCTCAACGGCGACGGAGTAATCAAATACGACTTAAACAAACGCCCGTTCCAGACTTGGCCACACAGCAGTAATTTCCAGACCGACTGGCTGACCCAGCAACTGGCCATTTCCAAAGATGCCATTCCAGGGTCCATCCGACAGCAGCCACCCGCCAGTATCCGTTATCAGTTCGACGGACGCGGTGTGCTCTGGATAAGTAGCCGGCAAACCGCTCCTTATCAGTACGACACATCCCGTCAAACCTTCACCCCCGTAGAGCCTACCGGTATCGAAACGCGCTGGCTCAGAAACGGCGATTTACGGTTTACAGCGATGGCGACCGGAGCACAGGGTGAACTTTGGGGTTTGCTGGGGCCCGATAATCAGGCTGTTGTCCGCTACAATCCCGATAAAAAAAGTTTTACGGCATTCCCACTGCCCATACCACCCAACCACCCTTATATCATTACGGCGATGGTCGTTGATGGAGGGCGTGTTTATCTATCAACCGAAAACCAGGGACTGTTGCGGGCCGATCTGTCCCAAAAGCGGCTGGTTCACTGGAATAGTGTACCGGCTGATCCCCGGTCTCTGCCGGGTAACTCGCTGCTGTGTCTGGTACAGGACCCAATACAATATAACTTCCTCTGGATTGGCACGTTCGGCGAGGGTCTTTGCCGGCTGGATAAGATGACGGGACAGATTAAGCGATTCACCATCGGGCAGGGTTTATCCAACAACGTTATCTACGCCATCCAAACCGATAAGAGGGGGCATCTATGGTTGAGTACCAACCGGGGTTTATGCCGATTCGACACCCGCACCTACGAAGTACGAAGTTACATGAGTGATGATGGACTGCCGAGTGAAGAATTCAAGCAGTTTCACGATGTTGCGCTACCCGACGGCCGCCTGATTTTTGGCGGCATTGGTGGTTACACGGTGTTCAATCCGGCCCGGATTCGGGAAGATCCGGTAAAAGCAGTAGTAGCCCTGACGGGCCTGCGCATCAATAATCAACTGATCACGGCTACCATGCCGGATTCACCCCTACAGAAGGTCATTAATGAAACGGCTGAAATAGTCCTGTCCAACGGGCAAAATTTTTTATCTATCGACTTCGCAGCCCTTGAATACAACCAAAGCCATAAAAATCAATACCGGTACAAACTCATTGGTTTGGACAAAGACTGGGTATATAGTGGAAACGTATCGACGGCTACGTATACCAACCTGCCCCCAAATCAATATACGTTCATTGTCAATGCCTCCAACACATCGGGGGTCTGGAGTCCAGACAGCCACTCACTGGGTATTGTTATCAAACCGCCCATCTGGGCAACCTGGTGGGCCTATCTGGGCTATGCGTTGCTCCTGGCAGGCGGGATTGTACTGTTTCTGAGGGTTCGTATCCGTCGTATGCAACAGAAGGGGCAGTTGAAACTACGGGAACAGGAATCAAGGCAGTTAAAACACCTGGATGAAGTAAAAAGCCGTTTTTTTGCCAATATCACTCACGAATTACGAACGCCCCTAACCCTGATTCTGACACCACTGGAACAGGTAATCCAGGACTCGGTCAACTCGCCCTACTACAACCGCCTTTCACTCATCTACCGCAATGCCAGCCGTCTGCTGCGGCTTATTAACGAGTTACTGGATCTGGCCAAACTCGATGCCGGTAACCTGACGTTAACGCCTACCCCCGCCGATTTGCCGGAGTTTATCCAGCGCACGGTTGGTTCCTTTATGGAAGAAGCAAAACGGAAGCGGATTCGGTTACAGTTGACCAATACCTTTGAGCAGCCTTATTACTGGTTCGATCCGGATAAAATTGAAAAGATAGTGAGTAACCTGCTGTCGAATGCGTTGAAATTTACGGATGAGGACGGTTCGATAAGTATTTTGGTCAAAGCTACTCCGATTGATCCGACAGTGGCCAATTCCATGAACAGCGATTTGGTACAGCTCATTGTTCAGAATACCGGTGCCGTCATTCCGGATCAGAAACTGCTGCGTATTTTCGACCGGTTTTACCAGATTGACCCGCAGGCAGAAGGCGCTATCGGTGGTTCAGGTATTGGCCTGGCCCTGGTGAAAGAGTTGGTCGAGATGATGCAGGGAACCGTGCAGGTAGACAGTCAGCCCGGCTACGGAACAACCTTCACGGTTGAGTTACCCTGCCGACAGGCCCGGGCCGGTCTGGTAGCAGAAATAAAACCGAATGAACCGTCATCGGCGGGTATCACAATCGAACCCACCACCGACTATACCGACACGGCCGATGAAAAAGTGTACCGAATTCTGTTGGTAGAGGATAATGACGAACTGGCCGACTACATCCAGTCTACCCTGAAAACGGAAGGCCGCATAAAGCGGGTCAGCAATGGTCGTTTAGGCGTATCAGCCGCCCTGGCCGATGGCCCTGATATTATTGTCAGCGACGTGTTGATGCCCGAAATGGATGGCTACGAATTATGTCGCCAGTTGAAGGGTAACCCCATCACGAATCACATACCCATAATCCTGCTCACGGCTAAAGCATCGGTTGATAGTCGGCTGGAGGGTTTGATGGCGGGTGCGGATGACTATCTGGCCAAACCGTTTCAGGTCGACGAGTTACGGGGGCGCGTCCGAAACCGGCTGGAACTCCAGTCACGAACGCGCCAGTATATCCGAACCCAGCTCCTGGGAGCCGGTAACCTTCCTACTACCAGCAAGGATCCGCAGGATGAATTTATGAACCGGATTTACAGTGTGCTGGAAGAACGGCTGGACGATACCACATTCGGAGTCGAACCCCTGGCTATGGCGATGGGCATGAGCCGGATGCACCTGAACCGAAAAGTAAAAGTCATGACCGGGCTGACACCCATTGAGCTCATTCGGGTTATCCGGCTTCGGAAAGGGGCTGAACTATTGCTTTCCGGTGTGTCAGTATCGGAAACAGCAGATCGGGTTGGCTTCGATACCGCAGCTTATTTTTCAAAAGTATTTAAAGAACAGTACCACCTTACCCCCTCTGAATATGTCGATCAACACCGCGACGAAGTAGCCAGGAATCAATAAACGCTGTAACTGCTCCCCTTTTCCTGACTTAAAACGACTTTCCCCTGCCTTTTGCCCGCTATTCAGCGGGTGGCGGTATCCTATGTTACAAATTTTATGGCTCTTGTTACAAATGAGCAGGGTGAGGGTAGACATTAAACTTAGTATTGCATCAGTATTATCCTCTAAATACTCTGCGCTCATGTCAACGTCTACTTTACCCTTTTCAAATCGTTCCGCATCAACAGAATGGCCTCTTCTCAAACTCTATCTTCGGGAAACGGGCCGTCAACTTTTTTCCGTTACTGACTTAGTCTACCTCCAGGCCGTTGCCAACTATAGCTGGCTGAACTGGACCGATGGCCGACGTATGCTGATGCCCCGTACCCTTAAATATTATTCTCCCCAATTACCACCGGAGATGTTCATCCGACTCCATCGGAACTGCGTAGTCAACCGTTTCTTCGTCGACCGGCTGGAGCGCACTGATGCAGGCGGACTGGTTCATCTAAGCACAGGCGAGGTGTTACCCGTTTCACGCAGACGGTGGAGCCAGGTAAGACGGCAGTTTGCTGCTTATCGACTGAATGTGAATTAACGACTTACGGCTTCTTGCGAAGAAGGTGCTGGCATCGAATTAATTCGATGCCAGCACCTTCTTCGTTTTCCTCAACTGTCACCCGATAATCACCAGCCAGCATTGACTGTTATCAATGCTGTTTGACGGTAAAATAAACGTGAATACAGAATCAAGGAGAACGCGGATGACTCAGCTATAGATGGAGTACACGGATAGCAAAAAAATCCGTTCTATCCGCCTAAATCTGCGTCATCCGCGTGCCAATTCATTACACACGATCAGGCAACGGCCTCTAAGGCCCGCTGCAAATAAACACTGGCCAGGTGTACCCGGTATTTCTCCGAGGCAAAATTGTCTGACATAATGGACTGCCCCTTACCAACGGGTCCGGCTTCCTGGCCGCTGTTCAGGTTTTTCTCCACGTCCGTATCCCGAAATGGAGCATCCGATACACCAGAGAAGGCAACACTCACCTGCCCATCGGCCTGTTTTACAATCGCACAGCCAACGAGGGCGTAGCGGGAAGCAGGCTGTGCAAATTTCTGGTAGGTCGATTTACTGCCTGCCGACACCGGCACCCGAATCTTTGTTATAAGCTCATCGTCATTCAACGCGGTACTGAACAGCCCGGTAAAGAAATCGGTGGACGGAATAGATCGTTCCCCGTTGGGGCCCGTCACCACGATAGTGGCGTTGGCAGCCAGCACCAGCGCGGGCCAATCGGCGGAGGGGTCAGCGTGGGCCAAGGAGCCGCCAATGGTTCCCCGGCTTCGTACGGCCGGGTCGCCGATATGGGCTGCGCCTTCCGCAAACAGCGATAGTTTTTCTTTCACCAGTTGCGAGTCGGCAATGTCGGCGTGGGTTGAGCCGGCACCAATCACCAGTTCGTCGCCATCCATCGAAATACCTTTAAGTTCGGGTATCCGGCCCACGTCAACCAGTGCGTCGGGCATGTTCAGGCGCAGTTTCATGGAGGGGATAAGACTATGTCCGCCCGACAGGGCTTTTCCGCCCTCGGCCAGCATGGATACCGCTTCGGCAACGCTGCTGGCCCGTTTGTATTCAAAAGGGTAGGTTATCATGGTAGTTTAATTCATGGCCTCCCACACCCGTTCGGAGGTGAGGGGCATCAGGATATCTTTTGGTTTATGACCGGCACTCCAGAGCGCGTCGATTACGGCATTCACTACGGCAGGTGTCGAGCCGATAGCACCGGCCTCACCGGCTCCCTTTACCCCCAGTGGATTGTGCGGGCAGGGGGTTACCTGACGGTCGGTCTCGAACATGGGCAGATCGTCGGCGCGGGGCATGCAGTAATCCATGTACGAGCCATTGGTCAACTGTCCGTTCTCGTCGTAAATCGTCCCTTCAAACAAGGCCTGACCAATTCCCTGCGCCAGACCACCGTGAATTTGTCCGTCCACAATCATTGGGTTGATTACGTTGCCTACGTCATCCACCGCAATCATGCGTTTCAGGGTTACTTTACCCGTTTCCTTATCCACTTCCACCACGGCAATGTGGCAGCCGAAGGGATAAGTAAAGTTAGCCGGGTCGTAGAAACTGGAAAAGTCGAGCCCCGGCTCCAGCCCCGCCGGATAAACGTGTGGTACGTAGGCCGTGAGCGCTACATCGCCGAAACCGATGGATTTATCGGTGCCCTTCACCGTCCATTTCCCTTCGGCGTATTCCAGGTCACCTTCGGCACATTCGAGTTTGTGAGCCGCAATTTTGGCCCCTTTTTCCAGAATCTTATCAATACTTTTCACGATGGCCGACCCACCCACCGCCAGCGACCGGGAGCCGTAGGTACCCATACCAAACGCGATGGTATCGGAATCGCCGTGTACCAGGTCAACGTCATCCATTGGGATACCGAGCTTGTCTGCCACGACCTGTACAAAGGTCGTTTCATGCCCCTGCCCGTGTGAGTGTGAGCCGGTAAACACGCTTACCTTACCCGTGGGTTGTACCCGTACCTGCGCCGACTCGAACAAGCCAGCCCGTGCCCCTAGCGCACCAACCACCGCCGAGGGAGCAATGCCACAGGCTTCGACGTAGGTTGAGAAGCCAACGCCGAGGATTTTATTTGTTTTGGCCGCTTCGGCCTGCTCAGCCCGGAAGTTCTCATACCCCAGCATCTCCAGCCCGCGTTTCAATACGGCCTCGTAGTTGCCCGAATCGTATTGCAAAGCCACCTGCGTCTGGTAGCCGGGCTGCTCTACGCCATCAAAGGGTGGAATAAAATTCTGGAACCGGAGTTCGGCGGGGTCTCTGCCCATTTCGAGCGCAGCCAGATCCATCAGTCGTTCGAGCAGGTACGTAGCTTCGGGCCGACCGGCCCCCCGGTACGCATCGACTGCTACGGTATGGGTGAACACACACGTCATGTCGATGTTGATTTTGGGAGTCGTGTACAGCCCCTGCAACAGCGTGCCGTGCAGGTAAGTTGGTACGGCAGGCGCAAACGTGGAGAGATACGCGCCCATGTTGGCTACCGTCTTTATCCGCAGTCCCACAATATTTCCGTCGGCATCGAAGCCCATTTCGGCTTTGGTGGCGTGGTCGCGACCGTGGGCGTCAGTCAGGAACGCTTCCGACCGGTCGGAGGTCCACTTTACGGGTTGACCGATTTGTTTCGACGCCCAGGTAACAAGGGCCTCTTCGGTATAATGGTAGATTTTTGAACCGAAGCCCCCACCCACGTCCGGCCCCACTACCCGTACTTTATGTTCGGGAATACCCAGCACAAAGGCGCACATCAACAACCGAATCAGGTGCGGGTTCTGGGTAGAAGTGTAGAGGGTGTATTTATCGGATGTTTCGTCGTAGGAGCCAATGTAAGCGCGGGGTTCCATGGCGTTGGGCACTACCCGCTGGTTGATAAATTCCAGTTCGGTGATATGGGCGGCCTTTTCCATAGCCGCGTCCACCTCTTCAATGGGGTTACCAAATGTCCAGTCGAACGCCTTATTATCCGGAAACTGCTCGTGTACTTTGGGCGCATCGGGTAAAATGGCATCGGCAGGTGCTGCCACGGCGGGAAGTTCCTCCCACTCCACCATCACCAGTTCAGCGGCATCAATAGCACTATCTTTCGTTTCGGCGATGACCACAGCTACAGCATCCCCCACATGTTTGGCGGTGCTACCCGTCGGAATCAGCATAGGGTGCTTAGGCTCGCGCATGGTTTCGCCATTGCGGAAATTCACCTGCCAGCCGCACGGCACCCCGTTGATGGCGGCTACATCGTCGCCGGTATAAATGGCGATAACGCCTGGCATGGCTTTCGCTTCTTCCAGGTCGATGCCCACGACGCGGGCGTGGGCGTAGGGGCTTCGTACAAAGTGGGCATGGAGCATGCCCGGTAGTACGATATCATCGGTATACCGACCTTTTCCGGTGATAAAACGTTTATCTTCCCGGCGTTTTATGGATTCACCAATATAACGGTTGCTCATGGATTTAGTTTTTGTTTGAAATTTGCCGCTTGTGGTTTGTCGTTTTTGGTTGTGAAGACACTGACGTAAGTCCTTATCCATCAGCCAACTGAAAACCAAAACAACAAACCGAAAACTAGTTTATTCCGTTTCTACTACTTTCTCTACAACGACATCATTCGTCCACAAATGGCTATCAGCCAGCATGGGAGCTGCGGTGTTTTCGGCGGCCCACTGAATGGCTTTCACAATGTTGTGGTAGCCCGTACATCGGCAAATATTTCCTTCCAGGGCGAACCGAATCTCGGTTTCGCTGGGTTTGGGGGTTCGTTTCAGCAAATCGGCAGCGGTCATAATCATACCGGGGGTACAGTAGCCGCATTGCAGACCGTGGCACTCCCGGAAGCCTTCCTGAAGCGGGTGCATCTCACCGTCTTTTGCCATTCCTTCGATGGTAGTTACCGAACACCCATCGGCCTGAGCGGCCAATAGTGTACACGACTTCACGGCTACCCCATCGAGGTGAACCGTACAGGCTCCGCACGACGATGTATCACACCCTACATGGGTGCCGGTCAGTTGCAGCGTATCGCGGAGAAAATACACCAGCAGGGTTCGATCTTCGACCTCGGCCTTACGGGCTTTTCCATTTACGTTAATCTCGACTTGCATATGGATTTATTTTACTGGTTTAGAATGGATAAGAGGTAATAATGTAAAATGAACAATGCAGGAAAGGACGCTAACGCATTATCCATTATTCATTCTACACTATTCATTTCATTAGAAAGGGCTTCGTCGAAGTTGGCGAAGAACTGTTTGGTGAGGGTGTTGGCAACGCCCGAAATAACCCGCTGACCAGTGCGGGCCAGTAAGCCCGACAGCCTGGCATCGCCATCGAAGGTGAGCTCGGTCTGGTCATCGTCGAGGGATTTGAGCGCGATGTTAATGAGCGCATCGGCATTACCGATTTTGCTGGCCTGCTTGACGTGCAGACTATACCCTTCCTTTTCGCGAATGTTCAGCAGTGACAGATTACCCGAAAAGGAACCGCTTACGGGTCCCATTTTAATTTCGGCAAGGGCTTTGTACTGGTTGTCGTCAATCAGTTCCAGGGAGGATACGGCGGGGACAATCCGGGCCAGAGTCACCGGATCCATCAACATAGTCCAAACTTTGCCAACGGGGGCATTCAATACATGGGTTCCGGAAAGTTGCATAGAAGGAGTAGAATATAGTCATAAAACGACTATTCGGGGCCAATCTACCTATAACACAACTAATTATAGCCCAACTTTCTCACCTTTTTATACTATATTATTGTTTGTGCAACTTTTCAGGTAGAAACAGGCAAAATGGTTCAACAAAGTTTGCCAACGACCGCTATAACATGCCGGATAGCGGCCTCCACTTCGGCTTCGGTAGTGAACCGCCCCAGACTGAACCGCACCGAACTGTAGGCCAGATCATCGGAGAGTCCCATAGCGCTCAGTACGTGTGAGGGGTCGGTGGAAGCGGAGGTGCAGGCCGACCCGTTAGAAACAGCCAGCTCGTTCAATAACAACAGCAGTAACTCACCATCTACCCCCGCAAAGCAGATATTGGTCGTATTGGGCAACCGGTGCTGCTTACTGCCATTGACGGACACGTTGGCAAGATTAGCCAGGATACCCGCTTCGAGCTGGTCGCGGAGTGTGACAATCCGTTTGGCTTCGGTAAGCATATGGCGTTGAGCCAGTTGGGCCGCTTCGCCCATGCCAATAATGCCAGGTACGTTAAGCGTGCCCGACCGGCGGCCCCGCTCGTGCCGTCCGCCGTCCTGCTGGGCACTAAGCCGAACTCCGTTGCGAACGAGTAGCGCGCCAACGCCTTTGGGGCCGTAAAATTTGTGCCCCGACAGACTCAGCAAATCAATAGCACTATTGGCAAACGACAGGGACATTTTGCCAATGGCCTGCGTGGCATCGGTATGAAACAGCACGTTGTATTTGTACGCGATTTCGCCAATTTCCTGAATGGGCTGCAGCACGCCCGTTTCATTATTGGCCGCCATGACCGATACCAGCACGGTGTTGGACTTAATGGCGGCTTCAAGCTGGTTTGCTGTTATCAGGCCATCAGAAGCAGGCTGGAGATACGTGATTTCGGCTCCCAATTGGGATAAGTGTTCGCAGGTGTCCAGCACGGCTTTGTGTTCGGTACTGACGGTAATGATATGACCCGGCTGCCGGTTTGGTCCCCGATACTGACTGGCTTCCCAAACGCCTTTGAGGGCCAGATTGATGGATTCTGTGGCCCCACTAGTGAAAACTACCTCTTTCGGGTTGGCCTCCAGCAAGTCGGCCAGTTGCTGCCGGGCTTCGTCAACGGCCTCTTCGGCTTTGGCCCCAAAGACGTGGGTACGCGATGCGGCATTGCCAAAGTGCGGGCCAAAGTAAGGCAGCATGGCATCCAGCACCAGCGGGTCGACAGGAGTAGTAGCGTTGTAATCGAAGTAGGCCGGGTAATTCATGGAGTGCTCTGATTAACTCTCCTCATAACAATTCAAACTAAAAACCGTCTGCCCGGACGAAAGGATTGTAGGCAACTCGTACCAGTAAGGAGGAGTTTGAACCTGACTCAGCGCCATTTCATGCCCCCAACTGATTTACTTCGTTTGAAAAAAGCACCCTTTCGTCAATAAAAAACCCGATTTGGGCAGTTTACCCATGAACATAGCAAACTATTTCCTTATTTTTGGATTTGGTTAACTTCCTGACAGAGTTGCGTTAACATGTTCACCAACTTGCACTTACACTCCTTAATGATACCTGCTTCGCTTTCCGCTTCCCTTTCACCCATTAAGAATCAGTGAAGCTCTGTCGAAAAGCGGGTTGCCACATGGCAACCCGCTTTTTTTACTTTATCCGGTTAATCAGCAGGGGATTCTGTACGCGCTGCGCTTACTCCCACTCGATGGTGGCCGGTGGCTTGGAGGATATATCGTACACCACCCGGTTTACACCTTTCACCCTATTGATGATTTCGTTGGAAATGTCGGCCAGGAACTCGTAGGGAAGATGCGCCCAGTCGGCGGTCATGCCATCCACACTCGTTACAGCCCGCAGCGCTACGACCCGTTCGTAGGTTCGTTCGTCGCCCATGACGCCAACGGATTGTACGGGCAGCAGCATGGCTCCCGCCTGCCAGACCTTGTCGTACAGTCCATCGCGTTTCAGTCCGTCAATAAAAAGGGCATCTACCTGCTGGAGAATGGCCACTTTTTCGGGGGTAACATCGCCCAGAATCCGAATGGCCAGCCCCGGCCCGGGGAATGGGTGCCGACCCAGAATGGCTTCGGGAAGACCCAGAGTCCGGCCCACGGCCCGCACTTCGTCTTTAAACAGCGTATTCAGTGGCTCTACCACTTTTAGTTTCATAAAATCGGGCAGACCACCCACGTTATGGTGGGATTTGATGGTAGCCGATGGTCCTTTGACCGATACCGATTCAATAACATCGGGATAGATGGTTCCCTGCCCCAGCCATGATACGTCTTCGATGAGGTGCGCTTCCTGGTCGAACACCTCAATAAAGGTTTTGCCAATGGCTTTCCGTTTGGCTTCGGGATCGGTCAGGTCAGCCAGGGCGGTGTAGAACTGCTCCTTCGCGTCGACGCCCTTTACGTTTAGTCCCAGCGTTTTATATGACTCCAGCACCCCAAAAAATTCATCTTTCCGCAGCAATCCATTATCCACAAAGATGCAGTACAGGTTCTTACCAATGGCCTGATGAATCAGCATAGCGGCCACCGACGAATCGACGCCACCCGACAGGCCAAGGACGACCTTATCGTTACCAATTTTTTCTTTCAACTGCGCCACGGTCGATTCCGCGAACAGCTCCGATGTCCAGTCCTGCGCACAGCCGCAAATGTCTACAACGAAGTTATGGAGCAGTGTTTTACCCTGTAGCGAATGCGTCACTTCAGGATGAAACTGAATGCCGTAGGTAGGTTCATCGGCTATCTGAAAGGCGGCTACCCGCACGGTATCGGTAGAGGCAATAATCCGGAAATCAGCAGGAACCGTTGTTATCGTATCCGCGTGCGACATCCACACCTGCGAATGCGGGTCGATGCCCTTCATGAGTGGATTTCCGGCCTCGACGGTGCCAAGTTTGGCCCGGCCATACTCGCGGATGGCCGACGCCTGCACCTCTCCCCCGCTGGTATGCGCCAGCAGTTGAGCGCCATAGCACACGCCCAGAATGGGTAGTTTGTGCCGGAAAGCAGCCAGGTGTACCTCCGGTGAATCGGCATCCCGAACGGAAGCCGGACTGCCGGAGAGGATGATGCCCTTGATGTCGGGCGTAATCGCAGGTAGGTGATTATAGGGATGGATTTCGCAGTAAACGTTCAGTTCGCGCACCCGACGGGCGATAAGTTGGGTGTATTGCGAACCGAAATCCAGAATCAAAATCTGTTCGGTGGCCATGGTAGGTCTCTAAAATGCAAAGGTAAGCCAAAGAGTGAAAGAGCGAAAGAATGAATGAGCGAAAGATGCCCGCGTCACTCATTCACTCATTCGCTCATTTATACAACAGGTATTTCTTTCGCTTCACCTTATATGCATCCAGGGCGGGTTGCCAGCTTTTGCGGATTTTAGCGGGTGATACGCCCGCCAGCAGTTGCAGCCGGAGCTGGTCGGTGCCAGCCAGCCGGTCGATGCCGTTGTTAGCCAGAAAGAACTTGCTTTTATTAGAGGCACGGTTGAAGAAATCGAAGAAATAATTAAGCATCAAGCCGTCTTTTGGGATAGACACGTTCGTCAGGTCGAGGCCGTAGCAAAGCTGTCCTTCGAGCGGTGGGTTGATGGCACCGGGTTTGTCGACGGGCGTAAATGTATAGGGACCGTACTTAGTGTAGGGCGACCCGATTACCTGAAACTGTTTGTCCGTTCCACGCCCGACGCTAACCACTGTTCCTTCAAAAAAGCAGAGGGATGGATACAGCAAAACTGCCTGCTGGTTAGGCAGATTGGGAGACGGGGGTATGGGCAGCGTATAAGGCGTTTTATGCGTGTAGTTCCTGAGCGGTACTACGGTGAGCGCACAGGTTTTCGACCCGGCCAGCCAGCCTTCGCCGTTGATCATCCCGGCCAGTTCGCCGATGGTCAGGCCGTACGCAACGGGAATGGGATTCAGACCAACGAATGATTTGAACTTCGGGTCGAGTACCGGTCCATCCACATAATGGCCATTGGGGTTCGGGCGGTCCAGCACAATCATGGGTTTATTGGCGTCGGCGCAGGCTTCCATAGCATACTGCATGGTACTGATGAAGGTATAGAAGCGGACACCCACATCCTGAATATCAAAAACAATCACATCCAGCGAATCCATCTGCTGCGGGGTCGGCTTGTAGTTTTTACCGTACAGAGATGTAATCATAATACCCGTTTTGGGGTCGCGTTCGCTGCTGATTTTCTCGCCGTCGGTAGCCTGCCCCCGGAAACCGTGTTCGGGGGCAAAGATAGTTTTGATCGTGATACCCCTTGCCATCAGACTATCGACCAGGTGCGAACGACCCACCCGCGAGGTGTGGTTGACAACCATACCCACCCGCTTACCCTGTAGCGCAGGCAGGTACAGGTTCATCTGGTCAGCACCGGTCTGGATAGATGCGACCTGAACGGCAGCATCGGCCGATTTTTGGCTGGTTTGCGCCTGACAGGTGACCGTCAGGAGCAGGAAACCAATAGCAATGAGTTTTCTCACAATAAGCATACGAGTACTGGTAAATCAGGCGTAAAGATAAGCCTGTGTCTGAGGTTAATGAACGATTATTTTCACCCAAATGAGCGTTGTCTCCTCAACCGGATCAGGCAGCAGGCCGGAACAAATAAGCCCGAATAAACGACTTATCGCGCATTGTTCCCACCAATCGACTCAAAATTGTAGTCGTATCCATCTGCCCGCAACGGGTTCGCATGGCTAAAAAGCCGCCATTGTTCAACCAGGCTAACCCATTGTAAACTGTCACACATCCTGCCCCTACCCCTCTCAAATTCCACAAAATTATGGGTTGGTTCAGTACGACTCAGCTCAATTCCCATCCGCTAAAGCGGCAATTTTCCGGATAAATGTCCTACCTGGCGCCTATCTATTTGGGACATCTTTTGGTGTATTCGGGACATTCTTCATCTTATTAGTAAAGGGCTTTTGCAGACTGATTACAAATGCATAAGTTTGACTACATCCTTTTTATTGTTCTCGTATTAATGGTGGCGCAACATCTCAATTCAACGCAATAGGTACAATCACCGGTGGGCCGAAAAGTCCCGCAAACGTCCCATCCAACTCAAAGGGTACCGTTTCCTTTGGGAAAGGAAACCTTCACTTACTACAATCAAAGCCCTCTGACCAGCGTTTCACATCAATTTTACCCGTATAGATGACTACCAGAAATCATGACGAAGGCCAATTTGAGCAACTCATCGAGGAACTAAGTCATCTTTCTTCGTACACTATTGGCCGTAGCACGAACAACGCCATCGTGTTGTCGAACAGTAGAATAAGCGGCCAGCACGCCCGCTTAATTCAGTGTACACCGGACAGTTTCCTGCTGGAGGATCTCGGCAGCAAAAATGGTACGTTTGTGAACGGTACCCGGTTGACGCGCAAGGTAGTAGACCGCACTACCACGCTGGAACTCGCCGATATTCCTTTTACGGTTGAGCAACTACTGGACTTCCAGAAGCCGGAGCCCCCTGAAAATCCGGACACGATTCCTCAGGTACAATCCCGCCCGGTTTCTTCGCCCGAAGCGACCCAGAATCCACTGGATTTTACGACTCAGTTTGCCGAATTGAAGCGGGTATTTGAGCAGTATCCAACGCTTCGCAAAGACTGCCGGAATCGAGAGAAGATGGTTCGTACCGGCAGCATTATCCTGTCGTCCATTATTGGCGTAAGCTCGGTATTGGCAACCGGAGGATCGGCCCTGCCCCTACTACAAATTATGTCGGGGGCGGGTTTGAGCATGCTATTACCCACCTTATGCTCCACTTTACTGTCGACCGAAGAAAAAATAGAAATAATCGATAAAGAATACCGGGAGCGATACCGATGCCCGAATCCGACGTGCCGCGACCCCTTCGGCACGCGCGAATGGGACTTTCTGGCGAAACAGAAAACCTGCCGACGCTGTCAGGCAATATGGATAAAGTAAAAAACTCCCTCCGCCTGACTTACCTTTTCCCGACGAGTTCTATTCACCAGTATCGTCCATCTTTATTTTATTAGAGCTATGTCACAACCTGCTGATTCTACCGACCTATTAACCGACACATACGCAATGAGCACACCCTCTTCTACCTCCATCAAACCAAGACCAGCCGTCGAGCAGAAAAAGGCGTTAGGCATTTCAGCGGCAGCGTTGTTGCTGGGGGGCACGGCCTGGGCCATCAGCCAGAAAATAATAGGCATTACCAAACCGCACGGGAATGAACCCGAGACAGTAGAGACTACGGCGCCCGTAGCAAATCAGCTACCGAAAGACATAGACGTAGCCGGTAAGGTAACCGAAGACATGTCGTTCGAACAGGCATTTGAGGCCGCCCGTCATGAGGTGGGCATGGGCGGGGTTTTCGGCTGGCATGGCCACTGGTATAACACCTTCGAGAAAGATGAATGGGGCAGCCTGTCGCTGGAGCAGCGGCAGGAATACACCGAGATGATAACCGGCGAGAAATTACCGATACGTGTTTATCACCAGCCCGTTGCTGACAATCAAGCTGTTGCTGACAATCAAACTGTTACTGAGGAACAACCGTCCGAACCAACCGCTATCGAAGGCAGCCTGAACGGGCAACGGGTAATTGGCCTTGATTATAACCACGACGGAGTGATTGATGTGTTGGTGATGGACAGCGCCGACGGGCATATTTATAAAGTAGTCGATGCTGCGGGCGACGACGGACTGGACACCGTCTACCGGTATGATTCGCTGGATGGTGAACTAACCGCCGTAGTTCGCCTGGACCAGTCCATTGTGTTGAGCAATGATCAGTTTAGCCAGGCCCTGGAAGAAAGTATGTCCAGAGAAGTGGTCGATTCGATTCTGGAACCGGATGCCTCGGCCCCGGCGTCCCAGGAATTCACCGATGAGCACACGGTAGACGATGATGATGACGACGATACGGATGATGATGATAATCAGTACCAGACAGCCTCGCACGACTCGGCTGATGATACCTACATCAACGATGGGGATGTGCAGGATATGGACGAATAAAAATGATCGGTTTCAGGATGAAGCTACTAAATTGCCAGCAGTGCGGTCGTAAGATTATGGTTCGTACGACGGATATTGAGCGGGGTTCCATCACCTGCTCACACGTGGGTTGCGGAGCCATAAACCCCTTACAGCCAGCCTATCACTACGACGAAAACATTGTCAGGGGACTGCCTTCTTTTGGCCATTTGATGAACATTGACGACCCCGAAACGGTGTACCTGCTCCAGTTTGGCCCGAATGTGATTGGTACGGCGGACTCCTGTACGGTGCAGGTGGGTCGATTGGTACACGATGGCCGGTGCTACATCAGCCGCCGACATTGTACGCTGACCGTCGTGTTCGATAAATGGACGGGCCAACTGCGGTATCAACTATGTGATGGGGCAACCGAAGAGGCCGGTCAAGCCACGAAATACAGCCTGAACGGTACTCTGCTCAACGGTATTCCTTTACTAAAAACCGAGTGCCTTGACGTTGGTAACAATCAGGAAATAACCCTGGGCGGTATTGACCGCTTCCGCCTTTCGCATTACACCATCCCCCCACTCATGCTTGAGACGTACAAAGTTACGATGGATTTCAACCCTGACCGAACCCAGTAAGTTATGCAGATTTGCCTTACAATGCCTGTTTCTTTTTCACACATCGGCCAGCGGACAGTCAATCAGGATACCCTGTTCCCGGCGATCGGGACCGGAGGGAAAACACCCCTGTTTATTATTTGTGATGGCATGGGCGGAGCCGACAAAGGGGAGGTAGCCAGCCAGTTGCTTTGTGATGCGGTAGCGGGCTACATCGAGTCTATGGGGTCACCCATTCTCGATTCAGTCCACCTGCGTTCAGCCCTTGACATTGCCTACAGGGCTTACCTGGATTTCCTGAATCGGCATCCGTTGGTCAACCGCATGGGGTCAACGCTGGCGCTCCTGCAGTTTCATGAACAGGGAGCGACGGTAGCGCACCTTGGCGACAGTCGGGTGTATCAGATTCGGGCCGGCAAGGTTATTTTCCAGACGAGCGATCACCGGCAGGTTAACGACATGGTGGAGGCTGGCATCATCACCGCAGCCCAGGCCGCAACGCACCCCTGGCGCAACCGGCTCAGCCGCGCCGTAACTGCCAGCGCTGGTGATACGGACAAAGCCCTCAACCGGGCTACCGCTGAGTGTATCTGCCTGACCGACATTCAACCCGGCGATTATTTTTTCATTTGTACGGACGGCGTTCAGGAGCAAATTGATAACCATACGCTTGAAGACCTGCTGAATCAGCGATTGTCTGATGCGGAAAAAGTGGACGCCCTGCTTACCTTATGCCACCACAAAACAAAAGACAATTACTCCGGTCATCTTGTTGGAGTCAGCCACGTGTCGGTTACCGAACCGGCCTCACTTGTACATGCCACCCCCCGTTATGCTAGTTAACGTTTTACTTGGTCTGATGCTCATTACGGGAGCCGCACAACCCTCCTCTCGCAGCCAAACCTACGCCGTTGTCGTTGGCATTGCCGACTATCAGGCTCTAACCTACCGCACGGGCGACTTACGCTTTTCGGATCGCGACGCCCGGCAGGTAGCCGCCTTCCTGCGCAGTAAGTCGGGCGGCAGTGTCCCCGAATCGCACATACGGCTGCTGACAAACAAGCAGGCAACCTTAACCGCCATTAACCAGGCCCTGACGCTTTTCCGGCGGGCAGGTACCAGCGACCGGGTCATTCTTTATTTTTCGGGCCATGGCCTGCCCAACGGATTCGTTCCGTACGATGCCAAACCCGGCCAACTGACTCGAATACTCACGTATGGCCTTATCAAGGCAGGTTTTCACGACGCCAAGGCAATAACAAAGCTGTGCATTGCCGATGCCTGCCTGTCGGGTGGCCTGACCCGTCAAAAGTCGATTCCGTCTGCGATAAAACCCCGAACGAAGGACACAAACGTAGCGATGATACTGGCCAGTCGGTCGACACAGTTTGCCGTTGAAGATGGTCGGCTGGCGGGCGGGGCGTTTACGTATTACCTGCTCAGGGGACTCGGTGGTCAGGGCGACCTCAACGGGGATGGCGTCGTGACGATAAAAGAGTTACACCAATACGTATCGCCCCGGGTAACGAAGCGAACGATGGGGAGACAGACGCCGATTTTCTACGGCCGATTTTCAGATAATCTCCCTTTAGCGTATCTTTGATAAAGGCAAAATATGTAGCAAATCCACCCAGTATGACACAAGCGTTTACTTCGTTTTCAGCGTTCAGACGGCGCTACCCGATTCGCCCCAACGATGCAGGAGCTATGCTGGGCAGTGGATCGTACGGACGCGTAATCAAAGTAGAAGACCAGATCGATACAGAATGGGTTGCCGTAAAAATCAGTGAATTTAAAGGAAACGACAGCAAGTCGCTGAAGGCAGAAGTAGAACTGGCACAACGCGTTCCGCGTCACAGCAACATTGCCCGGTACGATGCCTGCTACCGGTTAGAAACGGATACCAGCGTCAGCGACTTCGCCATCATGAAGTACTACCCGGATGGCAATCTGGCCGACCTCCTCCGCCATGTGAACCTGACCCCCGCTCAGATTTACGATCTGACAAAAGGCATTTTGATGGGCCTTCGTCACCTGCATCAACACCACATTGTCCATCGTGATTTTAAACCGGCCAACATCCTCATTTCCCGCGACAGTACCGGATGCTTTATTCCTAAAATCGCCGATTTCGGGTTGAGCAAACTGGTTAGTGATGAGGAATTCGACGGGTCTGATTTCGACTTGAGTGACGGACGCGGTACGCCATCCTACAAAGCACCCGAGCAGATAGAAGGCAGCAAAGTCAGTTTCAATCTCGACCTGTGGGCATTCGGCGTCATCCTATTCGAGATCATGACCGGAGAAAAACCGTTCCGGGTCGACCAGCGTAACAGCAGTGAACAATCGGTCCGGCGGGAAATTGAAAAGAAAATAGTAACCGTCGAATTACCTGACAGCCTTGCGCAAATTGCCGAGCCATACCGTAGCATCATTCGGCGGTGTCTGGTTCGCGATATACGCGAGCGGGTTCGGAAGGAAGACGAATTGCTTGATTTGCTGGACCAGATTGACACGTTATTAGCCGAGGCAGGAACCCTGTTTGAGCGGGGGCAGTACGATGAAGCACTCGGCGTATACGAGCAGGTACTCGCCAAACGGGAAAACCAGCCCAGGGCGCAGCAGGGTATTGACCAGTGCAAAGCAGCCATCGAAAAGCAGTGGATAGCGGTGCTGTTACGACAGGCCGATTCGTTACTCGAACGTCAGCAACCCAGGCAGGCAGAAAAGCAATTTGATGAGGTACTGCGGCTAGCCCCTGCCAACAAACTGGCTCTTGACGGTAAAGCCCGATGCCTTGGTCAGCTTCTGCCACG
The DNA here is from genome assembly GCF_000374085.1 of Spirosoma spitsbergense DSM 19989. Lineage (GTDB taxonomy): Bacteria > Bacteroidota > Bacteroidia > Cytophagales > Spirosomataceae > Spirosoma > Spirosoma spitsbergense. Next base: position 93,417 of record NZ_KB893388.1, on the reverse strand, counting down.
ACCTTCGCAATCCGAAGAAACGGACATCTATGGGGTAGCAGAAACGGATATGTACGTGGATACGCCCCGGCCGACCGCTCCCAAACAAGGCATCGAACAGCCCACTCCCGTTACACCTGCCCATACTACACCCAGCGTAGTGGTGCCAACCGAACCGACTGATGTCCGTTCCTTAGCCCCCTCCATCACTGCCGTGTCCCGGCCATTCCCGTGGCGGATTGTAGCTCCGGGAGTAGCCGTTTTGGCCGGACTGGCGGTATTATACACGGCACTGAATGGCACCCCGTCCCCTGCAACTGATATCCAACCAACAACCGATTCATCGGCAACTGCTTTTGCGTCAGTTACTGCTGCCCCTGTCAAAGAAGCAGGCATAACCGCTGTGCCAGAGCCGTTACCACCCGCATCGACAGATGCCAGGGCCGTGCTGAACAAGCGGATCGATGCGGCACTAAAAAAAGCGCAGCAGGCCTACCGGCAAAAAAACTACGAACAGGCGCTGGTGCTAACAAAAAGTGCGTTGTTACTCGACCCAACCCGTCGGGATGTAGTCTCCCTTCAAAATACCGCAACCGAAGCCCGGCAAAAATCGGGTCAAACCGTTCCGAAATCAGACCTGCCAACCGAAACACCCAATACGGTTGTGCCTGACCCACTGAAAGCAGAACCAGCAAAAGCAGCCGAACCAGACCCGAAGGCCGTTGCCGAAGCCGCCAGGAAAGAAGCGCAGCAAGTATATGACCAGCTGATGGAAGAGGGCATGAAAGCCATCTCTCGCGGCAACAACAAAGCAAAAGCCATCTCGGCATTCAATGAGGCAGAGAAACTGGCCAAACAGCACGACCTCAACACCAGCAAAGCCAACGATGCTTATACGTACGCGCTGAAAAAAGGGGATAGTTACTACGGCCGGGCCACGTACGATGGGGCCAAAGACTGGTATCTGGTGGCTCAGGCAGCCGAAGACACCAAAGAAGTCCAAAAACAAATAAAACTCTGCACCAATCAATCCCAATAGGTTCTCTACATGCATAAACTACTACCCTACTCAACCTTTCTGTTTTTTCTTATTGTAACAACCTTTCCGCTGCGGTCATTAATGGCCCAGACGCCTGTGTCAACTACCGTGGTTGATGAAGAATATGAGCGTTATAAAAAGCAGGGCGATGAGTTTTTCAAAACCGGCGACTACTTTAAAGCCCGTCAGCAATACCAAAACTGCCTTGAAGTACCGGGTTTCGAGAACGATGCGTACGCTGAAGGCAAAATTGAAAAAAGTATCACCGGCCTGATACTGAACCAGCAGGTAGAAGAAGCCCGGCAACAGGGTAACAATCAGGAAGTTCTCCGTCTTTATGGTGAGTTACTGGCTTTCAATTCTGATGATGTGCGCACCAAAGCGCGGCTGGCGGAGTACTATGAACGTGAAGGAAATCAGTTGTACGCGCAGCAGAAATGGGCCGAAGCGAAAGACCGGTACACCGAAGCCCTCAAGTACACGACCAGGCAGGAAACCCTGCGGCTTCAAATTCACAACGCCGAGGAAAACCTGAAGCCAAAAGCACCCGTCTCCGTACAAAAACCAGCCAACCACGCTGGCCTTAAGCTTTTTACCGGCGCAGTAGCTGTTGGGGCGAGTGTCTACGGGTTGCTGCTGCGAAACAACTACCAATCTAAACTGGGCGCTTTGAGCCAGATTAGCCAGACCGTTGACCCTAACAATACCGGCATCATCGACAACCCCGCTGGTTATCGTCAGTATGCCGATGCCTATGCGGCTGCGGAAGCGGCCCAGCAAAAAAACGGGTTGTTCAAAGCCTGCGTGGGCGTGGCAGCCGTAGCGGTTGTAGCCGAGATTTACTTACTCATTCACCAGCCGAAGCCTAAATCGCCGGTCAATGCACTGCGCTGGAAACCCTCGTCTCAATCCTGGGGTCTGGCCGTTAGCTACACGTTTTAGGCATCCACTCAATCTTTTCGCCCCCATGAATCATCTGCGAACCTGTTTACTCTATTTTATTTTAACCGGCACTGGCCTGACGCTACTGCTGAGTTGTGAGAACTGGGAACTCCCCGGCAAAAAATCAAAGCGGGCCTGTACGCAGCCTTCGGGAACAATCAGTATACAGACCCAGCAACGCAGAATCGACTGTGCCATTACCAACAGCAGCGGCACCATCGACCAGGTAGTGTGGGATTTCGGCAACAACAGTACAACCGTCACCACTGGCCTGACAGTTAGTTATACGTACCCGACCTCCGGTACGTACACCGTAAAAGCGACACTAACAAACACCTGTGATATTGGAACGACGCTTCAGCAAACGGTTAGTGCGACGGATGCAGTAGCGCCCACGGTAGCGTTGCAGCCCGTGAGTGATGTGACCCAAACCAGTGCCGTACTGCGGATGTCGGTTATCAGCACTGGAAATGCCACCCTTACCAGCTACGGCGTTTGCTACTCCTCAACGAATCCACAGCCAGAAGTGGGCAAAGACAAGGTGGCAAACCTGACCGGGACTGTGGCGCTCAACACGCCCGTTTCCTTCTCGCTAACGGGCCTTACAGAAAATACGCTGTACTACGTTCGGGCCTACGCTACCAACAATGCCTCAGGGCAGGCTGGTTACAGCAGTCCAACCCAATCGTTTACAACGGGGCAGTATCCTGCTATCGTTACCGGTGTGGCCAGTCCGGGCGTTTCAACCGCCACGGTTAACTTCCTGATTGATAAAACGGGCAATCCGGCTGCGGTGGAGTATGGAATCTGTTATTCATCGGTGAATAGTTTGCCGGACCTCATCAACGCAACAACTGCAAAGGTTGCTGGTCCACCCCTGAACGCCAATATACCCGTTAACCTGGCCAATCTGACGCCAAACAAGACCTATTACTACCGGGTTTACGCCCGTCTGGCTTCGGGAGAGGTCAGGTACGGCGATGTCATGACATTCATTACGCAGGTTGACACGCTCTCAACGGATTTGGTTGCCGCCGTGTCGTTTACCGACCAATCACTACTGGATGCCAGTGCCAACAACAACCATGTCAAACTGGTGGGCAGCCCTGCGTTCACGACGGATCATACGGGCAAAGCCAACTCGGCTATTTTGCTGAATGGCTCTACCGACTATTTCTACATGCCCGACAATACAATACTGAACCCCAGTGCCTTATCGGTCAGTATCTGGATCAAACCGACGTCGGTCATCCGAACCATGCAGATATACAACAAGTCGCGTTTCAGCGACGGTACAGCCGAGTTGTATAGCTCCCTGATTAGACCGAACACGGCCGACCCGGGTGGGATAATCATCAACACCGACATCAAACAAAACAGCAACTGCCAGCCGGGTGTTGGCTGGCAGACATTTACGTTTCCCGGCCGACCGGATTTGAGCAAGTGGCACCATGTTGTCATGACATACAGTGGTACGTCCGTTCGGATGTACTTTGACAATGCCCTGTTGTACGCCAAGGACGATTTACCAAAAAACACGCTCGATACCTGCCCCGGTGGTGACCTGAAATTCGGGGCTCAATCGCGCGATTTACCGAACTATTTCCTGGGGGCGCTGGACGACATTCGAATCTACAAGCGGGCACTAACGGCCAGTGAAGTACAGGCACTCTTCAACCAATAGGTTAGTCAATTTTTTGTAGTACCTGACGCGCTAGGGCGTTGAATGGATTGGCTTTGTCGGTACTGATTTGTTTCAGCACGGGCAAAGCCTTATTTTTTTGCCCGTTTTTGACGTAAGCCAATGCCATAAACCAGGTAGCTTTTTGCCGGAGCGCGAGTGCAGGAGCTATCCGTGCACTGTTCAACAACGGCAGTGCTTCGGCGGGTTGCCGGTTGGCCAGATAGGTTAATCCCAGAAAGTAGTTTTTGTAGTAAATCGTCTGCTTATCAGCCGGCAGTGTTTTTAGCTGATCAATCACCCGGTCGTATTTCCCGGCTTTATAGTTTTTGAATGCGTCGAGCAGCCGGGGGCGGTCAGCCAACGGGAACGCAGCCGTTGGAAAACCTTTCATCACCTGGTCGGTTGGCGCGGGACCAAAACTATCGGCATAGGCAACCGCATCGCGCCGTGCCAGTTGCTGCTGGAAAGCATAATACCCTACACCAAGCAACAACACAATCGACGCGGCCGCAACCCAATACTGCCAGGTGTTCAGCAACCGAACGAGTGGCCGTATTATTGGCGATTCCCTGCTAGATAAAGCCGCTTGCGATGAGGACGTGGCCTGATAATGCGCTTTCGCCCTGACTAGTGCCTGCTCGATGCCCAGGGCCCGCAGCCCCAGCCGGAGGGTACGCTGCCGCTCTACCTCGGCGCTGAGTTCGGCATCGGCTTGTATGTCGCCTTCAAACGAAGCCCGGTCGCTGGCCGATAATTCGTTGGCCAGGTACGCTTCGATGATGTCATACTGTTCTTCCGACAAGTTCATAAGTCCCGCTGAATTGAGGTTTGCTGGTAAAACGCTTTTAGTTTTTCGGCGCAGTCGTACCGTTTCGATTTTACGGAGGTTTCTTTCATTCCAAGCCGCTGGGCAATATCCCGTAATGACAGTTCCTCGACGTAAAACCACTCGATTAGCTGTCTGCAATCGCCCTTGAGTTGCTGTAGTGACTGCCTCACGGCATTTACTACGTCCAGCCGTTCCAGGTCAGTGGCAACATCCGTTGAATCGATGGTATCGAATCCATCAGGCATGGCAACTTTCGTTCTGAAACGGGCCGACTTCAACTCAGTCAGCCACACCCGTTTACAATACTCGAATACGACCGTGGTGACGCGGGTCTCCTCCTGAAACTGGTATTTGCCGGTTTCGATGTTGAGCAGAAAACTAAGCAGCCCTTTCTGAAAGGCATCTTCGGCATCCATCTCTGAGCCGCTGTTTGCCAACATCCAGTGCCGAAAGGCAGGGAACGATTCAGCATACAAAAACTGATACGCCCGCTCTTCCCGATGGCTGAGGGCAACATACAAGTCCCGGTCGGTTGGGTAAATGGGTAGTTGTCGGGTTGCCATAAGACTATTGTGTAGCCACGAAGATAATTCTCAACTCCGTAACCCCTTTTTTTCTACCGTCGCTAATTGATAGGCACAGCCTCGAAAAGGTGAGTCAGAAAAAATATTTTTTTTCTGACTCACCTTTTTATCCCTTGCCCGATACATAACCAAAACCGGGTTGGTGAACCGTTTCGGAGCAGTTCGTTCGTCCTCATCCCCGGTCAAAGCAGTCTTTCCGCTCCCTATCCAAACGAACAAAAGTATGACAGCCATTCAACCGTCCAACCTCATTCGCCGTAAAGTTACCCCCGATGATTACCACTTCTACCACACTATCGACTTACCCGGCTTAGGCGAAATGCCGGGTGAGATCGACTTGCGGAATGCCCCTGACGAGTACCTGGGAAACATTATTGTGACCAACAAACGGGTGCTGGATATGGGGACAGCCAACGGATTTCTTACCTTCTATATGGAAAAGAAAGGAGCGTCGCTGGTCAGTTATGATTTCTCGCCCAATGATGACCTGGCTATCGTTCCCCACCCTGGCAAGGCAGCGAATGACCTGATCTCCGAACGAAGGAATCGAATTCGTAAAATCAACAATGCCTACCGGTTGAGCCACAGGCTGTTGAACTCACGGGCCGAGTTAGTTCGAGGAACCCTATTCGCTATTCCGGATCTGGTTAAACCGGTAGACATCACCACCTTTGGCAGTATCCTGCAACACGTCAGTAATCCGCTTTTAGCCCTTCAACAGGCTGCACGCATCACCCGGGAAACGATTGTCATTACTGCTATGCTGAACAATACCCGTCCACCAATCATCGATCGTCTGTTTGGGCGGCTGGCTACTTCCACAATGCGTAAGATTCGCCACCGGTTTACGGGGCCACCCGTGGCTTCGGAATCGCTGGCGGCTGTAGATCCGTTCGAAGAAACAGGGGGGCAGCTCACCCCCGAACGGCTTGACGACTTCCTGTACGCGCTTGGCTTTGGCGACGTTCGAATCAATTACCATCGGCAGCATGTTGCCCGGCACGATAAGCCCCTCCTCATGTACACGCTGGTCGCTAACCGCACGGAATCCATGCAGTCTGTTTAACCCATCCCCTTCTATTCTCCCCCATAAACCCATGGATGTTTCATCACGCTATTTTTCTTTGCTCAAAAAGCCCAGCCTTCAATGGCCAGTTTACCTGTGGCATTTCCTGGAAGCTATCCGCCGGGTTGGCAAGCAGCGGGAGCTGATCTCTTTCGCCCTGTGGGAAGTCATCCACCGACTTCACCTGTATCAATTCCACGACCAATACTTAAAGTTCACGGATGCTCCGTACCACATTCTTACCGACAAAAGCGACTGGCCGGACCAGCAGATTGTACCGGGTTTATCGATCCAGCCCGTTGCCGTTGACTGGAAATACTGCATCGAGACGCCCACTGGCCTGTTGTGGGGTTGCTGTTTTTCTGACCCCAACGCGCTCTACCGCAGCGATGATCAGAGTCAGTCCGTCGTTCTGGTACATAGGTTCAAAAGGCCAGTCACGTCGTTTTTCACCGATCGCCAGAACACCCTCTTCATTTGCTCCGACGGGGCTATCCACCGGAGTGATGACCAGGGGCAGTCGTTTGATGTAGTGTTACAGCTCTCGACCCCGATAAGCTATTTCCTGTTCAACAACGGCATGACCGAGTTGCCGGACGGCACGCTGCTGATTGGGGAATACGGTTCGATATGGCATGGCCGCGCGTGGCAAAATCTGGCTTATCTCTATTACTCCACCGATGCAGGAATCACCTGGCACACCGCTGATTTTCTGTTACGGCAGGGAGTAAACAAGCACATTCATCTGGTGCGGTACAGTACCCTGCTTAATGCCCTGTTTCTGACGGATGGCGACAACAAAAAACAAGCGTGGATCAATAGCGCACTAAACCATTTCGACAACCAATCTACCGAGCCAAACAGCGGTTGGCGGTTGCTCAACCAATATCACCACCAAACGGGGGGCTACATGTCAATGGCTGAAACGGACGAAGCGGTTCTATTTGGCAGTGACTATCTGGGCGGGACGAATTTCATGGTTCGCACCGAAGCAGGTCGCCAGTTTGAGCGGTATGTTTTACCCGACCCTTACCGGCGCAGTCCCATTATGAACATGGTGAGCCGACAAACGGCAACGGGCACCGAAATCTGGGCCATATCCTATAGCTGCCTATCGGCCAACGACAAGAGCCTGCTGATGTACACCAGGGATTCGGGTAAAACCTGGCTGCGTGTTCTCGAATTTGATGGCACCAGAAATGAAGTACGGCTGGTCAATTCTTCCCGTCACCCGTCGGATAGCCTGTACATTTCCGTAACAACCTTCGACAGTCAGTTCCAGCAACATCGGCACAAGGTTTACCGGCTTGATTGTGCTGGTTCTCTTTAGAGTGGCTACCCCGGGTAGCTTACCTGTTCAATAAACCCAACATTTCCCCTGATTCAGTCAATCCAATAAATCAACCCAATTTTATGAAAACGATGTACTATTTACCCATTCGTCTTTACGGACTCCTGCTCCTGATGGGAGCATTGACGCTGGCCTTCATAACGAATACACGGGCGCAGTCCCCTATTCCACCCGTTAACTGGCAGCGCATCCTTGACCAGAATGCAGCACCTGATCCCACAGTCTCCCTGGTCCGGTCTGCTGATGGAGGATGCACCATCGTGTCTACTGCTTCAACTTCATCTATCACAAAACTTAGCGCAGAAGGTACGGTTGAGTGGACTACCCCGCTCTACTCTAACTCAGTGAATGGTTATTACTTACAGGCAATGTCAGATGGCGGTTTTCTGGTTTTAGAAAGTTTGGGCGGTGATCCAATGCTGCTGGAACGTATAGGGCCAACGGGTACTGTAATTTATAGAAAATATCTCGACTTGCAGGGTTTACCCACAAGCCGTAGTTATACATATGGCGCGAGTGGGTTGATTGCAACGCCTGACGGAGGATTTCTGGTTTCGGGGATTCAATCCATTGCCAGTATGCTAAACCCGGATAACTTCTCGAATATTTTACTACTAAAGCTCGATAAAGATGGCAATACAACCTGGGTAAAAAGATACCTTGGTGATGGTAGTACCAGTTTGACTGGTCTGCCGGGAGTAAGCGTAGCCAGTGAAGGAGGTTATCTGGTTCACAGTACGACGACTGCCAAAAGCATTACGGGTAGTACGGATAAAAATTTCAGCGTAATCTACAATTTCAGGGTCGATGAGCAGGGTACCATCGTATGGCAGCGCATCGGAAGCCCTTCCGCTACATTCTTCGACTTTGCCTCCACGGCAGATGGCTATGTCGCTACGGGTACGTACACCGGTTTATCAGGGTTAACCGTGCTGAAACTAAACCGTAACCTCGATGTCATTAAGGCAACCCGACTGGCGGATACGTATCCAGAAAACGCTTCTTATCGAACATCCATCAAACCCACGCCCGATGGGGGCTGTATTGTAGTGGATAGCTATGCCGGAAATGGGCGGGATTATAGGATTACCAAATTCAATTCAGAACTGAATATCGACTGGCAGGAAAAAGGCGGGGGACGTGGCGACGATTATGCCCGGAAAGTTATAGTAAACCCGGACGGAACTTACTTTATTTCCGGTACAACTAATTCACCCGACTTCCCTGGCAGGACGGACAACAGCACCAACACTGTTATCTGGGTTCGTAAGCAGGCGGCCAGAGCGAATACGCAGGCACTTACTCTCATCGCACCCACGTATAACTGCACTACCGGGGCCATTACGTTCAACACCACCGGGGGCGATGGCTCGACCATTACCTACTTCGCCCCCGGCATTACCGGACCAACTACCAACCCCAATCAGTTTGTGGATGCGGGCCTTCGGCAGGCCGCCGATGCTCAGCCCCTTACCCTCTCCGCCACCCAGAGTGGGGTAACGGTGACGTATAGATTCGATTTGAGGGCCACCTGCCCAATCGGGACCAATCCCCCCGTACAACCCAATAATGACCGGGCAATCCTGGTAGAGCTGTACAACGCCACCAACGGGCCGGGATGGACCAACAAAACGAATTGGTTGCAGGGCGATAGCCCCTGCAACTGGTTTGGCGTAACCTGTGATGGTAATAACCGGGTGACTGGACTCAGCTTAGGTAGTAATAAATTAGCCGGTACGCTTCCTGCCAGTTTAGGGAATTTACCCGGACTTCAAGTTTTTGACATGCCCAATAATCAACTTAGCGGACCAATTCCCGTCACGTTAGGCAATTTAGCCAGAGTAAACTATTTCGATCTATCCAGGAATCAGTTGAGTGGCTCGATTCCCGCCAATTTAGGTAATTTACTAAACGCCATTACGCTCTATCTATATGACAACCAGTTGAGCGGATCTATCCCGGCCAGCTTAGGCAATTTACCGAATATACAATTCTTACTTCTGTACAACAACCAGCTAACGAGCTCGATACCAGCTAGTTTCGGCAACTTAACGCGCCTTCAAAACCTGCGTATTGATAAGAATCAATTAAGCGATTGTTTTCCAGTGGAATTGGCCAACTTATGTGGAAAAGGAGCCTATATCGATATGTCCTCTAATCCTGGTTTACCGGGTGGTGGTGACTTTGCCAGTTTCTGTAGCAACCGATCCGGGGCCTGTGTAACTCCGCCGACAACGGGTAATCTGGCACTCACGGCTCCCACTTATAACTGCGCTACAGGGGCCATTACGTTCAACACTACCGGGGGCGATGGCTCGACCATTACCTACCAGGCACCGGGTATAATCCGTTCGTCGCTCACCAGCAACACCGGCACTATTGAGCAGGGATTACGCAATGACCCGAAGCCTATCACCATTCAGGCTACTCAAAGCGGCAAAACGACCAGCTATTCATTTGACTTTGGCGCGTTTTGTAAGAAAGATGACATTCGGTTGTTTGGTGTTGACACAACCTTTTTCGTCAGTACGTATTTTGATTATAAAGTTGGTGAGGTAACGACTGATCAATCAAATCCGATTGAGCGCTGGTCGAAAACCGTAACTAACTTACCACCGGGCATTTATTATAACTTTCGATTGCTGGACGACCTAAATACGTATGGTTTATACATATTTGGATCAAAGGACAACAGGATAGGAAGTTTTCCCATAACGATAACCGTTGTTAATCCTTTGTATCCCAATCTGCCAGTTTCCCGCAATCTTACCCTCACCTTTAAGTCCAGGAATCCAACAACGGGCCTGACCCTCATTGAACCTACCTACAACTGTGCTACGGGTGCCTTTAGATTCAACACGGTCGGGGGCAATGGTACTGCCATTGAGTACACAGCTGCAGGCATTACCGGCTGGACCACCAACCCCAACCAGTTTGTCGATAAGGACTCCCGTACGGCTACTGATGTGCAGCCCTTCACGCTCATGGCCCGCCAGAGTGGCAACGTCGTCACCTACACCTGGGATCTCAAACAGGCTTGCGGCCGGGCACGCGTAGCCGCCGAAGAAGCGGGCACCACCCTGTCGCTTCAGCTACTGGGAAACCCCGTCCACGAAACCGTTCAGGTGCTCATAAAAGGGGCCGAAGGACAACCAGTGCAACTGCGGTTGACGGATGTGCGGGGTCGGTTGCTGGAGAGCCGGGTCATTGAGCAGGCGAGTGCCCAGGAAGTGCAGCAGTTTAAACTGGACCCATCAACCGGGCCGGGTATGCTGTTTTTGCAGGCTACCAAGCAACAGCAGACACATACGGTGAAGATTATCTGTCAGTAGTTCAGTACTGGTATACACAAAAAACGACCGTCTTCGGGTTTTCCCAAAGACGGTCGTTTTTTGTGTGGGTAGTCGTTCCTATCGCTGTCCTACTGTTAGAATTACCGTATTTTCTATCGTTCCAACCACAAAGGAATAGGCAGAAAAGACGTTGTACAGTAGAATCTAAGCATCATTCGTAGAATAAGCACTGCGATAAAGCCTTACTTTTACGAATTGAAATTTTGTTTATCGCTTGATGGTAGCCGACGCCACTGCAAACGACAAACCACAAACACCAAACTACGTTGAACGTTCCTGTTTTTCTGGCCCGAAAGGTCCGCCACGCGCCTGAGGGCAGTTTTTCGGCCACCGTTACCCGCATCGGCATCGCCAGCATTGCCCTCGGTCTGGGCGTGCTGATTGTTGCCTTTGCCGTATTGTATGGCTTTAAAAACACCATTCAGCAAAAGATATTCCTGTTCGGTGCGCATTTGCAGGTGAGCAAGTTCACCAACAACATGTCGTACGAAGACACCGCCCTGCCCCTGAATACCACCCTGTACCGCGATAGCACCCGTATTCCCGGCGTACGGCACATTCAGGCGGTGGCCCAGAAAGCGGGTATCCTGAAAACGAAAGAGGAACTGACCGGCGTGGTGCTGAAAGGCGTTGGAAAGGACTACGACTGGAATCTGTTTCGGGGCTCGCTGGTGGCCGGCACCGTGCCGGTGGTGGGGGCCGATACGGGAAACGGCTCCACCCAACTGTTGCTCAGTCAGTACATGGCCAATCAGTTACAGGTGAAAGTGGGGGAAAGTATCCCGCTGTATTTTCTGGGCAATACACCCCGCGCCCGGAAGATGACGGTGGTCGGTATTTACGAAACGGGGCTGGAAGAAGTGGATAAAACCGTAGCCCTGGGCGATATCCGGCTGATTCAGCGACTCAATAAATGGGGTCCCGATTCGGTGGGGAGCTACGAGATATTCGTCAATGACTTCGCGCAGGTAGAGCAAACAGCCGCCCGTGTGTTCGATGTGCTGGCGCCCGATATGCGGCTCACCCGCGTCACGGACCAGTACCGCCCGCTCTTCGATTGGATGGTCCTTCTGGACCGGAACATGGTTATCCTGCTCAGCCTGATTACGTTCGTTGCTTCGTTCAATATGGTATCCGTGCTGATCGTACTGATGATGGAACGCACTCCCATGATTGGGTTGCTGAAAGCACTGGGTGGTCCTAATTCACTGATTCGGAGCATGTTCGTTTTCGTGGGACTGAACATGGTGACCTGGGGTTTATTGATTGGCAATGTGGTTGGGCTGGGGATCTGCTTCCTCCAGGACCGGTTCAGGCTGATTCCCCTCGACCCTAAAAACTACTTCATGAGTTACGTGCCCATCGTCTGGGACTGGCCTACCATTCTGGCCCTGAACGGAGCCACCGTGTTGTTGATTGCGCTGGTACTCTGGATACCCACCATCGTTGTCAACCGGATTCAGCCCGTAAAGGCCCTTGCCTTCAAGAAGTAATGGATGAAGGAAATCAGGGCCAATAATGCCCCGGCATTCGCTGATTTGGCAGCTTGTGGTTCAGCCATCCGGTTCATATTTCGTTATTTTTACGGTTTCTTACCAATACAGCAAGTCATTGCCCCTAACGTACATCAACTATGCTAAAAATTGTATTGACGGCTTTGCCCGTTGCCCTGCTGGTGTCGGCCTACGCACAGCCGCAACCGGTGCTGACGGCTAAAGATTACGAACAGGCCCAGCGGTTCCTCGGCCCCAATGCCGAACAACTCATCGACAACGGACCCGTTCGCCCAAACTGGTTGCCCGACAACCGTTTCTGGTACCGGAATATGACAGCCAGCGGTAGTGAGTTTATGCTGGTCAACCCCGCCAAAGGAACGAAGACGGCGGCTTTCGACTCCCAAAAACTGGCCGCTTCGCTGTCGAAAGCGACGGGTAAAACCTACGAAGCGACGCGCCTGCCCTTCCAGCGAATCAGTTTTGCGCCCGATAATCAATCCATCGTTTTTCAGGCCGGGGGCAAATCCTGGCGGTATACCCCGCAAAACGACCAACTCACCGCCGACACCACCAACCCGCCCATAACCAGCTCCGACGAGCAGCGGCCGGGCCGGGGTGAAAGTGGTAATGAAGTGCTCTCGCCTGATAAGAAACGAGCGGCCTACATCAAAGACCATAATTTGTGGGTACGGGATGTGAAAACCGGCGCAGAAACCCAGCTAACCACCGACGGCATCAAGGATTTTGGATACGCTACCGATAATGCGGGCTGGAAATCGAGCGACCGGGCGATTCTGGCCTGGTCGCCGGATTCCAAAAAGATTGCCACCTTCAAGCAGGACCAGCGGCAGGTGAGCGATATGTATCTTGTGACAACCAATGTGGGAAAGCCCACGCTGAAACAGTGGAAATACCCCTTCCCCGGCGATCCCGTTATTCCTACCATTCAGCGGGTCATCATTGAGGTCGATAACCCGAAGGTAATTACATTGCAAATCCCCCCCGACCCGCACCGCGCTACGCTGAGCGATGATATTTCCAGCAGCGGCACATTTGATGATGTACACTGGACCGAAGATGGGTCTCAACTGGCATTTGTGTCTACTTCCCGCGACCATAAACAGGAGAAAGTACGTATTGCCGATGCCAGAACGGGGGCGGTGCGGGAAGTCTTTGAGGAGATCGTACCCACCCAGTACGAATCGGGCTGGGGGGCCATCAACTGGCGGTATCTGCCCAAAACCAATGAGTTTATCTGGTTCTCGGAACGCGACAACTGGGGCCATCTGTATCTATATGATGCCGCCACCGGCAAGGTGAAAAACCAGATTACTAAGGGCGACTTTGTGGTTACCCGGCTGCTGAAAGTAGACGAAGCCAGGCGGATGCTCTTCTTCATGGCCGTTGGGCGTCAACCGGAGAACCCCTATTTCGCCCAGCTTTGCCAGATTGGATTTGACGGAAAGAACTTCGCAGTGCTCACGCCCGAAGCCGGAAACCACCAGGTGAGCCTTTCACCCGACGGTGCCTATTTTGTAGACACCTATTCAACGCCAACTGTCCCGCCCGTGAGTGTATTGAGAAACATAGCGGGCAAGCTCATACTAACGCTGGAGAAAGCCGATATTTCACGACTGACGGCTACTGGCTGGCATGCGCCAACGCCCGTTAAGCTAAAAGCGCACGATGGAGAAACGGACATTTATGGACTGCTGTACACGCCTACCAACCTCGACCCTACCAAAAAATACCCCGTTATTGACTACATCTATCCGGGTCCGCAGGGCGGCAGCGTGGGTAGCTGGGGCTTTTCGGCGGCCCGGAAAGATAACCAGTCGCTGGCCGAACTGGGGTTTATTGTGGTCGAAATCGAAGGAGCCAGTAACCCGCTGCGTTCCAAAAAATTTCACGACATGAGCTACGGCAACATGTCGGAGAACACGCTGCCGGATCAGGTGTCGGGCATCCGGCAACTGGCGCAGCAGTATGCCTACATGGATACGAGCCGGGTGGGCATCTGGGGACATTCCGGGGGCGGATTCGCTACGGCAACGGCCATGTTCAGGTACCCCGATTTCTTTAAGGTCGGCATTTCCGAATCGGGTAATCACGACAATCGCAACTACGAGGACGACTGGGGCGAGCGGTACGACGGCCTGACCGCGAACTCCGACTACGAAGCCCATGCCAATCAGAATTACGCCAAAAACCTGAAAGGAAAACTGATGCTGGCCCACGGTATGATGGATAATAACGTACCGCCATCCAATACGCTGCTGGTGATTGAGGCTCTGGAGAAAGCCAATAAGGATTACGACCTGGTCATTTTCCCGAATGCAGCCCACGGCTTTGGCAGCTATACGCCGTACATGACCCGCCGACGCTGGGATTATTTCGTTAAAAACCTGATGGGGGCCCAGCCACCCCACGAATTCCAGATCGTGATGAAGCCCGATCCGAGGAATGTGATGCGGTAAAAAGACGGCTTCGTCCATCAATCGCTTGTTTTTTCTCACTGACGATTGCAAAAAAAGAGGTTACCGTTTCGGGTAACCTCTTTTTTTGACCCCCTGTACCCGATGAGTCCAGCCCCGCCACCGGCTCCTCTTCCAGTACGTGCGAAAACAAAAAAAAACGTTCATTACCGAACACCACTTGTCCGATTCCGTACAAATAACCAAACCCTAAACCTAATCAAAATACTGACTATCAATTAATTGATAATTATGGCACACAGTTTGGCATAGAGAGGGAGAACAGTAAACAACATAAACTATAAAGCCATGATTCATTTCCTCAGCCAGGCCAGCCTGTTGGCCAGCAGCAAAAGTTTAGTAAGCGGACTTCTTTTTAGTGTCAGCGCACTGCTTGCCAATCCGGAAGCTCCCAAAAAGCCCGCATCGTTCGATGCCAGTGTGTACGTAAACAACCAGGGTAAAATCAGATTAGCCGTAGAGAAAGTTGCTCCCACCCTGGTGTATGTGCAACTGCTCGATGAAAAGAAACACGTGCTATTCAGCCACTGTGTTGCCAGAAAGGAAATCAAAACGGCCATGCTTTTCGATGTAAGTGGCATACAGGATGGCCTGTACACACTGGAAATCAAATCGGATGAAGGGAGTATTATCAGGCAGGTGAGCCTGACGACCGAAACCCAAAAGCGGACAATAAACTTCAGCTAACACAGAAGATTAAGGTAAGAAAAGATAAATCCGGAAATCCCGTTCGCGCTGCGAACGGTTTTTTTTTGCCCCGCGAAGCCGGTAGCCGGGCACTGCTCTTTATTTATACCTGCATTCCCTCCCCTGTACTTCCTGCCCCATTCTAAAGGCTAATCCACGAAAAGAAGGATCGAGAAGGTGGAGCATCAAACGGTGTCGACTTTGGTGACTCCACCCCGGCGTAGTGAATCAGGCCGGAGTCGGCGACCTTTCCTGTTTGCGGGCTTGGTGGTGTCCATAGCTGCTTCTTTTCTACGCCGTTCCTGCTGGCTTAGCTTCTTCTGCGCCGGATCTATCTGCCTGGTATTCTTCGGTGTGGAGGTTGGCGGTTTTGTTGCTGGCGACGGGTTACTCTGGCCCGATGCACTTACCAGCAAACCGATACTGAGCATACTACCAATAAACAGGATTCGTTTCATACCGTTGTTGCGTTAGTACCCACAGATAACAAGCGTTGATGATGTTCGGTTATATTTCGGAGGAATGTTGAGTAAATAACCCGGCATCTTATGGAATGAAGCTACATTTTGCATCCATTACGTATACTGAGCGGCTCCCTGTATGTTTTTGACACTGTTTCGCAAATCCAGACCTACCCCACCCCGTAGCAATGCCGCCGATTATGTGGCTGCCTATCGCGCTACGGGCGATCTGGCTATTCTGGGTGAGTTGTATGAACAGCACATGGAATTGATCTATGCCGTTTGCTACAACTACCTGCGCGATGAGGAGGAGGCAAAAGATGCCGTTATGAATCTGTTTGAGCAGTTGATAACCGACTTGCGCAAACACGACGTGCAGCAGTTTGGTCCCTGGCTGCATAGTGTGGCCCGTAACTATTGCCTGATGCAACTGCGAAAAAATCAGGCCCATCCCAAATCACAACTGGTAACCAATGCCAGTGGGGAGTTGGCAGACGGCTCAGTGTCGTCATTCTTATTCGATGAAACCGACCCGCTGGACCAGGAGGCAGATCTGACGCTTATGGAAACCTGCCTGAAAACACTGCCTGCCGAGCAGCAAACCTGCCTTACGCTATTTTATCTGGAGCGAAAAACGTACACGGAAATAGCCGACCTGTCGGGGTTCGGGTTGAAACAGGTAAAAAGTTTTTTGCAAAATGGCCGCCGAAATATGAAAATTTGCATGCGTAAAGAAAGTTTATGAATAACCAACTGACGTTCGATGAATTGCAGGCTTACCAGGCAGGCAGGCTGAAAGGTCCGGCCCGGCACCGGGTTGAGCGATTGCTGCTGGAAGACCCTTTTTATGCCGATGCGCTGGCGGGTCTGGAAGCAATGCAACATACCGCCACTGGTCTGGCAACCGGCCCTATGAGCGAGCAAATGGCGGATCTACGCGATGCCCTGCACCAGCGCATCCACGAATCGGCTACGCAAAAACGGCTTTGGCCCCTCTGGATTGCCACCACGACAGCCGCCATTCTATTTATGCTGGCAGTGGCCGTTTACTTTATCTATTTCGCTCCCCAAAAACCCGCCAAAGTACCGCCGGTTGCCCCCCAAAAAACAACGTTCATGTATCCTGCACGTTCTGGAGACTACCCGCTGCTTTCCTGATAAACCCTTCTTTTTTATCGCTTCGCCACAATTTCTTTATAACATTTGCGGAACATCGGGCGTTAACCCGGCATATCAACTATTAATTCATCTATGTTTCGCGCAACTCTAGTACGCTCCACCATCTTTTCATTTATCCTCATTTCCTCCTGCTTATCAACCGTTTACGCCCAACAACGCTTTAGTGCAGGCCCTCGTGTCGGCTTGAATTTGTCTAATTACTGGGGTAATGCGGATAATATGAATTTTACCCCCGGCCTATCGGCTGGCGCCTTCTTAATGTATAGCTCCCTGAACCATTTTGGCATCTCAGCCGATGTACTGTACTCACAGCGAGGTACGAGTTATAACGATGGTCGACTGAAGTTTATCCAGCGCGTCAATTACCTCGAAATTCCCGTGCTGGCCCGCTATTTCCTGACCTTATCCGGCAATTTCAGACCCAACATTTTTATCGGACCGTCGCTGGGTATAAAAATGAACGCCAAGCGAATCAAAGGCGATTATCTTCAGGGAACAGGCCCCGTTATCAATGGCGATAACACGAATGATTTTAGTGATCTGGACCTGGGTGCCGCCGGAGGGTTTCAACTCAACTGGGGCACCGGCAGCCGGCAGCACTTTCTGATCGATGCCCGCTATACACTGGGTCTGAATAATGTACAGAATAACCTCCCCAACCTGTGGGGTGCTCGTAATTCCCTGCAAAATTCAACCTTTACGCTGGCTCTGGGCTACAGTTTTGGCGTTGGCCGGGAACACCCCAGCCGCTACAAACGGTAGCTAACCTTACCCTGCTCCGGCAGGCGGTGAGGAACAGAACTATCACCAAACCGGTTGGCGCCTGTGCGCCAGCCGGTTTTATTTTGCGCGTCGGCCTTCCAGAATCCGGTAAAACGAACGGCTGCGAATTTCATCCAGCGTCAGGCCGGTGGTCAGTGCTTCTTCTTCCGAGATGGCTCCGCAGTTCATGGCTTTCAGGAAGAAGTTTAACAGACCCTGTCCGGTGGCGGCATCGTCGAAAATATCGTTTGTGAGTGTGGAAATAGCGGCCCGTTCTACAAATGTTTTCAGGCGAAAAACCGCGTCTTCGTAACTGCTCAGGAAAAACGCATAGGTGGCGGCATACCGCATCGGCAACTGGGCCGGGTTAAGGTCCCAACCCTGATAAAAGCCATTGATGAGCGAGTGGGTAGTGTGATTAAACCCAAGCCGCCAGGCATGATGGACCGACGCCCGGTTTTCGGCCAGTTGCTCAAACGTCAGGTTATCGCCCCGGTGCGGACCAATGGGAATGACATTCGTTGCCCCGTCCGACAGAAAGATGCCGGTACCGCCCAGCGCTACTTTGGTCATGTGATGGGCAAAATCACAAACCGGATGCCCCATCGTCTGGTATTTGGCTGTAATGCCGCAGGAAGCCGTATAGTCGTAGGTGCCGAAATGGGCGGCAATGCAGCGGCCTTCGCTGGCCCTGATGATGCGCATGAGCGGGTTACGTCCTTCCTCGTCCATCACAATCTGCGTGGCCTCCACCATCGTTTCCATTCGTAGCGTGCCGGGGGCCAGGTTATTGCCTTTTTCGAGCAGTTCAAACAGCCGGACAATCGTAACAACCTGTTCGGGAATAGTAACCTTGGGCAGCATCACCACGAAGTTATCGGGCAAAACACCCCCCGTTTTGTCGAGCAGCGTCGATAGAAACAGATCCAGCGTACGAACGCCCCGAAATTTCAGATCTTCGGTAAAGGGCTTGATGCGGATGCCGATAAAGGGCGACAGGGTTTTGTTTTTCATGCCCTCGGCCACTTCCAGCGCAGCCCGAACAGCGGTGGCATCCTCTTCATCGTCGGGCCGGTTACCAAAGCCATCTTCAAAATCAATCCGAAAATCCTCAACGGCTTCGGTCTGGAGTTTTTGCCTGATTTTAGTGTAAACTGAATAGGCCAGCCAGGCCGGTTCATTTCGTCGCTCTGTATCGGGCAGGGAATCCAGCCGATTTGTGAGGTCGGCAATTTCCTGTAGACCGGGTGGCAGGTGTTCATAGCCGGGTAGTTGCAGTACATTGGCCAGCACCCCGAAATTAGGCGCGTAGGTCTGGAGGTTATTTAACGCAATTTCGCCCATGCGAATGCAGGTATCCGACTTGAACAGATTCGCTCCGCCGTACACGGTGTGTACCGGTTGCCGGTTGGGTTTGTCGCCGGGATAAGTTGCCTGAAAAGCCAGGTTGGCCGTTTTCAGGGTATCCAGTAACTGGGTTTTATCGCTTTCCTGAATTGTAAATTTCATGGTTGCTGGTTTAGTGTCAATACATCATGACCCGCGATAGGTCGAATAGCCGAAGGGATTCAGGAGCAGGGGAACATGATAATGTTCGCCGGTCGTTAGCTGAAACACAATTTCGACAAAGGGGTAAAACGCCGGAATATCAAGGCCGGAGAAGTACGCGCCCGTCTCAAATCGCAGCTTATAAATACCCGATGGAAGGACGGTTTCTGTCGGTAACAGATCACTAATCCGACCATCGGCATTGGTGATACCACGCGCCATCTCGGTCCATTCGCGCTGTTGCCGGGACAAAATAACACCTATGCCCACGGCCGGTTTCCCCCGTGATGTGTCGAGAATATGGGTTGTTACGGGGCTCATACCAATAGTTTTTCCAGTCGTATTAGAGTTATTTTTCCCTGCTCCTGCATGGCAATCCGAATTTCGGCTTCGGGTAAATGGGACAGACGAGCGTTCAGGCTATCCAGCATGTCACCCGCCGATTTTCCGGTGGCACAGATGATAAAGATATACCCAAATTTTTCTTCGTACAGCCGGTTTCCCTCGGCCAGGTCTTCCAGTACCTGCTGCGATGCCGATGAAACACCTGCCTGTTCACCCGCTGCCCAGACCTTCGTATTGGCAAATCTGGCCCGCAGGTAGTCAATATCCCCAATTTTAGGATGATGCGTGAAAGCTTCCCGCCAATCTGATTCAGAACAGCCCTCCCAAACGGTTTCGGCCTTCCCGAACAATTGTTCGACGGTCTCAAACGGGAATAGGCTGGCCATCCTGTCTACCCAAACCGACGAACCGCAACAGGTGGTGAGGGCGGTTTTCTGTTGGAGAACCGGCAACTGATTTAGTTCGGTTAGTGTCATGAGTAAGTAAACGGATGACAAATAAAATCATTGGCTTTACCACCCCAACCCCTCCTAAAACAGGAGGGGCTACTAAATGACGTACCCTTTTTTCACTCCCCTCCTGTTTTAGGAGGGGTCGGGGGTGGTAAGGACAGTGGTCCTTTGTAAATACTGCAACTGCTAAAATCTTATGTACCTTATCCATGCGGGAACGCCCGCAGGGTTCTTCACTCATTAAACAGTAGTTGGAAAGCGGTTGACGTTTTTGTAATAAATATAAACCGCAGGCTCTTTCCCCATGGCCGTGAACCACTGCTGGCAATAGGGAGCCATCCAGATCGAATCCCCTTTTTTGATGGGGTACCAATCCTTATCGAGCATGTACACCCCCTGCCCCTGCAAATAAATGAGGCCGTGCTCCATGATGTGCGTTTCAACCAGCGGCAGGTGTCCACCCGGATCGTAGGTGAAAATATTGACAGCCATATCGAAACTCAGTTCATCAGGTAATAGTACCTGTAGCCGCAGGGCCGGGTCGCCTAGGTACATCGGCCCGGCTACATTAGCCGCATCCCCGAATAGTACTAACGGTACCGGAAAGCCCTCCAGCTTCTCATAGACTTTATGGAACGTAAGCAGTTGCGTACCGGCATCTGGCTGGTCAATCAAATAGTCGTTGCCAATGGGAATATACACAAACTGGCCTACTGTCAGCGTCTGTTTTTCCCCGCTTACCGTGGCTGTACACTGACCACTGATGACGTAGAAAAACAGTTGCGATGCTTGGGTTACGCCAGTGAGTTTGCCGGTTTCGGTCATGGTAATGAGGGTTTGACAGAGGTTTGCCCCCATCTGCTCATTGATTAGGACGTTTACGGTGCAGTTTTTCCAGCCAGGTACACGGCTATTGATGTAGCCGTCGGGGCTGATAACGGCGTGATTGCGTTTAACGACGGATCGGGTAAGGGCAGAAATTTCCATGTGGTTTTGTTAGTAATATTGCTCAGGGAGTGAATCAAGAAATGTATCGGCAACCCGGAGCGTAGCGGCTATATCGGCCAACTCAACGTTTTCCAGCGGGTTATGGCTAATGCCTTTAAAACAACGGACAAACAGCATGGCAATGGGCGAAACGGGCGAAATAGGCACGCCATCATGCCCGGCCCCACTCACCAGTGGAATTACTTCATAGCCGCTTTCCCGTATTGATTTAGCCAGCAAATCGGTCAGAGCCGTATCGCACAGGACGGGGGCGGTTTCCTGAATCAGGTTCCAGTTCACGTTGATCAGCCGGTTAGCACCAATGCTGGTCGCCAGTTCGTGCAGGGCCAGGTAAGCGGTTTCCAGTAGATCAGTATCGTTACTCCGCACATCCAGACTACAGCTTACCTCACCCGGAATGACGTTACTGGCGGCATTCACTACGGTCAGTTTCCCCACCGTAGCCACCAGATTGTTTTTATGCACGAGGGCAAATTGCTCTACGGCCAGCACAAACTCAGCGGCTGCGCACAAGGCATCCTGGCGCATGTCCATCGGTACCGTTCCGGCATGCCCAGCCATACCGGCAAAGGCAATTTCTACCCGTTTCTGCCCGGCAATGGCCGTTACGACCGCAACGGGTACGTGACGTTCGTACAATACCGGCCCCTGCTCGATATGAATTTCAAAATAGCCCAGCCACTCGTCGGGTGCCAGCGCATCGGACAGTAGTTGCGTAGGATCAGTACCTATCGTTTGCAGTACTTCGGCCAGGGTAATGCCTAGTGCGTCTTTTTTAGCGAGCAGGGCGTTATCAAATGAACCCGCCACCACTTTACTGCCCAGATACGTGGTATGGAATCGGACGCCCTCTTCGTCGCTGAACGCAATGAGTTCAATATGAAACGGCAGCGTTCTACCAGACTGGATCAGGCGCGTAACGAGGTCCAGCCCCATCATCACGCCCATCGGCCCATCGAACTTCCCGGCGTTGACAACCGTGTCGATATGCGAGGCAATCACGAACGTTTTAGCCCCCTCGTTCGAACTCACGAACCGGCCTCTGACATTCCCAATGGCATCGACCCGTGTTGGCAAACCGGCCTGTTCCATCCAATCCTGTACCCTTTGCCTTCCCGCTAAAAAAGCATCGGTACCGAATGTCCGGGTTATACCCGTCGCGTCCTCACTGATGGCGGCCAGATCGTTGATTTTCGCAAGAATATCTCCGGCGCGTTGTACGTAATCAGTCATTCCCGTTCCTTTAACATTCGCTTGCCAGCATTCAGTTGCGTGATCGATCCGTGGCTAAAAACGGGTACACCACCCAGATACGTTTGTTCGATAACCCCGTATAATTCCTCGTTCAGGTACGGCGTCATTTTATGTTTGTGGTACAACTGATCGGCCAAAACGGTAAAGGATTTCTCCGGATTCCAGACGACTAAATCGGCATCGTATCCGGTTTCAATCGTTCCCTTTCTGGTCGATACCCCTGCTAATTGAGCCGGTTTTTCACTCAGCCATCCGGCAATTTCAGCTACACCAAATCCGCGTTGCCGGGCGGCTGTCCATAGCACGGGCAGGGATAGTTGCAACGAAGCAATCCCACCCCAGGCAGTCATAAAATTACCGCTTTTCATTTGTTTAAGATCGGGCGGGGCCGGTGAATGATCGGTCGCCACAAAATCAATGATACCCTCGCGCAAAGCCGCCCATAACCGATCGTTATTTTCTTTCTCCCGAATGGGGGGCGCACATTTGAATTGGGTCTGCCCATCGGGGATGGTTTCGGCGTTGAAAAACAGGTAATGCTGCCCCGTCTCGACCGTCAGTGGCAGGCCCCTTCGCTTTGCATCGGCGATGGGTTCGATGGAACTAGCCGAGGATAGATGCACGATATGCGTCCGGCAGTTATATTCCTCACACAGTCGTAGTATCAACGCAATGGCGTTATCCTCCCACACTCCGGGCCGCGACGACAGGTAGTTGGCGTAAGACCGGACGTCGCCCGTAGCCAGTTTTTCATTCGTTGATAGTTCGCAGTGGACCAGCAAGGGCAGGCCATGTCGGGCAATAATCGGCATGGCTTTGCGCAAATCAGCTTCCATTACATTCGGAAACTCATCGATGCCGGAGTGCGTCAGGAAGGCTTTAAAGCCCAGTACACCTTTGGCAATCAGTTTCTCAATCTCGCTGGTATTGCCCGGAATCAGGCCACCCCAGAAACCACAGTTGGTGTGTAACTTTCCTTCCGTAGCCGCCAGTTTCTGGTCGAAGGCGTCGGCGGTGGTCGTTACGGGTGATGCGTTCAACGGCATATCGATCAGCGTGGTAACGCCACCGGCAATAGCCGCTTTGGTAGCCGTATCGAAACCTTCCCAGTCGGTGCGGCCGGGTTCGTTAATGTGCACGTGCGGGTCGATAATGCCGGGCATCAGTACGCTATCCTGAATCTCGATAACGTCAGCGTCAAACCCGGCTGGCAGTTCCGACAGTACATCGGCAATCCGACCGTCTTTTACCAGAACAACGGCCTGCCGGATACCGGTTGGTGTTAAAACCTTATTTCCCCGGAGGGCAAAATCAATCATGCGACTAAATAGAAAATAATTTTCTATACTAGGAGTCAATACTAGCCAAAACAGCGCACACAACCATGAAACTTACGTTGAAAACGAATGCTTACGGCAAGAATGCCGTCAACCTGTCCAAAATTACTCGGTATCTCGACTATCATGAGTTCCGGCAGATTTCGGTCAATGTAACGCTGGAAGGAGATTTTGACACGGCCCACACCCTGGGCGACAATGCGAATATCTTACCCACCGATACCCAGAAAAATACGGTATATGCCCTGGCGAAGGCCCATTTTACGGGGTCGATCGAGGAATTCGGGCTGTATCTGGCCAATTATTTTATCACGAATAATCCGCCCGTATCGCAGGCGACCATTCATATCGTTGAACACCCTTGGACGCGGATGACCTTCGACGGTGAGCCGCATCACCATGCCTACACGGGTGGTGGTGCTGAGAAGCACACGACGACTATTGTGCAGACAGCAGCCGGTATCACCGTTACATCGGGGATCAAAGACCTGCTGATTCTAAAAACAACCGACTCCGGTTTCGAGGGCTACATCAAGGATAAATATACTACCCTGAAAGAAACGTCCGACCGTATTCTGGCTACGCAGTGCGAAGCGAACTGGACGTATAGCAACACAGACCATGACTTTACGGCGTTGTTTACCCGTATCCGCGAGACCCTGCTGAAAACCTTTGCCCATCATAAGAGCCTATCGGTTCAGCAAACGTTACTGGCAATGGGGTCGGCAGTACTGGAAGCGAATGACGTGGTTGGCGAGATTAGCCTGATTATGCCCAACAAGCACCATATCCCTTTCAATCTGGAGCAATTCGGCATGGAGAACAACAACGAAATCTTCATCGCCACCGACGAACCGTATGGTTACATTACGGGGACAGTGGTACGGGAGTGATGAATGATTTTGACTTGAAGAGAATCATTCATCCTCCCCTTCAATTTACCAGGCCAGAAACACCATACCTGCTCCGCAGATAAAGATGGTTACACCCGCCATCACGTGCATATAGCGTTCGAGTTTTTCGGTTTTCAGGAGCGACACGCCATAGTAACCGAGCAGCACCATACCGACCATGGCGGTTAGGGTACACAGGGTATAAACGCTGACCAGCAACACCATACCGCGCCAGGATTGCTGAGCCGCCGGCACATACAGCAATGGGATCATGGGTTCGCAGGGGCCCAGTACAAAAATAACGAATAGCACCCAGGGCGTCACTTTGTGCCGGTTTTCGGAGGTAACGATCTGTCCGTGGTTGTGCTCAAATACGTACAAATTACCGCCGGGCTGCTGGTCGAAGTGTTTGTGCGGGCGGTTTTGGTAAGCACGAATTAGGCCCCAGATGCCGTAAATAAACCCAAAAATCAGCAGGGCCCAGCCCGCCATGCCACCCCGCACCGATTCGAACCAGCCCACTCTGGCGAACGACCAGCCCAGAGCCGCGCCCCCCAGACCTAACAATACCGAACTCCAGACGTGGCCGCATCCGCAAACCATCGTCCAGCCGATGGTGCGGGCCAGTGACCAGTGCCGGGCTTTCCCCAGCGCAATGAACGGCAGGTAGTGATCGGGGCCGGTAGCCGTATGCAACAGGGCAACCGTAATGGCGGTCCAGACCAGTAGCAGCAAATCAGATGACATAAGCTACGGATTCGGGTTGGCTCTTCGTCGTTTGGGGCAAGTGCCGGGCAACCGTTTTCAGGCACGTATGAAGCTGCTCCCCCTGCTGGCCGAGTAATCGGATGAGTAGTCCGGGGGCGGGCGTGGCTGAAATACCAAACAGAATACCAGTCTGTTGCGACAGATACCCCGTTATCGCTTCCCGAATGGCAGGCACCAGCCCCTGTTCGTTCAGATACAGCAGACTCGCCTGATGGGTGAATCCTTCCATCTGCCCAATTGATTTCAGATTCATCGTGGCTGGTTCGATCAGCAGGTTTTCCCTGATGCACAGGCGTTGGTTGATGAAAACCTGGGTAATAGCGTGGTAGTTGGAAAACTGAAAAACCTCGCCGTTCAGTTTACGACCACAAGTGAGCACTTCACCCCAGATAAGGCTGCACCCATCCGCCATGTGAATGGTGTTGACAGTTGAAAAACTGGATTGGGCATGAGGTACGACGGGATGTGGCAGGAAACAGAAAGCCGATCCGGCAGCCATCTGAACCCGCATCTGCTGCGTTGCACTCTGTTTCATAGTAAACAGGCGCTGGTAGGATTGTGTCTGTAGTTCCAGCGAACATCCCTCGGCCAGATCGACCTGCAATTGATACTCATCCCCGTCCAGCACGCCGGGCGACGAACTCATGAGCATCAACGTTAGCTGATTCGCCCGTTTATCTTCGGTGATATCCGCTACGTTGAAGGGTGGCGTAACGTAGGTTTTTTTCAGATACGTCCGGGTATCACGCCGGGCAGTCTGGATATGCAGCTCGGCTTTCATCGCCACAGCCGGGGTTCCTCAACCGCTTCTAGCAGGGCGTACCGGCGTATCCAGTCGAGCACACTATCCAGCCCTTCCAGGCTCATCAGGTTGGTAAACACGAACGGGTTGCCGTTGCGCATTTTACGGGCGTCGCGCTCCATAATGCCCAGATCGGCATTGACGTAGGGAGCGAGGTCGATTTTATTGATGATCAGCAGATCGGAACGGGTAATGCCGGGACCGCCTTTGCGGGGAATTTTGTCGCCTTCGGCCACGTCGATCACGAAGATAGTCACATCGGCCAGATCGGGACTAAAGGTGGCCGAGAGGTTGTCACCCCCGCTTTCGATGAAGATAATCTCAATATCCGGGAAACGTTGGGCCATTTCTTCGACGGCTTCCAGATTCATGCTGGCATCTTCACGGATGGCGGTATGCGGACAACCGCCCGTTTCAACGCCGATGATCCGTTCGGCCGGGAGCAGACTGTTCTGGGTCAGGAATTCGGCGTCCTCTTTAGTATAAATATCATTGGTGATCACGCCAATGCTGTACTGCTGGCTCATCCGGCGGGATAGCCGCTCGATCAGGGCTGTTTTCCCCGACCCCACCGGCCCGGCTACACCAATTTTCACGTATGTTCTCGTCATTCGCTTATTATACTAAAATTTGAAGGTTATCTTCCTTTTACGACAACCTCACAATGCCTTAAACCAGTCTTTCTTGATATTTACCTTTTCTACTAATTCAATTTCTACTCCAAGCCCAAGTTCTTTCAACTTTTCGGCTAGGTCATTTCCATCCATTAAATCGATTGGCGGGGCGCCATCACGTTGCGCTTCTTTTTTTGCTTCTCTTGTGAAAGTTCCCGTAGTAATGATTAAGCCTTTATCAGCACGACCAACCATAGCCCCTCTAAAATCTCTGACAATGGAAGGAGAAACGCTATTCCGATAACGCTTAGCCTGAAAAATTACATGAAATGACAAAACCCCACCAAGCCTTAAGATTCCTTTTCCATCTATACCACCATCATTCGTTTGGCCAGTAACCTCCACATTTTGGAAACCTAATTCCCTTAGAAGCCTTTGGCAAAGTCTTTCAAAGGAGTTTGGCGAAATATTTTGTAGTTCATTGATAACTTCTTCCTGCCATGTGATTCTCAGAATCTCTGCGCTTTCCTCTTGTTCATCTATAAACTCTTCCTGTTTGTTCTTCGCTTTAGTTATTCTTTCCTGCCTGTCATCAGCACCAACTTTGCGTTTGACTTTTTCTTTATCTACCGATTTCGTTTTGCGGCCTTCTTCCGTTAATATCCATACACCGCGAGATGAGTTTTCAAGTAGGCCATAGCGTTTTAAATAATTGCGTGCCCAGGCAAGTCTATACATCAGTTTTGTTGTATTTCCTTTGTGTATCTCGTTAACCTGCTCATCAGTCAGCTTCAGCAACTCAGCGACCTGCTCCTCCATTTCATCCACTGATCCCGAACCACCAAGGTTATGCAAAGCGGTTAGGGTTGGGTTAAATAATTCGTCGTATTTGAGATTGAAATGTTCTTTCATTCTGGTATGGTGAGATAGTTAAACTCCCCTTTATAGCTTCCTGTACATAATATAAGCATTTGTCAGGCCATTCTGCCTGTGATTAAATGCGTCGGGGATCTCGCCGATTATTGTAAATCCCAGTGTTTGCCAAAGTCGCACTGCTCGTTCGTTACTCTTGATGACAATATTGAACTGCATGGCTTTATAGCCAAGTCGCCTTGCTTCCTCTATGGAGAATGCGCCCATGGCTTTGCCAATACCCTGCCCGAATGCCGTTTTTAAGGTCATGTACGATCCATTGGCGATGTGAGAACCCAGATCAGGCTGATTATCCCGAAGCAAAAACGTACCGACAACCGTGCCGTTTATGGTTGCCACATAAGTATGCCGATCCAGCCCGCACCAGTAAGCCAGCATCTTTTCTCTTGACGAATCCGGGGCAAAAACGTATGTATCGCCCGTTAAAAGTACCGGCTGGATAATTTCCCAAATCTGGTCATGGTCGGCCGGGGTGGCTTTTCTGATGTCTACTGTTCCTTCTATCATTTTCAACTCATATACAACCGGGAATACAGGTCTTCGTGCTGCATACTGCGGATATCAAAACCGGGGCAGCACAGGCCAATCCGGGTGCGGTCGGGTTGCAGCGTGTTCGAAACCAGTTCCTGAATCAGCGGGTGCAGGCCGAAAAGAATCTCCTGCCCGTCCTGCTGACCCAGCGGAATCAGTTTCACGCCGTTGGTGACCATGCCCACGGCCGCATTGTAATAAAATCCAGTCAGCGCATCCGCCTTTGGTACGCCTAACGCGCAGGCATACAGGCCAAAAACGAGGCAGTAGTGCCCACTAAGTTGCTGTTTTTGAATCGACTCCCGATACTGACTGGCCAGGGCATTATTGCAAAGGGGCTGAAAGATTTTCAGTAATCGGGTGCCAAGTTTCTGGCTGGCCTGCCGAATCTCCCGGGGCAATTTTACGGCTGTGCATTCATCGTCCAGCCGAACCAGTTCCTCCCAGTCGTTCTGTTCGGTTGCCTCGTAGGCCAGCGATACCAAAGCGGCATCGGTGAATTGTAGATTCTGCGACAGCATTTCCGTTACGAACGCTTTTGCCGTAGCGGCATCGTGTACGACACCCGCCTGCACATACGTTTCCAGCCCGGCCGAGTGGGCATAGCCACCAATGGGCAAGGTCGGGTCGCTCAGATGAAGGAGGTGTAACAGACCAGCGTTCATTCGGGGGGCGTGGTAAGTTTCATGATTTTCGAGAATAGGCTTTCGCTGCCATTGGCATGGCCGTGGGGTGATACCGTCGTCCTCAGGGGCTGTAGCAATTTGCGTTGCTGTTGCGCTACCGTGTAGCCCGATGCGGTTAATAACCGGAACAGCGGGGCATCGAACGGGGCTAGAACGGTGCCATCATCATAAAACAGCGGCAGGTGTTTATTACCAATTTCGTAACAAACCGACGCCATTTCATAGAGGGTTGCCGGTTTAATAACGAGCACCTCGCAGGGCAGCACCTCCACTACTATCAGCGTCCGGGCATCTTCGTACAGGACATCGCCCTGCGTGAGCTGCGGATTTTCGGACAGGAATTTCAACGCCACCTCCTGCCCGGACCGGGTACGTTTTCGTAAAATTCGCTTGCCCGTTTCGTACCATTCCAGCGGTAACCAGTCGATGGTTCGGTTGCCGGGCGTGATGGTGTCGATGTGGCCAAGTTTTTGTTGAATGAGCATGGAGTGGTTGGAGCTATCCGTTTAATCTTTGACAAAGTTTTAAACTTTGTCAACGTTCAGCCAACGTTAAAACAGGAAATACCGCTGCGCCAGTGGGAGAACGGAAACCGGCTCGCAGGTAATCGGCTGCCCATCCACTTTAACCTCGTAGGTTTCGGGGTTCACGTCGATTTGTGGTGTGGCATCATTGTGTATCAGGTCTTTTTTGGCAATAGTCCGGCAGTTCTTTACGGGCAGCACCATCTTCTGCAACCCATACTGCGGCACGACGCCGTTATCGATCGAAACCTGCGAAACGAAGGTCGCGCAGGTCTTGTGCAGGGCTTTGCCGTAAGCCCCGAACATGTGCCGGTACATGACGGGCTGCGGGGTGGGGATAGACGCGTTCGGGTCGCCCATCCTGCTGGCGATAATCATCCCTCCTTTGATAATCATTTCGGGTTTGGCCCCAAACATGGCCGGATTCCACAGCACCAGATCAGCTAGTTTGCCGGGTTCAATTGATCCCACATACTCGGATATGCCGTGCGAAATAGCCGGGTTGATGGTGTATTTCGCCACGTAGCGTTTTACCCGAAAATTGTCATTTTTATGGGCTTCATCTTCCGGCAGAAAGCCGCGCTGTTTCTTCATTTTGTCGGCCGTTTGCCAGGTACGCGTAATCACCTCGGCCACGCGGCCCATCGCCTGCGAGTCGGAACTCATCATGCTGAACACGCCCATATCGTGCAGAATATCTTCGGCGGCAATGGTTTCCGGCCGGATGCGTGAATCGGCAAATGCGACATCTTCCGGCACGGATTTATCCAGGTGATGACACACCATCAGCATGTCGAGGTGTTCGTCGATGGTGTTTACCGTGTAGGGGCGCGTCGGGTTAGTGGAAGAGGGCAGAATGTACGGGTACATGGCCGCTTTGATAATGTCGGGGGCGTGCCCCCCACCCGCCCCTTCGGTATGAAACGTGTGAATAACCCGGCCATTGATGGCGTTAAGAGTATCTTCCAGAAACCCCGACTCATTCAGCGTATCGGTATGGATAGCTACCTGCACATCGTACTTGTCGGCTACCCGCAGCGATGCGTCGATGACGGCGGGCGTTGACCCCCAGTCTTCATGGATTTTAAGGCCCAGTGCCCCCGCTTCAATCTGCTCTTCGAGGGGGGCAGTGGTGGCGCAGTTTCCTTTGCCCATAAATCCCAGGTTCATCGGGAAAGCCTCGGCAGCTTCGAGCATCTTCTGAATGTTCCAGGCACCGGGCGTTACGGTG
Source organism: Spirosoma spitsbergense DSM 19989 (assembly GCF_000374085.1). GTDB lineage: Bacteria > Bacteroidota > Bacteroidia > Cytophagales > Spirosomataceae > Spirosoma > Spirosoma spitsbergense. The sequence goes on along the minus strand of NZ_KB893388.1, from coordinate 62,584 downwards.
GTGGCGCTGGTTCCATCGGCAGGTCCTGTTCCGCCCCCCATCATGGTCGTGATGCCACTGAACAGCGCGTGGTCGATTTGCTGGGGACAGATGAAGTGGATGTGCGCGTCAATGCCACCGGGGGTGGCAATCAGGCCCGCCCCGCCGTGTACTTCGGTCGAGGCACCGATAATCATGTTGGAGTCAACACCGTCCATGGTATCAGGGTTTCCAGCCTTACCGATACCCACGACCTTCCCATCTTTCAGCCCAATATCGGCTTTTACAATACCCCAGTGGTCGATAATCATGACGCTGGTGATCACCATGTCCAGCACCCCTTCAGCGCGGGTAGCGGTGGCCGATTGTGCCATGCCATCACGAATGGTTTTGCCCCCGCCGAACTTGGCTTCGTCGCCATAAACGGTGTAGTCTTTCTCGATCTCGATGATCAGATCGGTATCCGCCAGCCGTACTTTGTCGCCGACAGTTGGGCCGTACAGGTTGGCGTATTTTATCCGGTTGATGGAAAAGGCCATGGTAGTCTGTCTATATATTGCTTTTAAAACCCTGTTCAATGGCTTTGCTCTCAGCCTGTTTCCGGGCCGATGGGGTTAGCTCACCATTGACAAGATTACTGAAGCCAGTGATTTTTTTGTTACCTCCGAACGCGACCAGACTCACCGCTTTCTCCTCGCCCGGCTCGAACCGAACGGCGGTTCCGGCGGGGATATCCAACCGCATCCCCATCGCCTGACTGCGGTCAAAGGCCATCTGTTTATTGACTTCAAAAAAGTGATAGTGCGAGCCAACCTGCACAGGTCGGTCGCCGGTATTGACAACGGTCAGGCTCGCCGTAGCACGACCAACGTTGCACTCGATATCACCTTCGGCAAGGATGTATTCTCCTGGAATCATACTGATTGAAAAAATAGAACACGGGTTTAACGGATATTACGGATTTGACGGATTTCTTAGTTGCTTCCTGTCGTTTGTAAAAATCATCCGTTTAAACTCGGGCCTTTTACCGAAGTTTAGCAACAAACCAATTTCGATATCGGTAGCCCGTAAATAATTTAATAACTGTAGCTCATTTTCGTAAACCAGCACTTCGCTGGCTTTCAATTCCAGAATAACGGTTTGGTCGACAATCAGATCGGCGTAGTATTCTCCTACCACGATTCCTCTGAAATGAACTTTTATCTGCTTCTGCGCTTCGACAGCAAAGCCGATACGCTTCAATTCCAAATACATGGCATTCTGATAAACCTTCTCCAGAAAACCGTACCCTAGCTCATTATAAACATCATAATACGTTTTGATGATGGAATCAGTCAGGTCCTTACGCAGTAATTCCCCCATCTAAAATCAGTGTTTATCCATATAATCCGCGTCATCCGTGTTCAAAAAATTACCGGATGGGGTCGTGAACGGTGACCAGCTTGGTACCGTCGGGAAATGTGGCTTCGATCTGAATCTCGTGGATCATTTCGGAAATACCAGCCATTACGTCCTCGCGGGTTAAAATCGTCGTGCCATACTGCATCAACTCCGCCACCGATTTACCGTCGCGGGCGGCTTCCTGAAGGTGGCTGCTGATGAGGGCGATGGCTTCGGGATAGTTTAGTTTCAGGCCTCTGGCTTTGCGCTTTTCGGCCAGTTCGCCCGCCAGAAACAGGAGCAGTTTTTCACTTTCGCGGGGAGTCAGGTGCATAGGCGGTCAATTAGATTATGCTAATTACAGAGCAATATAGTCGAAAAGGGAGTTGTTTGACGAACGGGATTACCGGGCATTCTTCACCTGAATAATCTCGGCGGCAATACTCACCGCAATTTCTTCGGGAGTCTGGCTGTTGATGGCCATACCAATGGGTGCATGCATACGCTTCAGCCACGCTTCATCAAAGCCCTCCGAACGATAGGCAGCCAATAACTTCTCCACTTTGGTTTTACTACCCAACACCCCGACATAGGCAAACTCGTTGCCCAATAACGCTCGAACAACCAGATCATCGGTTCGGTACCCCATGGTCATTACTACCACGTACTGATGGCGACCGGGTGGAATCAGTTCGGACAATTCGCTATAATCAGCTACTACTATTTTCTCGTGAGCCGTATCGTTCAATGCCATTGTGTACAAATCTGGCCGGTCATCGAAAACGCGGACATAAAAATCCATTCGGCTCATCAGTTCACTGAGGGCCAGTGCGCAATGCCCCCCGCCAATGATGTAAAGCTGGTTTTTATAGCCAATCCTCTCCCGATAGAGCCAGTCGTTTTCTGACCGCTTCGTGAACTGATAATCAGCATCGGGCAACTGATTCGGGGTGAACCGAATCCCGGCGGGCGACAGTTCGAGCAAACCGTTTTTGTGCTGTTCCAGGCAGGTAATAACGGCCTGAACAGCAGCCGAATCGCCCGGTTGAATGGGGTACAGAAGAATTGTCTGATCACCGGAGCAGATCATACCGCTCTGATTGTGGGCGGCATTTTTATCGTGATACTGCGTCCGAATGGCGGGTTGAGAGTTAGTCAAATCCGGTTGATTTTGCCTGAGCGTGTCTTTGGCCAGTTCGACAAACTTATGCTCCATAATGCCCCCGCCTATAGACCCGGCCATCTCACCACCGGCATTCACCGCCATCAGAAAACCCTGGCGGCCGGGGCTGCTGCCGTGGCTTTCGAGCACGTACAGCAGCGTGACGGGCTGGCGCTGCTGACGACTTTTATGAATTAACTGCCAGATCGGTAGCGATTTTATCATTGGTTAAAGGCAGTGCGGCCGGAGCCGATATAGTATCGTACAAAGCCAGCAACACTTTTTCGGGGGTCATGGGTGCATCGAAGGGAATAGTTGCCGATGGATTGAACGCACGAATAGCGTTACGCAGGGCAAAATAGGCCCCAATGCCGTACATCAATGGAGGCTCGCCAACGGCTTTGGACCGGAAAATAGCCAGATTGTCGGTCTGCGTTTGCAGGAACTCGATGGTAATCTCTTTCGGAACAGAATAGATATCCGGCACTTTGTAAGTGGACAGTGCATTGGACCGTAACCGGCCCGCTTTATCGTAGATGACTTCCTCCAGAGTCATCCACCCAATTCCCTGCACGATGCCGCCCTCAATCTGCCCCCGGTCGATGAGGGGGTTCATGCTGGCCCCGAAATCGTGGACCACGTTAACGGCATCCGTTTCGTAGGTTCCCCGTACACAATCGATGGTCACCTCAACAACTGCCGTACCATAAACGTGGTAGGCAAACGGATGTCCTTTGCCGGTAACGGGGTCGAAATGAATAACCGGCGTGGCATAGTGCGCGTGTTCAGACAGGCTGATGCGCCGGCCATAAGCGGCCAATACCAGTCGTTGCCAGGTATAGTCAGTGCACTGGTCACCCACATACACCCACTCATCTTTCAGGGTTATGGCCGCTTCGTCAGTGTGTAATTCCTGAGCCGCTACGGCCTTCAATCGATTGAGAATATCGGTACAGGCAATTTGTACCGCCCTGCCATTCAGGTCGGCGGTGGCACTGGCTGCGGAGGGCGATGTGTTGGCGATTCGGTACGTGCTGGTCGACTGAATTTTAATGCGCTCCGGCAGAATCGAAAACACCTGAGCCGCCACCTGTACCATCTTGGTATTCACGCCCTGCCCCATCTCGACCGCACCGGTACTTACGCCAACGCTGCCGTCGGTATACACGTGAACCAGCGCCCGCGCCTGATTCATTCGGGTATTGGTGAACGAGATGCCGAAACAAACCGGCATGAGAGCTACTCCTTTTTTATACAGGATATTGGCAGCATTGAAGTCGGCTATCTGGCTTCGACGCATATCGACCTTATACGTCGTAACGGCTTTATCCCAGCAGGCCCGGGCTTCGCTTTCGGCTTTCTGTCCATAAGGAAACTCGTCGCCGGTCTGGTTCAGGTTTTTCGCCTGTATCACGGCCGCATCGATACCGAGTGAGTAGGCTGCTTTGGCTATAGCAGCCTCAATCACAAACATACCCTGTGGTCCACCAAAGCCCCGGAACGCCGTATTCGGCGGGAGGTTTGTCCGGCAGCAATAGGCAATGGCTGTTACGTTCGGAATAAAATAGCTGTTGGTGCAATGAAACAGGGTCCGTTCCAGCACCGCCGGAGACAGATCGGCAGCGGCACCGGCATTCTGGTAGAAGGTAGCCTCGTAGGCAATGATCGTCAGGTCGGCATCAAGCCCGATTTTAAAGTCGGATGAGTACGGGTGCCGTTTGCCGGTCATGGCCATATCCTCTATCCGGTTCAGGGCGTATTTGACGGGGCGTTTCAGTACATGAGCGGCCAGCGCGCACAAAGCAGCCCACATATTAGCCTGATCCTCTTTGCCGCCAAAGCCACCACCCAGCCGCGTTACATCCACATCAATCTGGTGCATGGGCAGACCCAACGACCGGGATACGGCCCGCTGTACTGCTGTTGGCCCCTGCGTGGACGAGTAGAGTTTTATACCATTGTTCTCCTGCGGAACGGCGTAGGCACCCTGCGTTTCGATGTACAGATGCTCCTGCCCGTTGGTATCGGCAGTACCTTCAAAAACATGAGCACACTGTTCCCAGGCAGTAGCCACATCGCCCAGCCGGAACGTTCTGGCCCCGACAATCAGATCACCCCTGGCCTGCGCTTCGCGGGGATCGGTGATGACGGGCAGGGGATCGATGTCGACCGTAATTTTTTTAATGGCGGCATGGGCTTCTTCATCGGTTTCGGCCAGGATGAAGGCAATGGGCATGCCACAGTAATGGACGTGGTGTTCGGCCAGCAGCGGTTCATCGGGTACGATACCGCCGATCTGGTTTTCGCCGGTTACGTCTTTATACGTCAGAATCCTGACCACGCCGGGCATGGCTTCAGCTGCTGTCAGGTCCAGGCTTTTCAGGATACCATGCGCAATCGGCGACCCGAAAGCCGCTCCGAACAGCGTACCCCGAATCACGGGGATATCGTCCAGATAAACCGACTCGCCCCGTACGTGGGTGCTGGAATCTATATTTTTCATTGTGTTAATGTCGCGTACCAGGCTACTTTCCCCTGTTTCTCAAATTTACGGGAATCAACGAAAATACCTACTGTCGTTTTGCACAGGCAGCGGGAAGCAGGAGGTATTAAGTAACCCAATCAGTATACAAACAATCCTAATCGCATCACTTTTGCCCGGCCGGGGCTGATTAACACACATTTAATCACCTTTTTCTAATCCAAACCGGCTGTAGAGAGTTACCTACATACTACTCGTTGCTGATAACGTGCTGCATAGCCCTGGCAACAATACCCTTTGTGTAACCTCTAACTAACCAGTCATGATAGACAAACAAATCGACCTTGACCTCGACCAACTTAGTATCAACACCATCCGGCTTCTGGCCGTCGATGCCGTTCAGAAAGCCAACTCGGGACACCCCGGTCTGCCGTTAGGCGCAGCACCGATGGCCTATGTACTCTGGTCGCGCTTTTTACGCTTTAATCCAAAAGACCCGCTCTGGCCCGACCGCGACCGGTTCATTTTATCGGCTGGACACGGGTCGGCGCTGCTGTATAGTATGCTGCATCTGTACGGCTACGACCTCTCGCTCAATGACCTGAAACAGTTCCGGCAACTCCATTCCCAGACACCGGGCCACCCGGAATCGAACCTGACACCGGGGGTAGAGGTGACAACCGGACCACTGGGACAGGGTTTTGCTAATGGGGTGGGTATGGGCATGGCCGAAGCTTTTCTGGCTGCGACCTATAACCGGGACGGGCATACGCCTATGAACCACTACACCTATGTCCTCGTCAGCGATGGCGATTTGATGGAGGGTATCGCGTCGGAAGCGGCTTCCCTGGCTGGTCACCTCAAGCTGGGAAAACTCATTTACCTCTACGACGATAACCTGATTTCACTCGATGGCCCAACCGATCTGGCTTTTACCGAAAACCGGCTGGAGCGTTTCGATGCGTATGGCTGGCATACACAGCACGTGAGTGATGGCAACGATTTAGACGCGATTGAGGGGGCGATTCGGGCCGCGCAGATGGAAACAGAGCGTCCGTCCATTATTTCCGTCCGAACGATTATCGGCTATGGTAGTCCGCAGGAAGGTACCAGTAAAGTTCACGGAAGCGCTCTGGGCGAGGAAAATGTGCGGAGAACTAAATCTTTTTTGGGGTTTGATCCGGATAAATCGTTCGTGGTGCCCGACGACGTGCGCGACTATTTGAAAGAACCGGGTGAGCGGGGAGCTAAACTCCAGGCCGACTGGCAAAAGGAATTCGATGCGTACAAAAAAGCATTTCCCGACGAAGCAGCGCAATTCCTGACTTCCTTTGCCGGTGAACTTCCGGATGGATGGGATGCCGACCTGCCTACGTTTACGCCCGATGATAAGGATATGGCCACCCGTCAAGCGTCGGGAAAAGCACTCGATGTCCTGAAAAAGTCGGTTCCTTATTTATTCGGTGGTTCGGCCGATCTGGCATCGTCCAACGAAATGCCCACCAAAGGCAATGTGAGCTTCCAGCCGGGTCATTACGATCAGTCGAACATCTGGTTTGGCGTCCGCGAACATGCCATGGGGGCAGCTCTCAACGGCATGGCGCAGCACGGCGGGGTGCATCCCTACGGCGGCACGTTCCTCAACTTCTCGGACTACATGCGCGGTGCCATTCGGCTAACGGCCCTGGCCGAATCGAAAGTGACGCTCGTGTTCACGCACGACAGCATTGGCCTGGGCGAAGATGGCCCAACGCACCAGCCCGTTGAGCAGGTTGTTTCACTGCGAACCATCCCAAACATCATCGTCATTCGACCGGCTGATGCCAACGAAACCATCGAAGCCTGGCGCATTGCGATGATGCAACCTAAAACGCCAGTTTTGCTGATTCTATGCCGCCAGAAATTACCCGTTATCGACCAGTCGACGTATGGCTCGGCAAAGGGCGTCGGGAAAGGGGCCTATATCCTCAGCGAGTCCGACGGAACACCCGAATTGATTCTGATCGGGACCGGCTCGGAAGTGTCGCTGGTGATGAAAGCACAGGAAGAACTGAAAAAGCAGGGCATTCAGGCGCGGGTCGTTAGTATGCCATCCTGGGAGTTGTTCGAGAAACAGGATCAGGCATACCAGCATACCGTGTTGCCCCCTTCGATTCGGAAACGGCTGGCCGTTGAAGCCGGTTCACCCATCGGCTGGCACAAATACGTTACCGATGAGGGTAGTACGGTGAGTATGAACCGGTTCGGACTGTCGGGGCCGGGCGAAGAAGTAATGGCGTACTTTGGCTTTTCGGTCGATAACGTCGTCAAGCAGGCCAAAGCGGTGCTGAAGGGCAAAACACCGGGTACGGAGAAAAAGGAAGTGTTGTCGTAAACGCCGTGACAGGCTGGCGACAACACGTAAAACTAACTACATAAAATCATGGAAAATAACGTAAAGAAAATTCACGATTTCGACCAGAGTATCTGGCTCGATTACATTGACCGGAAAATTATGAACACCGGGGAGCTGCAAAAGCTCATCGACGAAGACGGTATCCGGGGGCTTACGTCCAATCCGGCTATTTTCGAAAAAGCCATTAGCAGCGGTTCTGACTACGACGAGAATATCAAAACCCTCGCGCAGGAAGACAAAAGCAACGAGGCTATTTTTTATGGTCTGGCCGTTGCCGATATTCAGCAGGCAGCCGACCTGTTCAAACCGGTTTATGACGAAGAAGTAAAAGGCTCCGACGGCTACGTGAGTCTGGAAGTTTCTCCGCATCTGGCCCTGAATGCAGACGGCACGATCAAACAGGCCCGCGAACTGTGGAAAGCGGTCGACCGGGATAATGTAATGATCAAAATTCCGGGTACGGCCCAGTGCCTGCCTGCCATTAAGCAGAGCATCAGCGATGGTATCAACATCAATGTTACGCTGCTGTTTGGTCTGGAGCGATACGAAGCCGTTGTCGACGCGTATATGTCAGGCCTGGAAGTGCGGGTTGAAAAAGGTCAGTCGGTTGATCAGATTGCGTCGGTAGCCAGTTTTTTCCTCAGCCGCATCGACGTGCTAGTTGACCCCATACTGAACGAGAAAGGGCTGGACGATCTGAAAGGAGACATTGCGATTGCCCTCGCCAGAAAAGCCTATGAAATCTACAAGCGCGAATTCAGCAGCGACCGGTTCAGAAAACTGGAAGCGAAGGGCGCGAAACCCCAGCGGCTGTTGTGGGCCAGCACGAGCAGTAAAGACCCCTCCTTTTCGGATGTAAAATACGTGGAGGCTCTGATTGGCCCCAAAACAGTGAACACAATCCCGATGGAAACCCTCGAAGCCTTCCGCGATCACGGGAAGGCGGCTGCCCGTCTGGAAGACGATCTGGACAAAGCCACGCAGGCGTTGGAGCGCGTTGAGCAGGCAAGCATTCGGCTAAAGGATATTAGCCAGCAGCTTGAAGATGAAGGTATTGAGAAATTCAACAAGCCTTACGACAAACTGCTTGACGCGATCAACACGCAGAAAGAAAAGTCGCTGGCCTCTGCTTAACGTCCCCCTGAACGTCCACGTCCGGGATACCAAATCAACGCAGCAAAGCCGCTGAAACAGTACTTTATCTGTTTCAACGGCTTTGCTGCGTTGAAGAGTTGGCTCAGCTACAAACGATTACAGGTCTCCAAACCTCGGGCATTGCTGATGGGGTACTTTTAGTTTGGGCAATAGTCGTTGCTTCCAGAATCAGTTTTTCGGTCAGCCGTTTTCCGATTCCGGCGAAAGGCTATACGTTACGTCGGCAGGCGAACAGCCAAACCATTGATGCTACTTCCCGGCACCTGCTCCGTTTTTCATGAGCAACCCATTTTTTTATCGCTACCGGGTGCGTTCTTTATAACATTTGCGAAACATCGGGCGTTAACCCGGCATATTAACCGTCAATTTATCTATGTTTCGCCCAATTTCAGTACGCTCTACCTTTTTATTATCCATCCTCATTTTCGGCTCTCTGTCAGCCACGTACGCCCAGCAACGGTTCAGTGCGGGTCCGCGCGTTGGCCTGAATATGTCCACCTTTGGCCGGGATGCCAGTGGCTATACGCTACGCCCCGGCCTTACGGCCGGTGCTTTTTTAATGTATAGTTCCCTGAATCATTTCGGTATTTCGGGCGATGTGCTGTACTCCCAGATGGGAGCTAAATACGCACAGGGCAATACTTCGTTTAAGCAACGAATTAACTACCTGGAGATTCCGGTAGCCCTGCGTTACTTCCTGACGCTGAGCGGCAATTTCCGCCCGAACCTGTTCTTTGGCCCATCGCTCGGTATTAAGCTTAATGCGAAATTCACCGACTTTACCAGTACGAACCCAGTTATTACGGCGCGTGATTTTGATAGTAGCAACCAATTCAATAACCTGGACCTGGGATTGATTGCCGGTTTTCAGCTTAATTTCAAAGGACTGGCCGAACGGCAGCACTTTTTGATTGATGCCCGCTATCGGTACGGTCTGAGTGATATTACCATCGACCCCAACCAGAACGTCAACAACTCCACCATTACCCTGACGCTTGGCTACAGCTTTGGCGTTGGCCCCGAGTACCGCAGCCGCCGATAGTACGGCGTGGGATCGGGTAATGTATCCGCTTCCCCATTTTTATCCCCGGCATGTTTCTTTTGAGAACGTGTCGGGGACTTTTTTTGTAATTTTGGCTCCTTCACGATTCAATTCCATCACTCATGCCCCATTACCGGCCTATTTTAATCGGTCTGCTCAGCGTTCTGATAGCCACTACGGCGTTCGCTCAATCAACTCCGCCTTCTTTTCTGCCCCTCAATGCCCGTCAGGCCTGCTGGGTCGATTCGGTGTTTACCAACATGGCTCCCGACGACCGGATTGCCCAGTTGATTATGGTGGCAGGTTACTCTAACCGCGACCGGACGTATGAAGACTCGCTGGTCAGGCTTATCCAGCGGCACAAGGTTGGTGGGGTTGTTATGTTCCAGGGTGGACCGGTACGGCAGGCGCAACTCACCAACCGGCTACAGGCGGCCGCATCTGTGCCGCTGCTACTGGCAATGGATGCCGAATGGGGTCTGGCCATGCGACTGGACAGTACCGTTCGTTACCCCTATCAGATGACCCTTGGTGCCATGCAGGGTCCATCGTCCGATTCGCTGATTTACCGGATGGGCGCCAACCTGGCCCGACAGGCCCGACGATTGGGTGTACATGTCAACTTCGCCCCGTCGGTGGATGTGAACAACAACCCGAATAACCCCGTCATCAACTTCAGGTCGTTTGGTGAGAACAAGTACAACGTAGCCCGAAAAGCCCTTGCCTATATGCGGGGCATGCAGGATAATAACCTCATCACCAGCCTAAAACACTTCCCCGGGCACGGCGATACAGGCACCGATTCTCACTTCGATCTGCCGCTTATCAGCAAAAGCCGTGTAGACCTGGACTCCCTCGAACTGTATCCGTTCAAACAGCTCATTAACGCCGGCGCACTGGGCGTGATGATTGCCCACCTGAACATTCCGGCTCTCGATACCACCCGCAATCGGCCGTCGACGCTCTCCCCCGCCATTGTCACGAACCTGCTCAAAAATGAACTGGGTTTTCAGGGACTGATTTTTTCGGATGCCATGAACATGAAAGGCGTCACGAAATACTTCCCATCGGGTCAGGCCGATGAACTGGGTATCGAAGCGGGCATGGACGTGCTGGAATTTACGGAAAATGTACCGGCGGCTCTTGCCCTCATCAAACAGGCCGTTATCGACGGGCGCATTTCGCAGACGTCGCTGGATGACCGCTGCCTCAAGGTACTGCGGGCCAAAGCCTGGGTGGGCCTGGACCGGTACAAACCCATTGCGCTGGATAATCTGGTGAGTGACCTAAACGCCGTGCAGGATAACCTCCTCAACCGCAAACTCACCGAAGCCAGCCTGACCGTCCTGAAAAACGATAAAAACCTGCTACCCCTGCAACGGCTGGATACGCTCCGTATCGCTTCTGTGGCGGTGGAGAGCGACAACGTAACTGCCTTCCAGCAAATGGTGGGCAATTACACCAAAATCGATAATTTCCACCTGACTTCCCAAATGCCCGATTCTGCACTGGCGCAGGTGAGGGATTCGCTGAAAAACTATAACCTGCTGTTAGTCGATGTACACCTGAACAGCATCAGTCCCAGTGCGAAGTATGGGTTGAAAGCTAAAACCGCCGGGTTGGTGAGCGAGTTGGTAGCCACCGGAAAAGCAGTGGTAACGGTGTTCGGGAATGTGTACGCACTGGACAAACTGACGTTCCCGATGGATACCGTTCAGCCGAACCGCAACATCGAACAGGCGCGGGCACTGATTATGCCCTATCAACTCACCAGTTACACCGAAGAGTTGGCCGCCCAGTTGATATTCGGAGCCATTGGCGCATCGGGGAAATTACCCGTTACGGTCAACCAGTCGTTCCGTACGGGCGATGGCCTTATTATCCAGCCAAACGGGCGACTTAAATACACCATTCCCGAAGAAGTGGGTATCGACAGCCGTTACCTAACCCAGCAGGTCGACTCGCTGGTGAACGTTGGGCTGACCGAAAAGGCGTTTCCCGGCTGTGTGGTACAGATGGCGAAAGACGGGAAGGTGATTTTTCAGAAAGCATACGGCAAGCTGACCTACGATGCCTCACTCGGTGCCGAACCCGATTCGGTTGCGCTGGACGACCTGTATGACATGGCCTCGGTCACGAAGGTGAGTGCGTCCATACCGGCCCTGATGCGCCTGGTGGACGAAGGCAAGTTTAACCTGAACCGCACGATGGCCGATTACCTGCCATTTCTTAAAAAATCGAACAAGGCAGACCTGAACTGGCGCGATGTACTGACGCACCAGGCCCGGCTGAAAGCCTTTATCCCATTCTGGGTAGAAACAAAAAATCCGGACGGCACCTGGAAACCAAAAACGTTCAAAGCAGAACAAACGGCCCGCTTCCCGATTGAGATAACGGACAGTTTGTACGAGTTCAGAGGCTACCCAAAAATCCTTTACGACCGGATAAAAGACTCGCCCCTGAACGCAAAGAAGGCAGCCGGCGAATCGGAGTACGTGTATTCCGACCTGTCGTTCATCCTTTACCCACTGGTGGTGAAACGATTAACGGGGCAGAACTTTGAGACGTACCTCAAAACGACGTTCTATGAACCGTTGGGAGCCAGTACGCTGACGTTCAATCCGCGCCGGTTTTATCCCCTCACCCGCATTGCGCCAACCGAATACGATTCGCTGTTTCGCAAAACACTCATATGGGGGCGGGTACACGACGAAGGCGCGGCCATGCTCGGTGGATTATCGGGGCACGCGGGCTTGTTTGGAACGGCTAACGACCTGATGAAGTTATATGAAATGTACCGGCAGAAAGGTAGCTACGGCGGTCAGCGGTATATTTCGGAACGAACCATCGCCGACTTTACGCGCTACCAGTTCCCCGAACTTGGCAACCGGCGCGGGCTGGGTTTCGACAAACCCTCGTTCAAATACACCGGCAACGGCCCCCTCTCGGCTACGCCAGCCAGCTATGGACACTCCGGTTTTACGGGCACGTTCGTCTGGGTTGAACCCGACCCGACCTATAACCTGACGTACGTATTTTTGTGCAACCGGGTATACCCAACCCGAAACAACCCAACGCTGGGAAATTTGAACACACGTACCAATATTATAGAAGCCCTTTATAAGGCCACCAAACGCGGACTACCATGAAAGACTATCTGATTCAGCTACTCGATTACGAACAATGGGCCAACCTGCGGGTTGTCAACGCACTGTCCTCCCTAACCAACGTGCCCGAACGGGCCATTGCCATTATGGGACACGTTTTATCGGCTCAGCAGGTTTGGTATGGCCGGATGATGCAGGAGTCGGTCATTCAGCCCATTTGGGAAGACATTCCGGTGAGCTGGATGATTGAAACCGCCGAGCGGCAGCATGACCAGGTGGTTAGCTACGTCAAGATTCTAACCCTGGAAAAACTGAATCAACCCCTGCACTACGTTAACTCCAAAGGCATAGCGTATCAAAATACGCCGTTGCAGATACTCACCCATATGAGTCACCATGCGGCTTACCACCGGGGGCAAATTGTTCAGTTAATCAGACCGCTCATGGCCGAAGCCCCGGTAACGGATTTCATCGTCTGGCAACGGGGGGAATGACCATTTAAATGACCAATGAATAATGTAAAATGAACAATATTGCCGTGTTGACAGCTGCTTCATTATCCACTATTCATTTATATTACCCATTTACTTATGAAGAACTACCTTATTCTCTCCCTGTTCCTGTCTACCTCTGCCCTGGCGCAGGTACGCCTGCCAACCAACGAAGTGGGGCAGGTTCAGTACCAGGAAATTGTGCGGGTTCCGAATGCCAAACTCCCCGCCCGGAAACTGATGCAGCAGGTCCGGGCGTGGGCGAACGATCATTATGCGGCCAATCTGTCCACTGAGCAACAATACGACCAGGAGCACAATATTCTATTCATTAAGTCCTCCTTCCCCATCAATAAGCAACTCGTCCGGTACGTACTCACCATCGAACCCAAGTTTGGCCGTTACCGGGCCACCATCACCGAATTGATTGTAGAAGGAAATGGCCTGACCGTACCCGTTTTAGGCAGTAGTAGTACCGCAAACGAAATAGCGAAGGCCACCGGCACCAAAGAAGCGGACCTAAGACTGGCAGAGCAGGCTGCCTACCAGCAGGCCGATTTGTACCATCAGATTGATAAAGACTGCCGGAGTACGCTGAACGATTTGAAACAGACGCTGATGAAGGAGTAGTTCAGCGATGCCGCTCCACGCCTGCCTGCGCGCACCAGGGCAACACCGGGCAGGTGGAACAATGCGGCAGCGTACCGGTGCAGATGTGCTTCCCGAATGGCATCAGTAACCGGTTGATGTCTGTCCACTGCGCTTTGGGCACCTGCGTTTCCAGTACCTTCAGCGTTTGTTCGGGCTGTTTAGTCTGCACATACCCCCAGCGGTTGACCACCCGATGCACGTGCACATCCACACTGATAGCCGCCTGCCCCGTCGCCACGCCCAACGCTAAGTTGGCGCATTTGGGTCCAACCCCTTTCAGGGAGGTCAGGGTAGCAAAATCGGCGGGGAGTTGTCCGCCAAATTCGGTTATAATCCGCTCGGCAATACCGCGCATGGTATAGGCTTTCTGGTCGGGATAGGTGGTGCCGTAGAGCAGTTGTGTCAGTGTAGGAATATCGAGGGCGAGGAGCTGTTCGGGCGTTCGTGCCTGCTCAAACAGCCGCAGCGACACCGGAATGGTCGTTTCATCGAGCGTTCGAATCGAAACAATGCACGAAATCAGTTGCTCGAACAGGGTATTATACCCTCGCTCGAACAAATCGAACATAGCCGCTTTCGGATAAGGACGAATAGCCTCCTCCACATGAGCCAGCACGGTAGTAAGGTCGAAGGGTTGTTTCATGGTATTGATTGTCATCAGCTGCGCGTCATTTGGTAGTCATTGTTAGTCATTAGCTTCGCGTCATTGGTGGTCATCTGTCGCTTCGAAATGACCACCGAATGATAATTAATGACGCGAAAGTTAATGACCACGTAATGACGCGAAGCTGATGACCGGATTACACCTTCACGATCACCATTTCCACCCGCCGGTTTTCGGGGCGTTCTTTCAGGGTTTTATTGGTATTGATGGGCCGTGAGGGGCCGTAGCCAACGGTTTCGATGCGGTCGGTACTGATTCCTTTATTGACCAGATAGGCCTTTACCTCGTTGACCCGGTTGCGCGACAGCTCAACGTTTGCGTCGAATTCACCCACCGTATCGGTATGCCCTTCCAGCCGGATGTTCATCGTTGGGTTCTCCTGCAAGAGCATTACCAGTCGGTCCAGTTCCGGAAAGGATTCGGGTTGAAGGTCATACTTCGACGCGTCGAAATAAATGTTTTTCAGGGTTACCTTGGCCCCTGCTTCAATGGGTACCAGATCAAAATTACGCGCTACGTCGATACGGTTCGTCGCCAGTGTATCGCGCTGACTGAAATACCCTTTGGCCGAGGCCGTAACGGCATAGACACCGCGCTTGTCGATATCAATTTTGTAATTACCCGTCGGACTAACGCTCCGTACGGAGTCAGCCGGGTCATCGCCCGCCGATTCGGCCCCGGAAATGAGCTGGTACGTTACGGTAGCCACAATGGGCTTCTTCGTTTTGGCATTCCGCGTTACGCCTTTGATGGCTACCGCCGTAGGCGCGGGTGCAGCAGGCTCGGCGGGTTTGGGCACAGGCTCCGGTGAACCTAAACCGGGCGACGTACGGGGTGTATACTTAGGTTGTGGGGTTTGCGGTTTGGGCTGAACCGGAACCGGTGTTCTGGGCGTACGCTGGGCGTAGGTATCTTTCTTTTTCGGATTGATAATGTGAACGCCCCAGAAGTTAAAGCAAACGGTGGTTTTCGTATCCCGGCATTCGAACAAGTCAAACACCGTGTAGCCAGGGTCAACCCGCTCAAAATAAGCGACGAAATCTACCCGCTCACCGGGCTGAACGCTCCGACTGGTTTCGGGCGGGATATTTTCTGCCCGGATAAACTTGTACGAACGCTCTCCCTGATTGACGTACAGGCGCGAAGAGGGCTGAAAACCGATATTATTACCTGATAACCCACCGCTTCCGTTGGGCATCGGAATCCGGAATGGCCAGTCGCTGCCGGGTATGCCTTTTTTAGCGTTAGGTGCTTCAAATTTCATATACACAATGGTGTACTGCTCCGTTAGTTCAACGCGCTTGATGGATACGTCGCGGTCGTTGACATCATCGACACGGGGATTCTCGGTTGTGTACTGCGCCCGCAGTCCCGACGCAACCAGTAGCAGTATAAGACAGGTAAGTAATCGACGGTTCATGATCATTTCAGTTGAGGTAGTTGGGTATTTAAGTACTTCGTCATGGATAGTCAGGCATGGTCATGGCCATTGGTTGTTAACATTTCATCAATCAGCTGTTTACACCAAATGACTATCGATTGACACTACCTGACTGTTTATGACTACTGGTTTATTGATAAACGTTTGACCATGCCTGGTAGTTTAGGGTTTAATGCAAACAAAATGCGCCCGCCCTAAATTAGGGCGGGCGCATTTTGTTTGCCGGTCTTTTTCTAGTAACCGGTATTCTGAACCAGCGTGGGGTTGGTTGTTACCTCCCGTAGTGGAACCGGAAAAATCAGCTTCGGGTCATTGTACGCCAGCGTTCCCACACTGGCTTTGGTCCGTTTCAGGTCGTGGATATACGTACCCTCAAAGGCCAGTTCGAGCCGGCGTTCCCGCAGGATGTTCGCCAGGGTAAGCTGAGCTGCCGTCAGTGGGGCTGCACCGGCCCGCGTCCGAATCAGGTTAATGTCGGCCAGTGGCGCAGCACCAACCGACGTGCCCGCCCGGAAGTTGGCTTCGGCGCGGGTCAGATACATTTCGGCCAGCCGAAACACCTGAATGTTGCCATACTGATTGATAAACTTAACCGTTCGGATAGCATCCACGGCATCGGTATAAATCAAACCAGCCCGACCATCGGCCGCCGAAAACTGACTGAGGAATGTGTCGGTCAGTTCGATATCACCCCGCCCTCCTACGTCCGAGGAGCCGTAGAACGTGTTCAGGTCGTTGATACCATCCTGGTCCGTGTTCTGGATAGCGAAAATGGTTTCGGCGGTGTTGGCACCATTCTGAGACTGCCGCGTGTCGAACACATTAGCCAGTGGGACTAACTGATACGCTTTGCTCGAAATGACCGCATCGGCCGCTTTGGCTGCATTTGGGTAGTCGGCTTTTTGCAGATATACCCGGGATAGTTGTGCATTGGAAGCTCCCTGTGTGGCGAAGAACCCATTGGAGACCGGGAGTTTGGCCGCGGCATCGGTCAGGTCCTGGAGAGCCTGCGTGTACACAGCCGCTACTGAGCTACGCGGCACGTTGGAACTGGCATCCAGCACAACGGTTGGTGTCGTCACAATCGGTACGCCGGGATTCGTGTTGTTATCACCATCGCCCCAGGTTTTGCCGTACAGGCGAACCAGTTCAAAATACAGGGAACCCCGAATAAACTTGGCCTCGCCTTCAATACGGTCCTTGTCGGCTGCGAGGGCCAGATTCAGGTTAGCCAGCACCGTATTACAGATATTGATGGTACGGTAGGCATTGGTCCAGGTCGCATCGGCCTGATCGTTGTTTACCAGTATCCGTTTAACGTAAATCTGCTGGGGAGCTACAAATGTCCCTGTCCAGAGCACATCGCCCGTAGAGGGTACGGTTGCCAGTAATTCGGCATCGCGAATAAAACTGCCGCCGTATAGGTTAACACCACCCAGCCCATCGTAGGCACCCACCAAAAGGGCGTTTAGATCGGCAGCCGTGCTTAGTGCCTGACTGGTAGCGACCGAGTTTACCGGCTTAATATCGAGCTGGCTGTTGCAGGCGGTCAGCCAGAGACCAACCGACAGGGTAGAGACCAGTGTAAAGATTTTATATGTTTTCATGATTTGTCTTTCGTCGTCGATTAAAAACCAATTTGAAGTCCGCCAATGATGGTACGCGGTTGCGGAGCCGAATAGAAGTCAACCCCGATGTTGATGGGCCCTCTGGCCCCCGTCACATACGCGTCGGAGTTCACCTCCGGGTCCCAGCCGGTATAGCCGGTAAACGTCAGCAGGTTCTGGCCCGTTACGTAAATCCGAACCCGGTTCAGATGGATACTGCTCAGCAACGCTTTGGGCAACGTATACCCCAGCGTAAGGGTCCGCAGGCGAACGTAATCGCCTTTTTGCAGATAGCGTGACGACTCCCCCGTACCGTTGCCGCCCAGCAGGCGGGCCTGTGGTACGTTGGTTACGTCGCCCGGTTTACGCCACCGGTCCAACTGATCGACCGACTGGTTATCGAAGAAATCACCGTTGGCCGACTGAAATTTACCACCACCGTTGTAGATGTAATTCCCAAACTGGCCATTGAATAACACGCTCAGGTCAACTCCCGCAAAGCTGAAGGTGTTGGTGATACCGCCAATGAACTTGGGAGACGGATTGCCCAGTGGCACGTATGCGGCACTGTTGTAGTCGTTGGTCGTAGTGTGGTCGATGCTACCATCAGCGTTGGTCGTGTTTTTGTAGTAAAGTGCATCGCCATTCTGCACATCCACACCCGCGTACTCCGGTCCGACAAACACACCCAGGGGCTGCCCTTCCTGCGCCCGGTTCAGAAAGCTACCCGTAATGGTAGTACCCCCCAAATCGGTTACTACGTTTTTGTTGTAGGCAATGTTCAACGAGGTAGACCAGTTGAACGCACCCGTTATGTTTTTGGAGTTAAAAACAAACTCGAAACCTTTATTTTGCAGTTTACCAACGTTGCGCAACTGCGTCCGGAAACCCGAGGAACCCGGTACGTTCACGTTCAGCAGTAAACCACTGGTATTTTTCTCGTAATAATCCAGTTCGCCCGAAAAGCGGTTGTCCAGAAAACCGAATTCAAGACCGATGTCCGTTTGCAGCGTTTTTTCCCAGGTAAGGTCCGGGTTTGGTATCTGCGAGGGAGCCTGGCCCGGTATGCCCGCGTATCCGGCAGATGCACCCGTGTTATTCGTAGCCGCGTACAGAGCCTGCGAACTGAAATCACCAATTTCAGCATTACCCGTCAGGCCATAGCTGGCCCGAATTTTCAGCAGGCTAAGCGCCTGCACGTTTTTCAGGAACGACTCTTCTGTCAGGATCCAGCCTGCCGAAACGGCCGGAAAGAAACCATACCGGTTATTTGTTCCGAAGCGCGACGACCCGTCGATACGACCCGATGCCCCGATCAGGTATTTGTTATTGAAGCGGTAATTCACCCGGGCAAAATAGGACAGGAAGCTATAGCTCGATTCTGTTCCGGTACCCGCCGTAATTTTGGCTGCTGCCGTAAGTTGCTTGTACGCATCACTCGGGAATTGCTGGCCCGTTACCGAGTTAAAGTTCGCCCGCGATTCCTGGTACGACATTCCCAATGTTGCGTCGATGTCGTGCTTTTCGGCAATTGTCCGCCCAAAGGAGAAGAAGTTGTTTGTGGTATAGTTGGTCACCTGCCGGAAACTGTTCGAGCCCAAGCCGTTGGCGGCACCGGTGTTCCGGGACGTTTCACGTCCGTAATACTCTTCTTCCTGTTGCCCCAGGAGGTCCGTACCGAATTCGGTTCGGAAGGATAAACCCGGCATCAGTTTATAATCGGCGTACACATTGCCGATGATGCGGTACACCCGCGCCTGGATAGCGGCAAAATCGCGGTTCAGCAACGGATTGTAATACAGCGTGTAATCGCCACTCAGTTGATTCGTGCGCGGGTCGATGACTGGTGTCATGGGCGGCAGCGCCACAATCTGCAACGGCGTCGAGAACGCGTTATCGTTCGACACCCGGTCGTTGATCGAGTGCGACAGGTTCATGTTCACACCCAGCGTCAGTTTGTCCGTAGCACTGTGGTCCAGATTAACCCGGCCACTCAACCGGCGAAACCGGTTTTTAATCAACGTTCCACTCTGGTCGAAGTATTGCCCGGAGATGAAGAAACGGGTCTTGGCATCACCACCACGCGCACTCAGATCATACTGCTGCGAAGGAGCTTTTTGGAAAGCCTGTTGCTGCCAGTCGGTGTTGTAGGTAGGGTTGGCACCCTGCCAGCCAGCGGCATCACCAGCGGCATAGCGTGTGAAGCGGTTCGTTAGTGAGGTGGCCGAATAAACCGGAATGCCCAAAGCAGCCGAGTTGGCCCGCGCTTCCTGAAACAACTCAACGTACTGCTGGGTATTCAGCCACTGCCGCAGGTGAGTCGGGTTACTGGCGCCAATCTGCACACCGGCATCGAAGGTTGTTTTACCAGCCCGCCCTTTTTTGGTGGTAATCAGTACAACACCATTCGAGGCCCGTGACCCGTAAATAGCCGATGATGCAGCATCCTTAAGAATTTCGAGCGACTCAATGTCGTTGGGGTTCAAATCGGCAATGGGGTTGGTGGGAGCCGTTGTAGAAGACTGATCCGCCGAGGTGATCGGAATACCATCAACTACGTACAGGGGCTGGCTACTGGCAGTCAGTGAGGCCGAACCGCGCACTTTGATTTGCAGCCCCTGCCCTACTTTACCGTTCAGGGCTGTGATCTGCACCCCGGCCACTTTGCCCTGAAGTGCCTGCTCTACGCTCGGGACCGGGATATTTTCAATCTCCCGCGCACCCACCTTGGCAATATTCCCCGTCAGGTTGCGCTTCGACTGCGATCCGTACCCGGTTACAACGACCTCATCGAGTGAGCGGGAATCGTTGCTCAGGGTCACGTTTACAACCGACCGGTTCCCTACGGCCACTTCCTGGGTCGTTACGCCCACGAAACTAAACACCAGCGTACCGATATTGGCGGGCAACGTCAATGTGTAGTTACCATCCACATCCGTTTGTGTTCCTCTGGTGGTGCCTTTGGCCACCACAGATGCCCCCGGTATAGGGCTTCCATTATCAGCTGCGGTGACTTTCCCCGTCACCTGCCGTTCCTGCTGAGCTATGGCTATAGTGCAAAAAGCACTGCCAAAAACCATCAGAAAAAGAAGTATAAAACGTTTCATTCGGTTTAATTTAGTTTTGATGAAAGACAAAAATAAAGATTAATCTTTGGTTAAGAGAGTTTGCAACCATATAGTTATATAACTTCTATTTTTTAATCAAAAAATAGGTACCATTTATATAGCACCTATTTTCATATATAAAAAAGACAAAATAATCATACATCGAAATTATGTCCTCTAACGTACTGACTTACAGAAAGTATACTTACCAGAACTGGTTTTAGGGGTATTTTTGAGCGTGTAGTGTTGAAAAGTGAGCGTACCTCTATTCTGGACTTCACTTCGGGTCCAGATACCGAACCAGATCCTCAATAGATCGGATGCCCAGTTGTCGGGCCTGCTCTCGGCGCATCATCAGGCAATAGCTATTGTTGAATCCCAGCGGCTTTAGCCAGTCCATCTGGTAGCGTGCCTGAAACTGCTGCTGCACAAACTGATACACAGAATCCGTTTGCATGGGCAGTTGCTGTAAGGTTTCAGCGGGTGGTTGCATAATAACCAGCAGTCCCGTTCCGGTGTATTCAGGGTAAAAATCTATGGTCCCCGTCCGCAGAGCATCGAAGCAGATTTGCGTGCCTCCCAAGCCCGTTTTCGTAACGACGCGCAGGTTCGTTTGCCCTTCGATAAGTTGCCGGTATAGCTCAGCCAGAATGTATTGCTCCGTAAACACCTTCGTGCCCACCACCACCGTTTCGGTACGGTTGACTGATGACGGCTTTTTATACAAACCAGTTTGGTTCAGGAAGTCCCGCGCAACCTTTTCCGGTGATTCCTTTTGATAATCGACGCGGTAGTTCAGAGCCGTCATGACCGAATCGGTGAGCTTACCCGCCAGTTTGTTGAGTGTCGGTTCCAGGTCCGGGTAGCGATTCAGAGTTGCTTTTCGGATAACGGGGGCGGCAGCGTAGGGAGGAAACGCGTGGCGGTTATCGTCCAGCACCAGCAGGTCGAAGGCGTTGATGCGCCCGTCGGTGGAGTAACCACTGATGATATCGACCTGCCCCCGATGTATAGCTTCGTACATCAGGTTCTGGTCGATGAGCCGGGGCCGTAGCTGTAGGCCGTACGTTTTTTGCAGCCCCGGATAGCCATCGGTACGACCATAGAACTCGTGGGCAAACCCGGCAATAAGTTTATCCTGCCGGCCGGGTAGCAAATAAAAAGCGGATATGAAGGGAACCAGTGCCACAAAAGCCAGTGCCCCCACCCGAAGTTTACGCCCTGATAATTGCTGCAATCGGGCTAATCCGAAATCAAAGCCAACGGCCAGCAGAGCCGCCGGAATGGCTCCTGCCAGCATCATGTTTACGTTGCTCAGCGCAATACCGCTGAAAATAAACTCACCCAGTCCACCAGCTGCTACGTAGGCAGCCAGCGTAGCCACACCCACGTTGATGACCGTTGCGGTACGGATACCCGCAAAAATGACGGGTAGTGCCAGCGGAAATTCCACCCTGGTCAGTACCTGATTGGGCGTCATACCGAGTCCGCGAGCTGCTTCTTTCACCGACGGACTCACTTCCGTAATGCCGACGTATGTATTGCGAATGATAGGAAGAAGTGCATACAGGAACAGCGCCACCAGCGCGGGACCAATACCAATGCCGAGTACCGGAATCAGAAAACCCAGCAGGGCCACACTAGGTACCGTTTGCAACACCCCCGCTACGCCCAGAACACCACCCGCCAGCCGTTGCCGACGCGCAATCAGGATGCCCAGCGGTACCCCAATCAGCAACGCCACCAGCAATGACAGGAACGTCAGACCAATGTGCGTCAGCGTTTGTTCCAGCAGTTTATCGGCATGGTCGCGGACGAAGGTAAAAAAGTCAGTCATGCACTAAGAATCCGGATTAAAAGAAGGGCTTTTTCCCGGCTGGCATTCAGCAGGATTGGTAAAAACACAAGTATAATCTAAATCAATCGGTTCATAAAATAACCCGAAAGGGTTGACAAAAGCGCGTATCTGCCTTTCGTCAACCCTCTCTGATAGCCCACTATAACCTACCTATTTGTAGGAAACCCTGTCAATTAGCGGTATCGGCAATAATTAACGTATCCACAGTACCCTGGAAACGGTCATCAATATTTCCGGAACTGTCCCGCAGCAGCAGGTTTACGTTGTAAGTCACAGCGTTACCATTGATAACCGGGTCACTGATATCGACAATCTGCCTCAAAATGTGGTGGTCGCCATCTACGTAACTAATATCGAATCCATTGAGTGCAATGTGTGCCGTGCGAACATTGCCTGGGAAAGCCACCGTTCGTGACTCATTTTGAATACGGTCTCTGGTTGAAGGAAAAACAACACGATCTCTTATGAATCGGAGTGCCATAGTTTTAAGTAGTTAAGGTTCAACAGTTTACTAATTTCCCTGCGTTTACCACCCGCTCGGGCTAACTGGAGCAGAAACGTGCGTAAAAGTAGGCCTTAACCAGTCATGATTAAAGAGGAAAACTCCGCAAAATAGAACGTATATATACCTGATTATCAAACAACTGTATAATATATAACCCAAATAGTATGCTTACTATCCTACAAATCGACTTAGGATATACATTAGAGAAGAACTACACAACTACTGTTTCGGCTTCTCTGCCAATGAGAATAAACTGAGCCGTATCAGTCATGCAGCCGGTGGGGCTTGTCGTCCAGAAACTCCCGGACGAAATCGGTAGCGGGCTGATTCAGCAGTTCATCCGGCGAGCCAATCTGGATAATCCTTCCCTTGTCCATCAACGCAATGCGGTCGGCCAGTTCGAGGGCTTCACTAACATCGTGCGTTACGAGCACCACCGTTGTTTCGCGCAGTTCGTTCAATCCGAACAACTCCCGCCGAACGTGCCGACGGGTAAAGGGGTCGAGGGCGCCGAAGGGCTCATCCATCAGCACCACCGGGGGCCGGGCGGCCAGTGCCCGCGCCAGCCCGATGCGCTGGCGCTGCCCTCCGCTCAGTTCGCCGGGGTAGCGCGACAGGACCGTTTCGGGCAGTTGTAATTTGGCCATCAGTTCGCGGGTTCGCGCCTGAATGACGTCGGCTTCCCAGCCGAGCAGTTTTGGAACGGTGGCAATAGCCTCCGCCACGGTATAGTGCGGAAACAGCCCCCCGTCCTGAATGACGTACCCAATGCGTCGCCGAAATTCGGGACCAGGTTGCTGCCGCACGTCAATCCCATCAACACGGATTGATCCACTGGTAGGTTCAATCAGTCGGTTAATCATTTTCAGGGTAGTCGTTTTTCCGCAGCCGCTGGTGCCCAGCAGCACCAGCGTTTCGCCCTGACCAACGTGCAGCGAAACGCCGTCGACAGCCGTGTGACCGGCAAACTGTTTGGTCAGGTCACGAAGCTCTATCATTCGACTACTTTAACGCCTTTCCAGAAAGCCACGTAGTCTTTAATCTGGCTGGCGGCCTGTTTAGGGTCGGGGTAGTACCAGGCGGCATCGGGATTCGTTTTTCCATCGACCGACAGCGAGTAATACGAAGCCAGCCCTTTCCAGGGGCAGGTTGTGTGCGTGCTGCTATCCGTCAGGTAATCGGCCTTTACCGAGTCTTTAGGAAAATAATGGTTGTTTTCGACAACAATGGTGTCATTGCTTTCGGCAATTGTCTCGCCATTCCAGATCGCTTTCATAGTTAATGCGTTTTTGTTAATGTCATTCCAATGTTAGTATGTTCCGTAAGCGGGCGATTTAAATCACTCGCTCACGGAATACACGTCAACAACTGCCTGATATAGCAACTGGTTTTATTTCAACACCTGAACCTCAATCACGGAGTTACCGTAGACGCGGTGGGTAGCCTTCTGAAAATCCTTTTCATCGGCCTTGAAGATATTATCCACGTATGTCTGCGGATTTCGGTCGATGAGGGGGAACCAGGTGCTTTGTACCTGAATCATCATCCGATGCCCTTTTTTGAACGTATGTAGCACATCCTGCAACCGGAAATTCACATCTGTCACTTCGCCCGCTTTGAACGGTTCGGGTTTCTCGAAGGAGTTGCGGAACCGGCCCCGCATGGATTCCGACCGGACCATCTGCTGGTAGTTGCCAAGTACAATATTCTTGTTCGGCATGTAGGCGTGGTTCGGTTCGTCGGGAGGGTACACGTCGATAAGTTTTACAACCCAGTCTGCATCCGTACCCGTCGTGCTTACTTTCAGTTTGGCCATAATTTCGCCCCCCAGCGTCAGGTCTTCGGTCAGGACATCGGTCTGAAACGTCAGCACATCCGGTCGACGACTGGCAAAGCGCTGGTCTTCCGACATGTAGTTGAACGGCGTAAAGCCAAGCATCGTCGTGTTATCTTCGGTATACGGCACCGGCTTCATGGGGTCGCTGACGAATTCTGAGAAACCCGTTCCGGAAGCACTGGCTTCGGTCAGTTTCCCATCGGGATTCAGGAAGTACGGTTTCGTCTGGGCTTCAGCGGCTGGCCACTTATCGAACTGTTTCCATTCGTTCCGGCCCGTATTGAACAGGTAGGCTTCGGGCAGGCCCGTTTTGCCATCACCCGCGCCTTTCAAAAAGTGCGTAAAGAATTTGGCTTCGATGTTGCGCTGATAAAACGTAGCGATGCTATCGCCGAAGTATACATTGCTGTGCAGGGTATGACCCGTTTCGCGGCTCCACCGGCCATGACCAAATGGCCCCATCACCAGCGTGTTATACGTATTGGGGTTGTTTTTCTCGATGGTCTTGTAAATGTTCAGTGGGCCGTACAGGTCTTCGGCATCGAACCAGCCGCCCACCGTCATCACCGCCGGACGAACCGTTTTCAGGGCGGGGAGGATGCTGCGCTTCTGCCAGAACTCGTCGTAATTAGGATGGTTGACCGTTTCCTGCCAGTAGAAATTATCCTTGTAGTATTTGTCGACATTTTTGAGCGGGCCGAGGTCGTACTGAAACTGAAACCCGTCTTTAGTGCCTGTCTCTATAAACCCGTCATTGTACCACGCCTTTGTCGTTGGTCCCGAATGCTGAATGCCGAATACCGGAAAGGTGAACAGGTAGGCCTGAATGAACGCGCCGTTGTGGTGAAAATCGTCGAAGAAAAAGTCGGAAACCGGCGCCTGGGGCGAAGCGGCTTTCAGCGCCGGGTGGGCATCGGGCAGGGAAGCCGCCGTGTAGAAACCGGGGTAGCTAATCCCCCACTGCCCCACCCGACCGTTGTTGTTGGGTACGTTTTTCAGCAGCCACTCGATGGTATCATACGTATCCGAACTTTCATCGGGCGACCCGGCCGACGCTTTACCGGCTGTTGCCGACGCTGCTTTGCGTCCTTTTTTGGCGGGAGCGGCCGGTGGGTCGGGCAGGTTGGGAGTCATGTTCGTCCAGGTGCCTTCCGAGTTCCAGCGCCCCCGCACATCCTGGTATACGAAAATAAACTTGTTGCGCATGAGCGTTTCCGACGGACCAAGCTGGGCCGGATAGGCATCAGGGCCGTAAGGAGCCACGCTGTAACAGGTCCGCTGCATCAGAAACGGGTACTGCTTTGTGGCCGAGGCATCTTTGGGGGCGTACACCGTCGTGTGCAGTTTCGTCCCGTCGCGCATGGAGACTTTATATTCTGTTTTCTGGTAATTATCGCGGACGAAGTTGCCCGTCGCTGTCATTTGGGCCTGTGCGGGCAGGATGAGGGCAACGATAAAACAAATGGAAAGCCAGTATTTCATAAAAGAAGACGGGTATTGATGGAGTTGTAGGCCGTAAAGATAGCGATAGCACCGGTATTGGGGAAAAACAAAAACGCCCGTTCGCAACGGGCGTTTTCTCGTATCGTTAAACAGGATTATACATTACAGGTCGCGGGCTTTCACGCGAACGGGTTTGCCATCTTTATCGGCAATGACCAACTCTTCATCATCGCGTTTGGCTTTTTCGACCAACCGTTTGTGAGCGAGCCGGAAACCCACCATCGCTTTTTCTAGAATGTCTTCTTTCTTAGTTACCGTTTCCATATTGATTTCTTAAAGAATTCCACAAAGTTGGATTAGTTACAATATCTGACATGAACAAACCACCTTTCGCAATCTCCACCGGCTCGTTACCGCTGTTGTTGACGACCAAAAAAGAATCACACAGTGGCAGGTACAACGAAAACAAATTTTTCAAGGCCCGTTCGTACCTACGATGAACAACATCGGTAGGAATATTGTGTCCACCCATTGATACGCGCTTGGCTACCCGCTCAACCGCCATCTCCGGTGAGGATAAATATATGAAGAAAAGTGTCACGGTATAGCCCGCTTCCTGCGCCCGGCGAATAGTCTGTACATAGGACCTTGTAGATAAGGTTGTTTCAAAGGAAAAATCAGTTCTTTTTTTGAGCAAAGAATCAATTCGTAGCAGCATAAGTCGCCCAGCCTCAAACGCTACGGTATTGGGCTGAAATGGGGATAATCCTCTTGCTATCTCATCCGCGTTGACAAACTCCCAAACATTCAGAATTTCGGGCAGCAACGTATAAGCCGTAGTGGTCTTCCCGGCCCCGTTGGGTCCGGCCATAATGTACAAATTTGGCATCGTATCAGTCCGTTTCTTCGAGCGTAAAGGTATGCGCTACTGGGTTACTAAAAACCAGAATCAACGTGAACGCAAACACGTTCTAAAAGACCCTGTTCTACGGTACCCGCCCAAAAAGAAACGCCCCGGCACGGGGCGTTTAGAAAAATAGGGTGCTGTAGCTACTGAAACTTCCTCTACACCGTAAGCTTTCCCTCAATGGAATCATCCATTGTTTTTCCCATAACGGCCCCGGCGGCCATCTTCAGGAAGGCAACGGCATCGCCGTGTTTATTGTCCCAGTAGTAGCCTTCAATGGTTTCTACTTTAATGACCGTTATCCGGGGGTCGTCTTCACCTCCCGTAAACCACGTTTTCAGAATCGGCTCCCACAGTTCCTTGATGAGTGCTTTGTCGGTCGAGATAGTGGCCCGTCCGTACAGACTAAGGAAGTCGGAGTGGGTCGATCCCTGAAACAACAACTGCACGTGGTTATCCTCCGCTATGTCCTTATTCTTATGGCTATCATTGGCACTCAAAAACCAGAGATTACCGGCATCATCCATTTTCTGAACCGCCATGGGGCGCACCGTAAGTGGTTTGCCGGTTTTTATGCCCGTACCAAAAAAGCAGGTGCTGGCTTTGTCCGCCAGTTCTCTGATTTTCTTACCTGCTTCGGTATTCTGTAAATCCTGGTGGTTTTTTTCTTCCTGTTCCCGATTGATGCTGTCCATGGTTTCGTGTTTGGGATGTTGAGTCAATTCGTCAGTAACGCTTTGTTTGACGACAGTACCCGTTTAAACCGGATGTACGGGCAGATGTTTGACCGGCCCCATTCCCGGCCAAAGGTTATCTTTCTGTGACCAGCCCCATACACTCCCTGCCTGTTGCTGGCTGAAAACCAGAATTTATCCGGATAAAATTTACTTTTGGATAGGATAGGCTCATTTCAACCGCTACTTCGTACCGTTCACTCAATTAAAACCGCCATCGGCTAACCCCTGATGGCGGTTTTGCGTTTCTTTACCAGTATAATTCCCATTCATATACACTACATGAAGTATTTACTTTTCCTGGGGCTATTTATAGTAGCGGCTGCTCCCGTTTTTTCTCAGAACATGCTTGGCATTTCAACAAGCCGGTACGGAGGCACCAACCGACTCTATATCAACCCCGCCCTGGCCGCCGACTCTCCGTCGAAATTTTACCTGAATGTCGTTACCGGCACCGGGCATATCGATAATAATTACGTGCGGTATCAGGCCCCGTTTTCTCTGCTCCGGCTCATTACCGGCCGGGTACAGCCGCAGTATAAAAATGCCAGTGGCACCGTTCAGTTCGAAACGGATTACACCCGTGAAACGCTGGACGGCAAGCCAAAAAATGGAACGGTATGGGGCGAAGTGCGCGGTCCTTCTTTCCTGATAAAGGCGGGCGAACGGTCGGCCTTTGCGGTAACTACCCGGTTTCGGGCCGTTGCACAGGTATTTGGGGCATCAGAATCACTGCTGTCTTCCCTACGGTCCAGTTTGAGTGATGGATCGCTGTATGGCATTCCCAGCAGCGATAACAAACTGAGTGGTAACACCAGCACGTTTGCCGAAGTAGGGTTGACATACGCCGGAACCCTCATGGAAAATGACGGGCGGAAATTACTGTTCGGTGCGACTACCAAGTTTTTGCTGGGTTACAATGCCCAGCATGTAATTAACCGTGGCCTCAACTACCGCATCGTCCAGAATCCCGATAACAGAAACGATATTTTTCTGGAAGTTAACAAACTGGATGCTACGCTGGCTTACACTACTTTTCTGCAAAACCGGAGTTTGACCCCGTCTACGCTGTTCAGCGCGTCGGCACCGGGGCGGGGTTTCGGGGTCGATGTTGGCCTTACGTACGTAGACCACTACGATGAATACAGTCCATCGCTGCAACTGGGCATCGCCCTGACCGATATTGGTGGCCTGACTTACCAGGGTCAGCAATACTCTTATACGGATATTGGCACAAACCCGGTACGGTTCAACGGCAGTGATTTCAACAACCTGAATGGAACGGGTGCCATCGTTCAGGTTATTCAGAATAAACTGAGCAACGGCCGAACCCCCAACAGTACCAGCTTTAGAGAGGGCCTGCCTACCTCGCTGAACCTGACGGCCGATTATCAGTTACCCGGTGGTCTGGGCATCAACCTGACCTGTTTGCTGGATGCCCGGTCGGTGCAGGCAACAGCCCTTCACCGACCTACCATCGTGGCGGTTACTCCCCGCTACGATGCCCGCTGGCTTAGTCTGGCCGTACCGATGGCCTATCTGAACGGGGGCTTCACGGCGGGTGGCTCCATCCGGGTTGGTCCCGGCTGGCTGGGTACCGAAAACCTGCTTGGCCTACTAGGCAACAAATCCAACGGCATTAGTCCCCGCGGTTTGGATATCTACGCGGGCGTGGCGTTTGGGCTGGGAAGGGCGGATGACTAGTCGAGCGTCGCTTTAATGAGATTATAATCCATTTTCTGCCTTTGTTAACAGTGACTTCACATCTGTTTCACCGGAATACCACAACTTTGGCGGTTACCGCATGTCGGTGACAGACAAACGTTTAACGGAGACATGGCTCACCAACCCACGACAACCTCCATCAACCGGGCCGCTTTTTTGCGTAGCCTGGGCATGAGCGCGGCCGCCCTGTCGGCCCTCTACTTTCAGGGATGTACTAAGTCGGACAGTGTTGTTGCCGACCCCACCGACGGTACTGACTCGGCAGGCGTAGCAGTCGGCAATACGAATCCCGGTACCGGAAAGATTGATTTCACCCTCGACCTCACACGGCCCGAAAATGCTAAACTAAAAACGGCTGGTCAATTCGTGACGGTGGGCGGGGTAGTGGTGGCCAACACAAAAAATGGCACCTATGTTGCGATCAGTAATGAATGTACCCATGATGGCGGTCCGCTCTGGTATCGCATCAGTCAGGACGACTTTCGGTGTCCCTGGCATGGCGGCCTGTTCAATACCGATGGCAGTGTAAAAATGGCCCCTCCCCGAACCGCCGAGCAGTTGTATAAAACCACCCTGAGTACTGATAAAAACACCTTGTACGTGACCGGCTAATCCGCTTTCAACTGGACAAATTAGCGGGTAAGAACCCGTTTACCTTGTCTGTTTCTGCCAGAATTGCGTAAATTTGGTCAGTTCAGAATGGTTAAACCAGCATTTGCAGGGTCCGTTATGACCGAACGCGCTACTTTTTTTGATACCCCGCTTCTTTACCTGAAAGGGTTGGGGCCGCAGCGGACAGAGTTGCTCAACAAAGAGCTGAATCTGTTCACCTACGGCGACCTGATTCAATACTATCCCTTTCGCTACGACGACCGCACCCGCTATTATACCATCAGCGAGTTGATCGACTCTATGCCCTCGGCGCAGGTGCGCGGGCGGCTCCGCGACTGGTACATGGAGGGTGAGGGACCCAAGAAACGGCTGGTGGCCAACTTTCAGGATAGCACCGGCACCATGAGTCTGGTGTGGTTTCAGGGCGTTACCTACATCGAGAAAATCCTCCGGCGCGATGGCGAGTACATCGCCTACGGTAAGCCCCAATCCTTTAACGGGCAGTTCAGCATCGTTCATCCCGAGCTGGAAAATACGGCTACCGGCTCCGAACAGGAAGCCGGTTTTTTCCCGGTCTATAACCTCACCGATAAACTCCGTAAGCGGCACCTCGATAGTAAAATACTGGGCAAGGCCATGCGGACCCTGCTCGAACAGGCGTGGCCCCACATCCGCGAAACCCTGCCCGATGCCCTGATTCAGCAGTACCGGCTCATTGGCAAGCGGGAAGCCATGTGGAACATTCACCTGCCCCAGAATCAGGGCTGGCTCAAGCAGGCGCAACGACGGCTGAAGTTTGAGGAACTGTTCTACAATCAACTCCGGCTCATCAAAAACAAGCTAATTCAGAAGGAAGAGTTTCCGGGACAGGTTTTCCGGGATACCAGCCTGATGAAGCATTTTTACAATGAACTCCTACCCTTCGAGCTGACAGGGGCGCAACAACGGGTTATCAAGGAGATTTACGCCGATTTCCTGACCGGCAGGCAGATGAACAGGCTCCTGCAGGGCGACGTGGGCAGTGGCAAAACCATCGTGGCTTTTATTGCCTGCCTGATGGCCGTTGGCAACGGGGCGCAGGCCTGCCTGATGGCCCCCACCGAAATCCTGGCCGACCAGCACTACAAAGGGCTGCAACCTTTTGCTGAAGCGATGGGCCTGAACCTCGGTATTCTGACCGGCTCCACTAACAAAAAACGCCGGGCCGTCCTCCACGACGAACTACAATCGGGCAAAATGCACATTCTGGTGGGCACGCACGCCCTGCTGGAAGATGTAGTGCAGTACAAAAACCTGGGTCTGTGCATTATTGACGAGCAGCACCGCTTTGGCGTAGCACAACGGGCCAAACTATGGGCCAAAAATGAGGTAGTACCCCCGCATATTCTGGTCATGACGGCCACGCCCATTCCGCGCACGCTCGCCATGACGCTTTACGGAAACCTGGACGTATCGGTTATCGACGAACTACCAAAAGGCCGGAAACCCATCAAAACGGTGCATAAGTACGATAAGCACCGGTCGGAGGTGTTCGGATTCATGCGGCAGCAGATTGAGTTGGGCAGGCAGGTATACGTTGTGTATCCGCTCATCGAAGAATCCGAGAAGCTGGATTACAAAGACCTGACGGATGGCTTCGAGAGTATGCAGCGGGCTTTTCCCCGGCCCAAATACGAGGTAGGGATGCTGCACGGCAAAATGCTGCCCTACGAAAAAGACGATGAAATGAAGCGGTTTCTCAAAAAAGAAACCCATATCATGGTCGCTACTACCGTTATTGAAGTAGGTGTAAATGTACCGAATGCCAGCGTGATGGTCATTGAAAGCGCCGAACGGTTCGGACTCTCGCAATTACACCAGTTGCGGGGGCGCGTGGGTCGGGGTGCCGACCAGTCGTACTGTGTGATGATGACCGGCTACAAACTCAGCAGCGACACCCGCACCCGGCTCGAAACGATGGTGCGCACCAACAACGGGTTCGAGATTGCCGACGTGGATCTACAGCTACGCGGCCCCGGCGACCTGGCTGGCACCCAGCAAAGTGGCGCCCTGGACCTGATGATTGCCGATTTGGCCAAAGACGGAGCCATACTGACAGCCGCCCGCGAATCGGCACAGGCCATCCTGAACGAAGACCCGGAACTCCTCCTCCCCCAACACGCCCCCGTCCGAAACCACGTCGATTCCCACAAGCAAAGCGAAAACAACTGGGGGCGGATTAGTTAACACTACCCGCTATTAACGGGTCCAGTTTTATCCAGAGCTGATTGAACTATACCAAGTTTTAATTAAAATATAGTTAAAAAAAAGTCATTTTTGAGTAAAATTCGGTAGGTAGATAGACCTAAGTAGAAGCTTTTTGGGGTGTTACCAATAAGTAAACCCCAAAAAGCTTATGCTAAAACAATTTACAAACGAGAAGGGTCGCATTATCCGCGACGATACCTTCCTGACAACGCCAAATCGGCCACACCGACGCGCGTTCGGCCTGCTACTGCTTCTGAGTTTATTCGTCTCAGTGGCCGCTATTGCCCAATCGAAAGTCACCGGAAAAGTGGTTGATGCCCAGGGGCTGGCTCTGCCAGGCGTTAGCATCGTGGTGAAGGGCACCACTACCGGTACCGTCAGTTCGGCAGAGGGGGATTATGCCCTGAACGTACCCAGTCCAAACTCGACGCTGGTCTTCTCCTACATTGGCTTTACCAGTCAGGAGATTCCCCTCAATGGCCGTAATTCCGTCAACCTAACCCTCGCTTCGGACGACAAAATGCTGAGCGAGGTAGTCGTAGTAGGTTATGGTGAACAGAAGAAGGAAACCGTAACCGGGGCTGTAGCCACCGTAAAAGGTACCGACCTTGTCAAATCACCAGCCGTTAACCTCTCCAACTCGTTTGCGGGCCGGATGCCGGGTGTTATTGCCACCAACGCCAGTGGCGAACCCGGTTACGATGGGGCCGCCATCCGCATCCGGGGTTCCAACACACTTGGAAACAATGACGCGCTCATCGTTATCGACGGCGTACCAGCGCGGGCTGGTGGCCTCGACCGCCTGAATCCTGCCGATATCGAAAGTGTTTCGGTACTGAAAGACGCTTCGGCGGCTATTTATGGCTCGCGGGCTGCTAACGGCGTTATTCTGGTTACGACCAAGCGGGGTAAAAGCGGCAAGCCCGAACTGTCGTACAACTTTAATCAGGGGTTTGGTCAGCCAACGGTCATTCCTAAAACGGCAACAGCTGCAGAATACGCGCAGTTAAATAACGAAATCAACGTCTATAACCTGAAGTCGCAGTACTGGAAAGCAGCTTCAGATGCCTTTGCCACAACGGGCAGTTACACCCAGCCCGATGGGTCTATCGCTAAAGCCGCCTTCACCCCCGACGACATCCAGAAGTATAAAGATGGCTCCGACCCCTGGGGGCACCCTAATACCGATTGGTACGGGGCCGCCCTGAAAACCTGGTCTCCCCAGTCCCGGCACACGCTACAATTAGTGGGTGGTTCGGAGAACATCAAGTACCTGACATCGGTCAACTACCAGAGTCAGGATGGCTACTACAAAAACTCGGCAACGGGTTATAAGCAGTATGACTTCCGCCTGAACTTAGATGCCAAAGTAAACAAGTACATTAACTTAGTTACGGGCGTAGTGGGTCGTCAGGAGAACCGTGCGTTCCCCACCAAAAGTGCCGGAACTATTTTTCGGATGCTGATGCGGGGCTATCCCAACAAACCAGCCTACTGGCCTAATGGCCTGCCGGGTCCTGACATTGAGAACGGTGAGCAGCCGGTATTAATTACAACCAGTGCCACGGGTTATGACCGGGATACCCGCTACTACCTGCAAAGCAACGCCAGCCTCAACATCACAAACCCCTGGGTACCGGGCCTCAAGCTGACCGCCAGCGTAGCGTTGGACAAATATATCCAGCAGGGTAAAACATGGAACACGCCCTGGTACGTCTATAGCTGGGATTACAAATCCTATGATGCGAACAAAGACCAAATCCTGACGCGCGTACAGAAAGGGCCTACGGCACAGGCTACCCTGAATCAGTACACCAACGACCAGTTTAACTCACTGCTGTCGGGTATTCTGACGTACGACCACACCTTCGGAGCCAGCCACGCCGTAACGCTGCTCGCGGGTATCACCAAAGAGCAATCCAATTCCAACGGGTTTTCGGGCTTCCGCCAGTACTACAACTCTACGGCTGTTGACCAGTTGTTTGCCGGAAGCAGCACGCAGCAGGTAGCCAACACGACAGCTGCCTGGCAGCGTGCCCGGATGAGTTATTTTGGGCGGGCGGCTTATAACTACAAGGAAAAATACATTGCGGAGTTCCTGTGGCGGTACGATGGTTCGTACATGTTCCCAAGTTCGTCCCGCTGGGGCTTCTTCCCCGGCGTAACGGCAGGCTGGCGGCTTTCGGAAGAAGACTTCATCAAGAAAGCCTTACCCGCCATCAGTTCACTGAAACTGCGGGGATCATGGGGGCAGTTGGGTAATGACCAGGTTTATTTCAACGGTAACCTGCGCGAGTATGATTACCTGCCAACCTACGCCTATGGTGACCCCGTCAATTCAAACTGGGGCTACGTAACCAACGGGCAGGTATCCCAAACCATCTACGAAAACGGCGTACCCAACACCAAGCTAACCTGGGAAGTAGCCAACAATGCCGATATTGGTCTGGAAGGTTCGGTGCTGAATGGCAAAGTCTTCTTCGAGTTCGACGTGTTCCAGAACAAACGCTCGAACATCCTGTGGCGTAAAAGTGCTTCCATACCGCAAACGACTGGTGCCACTTTACCCGCTACCAACATCGGTCGGGTGACTAACAAGGGCTACGAATTCCGGGTTGGCTACAATGGTCAGGCGGGCGACTTCAAATACAATGTTAGTGTGAATGGTGGGTATGCCAAGAACACCATTACGTTCTGGGACGAAACCCCCGGCGCACCAGAATGGCAGCGGTCAACCGGCAAGCCTATTCCGAGCGATGTAAACAACCCGAACAACGCAAACGGAACGCTTCTTTATCAGTACGATGGCATATTTAGCACCCAGGCGGATATTGATGCTAACACGGTAGATTATAGCGGAGTAGGTGCCAGTTTGCTGCGCCCTGGCGATATGCGTCTGAAAGACATCGACGGTAACGGTAAAATTGACGCAAACGACCGGGTTCGGGCCGACCGCAATAACCAGCCCCGTTTTCAGGGGGGGGTGAGCTTAGGCGCACGCTGGAAAAACTTCGACCTGAGTGTTCTCTTTCAAGGCTCAGCTGGTGGGCAAATCTACTTCCAGACTGAATCAGGTACGATTGGCAACTTCCTCCAGTGGAGCTTCGACCATCGCTGGACGGTGGATAACCCAAGCACCGTTGATCCCCGCATCGTGGACCGTAACAATCAGTACTTCTCCAACGGCACCACCTACTGGCTGCGGAAAACCGACTATATCCGCCTGAAAAACCTCGAATTAGGCTACACCCTACCGAACGGCATCGCCAGCAAAGTTGGGTTGAACAACCTGCGGGTTTATGTAAACGGACTAAACTTAGCCACGTATGCCCCTGCCATGAAAGGGATATACGATCCTGAATCGACCGCTGGTAATGGCCAGTATTACCCACAGGCACGGGTTATCAACACGGGTTTGTCAGTCAGTTTCTAACCGAAAAATCAGCACATTATGAACTATATAACTAAGTGTCTGTCGTTCGGCCTGCTATTGGGCACAACGATGATCGCCTGTAACACCGATTTTCTGGACACCAAACCGCTCGACAAACTACCGGGTGACGCCGTATGGACTGACCGTGCCCTCTCCGAAGCCTTCGTAACAGATGTATATAACGGTCTACGGGATGGTGTACTAGCCCAAATGAGTTTTGATTGCCAGACCGATAACGCCCTGTATAGCTTCGGTAAACAGGATGTTATGGAATCCAACGTAAGTCCGTCTAACATCGGAACGGTGACGCCTATGATGGAATGGGGAGCCATGTATGCCCGGATTCGGGCATCAAATATCGCTCTGGCAAAATTAGCCAAGCCGGGTTTTCAAAACAGCGGTGATTTGGCTGGTCGGTTGCGTGGAGAAATGTACTTTATGCGTGCCTTCTACTATAATCAGCTTCTACGTTACTACGGTGGTGTTCCCCTTATCAAAACGCCTTACACGCTGGATGAGCCGGAATTCACCATCGCCCGGAACTCCTACGAGGAGTGTGTCAACTCTATCGTTACTGATTTGGACTCATCCGCTGCGTTGCTGAAAGGCCGTAAAATGGATGCAGGTCGGGCTACGATGGGAGCTGCTATGTCGCTCAAGGCACGGGTGCTGCTGTATGCTGCCAGTGATTTGCACAACATTCCAACGGCCAAAGCCAAGTCGACCGTGATTGGCGGCTTCGCTAATCCCGAACTGCTGGGCTACGTGAGTGGTGACCAGACAGCACGTTGGAAAAAAGCGCAGGATGCAGCCAAAGCCGTTATCGACCTGAATCAGTACGGCTACAAACTGAACCTGGCAGCTCCGGCAACACCCGATGAAGCGCAGGCCAACTACGTGAATATATCACTCTCCCGAAATGGCGGTGAAGCCGACGGTATTTTCCTGAAGTACTACATCCGGGCCTCCAATGATGCCAATGGTTCCTGGTTTCCGCGCAACAATCAGCCTAACGGGTATCACGGCTGGACATCCAGTGAGCCAACGCAGCAAATGGTGGACAACTATGAAATGATGGACGGTAGTAAATTCGACTGGAATAAACCAGCTCACGCTGCGGCTCCCTACGAAAACCGTGACCCCCGCTTCTACGCGTCTATTTTGTATGATGGCGCCCAATGGAAACCCCGCACAGCCGATGGTGCCGGTATCGACCCGGCCGGGCAGATTCAGATGGGTGAGTACGAAGTCGGCACTTCGGCTAACCCAAGCAAATATTCGGGTTTGGATACGCGTAACAGTTCTATCGAGAACTGGAATGGTACCTGGACAGGCTACGGCATCCGTAAGTTTTTCAACGATGACCCCGGCATTATTGACCAGAGTGTCCGTCAGGAAATTCCATCGATTCAGATTCGCTTTACGGAAGTGGTGTTCAACTACGTCGAAGCCTGTCTGATGCTGGGTCAGGATGCAGAAGCCAAAACCTGGCTCAACAAAATCCGGTTTCGGGCAGGTATGCCCGCCATCACCGAAACGGGTGCCGCACTTGTGGCCCGCTACCAGAATGAGCGAAACGTCGAAATGTTTTTGGAAGACCAGCGTTTCTACGACGTTCGTCGGTGGATGATTGCCCCCCAAACGAATGGTCAGCAGGCCAAAATCATGATTGTAACGGGCAAACTCAAACCGGGTGCATCCGTTACGACCTACAAGTACAGTAAAGAGAATTACACGTACTCGTATAAAGTGCAGGATTTGGGAACGGGTAAGGAAAACCGGAAGTGGAACGATAAAGTCTACTTCCTGCCTATTAACCGCGACGAAATAAACCGGAATAGTAAGCTAATACAGAACCCCGGTTATTAGTCTTTCATACCGCATGAACTTCTCAAAAATGCCGGTGCCTGCGGGTGCTGGCATTTTTGTTTGTATTTTTAACATTCGTTGCTTACCGACGCTTCGCTGTTGAGTCCCCTACAGGACTATTCTAACGCGAATTCTTCGTTCTGTGAAAGTACGACAACGTAACGTCGGTAGAAGAAAAACAGACCTTTCCTGTTTGCGTCCCGTAGGGACATAACAGCGAAGCGTCGGTAGAAGAAAATCGAAATAAACCCAGTTCCGTGAAAACCCGTATCCCCTTCCTTCTTATTCTCCTCGCTCTAGCCGGTTGCGGTTCTTCTGACAAAAAGCAGGAGGATAAACCCGAAGAAACCAGTAGTGGTCCTCCCCTGTTCACGCTCCTCACCCCCGAACAATCCGGCGTTACCTTCGCCAATAATCTCACCGAAGGCCTCAACACCAACGTGCTGATGTACGAGTATTTCTATAATGGCGGGGGGGTGGCCGTGGGCGACCTGAATGGCGACGGGCTGGAGGATATTTATTTCAGCGGAAATATGGTACCCAATCAATTGTACCTGAACCGGTCAACACCCGGAAAGCTAACGTTTGCCGACGTAACGACAACGGCGGGTGTGGCCGGACGGGAAGGCCCCTGGAAAACAGGGGTATCGATGGCCGATGTGAACGGCGACGGCCGACTGGACTTATTCCTTTGTTATTCGGGTAGTTTACCCCCCCAGAAGCGAATCCCCCAGCTATTTATCAATGACGGCCCCGACGCGCAGGGCGTTCCTCATTTCTCGGAGCAAACCGAACAGTGGGGACTAGCCAATCCCGGACAGACCACCCAGGGCACTTTTTTCGACTACGACCGCGACGGTGACCTTGATTTATTTCTCCTTAACCACAATCCCCGACTACTGCCCGTACTGGACCCCGTTCCAACAGCGGCCCTGCTCAAACAAAGCAACCCCGAAATCGGGGTGCGGCTGCTGCGTAACACAGGGAAGCGTTTCGAGGATGTTACGGAGAAATCCGGACTAAGTAGTTCCGTGTTAAGTTACGGCCTGGGTATCGGAATATCCGATTTAAATGGTGATGGCTGGCCCGATTTGTATGTATCCAACGACTATACCATCCCCGATTACCTCTACATCAACAACCAGAATGGGACTTTTTCTAATCAATTGAAAAGCAGTGTTCAGCACACGTCCCAGTTTTCGATGGGCAACGATGTAGCCGATGTCAACAACGACGCCCGCCCGGACATTATGACCCTGGATATGCTGCCCGAAGACAACCGGCGGCAGAAGTTATTGATGGCCCCCGATAACTACGATAAGTTCGACCTCGCCGTATCGTCTGGTTTCCATTACCAGCACATGCGCAATATGCTGCAACTAAACGAAGGGCTACAGGCGACAAAGAAAACATCATCTAATGCACCAATCTTCAGTGAAGTCGGGCAGTTGGCGGGTATCTCCGGTACCGACTGGAGCTGGTCTCCCCTGCTGGCCGACTATGACAATGATGGCTGGAAAGATTTGTACATCACCAACGGCATTGTCAGCGACTTTACCAACATGGATTTCCTGAAATTCATGAGCGATTTTATGCAAAACCGTCCAACAAGTCCTACCCGTGAAGACGTGCTGGAACTGGTTCGCAAAACACCCTCGGCAAACGTTGCCAACTATATGTTTCGCAACCGAGGGGGTGATGAATCGGGAGAAGTTAGATTTGCTAATGCGGGTAAAGCCTGGGGATTGACCCAGACCGCTAACAGCACCGGAGCCGCCTACGCCGACCTCGATAATGACGGCGACCTGGACCTCATCGTCAACAACACGAACCAACCCGCTTTCATTTTCCAGAACGAAACCAGCAAGGAACGCCAGCACCATTACCTTTCCCTGCAACTCATGGGCAAAGCGCCCAACACGCAGGGTGTAGGGGCTAAAGTGACGCTGTACCGGAAGGGTCAGCAGCAGTATGTGGAGCAGATGCCAACGCGGGGCTACCAGTCCGGCATGTCGTTCCGGCTGCATTTCGGCCTGGGTACTGACCCCGGTATCGACTCGCTGCGGGTGGTCTGGCCAACGGGCAAGCAACAGGTACTAACGGGTGTAAAATCGGATCAGATGCTGGTGCTTCAGGAAAAAGAAGCCAACGCCACGTATCGAATGCCCCGCCCCGCTCCTCCCCTGTTCCAGGAAGTAAAATCACCGCTTCCGTTTACGGATCCCGTCAACAGATCCAGCGATTTCAAACGGCAGACGCTGCTGGTCAACGCGCAATCTTTCAACGGGCCGTGCATGACAAAAGGGGACGTTAACGGCGATGGCCTCGACGATGTATTTATTGGTGGAAGCAGTGGTCAGGCAGCCACCCTGTTTATCCAACAGGTAGCCGGCCAGTTTAGCCTGAAGGCACAGCCTGCCTTCGAGACGGACAAGTTCAGCAACAATGCCGACGCCGTATTCTTTGATGCCAACGCCGATGGATTCCCCGACCTCTACGTATGCAGTGGCGGCTACGGCAACAATGAACCCACCGACCCGGCCTTGCAGGACCGGCTTTACCTGAACGATGGCAAGGGAAATTTCACGAAGAGCAACAATGCGGTACCCAATCTGCAAACCAGCACCAGTTGCGCACGGGTGGCCGACATAAACGGCGATGGCAAGCCCGATTTATTTGTGGGGGGACGCGTGATTCCGGGTCGTTATCCCGAAACGCCCAAAAGCTTTTTGCTCATCAACGGCACGCAGACAAAAGGTGGACAGCCACAATTTACTGACCAGACTGCCCAACTCGCTCCCCAGCTTTCTACACTCGGCATGGTTACCGATGCCGCCTGGGTAGACCTCAATGCCGACCGCAAACCGGAGTTAGTCATCGTGGGTGAGTGGATGCCCGTAACGATACTGGGTTTGGTCAACGGAAAATTGACCGATCAGACGAAAACCT
Source organism: Spirosoma spitsbergense DSM 19989 (assembly GCF_000374085.1). Classification (GTDB taxonomy): domain Bacteria; phylum Bacteroidota; class Bacteroidia; order Cytophagales; family Spirosomataceae; genus Spirosoma; species Spirosoma spitsbergense. The sequence continues at coordinate 21,802 of NZ_KB893388.1, read as the reverse complement.
ATCTGGAAAAACAGTATACCGGCTGGTGGAACAAACTACTGGTTGATGACCTCAACGGCGACGGGAAGCCCGATTTGGTCATCGGAAATCAGGGATTGAATACGCAGTGTCGGGCCAGCGAAACGGAACCCGCCGAGCTGTACTACAAGGACTTCGACAACAACGGAAAAGTCGACCCAATCCTGTGCCTGTACGTGCAGGGGAAAAGCTACCCCCACGCCACCCGCGACGAAATTCTGGAACAGGTGGGGATGCTGCGCCACCGGTTTACGACCTACGACAGTTATTCCAACGCTACCCTTGCCGACGTATTTACGAAAGAGGAGTTACAGGATGCTAAAAAGCTAACGGCCAATCACTTTCAAACGACGCTGTTTGTCAGCACACCGACGGGTAAGTTTATGGAGAAGCCCTTGCCTTTGGCCGTTCAGACATCCCCCATCTTCACGCTGACAGCACTGGATTACGATAAGGATGGCAAAAAAGACCTGTTGCTTTGCGGCAATACCGTGCAGGCAAGATTACGTTTTGGCCGGGCCGATGCCAACTACGGGCTACTTTTACGGGGCGATGGTCGGGGCAATTTTTCGGCAGTACCGCAACAAAAAGCCGGTTTTGACCTAACCGGCGATGTGCGATCTGTTTTATCGGTAGATAAAACCCTGTTGTTCGGCATCAATCAGCAACCGATACGGGCGTATCAGAAATAGGTCATTAGGTAGTCATTACGCTTCGCTGTCATCAGGTGGTCATGTATTGTTCTATGACAAATGACCACCTGATGACAGCGAAGCGAATGACAATTACTACTTCCCGTACTTCTCTTTGTAGGTATTGTACAGGCGTTTGTGGCGGTCGTCGAGGTTGACTTTGCGGCCCTGAATAAATACGTGTTCTATCTTGTTGGTCCGCATGTCGAGCGCATCACCCGCCGACACGAACAGGGTGGCCTGTTTGCCTTTTTCGAGGGTTCCTACGAGGTTGTCGATTCCCAGAATTTTAGCGGTATTCGAGGTGACCATTTTCAGAGCTTCTTCGCGGTCGGCCACCCCAAAACCGGCGGCTGTACCCGCCTGAAACGGCAGGTTTCGGGTCCGCCACCACTCATCGGCGTAGCTCAGGCTAACCAGAATACCCGCATTGTGCAGAATACCCGGCATCCGGTACGGCATGTCTACATCTTCATCCTCGCGGTTGGGTAGCCGGTGCAGCGCACTCAAAATGACGGGTACATTATTTTCTTTCAAAAATGGGATGGCCCGGTTGGCTTCTTCGCCCCCTACCAGCACAAACTTCTTCACGCCCATATCTTTGGCAAACGTGACCGCTTCAATCAGGTCTTTGGCATAATCAGCCCGGATGTACAGGTTCTGTTTCCCCGAAAACAACCCCCGCATCGACTCCAGTTTCAGGTTTGCGGGCGTTGGATTTGTCATGGCCGCGTAGGCTCTGGCATCGGCAAACGTAGCCCGTAAAGCGGCAATGGCCGGGTCGCGTTTATCGCTTTTTTTGATGACCGTCGAAAAATCCTCAAAGTTGAATTCCCGCGAGAAATAGGTTGGCCAGTTGAGCCAGATCCCATCGTCTTTTTTCAGGACTGCATCTTCCCAGTTCCAGCCATCAGCCATCATCACGCTCGAACTGCCCGAAACGGTACCGCCCTGCGGCATCGCCTGGGTAAGCAACACGCCATTGTTACGAATAGTCGGAATGATTTCGGAGTCGGTGTTATAGGCAATCAATGCCCGGACGTTTGGGTTCAGCACGCCAATTTCCTGCTTATCGACGGTAGACCGAACAGCACCGGTTTCCTGCAGACCCACCGTGGATGCGGGCGAAATAATACCGGGATACACGTGCTTACCGGACACGTCGATGGTTTCAACGTTGGTCAAATCCAGCCGAACAGTCGTACCATCGACCACGTTGGTAATGAGGCCATTGGTGAACATAACCACCCCGTTTGGAATAACCTGCCCATTCCCAATGTGAACGGTGCCGCCCATGAGGGCGATGGTTTTCGTCTGCGGCTTTGCCGGAGCCGGGTTCTGACCGTAGCTCGTGAGCGAAGTCAAGGCAATAAATAGTATTAATAGTTTCTTCATATTTGCTTATAATTTTTTAGTCATTGATGGTCATTATTGGCCATTGGTAGTCATTACCTGTTATTAATCGTCAAACAATCGACTGACTATCGACTGACTATCAATGACGATTAATGACTCCTCAGTGCTCCCCTTCAACCATCCCTTCCACATCCTCGCAGTGCCACATCCGCGACCGGCGGGCTGTTGGGCGTACCACTGAGGAACCGCTAGCTTTGGCAGACAGCATTTTCTGAACCAGCCGGGCGCGTTCGGCCTGCAGGGCTTCCCGTTTGGCAGTCTCATCTTTCAGGCTGAAGTAAACAGCCCCGTCAATCATCGTAATTTCGGGGCGGGCGTAAATGGCCAGCGGGTTGGCGTTCCAGAGGACCAAATCAGCATCTTTCCCCACGCGAATGCTTCCCATCCGGTCGTCCAGGTGCAGGAGCTTGGCCGGGTTGAGCGTCACCATTTTCCAGGCGGCATCTTCCGTCATCCCCCCGTACTCGACCGTTTTGGCTGCTTCCTGATTCAGGCGACGGGCCATTTCGGCATCGTCGGAATTGATGGACACCGTGACGCCCTCATTGTGCATCAGGGCCGCGTTATACGGAATCGCGTCGTGTACTTCCATCTTGTACGCCCACCAGTCGGCAAAGGAAGAGCCCCCCACGCCATGTTTCGCCATCTTGTCGGCCAGTTTGTAACCTTCCAGAATGTGCGTAAACGTATTCACTTTGAAACCCAGGGAGTCGGCCACTTTCAGCAGCATGTTGATTTCCGACTGTACGTAAGAGTGGCAGGTGATGAAGCGTTTCTTCGCCAGAATTTCGGCCAGGGCGTCCAGTTCAATATCCCGACGCGGAGCCAGTGCCGTGGCTTTCTGTTTGGTAGACAACTGATTGTAGTCTGCCCACTCTTTGGTGTATTCTTTAGCCCGCGTAAAATGGTCCATGTACACCTGCTCCACACCCATACGCGACTGCGGGAAACGCGTTAACACGTTGGGGTTTGGGTAGTTGGCCTGCTTCACGTTTTCGCCCAGGGCAAATTTGATAAAGCCATCGGCTCCTTTGATGAGCATCCCCTCCGGCGCTTCGCCCCACTTGAGTTTCACCAGGGCCGACTGACCGCCAATGGCGTTGGCCGAGCCGTGCAGGAGTTGCGAAGCCGTAACGCCCCCGGCCAGTTGGCGATAGATATTGATATCGTCGGGATTAATTACATCCGCCATCCGTACCTCCGCCGAACTCGACTGACCACCTTCGTTGATAGACAACAGAGCAATGTGCGAGTGCTCGTCGATGATACCGCTGGTCAGGAACTTACCCGTTCCATCCACCACCTTCACATCCGCTGGCGCGGCCAGGCTTTTCCCAACTTTGGTAATCTTACCGCCCGAAACCAATACATCCGTATTGGCCAGTACACCCTCTTTTTCGTTGGTCCAGACGGTGGCATTGCGAATCAGCATCGTTTCCGGTTTAGGCTTCTGCACATTCCCCATACCCACAAACGGATACAGGAGCGTACCAACCGCGGTCGTGCTGGTAGCCGCAGCTACGGCACCCGTTGTACTGGTTGCCGACGTGGAGGATGGTGCATCGCCCGTGCGGGTCATGGACCAGGTCACCACTTTACCATCGGGCGTTTCGCCGTCGCCTTTTATCGTATTTCCGGTTCGGTAACCCGTCAGCCGCGAGGTGCCTTTCCGGCGGTCCAGTTGAACCTGCATGGATATGAAGTCGTCGGATACCGTTACTTTGGGGGTCGTTTTCACGGTATCCACCATGAGTTGAAACTCCGGCTTTCCCGGTGTTTTCCCCGTAATGGTTAGTTTGAGGTTAGACCGGTCACGACCATCCAGTCCGGCCACCGTCAGGTTCCAGGTACCGCGCAGGTCGGCGGCATTTTTATTGGCCACGATGTACTGTTTGCCCTGCATCCAGTTTTCGTAAATCACGTTGTCGGGGCTGAACAGATTCCCGGACGTGATGATGAAGTTGGCCAGTCGTCCTTTTTGCAGCGTTCCCAGCAGGTCGTCTGCCTTAATGAGTTTGGCCGGTACGGTGGTCAGGGCCTCCAGGGCCTTTTGCTCCGACAGTCCGTTTTCGATGGCTTTACGGAGATTGGGCCAGAAATCGGCTTTATTTTTCAGGTCGGCGGTGGTCAGGGCGAAGAGAATATCGGCGTTCGCTACCCGCCCGGCGTTCAGGGGAGCCATTTCCCAGTGCTTCATTTCGGCCAGCGATACGTTATCGGCATCCCAGGCATCTTCTACGGCGTAGGGCGCCGGAAAATTGAGCGGTAAAATCAGCGGTGCACCCGTTGCTTTTACCTCCTCCAGTCGCTGGTAATCATCGCCGGTAGTTCGGATAATGTATTGAATACCAAACTCATCGCCAATTTTATCGGCCCGCAGAACACCCATTTTGTCATTGGCATCAAAAATGGCGGGTAATGAACTGGTCCGGCTCAGCGCGTCCAGCGACCTGTTTGCCTGCTCTTTACTGCCCGATTTTTTGTACCAGTCGGCATCGTACATCGCCTGCCGGAGCAGCGCCACCGACCCCATCATAGAGTTCGGGTACTGCTGCCCCGACGTACCCTTGCTGAACGAGTAATGGGCCGTGGCAGTCGGTTTGAGCACCAGCGTGTTCTCCAGATCGTCGGCCAGAGTTACGAGCGTGCCGGTACCCCGCGCAATACCATCGTGCGGGTGGGTCAGTACCGCCCCAAAGCCCAGTTTACGAAGTTCATCCGCTTTCTTGGCATCGGCTTTGAACAGCACGCTGGCTTCATTTTCGGGTTGGATGGCCTGATTCCAGTAGTAGGCTCCTTTTTTGTTGGATTCGTATTGAGGCACACCGCCCCGCCCGCCCCGGCCACCGCTGCGGGCTACTTCGGGCATGCCATAGTCCGAGTCAATATCGAGTAGAGCCGGGTAAATGGTTTTGCCCGTCAAGTCAGTTACTACTGCCCCGGCGGGTACACTAACACTGGTACCAACGGCCTCTATTCGTCCGTTTCGGATGAGCAGCGTTGCATTTTGCAGGGTAGTTTTGGGGTCGACAACGATTGTTGCATTGGTGAAGGCGTAAAGCCCCGGTCGTTCATCGTAGACACCATTTCGGGGGAAGGTTGTCTGGGCTACCGACGAGCCGACCAGGCCGAAGACAAACAGCCCTGTCAGGAAACGTTTTAACATGAGTTAAATGAGTTGATGATTGGAATAACGGCCAAAAATACAGAAATTAATACGCCCTGCGGTAGTTTACCCAAATAAGATTCCGTGTTAGAGCGAAGAATAAATAGCTTATTTTTGTTGTGAATACGACCTTTTATCAGGATTCAGTCAACTCCATTACCATGCGTTTTTTATTCTTTTGCCTGGGCTTTCTAGCCATCTCAACAAGTACCTTCTCGCAGGAGCAGGAAGCGATCATGGCACAAAGCACCCGCGACCGTATCAACTTTACGAACCTGAGCATTCCGAATACGGGTACGCTTTGGGGTATCAAAGGTGAATCAGGTCGCCTGATCGGCAATCCTTATCTGGATACCACCTGGCAGGCGGGTATCGTGAAATTTTACGGCAAGCTGGGTATGTCGACTAATGTGGATTCGCTGGTCGGGGTGCCGGTGCGGCTCGATTTGGTAGCCAATGAAGTAGAAATCCGGGCTGGCGCCAAAGACATTAGGGCGGCTCAGGCCAACCGGGTGCGCTATGTACTGATGAACAACCCGCGGGGTACCACCAGTTTATTCATCAACGCCCGCGAATACCGGGGGGAGGCCGACGATTTGAAAGGTTTCGTTGAACTGATTACGCCCGGCAAACTTACCCTGCTTGAGTACCCCACTATCCATATTAAACGGGCGAATTTCAATGTTGCCCTGAACACCGGCACAAAAGACGATGAACTTATCCTGCAAAAAAACTGGTATGTTGTCCGCGACAAAAAAGCCGTTAAGTTTTCGCCGGGCAAAAAAGCGGTACTGGTGCTGATGGCGGACAAAGAAGACCAGATTACGACTTTTTTGAAAGCGGAAAAACCAGACCTCAAATCCAGAGACGGGCTACTTTCTGTGTTTTCCTACTACAATAAACTTTAAGGTCTGATACACAGTTACGGGAAGGGTATCCGGCTAATCGGCAACGCTGAACGTTTTCTGACGCACATTTTTTAGTTTTCTCACAGTCCCCGTATGAAACCTGTTGCCCGTTTAGTGGTGAGTGGTCTGTTATTGATTATATCGGTATATCCCTGCCGCGCCAGGCAGATGCCCTTAGCCGATACGATTGTGACGGAAAGTAGTACGGCATCCGTTACAAAGACCGCTCCCCAACAGCAGGATATTGCCGATTTTGCCAAACGCCTGTTTCCACACTGGCGCATTGCCACACATGATGTATCGACCCTGCAGGAAGGTAAGTCGTTTGTGCTGGTTATTCCGCAGGTAGGGTATACGTTGCAAACAAGAGCACTGGTAGCGGTGCTGGTCAATACCCCGTTCCGACGGCCCCGTGCCAACATGTCGTCCATGACGGGTATGCTTTCGTACACCCAGAACAAACAGGTCATCTTTGTGGCTAATTCGGCGGTATGGAGTGCGGACAACAAATTTCACTTTACCAACGACTGGCGGCTGATGCACTATCCGCAGGCTACCTACGGCCTGGGCATGCACACGTCTACCGACACCCGGGTGGTGAACATGGATTACGCCTATTTACGGTTTTACCAGAGTTTACTACGGCGGCTGGCCCCCAACTTATATGGGGGATTTGGTTACTCGCTGGATCTGCACTGGAATATTGAAAGCTATAACAGCGTTCGGGAGTTTACCCGCATCTCCCGCTATCCGTATGGCGTTCAGGGGCGTTCAGTCTCTTCGGGGCCAACCGTCCATCTGTATTACGACAGTCGGCGGAACGCTATCAATCCGGCCGGAGGACTGTACGTCAACGCTACGTTTCGGGCCAATATGGACTGGCTGGGCAGCGATGAAACGTACCAGTCATTGCTGGTAGAAACCCGAAAATACATCCCGCTCTCAAAAAGAACGGGCAGCATTCTGGCTCTTTGGTCCTATAATTCACTGACACTGAGCGGTGACCCGCCCTTTCTGGACTTACCCAGTACCGGGTGGGACAGTAGCGGAAATTTAGGCAGGGGGTTTATTCAGGGACGATTCCGGGGAAAAAATCTGCTGTATGCCGAAGCAGAATATCGCTTTCCCCTCACCGCCGACCGGCTGCTGGGTGGCGTTGTTTTTGCCAATGCCCAAACAGTCTCCGAACAGATGAATGGCCAGTTTGATAAGGTTGTGCCGGCCGTGGGTGGCGGATTACGCATCAAAATGAACAAAGTATCGAACACGAACCTTTCCGTCGACTATGGCTTTGGCATGGATGGCTCCCACGGTCTTTTCTTCAACCTGGGCGAGGTCTTCTAGTGCTTTATTTTTTCGCAGGAAGGCACCCGCATACTCAAAACTTTCGGTGTGAATAAGCCGTTCTCTTCATGTGGACGCACAGGCTTATCCAACGCAATAATCCTCCCTTATCCCATAGCATGCGCTGAAACGACCAATCCAATGGATAGAGATACCGACAGAATCATAGAAATGGCCTGGGAAGACCGAACTCCTTTTGAGGCTATCAAAGTGCAATTCGACCTGAGCGAAGCGGAAGTTATCAAACTGATGCGGAGCGAATTGAAACGAAGCAGTTTTGACCGGTGGCGCAAACGGGTACATAGTGGCGTTAGTCAGAAACACGCCCAACTAAGAAACCCCGACATAGCCCGATTCAAATGCACCCGCCAACAGCCCATCTCGTTAAACAAAATCAGTAAACGATAGGCCAAATCCCGCTCTACTTCCTGGTGCAGCTGACAGCACAATAATTCCTGACGAAATAGCTACTTTAGTGTCGGCTTTTAGAAACCGACACCAAAGTGAGTGGCCCGGTTGTACCCCACCACATCAATAAGTCTCATTTTCAGGCACGAGAACGTAACTGACAAACCAACCGAATGAATAAAGTTTTTACGCAAAAAGAGCTGAACGACCTGGAACAGCGTTACCGGGTTACACTGATCAATTCGTTGGCTGGGTTCAAGCAGGCCGTACTCATTGGCACCAAATCGCCGGAGGGCCATACGAACCTCGCCCTGTTCAATTCCCTGATTCACATTGGCAGCAATCCCGCCCTGTACGGTTTCATTTGCCGCCCCGACACGGTGCAGCGGGATACGCTCAGCAACATTCTGGCAACGAACGAATTTACCCTGAACTACATCAAAACATCCGACCTCGAAAAAGCCCACCAAACGTCGGCCCGCTACGAAACCGGCGTTTCCGAGTTTGCAGAAGTAGGGTTCACCGAACAGTTTTCGGACGCGTCCAGTGCCCCCTTTGTGCAGGAAGCAGTCGTAAAAATTGCCATGACCTTTGCCGACAAAGTACCGATTTCGCTCAACGGTACGCTGTTGATAATTGGTCGTATCCAGCAGATTGATGTGGATGACAGCGTAGTAGGCGATGATGGATTTGTAGACCTCGAACAGGCAGATGTACTAGCCTGCTCGGGCCTTGATGCCTATTACAGCACCCAACTTTTGGGCCGTTTGACCTACGCCAAACCGGATAAATGGCCAGTCTCCCTCTGAGTCTCCCAATAGATTCGACCGTTTTCGATGAAGAACACGAAGAAGCAAAATCTGCCGCAAAAAATCTGTGTCGTTTGCCACCGGCCGTTTACCTGGCGTAAAAAGTGGGAAGCCGTCTGGGACGACGTAAAGTATTGCAGCGACCGCTGCCGCACCAACAGACAAGCAGAACGAGCCAGCACCGATTAGGCCAGCCAGGTATGTTTCTGTTTAATTTTCAACCCTGCCGCCAGCGTACGTTTTACAGTAGTAGTGCCTTCAGTTCATTCATAGCTGCCGTGGGAGCCGCTTTTTCGTAAAGAATCGAGTACACGGTATCCGTGATGGGCATATCGACTCCATACTGACGGTTTATCTCGTAGATGCTTTTAACGGCGTAATACCCTTCGGCAATCATGTTCATTTCGGCCTGTGCCGACTGGATGGTATACCCCCGGCCAATGAGGGTGCCAAACGTACGGTTACGGCTAAACGGCGAATAGGCCGTTACGAGCAGGTCGCCCAGGTAGGCCGAGCCGCTCAGGTCGCGGTGTTTGGGATAGATGGCGTCCACAAACCGTTTTATTTCCTGCATGGCATTGGATACCAATACCGCCTGGAAATTATCGCCATACCCCAATCCCCGCGTTATGCCACTCGCCAGCGCAATGATGTTTTTCATCACGGCACTGTACTCGATGCCATAAATATCATCCACGGGGGTAGTCTGTACAAACCGGCACCGCAACAAATCCGCGACGCTGCTGGCACAGGCCGGGTCTTTCGACGCGATGGTCAGATAGGATTGTTTTTCAAGGGCAACTTCTTCGGCGTGACATGGTCCCGCAATAACGGCCATCTGCTCCACCGGCACGCCATACTGCTCACTCACCCAGTCCGTTACCAGTTGATTAGCCCCTGGAATCATGCCTTTGATGGCCGAAACCACCGATTTACCGACGAAATGACCGGGGTTGAGACCCGTCAGTGCATCACCGATGAAAGCGGCTGGCACGGCCAGAATAACATACTCACTGTCTTTGAATGAATCAATGATTTTGGTACAGACCTTTACTTTTCGGGTGTTTATCTGTACATCGCTCAGGTAGCTGGGATTATGCCCGAACTTTTTAATATGCTCGGCATCGGAGGCTTTGCGAAGCCACCATTTAACGCTGACGTTATTTTCGGAGAGGATTTTAACAAGGGCCGTGGCCCAGCTTCCTCCCCCCACCATCGTGAGCCGAACGGGCTGATTTACTTTCATGCTGTAAAGAAACGGATAAAGTGAGTAACTGAACACCCCACTCTACGGGATAACCACCAGAAGACGCAAACGGTTACGGGGCTTTTTCCGGCAGAAAAAAACCAGTGTCTGCGTAAAAGCATCCTTTTTATACGCTGGCCGTTCCCGCTTTCCCGCAATCTCCCCTACGCCAGTTTGCCAAAGTGGGATATCCCTACCAGATGGGCCTGAACCAGAACGTCGACCACCTAAGGGAGTTACTTTAGAAAAGTCATATTCAAAACTAGCAGCAAGCCAATTGAGTATTTGCCCTTATTCGATAAAACAGTTAAACAATAGACGCACAAAACAGGCCATTGATGGGTAAACATTCTCCATTTTCACGCTTTTGTTCAGCTAACGCAGAAATGAATGTTCGTAAAAGCTACTCAACTCATACTGGCAGGTATGCTCTGCTCGGCCGTTGCCAGCCCGTTTCTCCTTCGCTCTCTTCCCGTTAATCAACCGGGCGTTCCAGACCCGATCAGCGCCCCCGTCCGCCAGCCGAATATTATTCTGGTGCTGGTGGATGATATGGGCTTTGCCGATGTGGGATGCTACCGGAATCGTACCGGAGCCACGACTGGCAATCTGGTCCCGACACCCAACATCGACCGGCTGGCGGCTGAAGGGATTAAGTTCACCAATTATTACAGTGCCGCCCCCATCTGTTCACCCTCGCGGGTGGCCCTGACGACCGGTATGACTTCGGGTAAATGGAACATTACCTCCTATCTGGATAACCGAAAACACAACCGTACCTGCGAACAGGCTGATTTTCTGGATTCCTCCGCCCCATCGGTAGCCCGTTCCCTCAAAACAGCGGGCTACGCGACGGCTCATTTTGGTAAGTGGCACATGGGCGGGGGCCGCGATGTAACAGACGCCCCCGGTATAACCACCTACGGCTTCGATGAATATGCCAGTACCTACGAAAGCCCCGACCCCGATCCATTACTGACCTCCACCAACTGGATATGGGCCAAAACGGACAGTATCAAACGGTGGAAACGCACGGCCTATTTTGTTGACAAAACACTCGATTTTCTGAAGCGACACCCCGACCAGCCCTGTTACATCAACCTCTGGCCCGATGATGTGCACACGCCCTGGGTACCCGACGAGAGCACCCTGGAAAACTTCCCCAAAGGCACCGAGAAACCCCGCGAATTCAATGGCGTACTGGCCGAACTGGACAACCAGATTGGCCGACTCATGGCGGGCCTGAAAGCGCAGGGGGTGGATAACAACACGATGGTCATTTTCACCAGTGATAACGGTCCATTACCGGGTTTCGAGGGGAGTCGGGCGGCTCCCTACCGGGGGTCAAAGCTGTCCCTGTACGAGGGTGGTATCCGAATGCCTTTTCTGATCCGTTACCCAGGGGGCAGGTCGATACCCGCTCTGTGCTCTGCGCTACTGATTTGTTTCCGGCATTTAGTAGTCTGGCAGGGCAAAAAGAAACAGGCGCTACGTACGGGGAGAATATAGCCTCCGCTTTTGAGGGCAAACCTTACTTTCGCAAAACGGCCCTTTTCTGGGAGTATGGCCGCAACAACGAATCGTTCCGATACCCGCAGGGGCGAGACCGCAGTCCGAACCTGGCAATGCGACAGGGTAACTGGAAGCTTCTGATTAACGACGACGGCTCAGGCATTGAGTTGTATGACCTGAGCAATGACCCGTCAGAAACGAATAATGTGGCTGAAAAGCAAACTATGATGACCAGTCAAATGCGCACAAAACTCCTCGCCTGGCGTAAGGAACTTCCCCAACTACCCGTATCTAATTCCAGAAAGCCATGAAGTTTATCCTACTGAGTTGTATAGCCACCCTGACCGGGCTGATTGGGTGTAGCTTATTCACCCTGCCAGATACCCGCAACACAAATCACCCGTCAGCGGCTCCATCGCCCCTTGTAGTACGGGTGCTGCCTAACCAGACCTACCAGACCATGCACAGTTTTGGGGCGTCGGATTGCTGGTCGGCCCAGTTTATCGGCCAAAACTATCCACTGGCCAAACGCGAACAGATTGCAGACTGGCTGTTCAGTCTGGATACCGACCCAGAAGGAAACCCGAAAGGCATCGGGCTGTCGCTGTGGCGGTTCAACATTGGCGCGGGCAGTACCGAGCAGGGCGATTCGAGTGGTATCAAAAGCCCGTGGCGACGCTCGGAATGTTTCCAGCGGCCCAATGGCACATATGACTGGAGCAAACAGACTGGCCAGCAGTGGTTTGTGGAAGCCGCTCACCAGCGCAATGTACCCTATCTGCTCGGCTTTACCAATTCACCACCCGTCCAGTTTACAGCAAACGGCAAAGCGTACGCATCCGGCAAGTTGGGCGATTATAACTTTAATCGGCAGAAGCTAACGGAGTACGCCCGTTTCCTGGCCGATGTAGCCAATTACTTCAACCAGAAAGGCTGGCCCATGCACTACCTGAGCCCTTTCAACGAACCTCAGTGGGATTGGGGCATCAAAAAGGGGCAAACGATGGCAACGCAGGAGGGTACACCCGCTACGAACACCGACATGGCCGAACTAACCCGCGCGCTGAGTCAGGAATTGACCAATCGGAAACTACCAACTCGTCTGACTATCGGTGAAGCCGCCCAGTTGAACTATCTCTCGCAGAGCAATACGAACCGGAGTCAGACTCATCAGGATAATGTGATTAACGCGCTCTTTTCATCCGGCAGCCCGTTGTTTATCGGAAAACTGCCCGCCGTTGAGCCGTTGGTGACTGGGCACAGCTATTTTACCACATCGCCAGATAATAGACTGAAAAGCGTGAGGCAAGAATTAGCATCGGCACTCCAAAAAGAGAAGGTGGCCTTCTGGCAATCGGAATATTGCGTATTGGGCGACAACGACGGAGAAATAAACGGTAGTGGCCGGGACCTGGGCATGACAACCGCGCTGTATGTAGCCCGCGTCATCCATACGGATATAACCCTGGCGAATGCCACGTCCTGGCAATGGTGGCTGGCTCTCAGCCCCAGTAATTACAAGGATGGACTTATCTACGTCGAGAATAACGGCCGGATGGGTGAAAATCCGGCGAATGAACAGGATGGCGACGTTATGTCTTCCAAAACGCTGTGGGCGCTGGGCAACTACGCCCGGTTTGTACGGCCCGGCATGGTGCGAATAGCTCTGCAAACCGATCCAACTACCGCATCTGATGTCCCACTGCTATCGGCCTACCGAAGTGCGGACGGAAAACAGCTGGTTTTGGTAGTGGTCAATCCCGGTTCGGAATATCCCCTGCAACTCGATGGCTTGTCGGCGAAACAGGTGGATATGTATGAAACATCCGCCACGGCCAATCTGCGTAAACGAACGGTACCGCTAAAGAACCTGACACTGGCCGCCCAATCTGTAACCACCATTACAACTTCCCTATAGTGCTATCCGGCTCAACATATTCCGATTTACTCATGCGTTCGCAATCAACTCAGCAGTAGAAACGCCCTGCATTCCCTGGTCTTTCAAGGCGACTACACCCGGTGTTTTTGCGGTTTATTCATGGCGCAAAAAAAGCGTACCGGTCGGTACAGGATGCAAACTAAGCATCCCGGGAATAAAACCTAAACAGGTTTGAACTCAAAAACGTGTTCGCGTAAAAGTCAACAGAGTACCGCCGGATACGGTCAGGATAAACATTCCCTTTCAACGACTGTTCCTGAAATAATTACCGACGATTTTTACGTTATCTTTTCCCGTACCTGTTTGGACTCTTTTGCTGCCACTAAAACCCTCGAATGCCACGAGCAACTGAACGCTTTTTACGGCGTTCAGGCTATTTACGGCCGGGCGGACCCGATGCACGAACTGGTTGGTACCATTCTATCGCACCGCACCAATTTCGCGAATGAAGAAATGGCCTATCACACCATGCGCGAACTATTTCCAACCTGGGAGCAGGTGCGCGACGCCCCATTGCCTGAATTAATCGAAGCCATCCAAACGGCTACCTACCCGGAAGTGAAAGCACCCTACATTAAAAATTTGCTGGCGTATCTATACCGGGAAACAGGAGCTGCATCGGTCGATTTTCTGGCCAATATGTCTACGGAAGAAGCGATGAAGTGGCTGACAGCATTGCCAGGCATCGGTCAGAAAACGGCGACATTGCTTCTGCTGTTTAACTTTCAGAAGCCCGTTCTCCCTGTCGACACTCATGTGCACCGAGTTACACAACGGCTGGGTCTGATTGGGCCAAAAGTTAGTGCCGAAAAGGCCCACGCCCTGCTGCTTTCTTATCTACCCGCCGATGCCACGCAACTGTTCAACTTTCACAAGCATTTCTTCTGGCATGGTCAGCGCGTTTGTACCTGGTATTATCCCAAATGCAGTGAGTGTGTGCTACGCTCCCTATGCGACTATTATAAATCGGGCCAGACAGCCGTTCTAAGCAGTACTCCCAGGCGGAAGTGATCCGGTTAATAGACTGGACTTAGCAGGAAACAGAATAAGCGTGTAAGTTATTGATTGACAAAAGCTTATGCTTTTACTCTTACAGTTACCTTCGCCTGAAAAAGTAGTACGTATTACAGGCAGTCGCGTGTTAAAACGAGCGGTGTGGTTAACTAAAAATAAAAAAAGCAGGCTAATATAATCGGCCTGCTTTCCTGTTTCTATCCACACCATAAAGGTAGATTTGGGGTCTACCCTTTGATTCCATCAAATGTAAGGGAATTTTTTTTGTTTTAGGTTACCGTTTGCTGGTTTTACTGGTTAAAAATCCGCCAATAGTCCGTTTAAATGAAAATAAATAACCAGAAAATTTAGTTCATTTCACTTTTACAGTAACATCTAATCATTTAATACTTCTTTTTCAAAGAATTTTCATCTAACAAATTACTAATTTTTAAACAATAACAACCTTAGCTATACGTATTTATCCATATATTACACTTAATCAATACCCGCCATAAAATTTCCGTAATCCCCACTCAACAGAAGCCAGCAACAGCACGACAAAAAATAGCCACCGCCAGTTAATGAGTTCGTTCATTTCTTCGGTGCTTGTCAGCCGGGCAGGATGGGGCTTGGTGGTTATGGTCCTGACGAGTTCGTCCGTTTGGCTGGCGCTGTAAAACTGACCGCCCGTTTGCTGCGCCAGTTGCCGAAGCAGCCCGTGGTCGGCAGTGGTGTTGATGGCTTCCAGTTGCAGGTCGCGCACCACAAACTGCCCCGACGATTGCTCGGCCCTGTTATTGATTGTTACACTGGCCCGGAACCGGTACGCCCCTTCGGGCAGGCGGCTAATCTCGAACCGGCTATTGTTGGCAGTAGGCGTGTAATTGAACGACCGGGTTATCCCTTTCTCGTCGCTGATGGCGAGTTGAATGGGTTTGTCGTACAGGCGTTCGTAAATATCGTTGTATAGTTCGGTTTCGAAAATAACTTTTTCGCCCGCCACAAACTCATTCCGAATGGGATACACGCGGAGTTTACGCCGGTCTTCTTTCACCGAAATCAGTTGAATAACTTTCTGGATCAGTTCATCCACCACCTCCTGTTTATCCGTCAGGGCAAACTCTTCGAGTCGCCAGCCCCATAATCCCTCTCCGGCCAGTACGGCTGTTTTCCGGGGGCTGGTCACATTGATGGCCAGGAGTGGCTTTTTGGTGCGTACGCTGCCAACCTGCTGCCAGAGAACAACCTCACTACCGGGTTGCAGCCTGAATTCGCCGTAGGGAGCCAGTAAAGGAGGCAGTTTACCCAGAATATCAAGTCGGGCCGGGTCGAAGTTGAGCTGTTTGAATTCAGGATTTAAAACACCCGTCACCTTGTCGCTCTGGTTGATTTGGGCCGCTATCTGCATCACCGGATTTGAGGTATTGAACGAACCGATGGCCGACTGATTCCCCAAAACAAACAAAACAGGTATATTTTTAGCCAGGTACTTCTGCAACAGTGCGTTGCTTGTTCCTCCATTATCGGGAACCTGATGCAGGATAATTAAATCGTACTGTTTGTCTGCCGGTGGGGTGGCTTCGGCGGGTGTGCCCGTCAGGATACGGATGTCCAGTTCGTAGTTCTGATTTTTTTCCAGGATGCTTCGCAGGGCTTTTATATCCGGGTGCGGTGCCAGTGCCAGCAACAACACTTTTTCTTTCCCGTCAATCACATCCAGGTACACATCCTGCCGGTTGTTTCGGGTACTGAATTCGCCGGGTTGAGGCAGCACTTCAACCACATAATGCTGAACGCCTTTCTGCGTAGCCGTAGTCTGAAAGGTTACCTGGTTGAAACGGTCCGTCGCACGGCCGTCCGGTGCTCCGGTCTCGCCTTTCGGGAAATTAACGGACTGGCGCCCCAGTTCTTTACCGTTCTGGCGCAACACCACCGTACCACTCCGCCCCTGAAAACCATTACTCACTATTTCGGCCTGCACCGGGAATTGATTGCCCAGGTATGCAATCCGGTTGGCGATAACGCCTTTGAGTTGAATATCTTTCTTCGGAATCGTATCGCCCAGCCCAATGGTTTGTACCGAAAAAGGGTATTGCCCAAACGTGGGCGACAGTCCCTGATTGAAAATACCATCCGACACCAGCACCACGTCTGTCAGGTTCTGCCCTTCGTAGTCCGACCGGATACCCGACAGCATTCCCGACAAATCCGTTGTGCGCTGGGTAAATGGAATTTGGGTAAGGTCCGACGTAGTCGTGGTATCGCCAAAGGTACGCACGGCAACCTCCAGCCCTTTATCGGTCAGTTGCTGGCGCAGGGTTTGCAAACTTGCCAGGGACTTGCTCAACGCCGGCCGACCCGCTGCCGCTACCGACTCCGAGTTGTCGATAGCCAGTACCACTTTGGGCTTTTCGGTAAAGGTTCGCAGGCTGCGGATGAGCGGATTCAGCAACAGAAAGCACAGGAAACTAACCACTACAAAGCGCAGGGCCGCCAATCCGTAGGTCGTTCGTTTGTCAAAGCCGCCTACAGTTGCTCCACTACCGCCTACGGCTGGCCCGGCCAGGCGGGGCAGTGGCTGATACATTGCCCAGGCGTAAGCCGCTCCAACGAGCAGACACACTAAAATCCACCAGGGTGAGGATTGAAAAATAACGTTC
Organism: Spirosoma spitsbergense DSM 19989; assembly: GCF_000374085.1. Classification (GTDB taxonomy): domain Bacteria; phylum Bacteroidota; class Bacteroidia; order Cytophagales; family Spirosomataceae; genus Spirosoma; species Spirosoma spitsbergense. Next base: position 4,688 of record NZ_KB893388.1, on the reverse strand, counting down.
ATTTTCTTAAGGAGCGAGGAGTGAGGAGCGAGTAGTGAGGAGCCATCCGGCATGAATAAAAAATAACCGGATGGCTCCTCACTACTCGCTCCTCACTCCTAATACTATAACTAGGTTAACATGCCGCCATCCACTTGCAGCACCTGACCGGTGATGTAACGGGAGAGGTCAGAAGCCAGGAAAACGGCGCAGTCCGCTACCTCTTCAGGCTGCCCGCCCCGTTTCATCGGGATTTGCTGCTTCCAGTCTTCGAGGGCTTTCTCATTGATTTCGCCGGTCATTTCGGTTTCGATAAAGCCCGGTGCAATGGCGTTGGACCGGACATTACGCGAACCCAGTTCCAGGGCGACCGATTTGGTAAACCCAATGATACCCGCTTTGGATGCCGCGTAGTTGGCCTGCCCCGCATTGCCCCGAATTCCCACCACGGATGTCAGGTTAATGATAGATCCCGATTTGGCTTTCATCATCGACTTGATAGCCGCTTTAGTGAGGTTGAAGACCGACTTTAGGTTAACGTTGATAACGGTATCCCATTGTTCTTCCGACATCCGCATCAGCAATCCATCCTTGGTAATACCGGCATTATTGACCAGTACATCGAGCTTGCCAAAGTCGGTCAGTACCTGAGCGATGAGGTCTTCGGCGGCTTTGTAGTCCGACGCATCGGAGCGGTATCCTTTCACCTGGCCGCCAAACGCGCTGAGTTCTTCTTCCAGTGCCTGTGCCTTTTCAACACTCGACAGATAGGTAAATGCAACGGAGGCTCCTTCCTGCGCGAATTTCTGCGCCATAGCCCGACCGATACCCCGTGATGCCCCGGTAATAAGGGCGACTTTTCCTTTTAGTAAATCCATTTTTAACGTAAATGCCCGCTTTGATGTATAACAGGCTTTAATAAACAAAAATAAGGCCTGGGTTCGACCAAGCCCCTCAATAAAACAACAATTTACGTCCTTCTTACTGTATAAACCAGTTATTCTCTAACAGCAACCTCCGCCATCGTAGAAGTAGGTCGAGGGCGAAATGAAAATATCATTGCGGGTCAACCGGGCAAGGGCACCGGCTGTTTTATCGCATACAGACAAGGGCTGGTTTGGCATCAAAACGTGCCCTTTGCCATCGTCGAAATAGTCCTCATCGCCGTAATAGATGGCCGTTTTACCGGTAAAGACGCAGGGTCCATCGGCTGGCATCGGGTCTTTGATGGCGCAAACTTCTACACTTTCGATATAGAGTAACTCATTGGTAGCGTAGTGACGGGGCGACAAAAGCCGGTAAGCCCGTTTGGCCCGTATCTCGACCGTACCAAATCCAACACCCGTTACAAAATCCAGGTACGCCTGTAATGGAACAGAACCGGTCAGGCACAATGCCCGAAGCCGTTCGTCGTTACGCAGTTCGTCAGACATGGGTTGCTCACAAACGGGGTCCGACATCACCAGCCGCCCATGCGGTTTCAGGATACGGTACGTTTCCTCCAGCGCCCGTTTCAGGTCGTCGGCTTTGAAGATATTGAACAGGCAGTTCTGCGCGGCAACGTCCACGCTGTTGTCTTCTACCGGCAAATCCAGCGCACTGCCCAGCCGCAGGTCCATAAAATCGCGGTGGAACCAATCGTTCTGTGCTTCGGCTTCAACCAGATTTTGCTGACAGGCATCAATCATTTCCGGTACCACATCGACCCCGATAACGGAACCCGGTCGACGGCTGAAGTACGAAAACTGTAGCAACTCCATCCCACCGCCTACGCCCACGTACAGAACGGTTGGGTTATTCACCAAATCGCGGGGATTAACGGTGCTGCCACAACCGTAGTTCATCTCCAGCATTCGCTTCGGCATACTCAGGCCCGGCAATTGCCAGACTGGATTAGTTGTGCAGCATAACCCGATCTGTGGTTCTTCGGCGGCCTGCCGGTACACATCTACAGTTGTTTCTAAGTAACTCATCCAGCGAAAAATAAAGACAGCAAAAGTAGCAACTTAGTCGCAAATGGCAAGGCAGGCCATTCCTAGTTCAGTACATACCGAACGGCAAAGGTACCACCCAGTCCGGCAGAAAGAGCCCCATTCCAGACGTTCGTATAATTCCCGAAGTTAGGTGCGTCAAAAGCCGTGTAGTCAACCGAAGCCTGAAGCAACGATGTTTCGATAATGAACCGCTGCCCGGCCATGTAGGCCAGCCCCATATTGATACCTCCCGAAAACGTATTGGCCGTGTAAACGGGTTGACTGGCACCCACTTCTTTACCAGACATCCGGGCGTAACCCACGTTCAGGCGGGTGTAAGGTGTTAAGCGGGTAGAAGTCCAGTAATGTTGGTAATACGGAGAAACTCCAACGGACACTAGCCGGGCATCTGCTCCGGTAGAAGATCGAATGCCTAACCCCCAGGAAACGGGCAGGCTTATTCCGATAAGGCTATTTTTCCGGATGAAGTAACCGATAGACGGGCTTACCGAATGGGTACTACTCCTTGTTTGATTTGTTGAGCCGGTGGCATTATCCAGTTGGGTATTTTTCTGACTAACTGCCGAGAAGCTGCCTTCAATAAGCCACTTGCCGACGTTTGTCTGTGAATTTTCGCGTTCTTCCCGTCCCCCGGCGGGTAAGCCGGAACCTGTCCAGTACACCAGCCCGGCCCGCAGGCCAGCGGTGTTTATCGGCAGGGCGTTAGCCGTGGCCGTTAGTTGCAGGGCCAGTCGATTGGTCAGAAAGTAATTGGCCCCTACCTCAACTTGAGGAGCTACGTCAACAACCGATGTCCGTTGTGCATCATTGATAAGCTGTCCGTTATTATTGAGGGCTGGACGTTTTGTAGTTGAAACTCCGACTGACAAACCGGCACCGGCAAACAGAAACAGCGAATTGACCTGCCAGTACCGACGCAGAAAAGGGGTTCCCCGTATGGATGTCACTCTGTAATAAATCGCCTGGCCACCCGTACTACCTGTCGGATAATAGTACTGATTCGTCAGGGACCCCGACACCGATACGCCCACCAGCCAGTTATCGGCCCAGAAACGGCCTGCTGTAACGGATAGGTTGGGATACCAGCTGGTGGAGGTTTGTGAAGAAGTGGCTGAGCCAATAGAACCCGCAATCTGGTTCCGGCCGTAGGTAACTGCCAGTTCACCACTTAAAATACTGTTTCCTTTCTGAATTTGTGCCGTAGCACCACCGGCCAGTAACAGGCCAGCTACGAGTAAGGTTTGTGTTTTCATAACGGTTGGTAGTTGTTCGTCAACGGTTGTTATTGTTCATAAGTCCTGCTCACCAGTTACTGGTGAGCCATGCGGGGCAAGATAATTTCCGGGAAAAACAAATCGACTATACCCACACTTAATTTTCCTTAAAAATGATGGGATGTTCACAAAACCTACCCCTTTGTAGGGATTTACGGCTGATTTGTTATTGCCAGATAAGCCCGTTACTTTGTCATAAAAATCCTGCGTTCCGCCCGATCCATTGATTTGCCTAACCGCTTTCCGGGCTACCAAACCAACCCTGTTATGCAACGAACCCTGCTTTTACTCCTGCTCACCGTATCGACCGGATACGGGTTATACGCACAGAAGATCCATGCCCATAATGACTACGAAAAGCCCCGGCCCTTTGTAAATGCCTACGAGCAACGGGCCGATTACATCGAGGCCGATGTCTGGCTACAGAATGGCGTACTGGTTGTATCGCACAACAAACCCAAACCCAATGCCCCAACGCTCGATTCCTTGTACATCAAGCCTATTGTGGCCCTATTCGAGCAGAATAATAATAAACCCAGCCCAGAACGGGATTATACATTCAGCCTGGTAATCGATATAAAAAATAACCCGGCGGAAGTTTTGCCCATCTTGCTGGCCACGTTATCCAAACACCTGACCTGTTTTAACCGGGGCGCCAATGCTCAGGCCGTGCAGGTAATCATTAGTGGTGAGCGTCCGAAAATCACGGCTTTCCTCGATTATCCGCTACTTCAGTTCGATGGCCGCCCCAGCGAAGTGTACGACGAGGAAACGTTGCGAAAAATAGCTCTGATCAGTGACAATTTCAGGTCCTACTCCCAGTGGGATGGTAATGGCGACATCCCGAAAGATGATAAGGATAAACTAAAACGGGTTATCAAGCGGGCGCACAGTGACAACAAACCCTTCCGTTTCTGGGCCATCCCCGACACGCCCAACGGCTGGAAACAATTAAAGAAAGCAGGGGTCGATATTATCAATACGGATAAAGTTGCGGAGGCCGTTCAGGCAATTCGATAGAACCAGGAATAGCTATGCTTTTGAGGGTTAAAGTAGATTGAAGTAGCCGATTACGCCGACAACTATTTCGACTTCAAGTTTTCATTACAGGTTATTTCCAAAAGACTCTTTGACCTATTGGAACAATGGTTCGTCAATTTTAGAAGAGTAAAAAGGCGTGTTAGTTTTGGGTCTCTGACCTCCAAAGCCTAACAACGCCTTTATGCAAAGACTTGCCTTGCTAACTACAATAGTAGCCAGCTTACCTGATTTGACCAAGCCTCGTCGCCAATTTGTTGCCCACATACTCATGCTTTTTCTCAGTGTTCGTCACCGGATCAATTTTCTACAACTGGCTCGCCACAGTGATCAGTATGCTGAAAACACCATGCGGCTGCACTTCGAAGAGTACCTAGACTTCGCTTCGATGAATCGAGCCCTA
>NZ_KB893387.1:92908-215619 GCF_000374085.1 Spirosoma spitsbergense DSM 19989 | reverse complement strand
GAAACTAAAAAAACTAGTAGCCTTAGTGAGTCTTTCCTACAGTTTATGCGTCAGTTTCGGGCTTTATTTTCACAAAAAAGTACAATCTATCAAAGTAAAGAAGCATGGTTATAAAGCCAATAGCTTTAGTCGTCACGGCCTTAATCAACTTCGGCAGATGTGCCGGCATCAAGTTCAACCTTGTCCCGATTTACTACGGACGATCAAAAAGCTATTTCGGTGGATTGTTCTTCAATTAACTCATTATCAGGCCATAAAAATAGCAGGGTAGAGTAGTCGATCAGTTGCTAATACTGAATCTATTGCCTTAAGAATACCGCACTAATCAACTAAACCAACGAAAAAATGGAAGGGAATAATTACCGTAAATTTTTTCTGATGCTGGTCGTGTCATTTGTAATCATGTACACGGTTATGTTTCTAAATGTGTTCATGATCGACCATGTCTACCTGAGCCTGACCCGGCTTTACATGACGCTGCTGATGGTTTCACCCATGGCCCTTATGATGCTGTTGTTCATGTCGGGCATGTATAAAAACAAACAGATGAACCTATCCATTGGCATTGGTAGCGTCGTTGTTTTTATCCTGACTCTAACCCTCCTGCGCACCCAGACTTTCGTAGGTGATGAGCAGTATATGCAGGCCATGATTCCCCACCACTCGTCAGCTATTCTGACAAGTACGAATGCGGACCTGAAAGATCCGGAAGTAAAAAAACTGGCCGAAGGAATCATTGACGCTCAGAAGCGCGAAATTGCCGAGATGAAACAGATACTGGCAAGAATGAAAAAGTAGCGCCTTACGAATATTGGCACCGAAAACGTTGGTGCTGATCTACAGACTGCGTTTAGTCATCACAAATGCGTTGATAAAGGCAAAAGCCTTTATCAACGCATTTGTGATGACTCCTGTTTTACTTACCTGAATACCTGTATTAATTCGATTTGAGTATCCGCACCGTTTCGGACTGGCCGGGTGTACTAACCCGGAGCAGCAGTGGCCCGGCAGGTAGTGTAGATACGTCGAATTGATAGTGTTCCCTAGCACCAGCCTGTTCTGTATGGCTATCATTAACAATGCGCCCCATCCCATCGATTAATGACAGATGAAGGGATCTGGCTTCGGCCCCGGTTACATCAAATTCAACCGCACTATACACTGGGTTACCCAGCACCTTTACTTGTAAGGTAGCCGTTGGTTCTACAACTGCCGCCAGCCGGGGAGAACCTCCATTACAGGCAGTCAGCCAGTTATAAACAAAACTACTGGTCACGCCACTCTGTACCGCCTGCAAGGTGACGACGGGATTGTCGGTATACAAGTGCAGGCTATAGGGACCTGGACTGGTGGTGGGCGTCATCTCGTTCATCACCGAAAAACTGATGGGCTGGCCATTCACACCCGTGTACTGCGGATTGAACGTCAGGTTGCGCTCACCGGCCGATAAGGTTGTGCAATTCACGGTGGTTACGCCCGTGATGGCAAAGGGCAGCATCACACCAGCCGGGTTTATGGTCAGCATAAAGCTGGTGCTGACGAACAGCCCGCCCGGATCGGTGGCCGTGATACTCACCGTCGATACGCCCGACGCGGAAGGGGTGCCACTAATGGTTGAACCGGCAAAACTTAACCCGGCAGGTAAACCAGTGGCGGAGAGGGTTAGCATATCGCCATTCGGATCAGTGAAGGTGTTGGCCGGGATCATGTAGCTAAACGCCGTGCCCACTGTTCCGGTCTGGTTAGGGATGGCATTGGCTACTACGGGAGGCTGGTTTACCGGCGGAGGACCTCCACCGGTACAGGCAGCCAGCCAGTTATAAACGAAGCTGGCTTCCCCAGCGGTTCCGGTCTGGGTTGCTTTGAGGGTGATAGCCGAATTGTCGGTATAAACGTGCAGGCTATAGGGACCCGGACTGGTGGTAGGCAGCATCTCATTCAGCACCGAAAAGCTGATGGGCTGGCCATTCACACCCGCATACTGGGGATTGAACGTCAGGTTACGCTCACCAGCCGATAAGGTCGTGCAACTCACGGTGGTTACGCCAACGATAGCAAAGCTGGCAGGGGGCATCACGGCCGGGTTTATGGTCAGCATAAAGCTGGTGCTGGCCGACAGACTGCCCGGATCGGTCGCCTTGATGGTCACCGTCGATACGCCCGACACGGAGGGGGTGCCACTAATGGTCGAACCGGCAAAACTTAGTCCGGCGGGTAAACCGGTAGCCGAGAGCACTAATGAACCCGGTGTTTCGGCATCGGTAAAGGTATTGGCCGGAATGGTATAATTGAAGGCAGTGCCCACCGTACCGGTCTGGTTAGGAATGACATTGGCCACGGTTGGCGGGGTATTGGCCGTAGCCGTGCAGTTTAATAGTAATGAGAGATCGTTGTCATCCAGGTTGGCCACAATCAGGTCTTGTTTGCTATCGGCGTTGAAATCCCCCACCGCCACAGAAAAAGAGGCCCTACCAGTTCCGAACGCAGTAGCCGCGCCGAAGCTACCCAGACCATTGCCCAGCAACACGGAGACGTTGTTCGAATTAGCATTAGCGGTAGCCAGGTCGAGCTTACCATCGGCGTTGAAGTCACCTATTGCAATAGCAACGGGATCGGAGCCAGTCACGAAGTTAGTAGCGGCTCCAAAGCTGCCATCACCGTTGCCCAGCAGTACTGAAATGTTGTTTGTACCACGATTGGCAGTAGCCAGGTCGAGCTTGCCATCGCCGTTAAAATCGCCCGTAACGATTGAGTAGGGGGTGGAACCAACGGCAAGCGTAGTGGATGCACCGGCGTTAGGTATTATGGTGACGGTACCGGAACCGGAGTTGGCGATGGCTAGGTCGGGTTTGCCATTCCCATTAAAATCACCGATGGCAATAAAAGCGGGATTTGCACCGGTAGAGGCAGTGAACGTTGATCCAAAACCTCCGTGTCCATCGCCATACACGATCTGGAGCGTATTCGCATTATAGTTAGCGATGGCCAGATCGGGCTTGCCATCGCTGTTAAAGTCGGCAGTGGCTACTGACTGAGGGCCTGAACCGGTGGTTACGTTGGGGGCCATCCCAAAGCCGCCACTGCCATTACCCAGCAAGATTGTAACGGTGTTATCGGTATAGTTCCCGACCGCCAGGTCGAGGTTACCATCGAGATTAAAATCGGCAACGACTACTGACCGGGGTCCAGAGCCCACGGCAAAGTTAGTGGCTGTGCCAAAGCCCCCGCTACCGTTGGCCAGCAGGATCGAGACGTTGTTTGATGCCCGGTTGGCTACCGCTATATCGGGTCGGCCATCGCCATTGAAGTCGCCCACCGCCACATAACGGGGGTTAGTAACGGTTCCGGCTGCCCCAAAGGTGCCATCGCCCTTGCCCAGCAATATCGCGACATTGGCCGGGGTAATGCCATCATCACTTCTTGCCGCTGCCAGATCCAGTTTACCGTCGCCGTTGAAGTCGCCTGCCAAAACAACAAAGGGGTAAACCCCCGTGGCAAAGGCGGTGCCCGTTCCGAAGCTGCCATCGCCATTACTCAGAAACACCACCACATTGCTGGTCGTATAGCCTCCCGCAACCAGATCGGTCTTGCCATCGCCATTGAAGTCCCCCGCATCAATACTATAGGAATTGAAGCCTAAAGAGATGGTGGGTGCTGCACCAAAACCGCCACTACCATTGCCTAACAAGATCGCGATAGTTGGTGTGCTAGTTGGTGTGCCGGTGGCCAACACGGCCAGGTCGAGCCGGCCGTCGCCGTTGAAGTCGCCTGATATAATTTTGTCGGGCCCCAAAGCAACAGCCAAAGGGGCGGCCGAACTGAAACTGCCACTGCCATTCCCCAGCAATATGGACACATTGTTAGACAAATAGTTCGCGGTGGCCAGATCAACCTTGCCATCGCCATTGAAATCGCCCGCTACGAGTGAATTTGGTGCTGTGCCGACGGCAAAGTTGGTCGCTCCACCAAAATCCCCTCCGCCCGCATTCAGCAGAATCGAGACGTTGTTAGATGCATAATTACCGGTTGCCACATCAGGTTTTCCATCGCTGTTGAAGTCTCCAACCGCTATGGAACGGGGTTGCATACCAACGGGGAAGTTGGTCGCTGCACCAAAACTTCCCCCACCCGTATTCAGCAGAATCGAGACATTTTTGGAGCTCACGTTTCCTACCGCCAGATCGGGTTTACCATCGCCGTTGAAGTCGCCTACGGCTACGGAACGGGGTTGAGAACCTGCCGTGTACGTCGTAACCGGACCAAAGGTGCCATTGCCCGTATTTAACAGTATCCCGACAGTATAAACCGACTGGTTAACGATGGCCAGGTCGAGTTTACCATCACCGTTGAAATCGCCCGTTGCTTCCGACGTAGGGCTATCGCTGTTTGGAGCCGTAATATAGCCAAGGGAAACGGTTGAGGTGTTGAAACAGGACTGCCCCCAGCTCAGAGTACTCAGGCTGGTCAGTAATAAAAACAGAAACCACCACCGGCTGGCGTGTTGCCGGTTTTTGGGGTTGAAAAGGAAAATTCCATGACTCTCTGAAGTTGTCAGATTCGGTAACTGACGTAATACGTGTTTCATACTGTTGTTGGTAAACAGAATTGGATAGGTAAGACGAATAAATGAAGTGGAATCTACACAAGATAAGTAAGTCGGTCTGGCAGGAACCAACACCGGTACAACTACTTAAAGACACCCTAAGGCAACCCTATCCTGCCCAACTTTAGAAGGCAGGCCATACATACAGGACCACACTAAATCGACCACTGGCGATAGGTCGAAACGACGAAATAAAATGCGCTGACCTTGCGGCCCATTCTGGGTATCAATAAGTAGCTTGCGTATATTTATGAAGCTACATATATTACTAACAGCAATAATAATGCAAGGGATGAGTATTATTGAAAGAGCTTTTATTTAACGGTAATTAGCTGATAATATGGGCAGTGTACTAGTCTGAAAGCAACAAAAAAAGGGATGAAATCCAGCACTGGATTTCATCCCTTTGTAAACTATGAATACCGGGGGCGTTAAATTAAAAAGCTGGTTTTCGACCACTCCCGTAGCCGTACAAGCTACCAGTTCTGGTTGGCTCTAAACCATTTCCGGTTCGGGGGTAACCTTGTCCGAAGCGGCCATGACCGATTTGATAATCTGTAGCGGAATACGTACCCAGTCGGGGCGGTGGTTGAGCTCGTAATTCAGGTCGGCAATGGCTTTTTCGAGCAGGAATGTTTCGAGCATCATCTCCAGATCATCTGGCTTGCTAGGCATGAACGAACTGCCCTGTACCGTTTCCAGGTACGCTTTCATAAAGAATCCACTCATTTGGTGGGCCCAGAATTCGGCGTAGGGAAGTAGTTGCACCGTTTCCTGTTTGGGAACCTGATTGGTTATAAAGAATCCTTCGTGGGCTACATAATAGAACGAGCGAATCATGGCCGCCACATCGCGCAGGGGCGACCGTTTCAGCCGCCGTTCACTGTAGCTCCGGTTGGGATCGCCACCAAAATCCTGAATGGCAATATCCCTGCCCGTTAGCAGAATCTTTTCCAGTTGCAGATTACCATGAATACGAATTTTGGCCGTGTCCAGTTTCTTGCTGTAAATCCGTTTCAGCTTCGTCATCATGGCTTCTTTTCGGTCCAGTGTCTGCTTCACATCCTGCCGAATGTCGGCCGGCACCCGTTGCAGATTCCGTTGCTCGCTCTGGTACGTTTCGCGCACCAGCGACTGCAATCCTGAAAACAACGACCGCTGGTAGTGCAACGAGAAATCTTCCGGGGCAAAATCCTTCAGGGTATTATTGGAAGCTAGTGCCACGTGCATCTGACCGATACGAACACCCAGCAAACGGGCCTGCTCGGCCGCACGCCTGCCCAGTAACTCCTGAGTTTCGTCGGGTAGGTCTTTAAGTCCAACCGGCTGGCTCAGCGTACCACGCGGCACGTCCATGATGGCTGATAACTGCATTTTATCGCGGGAAAGAATCCGTTCGATGTAGTTATTGATTCGCTCCAGCACATAGGTTTTTCCATCCCCGTGCCGGGCCACCATCTCTTCCAGGTTACCCAGCATTATCGACTCACTGGACGAGACCATCTCTACCGAACCAACCAGGGCAGGCACGTAGGCGAACGAAGCTGTTTCGGATAAAAAGTGAGTCAACTCAGCGTCGGGATTGATAGACAGGTCTACCTTACGGTACAGTTTGAGAAGGTAGTTAGTATCGTAGCCGATGGATACGTAGTCCGTACCGGCAACCAGCAATCTGGATTTTATCTCCTTGTTTTTCTGGACGTACTCATTCAGTTCCGGCTTGCTCTCGAACAGCAGACCATTCTCCGGGTTCTTCCCTGCTTCGGCCATCTGCCGGATCAATGCCTGCTGCACCTCGGCTACGTACAGGCCATCGCAAAGAACACCGGTTTTCTCCCCTATTTTGGCCATGGACATAATAGACTGCGGGCAGTTACGGGTCAATTTGTCTGCTTGTGCTTCATCGGCAAAGGTCAGGGCCAGCTGGAAAGTTTCGGGCAAGCCCCGCTCGTAGGCCACTTCAATCAGTACAATATAGGCGGTGCCTTCTGCCAGTGTGAGCCGGGCGTGGTTGCGAATGGTTACGTCGCGCATGGCCTGCTTCTTCTCATCAAACCAATCGGCCCGCAGGAGGTAGTCGGGTAATACGACGGTTTCCAGCACAGTACGCGTTCCATTGGCCAGTAATGTATGCCAGTCATCAATGCGCACCATGGGCAGTTCAAGGACGTGCGTAGCGCCCGTATCTGCTTTTTCCAGCACAAACCACTGGTAATCGTGCGGTGCCAAGGTGAAAAAATACATTTCGCTGTCGGAAATAGCCGGGAAGGCATTTTTGCTGAATGCTTCTACCGGCACGTAGCCGTTGAAGCCGCTTAGCTCAACCTGCGCCGGTTGGGAATACTTCGACAGGTTGACCACAATCAACAGGGTTTGTTCCTCATAGGTACGGGTAAACGCCAGCACCTTAGGATTCTCCACGTTCAGAAATTTCATATCGCCCCGCCCAAACGCTTTGTAGTGCTTGCGCAGGTTAATCATCCGTTTCATGAACCAGAACAAGGAGGAGGTATTGTTACGCTGGGTCTCCACGTTCACCGATTCATAGTGGTACTCCGGGTCCAGAATGGTGGGTAAATAAAGTTTTTGCGGATTGGTGCTCGAAAAACCGGCGTTGCGATCGGGAGACCACTGCATAGGAGTTCGTACGCCATCCCGGTCGCCCAGGTACACGTTATCGCCCATGCCAATTTCATCGCCGTAATAGATGACCGGGGTGCCCGGCAACGAAAATAGCAGGCTGTTCAGCAGTTCTATTTTCTTGCGGTTATTCTGCATCAACGGAGCCAGACGGTGCCGGATACCAAGGTTAATCTTCGCTTTTGGATCTTTAGCGTAGGTTTTATACATGTAGTCCCGCTCCTCGTCGGTCACCATTTCGAGCGTTAACTCGTCATGATTCCGCAGGAATATGGCCCACTGGCAGTTGTCGGGAATAGCGGGGGTCTGGTCGAATATGTCGGTAAGAGGATACCGATCTTCCATTTGCAGGGCCATGAACATGCGGGGCATCACCGGAAAATGGTAGTTCATATGGCACTCATCGCCATCGCCAAAGTAGGAAGCCGAATCTTCGGGCCACATGTTGGCTTCGGCCAGAAATACCACTCCCGGAAAATGCGCGTCGATGTGCGACCGGAGTTTTTTCAGGAAATCGTGCGTTTCGGGCAGGTTTTCGCCGTTGGTGCCCTCCCGTTCAAACAGGTACGGAACAGCATCCAGCCGGAACCCATCAACGCCCAGTTCGCACCAGTAGTCAAGCATTTTGATTACTTCGGCCTGTACCAGCGGGCTATCGTAATTCAGGTCGGGCTGGTGATGAAAAAAGCGGTGCCAGTAATACTGCTGGGCTTCATTGTCCCAGGTCCAGTTGGAGTTTTCAAAATCCTGGAAAATAATCCGAACGTCTTTAAACTGCATCGGGTCATCGGTCCAGACGTAGTATTCGCGTTCGGGTGAGCCTTTGGGTGCCCGGCGTGCCCGCTGAAACCAGGGGTGCTGGTCGGACGAGTGATTGATAACCAGTTCGGTAATAACCTTCAGGTCCCGGTCGTGGGCTTCTTTGAGCAGCGTCTTGAACTCGGCAATGTTCCCGTACGATGGGTTAATGGTGTAATAATCGGCAATATCATAGCCATCGTCGCGCAGGGGCGATGGATAAAACGGAAGCAACCAGATAGCCGTAACGCCCAGTTCCTGTAAATAATCCAGTTTTTCGAGCAGGCCCTGAAAATCACCAACCCCATCGCCATTTCCATCGCGAAATGCTTTTATGTGTAGTTCATAAATGATGGCGTCCTTATACCATCGCAGGTTGGCCTGTATGTCTGTGTTGTTATCCGTCATGATTAGGTTTTTAAGAATATAGTGATTTACCAACGAACACCCGTGCATTCGGTGTATGTGGTACAGCGGCACATAAGAAAAGTACATCATGTGCCCGCCAAAGAATTAACTATTTAACCGCAGGACGGTTTTAGTGTTTTCGACTGGCGTATTGAATCGTTGGCAATTTGTACCGATACCTTAAGAATTGGCTTACAATTCACTTAGAAATTGCTTAGAGGATGCAGATACTTATTCTAATGAGTTTCTAAGATTTACTTAAGCCTCCTCTAAGTCAGTGAAGCGATATTTACAGGAATACAACTAACCTTCCACAACAACAAACTTCATGAGCACATCTAACCGATTACTAATCGTCTCCTATCGCCTGCCCTTTACCATTCGGGAGAGAGAAGAGGGGGTGGAGCTGATTCAGAACTCTGGTGGTCTGGTTTCGGCGGTATTATCGATGGCCGAACGAATGGGGCAAAGTCAGCATGGAACCTCGGCCAAAATTCACTGGATTGGCCACGCCGATTCTTCCCTGCAACACATCGACAAATCGAAACTGGAAAACGAAACCTTCGTGGCCCATCCGGTATTCATGGATGACGACGTACACAAAGGATTTTACGAAGGATTTAGCAATGACCTGATTTGGCCTTTATTCCACTATTTTCCTTCGTATGCCAACTTCAATGAAAGTGACTTCCAGCATTACCAGCAGGCAAATACCCGTTTCCTGGAAGAACTAACCACCCTGATTGAGCCCGGCGATTTTGTCTGGATTCACGATTTCCAGCTCATGCTGTTACCCAATATGGTGCGGCAGGCTATTCCGGATGCCAGTATTGGGTACTTTTTCCATATTCCCTTTCCGACCTATGAAATCATAAAACTACTACCCCGTACCTGGCGGCAGGTGCTGATTGAGGGACTACTTGGTGCTAATGTAGTGGGTTTTCATACGTCCGATTACGTCCAGCATTTTTTGCAGAGTGTTTCTGAAGTGCTGTCTTTACCTACCATTGAGCAGCGGGTGGTTTTGCCCGAACGCTCCGTTCTGGTGAAAGACTTCCCCATCAGCATCGACTTTGTCAAGTTCAACTGGAGCAGTCAGGAGCCCGAAGTGGTAGCAACCCGGCAGGAGTACCAGGACCTGATCCGCAATAACAAAATCATTTTTTCTGTCGACCGGCTCGATTACACCAAAGGGATCACATACCGCCTACAGGGATTTGAGCGGTTCCTGACCGAAAATCCCGACTGGCACGACAAGGTAACGTTCGTGATGACGGTTGTTCCCTCCCGGGATAAGATTAGTCAATACCAGGAACTGAAGCGGGAAATCGAAGAAGCAGTCGGGCGGATAAACGGTCAATTTGGCACTATCGGCTGGCGACCCATCATCTACATTTATCGGTCGCTGAACTTTACCGAATTACTGGCCTTGTACACCGCCTGCGATGTGGCTTTGATTACCCCCGTCCGGGATGGTATGAATCTGGTTTGTAAAGAGTTTGTGGCCAGCCGTTATGACCATAAAGGCGTACTGATCCTGAGCGAACTGGCCGGAGCCGCCCAGGAACTGAGTAACGCCCTGATCATAAACCCTACCGATACCCAGGAAATGGCCAGTGCCATTAAACAGGGGCTGTTAATGCCGCTGCCGGAACAGGAACGACGTATAATGACGATGCAGCATCACCTGCAAAATCATAGCGTTTTCCGATGGAGTAACGATTTTTTCACTGCTTTCGATGAAACCATGACAAACCAACCTGATGTAGAAACGACCCTTCCTGTTGTTCCCTTTATAACCGCTTTTAGCGAAGCCCGACAGCGTTTGCTGTTGTTTGACTTCGATGGAACACTATCTCCTATCGTTAATGACCCTTCCGAGGCACAGCTTTCGGAGACCCTGGCAGAAACCCTGCATACTCTGGCAGAGCACAGCAATCTGGTGGTTATCAGCGGTCGTAACCGGGCGTTTCTTGAAAAAACATTCGCGGGTATTCCTGTTCATCTGGTAGCCGAACACGGTGCGTTCCTGAAGAACCCGAATAAGCCCTGGACCCGACTCGATTTATCGGCCGACGATTGGGTCGACTCCGTCCGACCCGCTATGAATCAGTTTGTGGAGCGGTTTCCCGGTACATCTGTAGAAGAGAAAGAAACGGCCATTGCCTGGCATTACCGGCGGGCGGAGTCCGACGATATTGAAGGACAGGCCGTTGAACTGGCCACCCAGCTCCGGGGTCTTTCGTCTTCCGTTCCACTGGCCGTTATTCAGGGTAATAAAGTCATTGAAGTAAAACCCGCTCAGCACAGTAAAGGCACGGTAGCCGTCACACTCTTTGACGACAAACCCTATGATTTTGTGGTGAGCATCGGCGATGATACCACGGACGAGGATATGTTCAGACAGTTGCCCAACTGGGCCTACACGATAAAAGTGGGCGCGGGTGTTTCGTTTGCCCGGTACCGGCTCGCCCGACAGCGGGACGTGGTCGCGCTGCTCCGGCAAATGAGCGATGCGCTGGTTACCGCCTGATCTCACTTCCCCCTATCTATTTTTTATTGTTTCCGTACTGACCTAGTGTCAGTACGGAATTCGTTTTTCCAGGGCTACCCATTCCTGAAAAACAGCGTTGGCTTCTTCACGCAGCCGTTGCTGCATCGGAATTTTCCGGTCCTCGCGGGGTTTATCCAGTTCTTCGTAGATAAACTGGTCGTCAAAACCAGCACCGGCCGCGTCGGAGTGAAAAGCTCCGTACACAATTCGGCTGGGTCTGGCCCAGTAAATGGCGCCCAGGCACATGGGGCAGGGTTCGCAGGAGGCATAGAGCGTACAGCCCTCCAGTTGAAAGGTACCCAGGTTTCGGCACGCATCCCGGATGGCCACTACTTCGGCGTGGGCCGTGGGGTCGTTGGTTGAGGTAACCTGGTTGTAACCCCGTCCCACTATTTCGCCATCGCGAACAACAAGGGAGCCAAATGGCCCACCCTGATTCGTGGTCATACCCTCGCGGGCGAGCTGGAACGTTTGTCGGAGAAAGAAGTCGTCATTCATCGTTATTGGTAGCCATTCATTGGCATTTTGGCATTATTGGTTACTAATGGCAATGAATGCTTCATTTTAAAGCGTAGAAAGATACCTGGTAACGGCTACCTGGGCAGCCCTGTTTTTTGAGAATGTATGCGGGGTTAATGCATCGCGCAATGATTCGTAAAGATACATCACCTCCCACAAACTACTAAGCAGAGTAGCGCGGTCGGGTGTAGCTACCGTCCTGCGAAGTTGCATCAGTTCATCGGTTTTAAACATAGTTTCAGCTCGGCGCACGCCCCTGGGCAAGCCTGAATTTTTGAGGTGCAGCATGGGGCCCAGCACGGCATTCCGAACAAAGGCCAGAAAATCAATGGCTTCAAAAAACTCCCCCCGCCCAATTTTGACGGCCGCGTAGTGCGCCCAAATCCAGAATCGGTCTTCGGCCCATTGAAAATCAAAGG
This sequence comes from Spirosoma spitsbergense DSM 19989, assembly GCF_000374085.1. GTDB lineage: Bacteria > Bacteroidota > Bacteroidia > Cytophagales > Spirosomataceae > Spirosoma > Spirosoma spitsbergense. The sequence continues at coordinate 203,678 of NZ_KB893387.1, read as the reverse complement.
GCGGATATTTTGCCGTCGACTGCTCCATGATCGTCGTCAATGCCTGATCCCGCTCCCAGAGTATGGTTGGGTCTTCTATCCGGTCATGAAACTCATCGGGCAGCAGGAACTTGATGTCAACATGCAGTAAAGAGACTTCATAGAGCACAATCAGCAACCGAATTTCACCCACGTGATCGCCCCGGAAAGAAGCCAGCATGGGTCCGAATTTGGCGGCATACTGCTGCATCTCATGTAGGTCAGGGGCAATTTTCCGGCTCGTGACCACCACCAGGTCAAGGTCTGAGTAGGCGTCCATATCGCCCGATGCCCAGGAGCCGCCAGCGGCTAAACCGACGGCGTAAGAGTCCTGCTGGATTTTTTTAACCGCGGTTGCAATGAACGACTTGAAGGGTAGCAGATAATCGGGCATTGCTCAGTTGTGGCTGGTAAATTATGACGTAACCATCCGCCGGTTTGATTCGTTCGGAGCGGTGCAGTTTTTACAGTTAAGCCAGTAGCTATCGGATGGGTAGTACCACACCAAGGCCGTTAGGGGTAGCGGAGAGTAGGAATCGTTCCTGTTTATCGCCCCGGTTTCTGAAAATAAAGTAATTGACCAGATCGAACGCCAGCAGGAATCCTCCCTGAAACATGATTGATTTACCGTAGCCCCGCAATTGATCGGCCTTGTCGGGGTGCGAATTTGAGCGCTCCCGCAGATAACCTCCGCCCACTACGTAGGCCACATCAAGCCCGGCATTGATAAGCAAAATCTGCTTCATATTCTCGTGTTGCCGCACGGCATCGGCCAGGGTTTCGGTATCGGCACTGCGTCTGCGCGACCCCAGCAGACCGGCTCCGGCAATACCGAGATTGAACAGGTTCCAGTAGACGTTCATCTTGTGAAACTGCTGCGTCTCGCCCGCTGTTTGCCCGGCTGCTACGGCACCCACGGCAATGTTGGCCAGCGCAAAACTACCGAGGGCCAGACCCAGGGTTTTCTGGTGTTTGATGCGCTGCTCGCTAAACGCCCGTAATTCGGGCGAAAGCGTTGCGCGCTGCGCCGTTGCGGCATGGCCCAGCAAAAAGGAGCCAGCGGCAACCAATAGGCTTCGGATGGGATTCATAGTTGTTCGTTGCTGGATGAACCCCAGAATCAACCCCGATGTTTCAGCGCCTTTTGTTCTGCCGGTTTATTCACGTTCAGCAGTTCCCGAACGTCGGGAATCGTCAGCAGGTGACAGTCAGCCAGCATCAGAATTGGCCGGGGGGCATAATAGCCCGATGCCAGTGCCGTTTGTAGAATGGGCTCCATGGTGGGTTCCCAGATACTTAGGAGTGGTTCGGGAAACTGCCCGTTTGAATCATAAAACGACGTGGCGGGTTTAGCCGCATCCCGACCGTTTACCAGTGCGGTCAACGAGGTTTCGGTCAGCAACGGCATATCACAGGCCACGACCAGCCAGGCAGCTTTTGGGTCATGCCGGAAGGCCGATAAAATCCCGTTTAGCGGCCCCGGAATATCGAATGCATCCACAATAAGGGGTTGTTCGGTCGATGATAACTCAGCCGCCTGCCCCACATTGACCGACCAGAAAACAGCATCGCAAAACGGCCGGAGCAAGTCTGTGAGGTGTTCACGCTGGGGTTTTTCGTGGTAAATAAGCTGGGATTTATCCTGCCCCATTCGGGTACTGCGTCCGCCCGTCAGCACAAGGCCGTTGAGGACATTCGGCTTATTCATCGCGCAGAAAGTGCCGTTTGCCCCCCGTTTTTTCCATCAGTTTCGTTTCCCGGATAACGATGTCGTGGGAGAAGGCTTTGCACATGTCGTAGATCGTCAGGGCCGCTACCGATGCACCCACCAACGCTTCCATCTCGACCCCGGTTTTACCCTCGGTCGACACCAGACATTCGATAATAGCGTCGGTGCCTTCGGTCGTAACGGTAATCTGGCAATTGTCCAGGCCGAGCGAGTGGCACAGGGGAATCAGATCGTCGGTGCGTTTGGCAGCCATCGTACCGGCAATGATGGCGGTCTGGAACACGGGGCCTTTCTTGGTAGCAATATCCTGTCCGGTTGGCCCGGACGGTACCAGGTGCTGCATAATGTCGGGACCCAGGGCTACGACGCTCCGGGCACGGGCCGTCCGTCGGGTAACAGTTTTGCCCCCTACGTCCACCATAGCGGGGTTGTTATCGGCGTTGAGGTGCGTGAATGAAGCCATAGTCGGGTGTTATTGTCCGGTTGCAAAAATACACGCTATACTCGCAGAATCCTCTTTCAAGCTTTAGTTGTTTCGGAAGACATACGGAAACCAGAGCGATTGCCTGAAAGTGAACGTTATCTTTTCAGGCCAAATCCTCTTTGGTGAGAAAATTTAGTACCATTGACAAATTCGACCGTTTCATCAATAGGTAAGACCTTAACCTACCCGTCTTTCCTACCTTGCTGACTATCAGCAGGAAAGCAACCAGGCCACTTTATGTATTCCCGGTTGCCGAATGACTGCATACATGCCTGATTCATTAGCGACTGTTGTTTCAAGTGCCTGTTTATCCACTACCATGAACTCGTTCTACCTGTCAATCATACCAATCATACTCATGACTTCAGAAACTCAAGTACTGGCCCAATCGCCCCAGGCACCCAATCGCCTGTTAGTCGTATCGGTCGGGGGCGCACGGGGTGCCTGGGGCGTAGGCGTTGCCAATCGGCTCGACTCACTGGGCAACCGCTATGCCCACGTGGTAGGCACCAGCACGGGTAGCCTGATATTACTGCGGAAGTTCGAGGTGCTGAACCGGGCTTACACATCGGTCAATCAAAAAAGCATTTTCAACATCAACCCGTTTAAAAAAGATGGCGGTATCCGAACGTTGAACGCCCTGTTCCGATTCTGTAAACCGTCGCTTGGTACCACAGACAACCTGCGCACCTTAATCGGAACATTCGTCACCCCGACCGACTACCAGCAGATTCGTACCGGCTCCGGGGGCCTTGACTTCACGGTGGCAGTGGTGAATTTCCGGACACGGGAAGCGGCCTACCGGTCGGCCAGTGAGTACCCCGTTTACGAAGAGATGGTTAACTGGATGTGGGCATCGGCCAATGAGCCGGTCTTCATGTCGCCTTATATGACGACGGATAAGGCCACCGGAAAACCGACATCTGGTTCGATGGGGGCGTGCGGAATGTGATACCCATCCGGCAGGGCCTCCAGATTGCTTACGATAAAAAGTACTCTGCCGTGGATGTTATCGTGAACAGCACGCCGAGTGCCGATGAACCTGATTCAGACTGGCCCAATGGCAAAGCGACCCTGTTGAAGATGGTTATCCGAACGCGCGACACCTACGGCAGCGGAACGCGCGAAATGAACATTACTATCGGTAAATTGCTGAATCGACTGCTACAACAACAGGAAGCCATGCAGACCACCACCGTCGTGAGTGATTCGGAAACGGAACCGGCCATTACCCTGACGTTTTATTTCATGCCCCTGGAGTTATTCAACCTCATTCCCAACGAGTTGCTGTTTGATCCGCTTACTATGCAAAAGTTACTCGACGCCGGTCGAAACGGGCAATATGCGTCCCCTTCAACCACGTTCCGCCCGGAAGCAGGCCCGGCTGGCGGGGAAAGCAATTACTCATTCAAACTGCCAAGAGCTGCCGTACGGCAATTACTGGATGATTTGAAACCCTGACAGGTAAGGGTTCCCATCGATAGTACATTCGAATCGTGTAGAAAACTGTAAGCACACCCTGTGTATTTCCACTTGTAATCCTTATAACCGACGGTTGCTGATGTATATCTGTGGGATATCCATAGAGTACCGGTTTAATGGTGCGTCGATGGCAATACGTTCTCCACCATAACCCTATCGTGGGGTAATTGACTGTGTTTTTCCATTGGATGATATCATACGAAAGCTAATCAAAATCATCTTCCTGTCTATCAGGGCTCATAATCGTTCAGTATAGTTTTCAACTACTTTGCTGGCAACTACACGATTAAGGAGATCTATATGAAAACACATTTTACAAAAAGCGGTTGGCTGACCCTGGTCATGATTGGATTCAGCTTTACCCTCTGGGCAAAACCGGTCTGGACACTCAGTGTGGTGGTAGCTATCGAAAAGCAAACGGCTGACTACTACCAACGGGCATACGCGAAGAGTATTGAGCAGATTGCAAAAGAGCAGTTTGAAACAGTGAATGCTAACTTCAACAAATCAGGCAACTTCAAAGGCACCTATACCTTCCGGATTGACTCGATTTATGTGTTTAGCGGGCGTGTAGCCAATGAAGTTTTCAGGCCCCATCCCCGGTACAATTATGCCGTCGTTGTCGATGGTTTTTTTGATGGATCAGTGGGAGGTGGTTGGTATGGCTCCTCTCAGTCCATCTACCATGCCTGGAAATGGGATTCATTCGATGGCCCTTTTGCCCAGTATGCCACGGATGGACTGACCCACGAATTTGCCCACGCCAGAGGGGCGGTTGACATCTACGGAATGCGGGTTGAGGGCGCGAAGAATCCGGTAAATGGTCAGACCTTTGAGCCGGTGAATTCGATTATGAACTACCCCTATGGCAATGTAACCTGGGACGAGTACACGACGAATCTGCTGAACTCAACCGGCCCCGACCCGATCATCGGTGATGCCTGGGTTATCAAACCATTTCCAGCCTCTATGCGTCTGACAGCCGTTGATGCGCTGGGCCAGCCGCTGGCGGGTGTATTGCTAGAGATGTACCCGGTCGACTGGTTTTCCTATTCGGTTAGCCCAACGCCGATCCTGCGGTACACGACCACCCCTTTTGGAACTTACGCCTTTTCAGCGAATCCGTTCCAGCCAGCCACCAGCGGCTATCCCTGGACCATGCGCTATTCAAACTTCCTCATTAAAGCTACCTTCAATTCGACGGTGGTGTATAAATGGATGCCCTTGTGTGAGGTACAGAATGCCTATTTCCGCAATGGAGCCAGCTCGACCTACAACGCAGACATTATCATTCCCGTAAGTACGCCAGCCGCTTCGATCAAATTAACCAGCGTTAGTGCCAGCCATTTTAACCTTGGGGATAAAGTTGCCGTGTCGTTTACAACAACGGGTGTTTTTGACCCGGCAAATCAGTTTACGCTCTTTGAGATCGATAAAAACAACAACTCATTCGAGATTGGCAGAGCGCAGGGCTCCGGTGCTTCAACCATAACGGGTATAATCACGACTACAAGCTCAGGAATAAATCAGTACAGGCTCCGCGTTGCCAGTACCAAACCCGACGTGAAAAGCGATGATTATCCGATTTCCATCAATACACTTTCCGTTAAACAACCTACCTACAATTGCGAAACGGGCGCAATTACCTTCAGGGTCGAAGGGGGCGACAGTACGGCTATCACTTTCTCAGCTCCCGGCGTTACGCGCTCCCTGCCCACTGACTTTTCCGGATTTGTAGAGCAGGAACTACGCCATGACCCCAAAGTAATTCCCATCACCGCTAGTCAGTCGGGCTTCAGCGTTACGTATAATTTCAATCTCAAGGCCTATTGTGAATTTACGCCCCTGCCGCCCCTCCTTACAAAACCTTCTTTCTCCGACATGGTGCTGATGGTTAAACAACCCATCTCCCGTACGTTGTACTGCCCCTTTTCCGATCCCACACCGACCAATACCCCCGGCTCCCCCGTTTACAATCCAGTCTGGGATTTGCATATTGATGGATTGCCCGCGACCTTATATGTCTCTGCAAAAATTGTAGAGGGCCGTGCCATCCCCTTCTTTTATCTGGAAGGTGCACCCCAACAGGTCGGCACCTTCCAGATTACGGTGAGGGGCAGCACAGCTGCCTTTCCTGATAAGCCGGTTACCGCCAGCTTCAACATTATAGTTGTAGATTACAATCCTTACACTCAGCTAACACTGGTACAACCCGATTACAATTGCCAGACGGGAGCCGTCACCTTTCTGACGACTGGGGGCGACGGCACCCCCATTAGTTACACCGCTCCCGGTATTACAAGGACCTCGCTGACTGATAATTCTGGCATTGTTGAGCAGCAATTACGGAATGACCCAAAGCCCATCCTGATAGAGGCTAGCCAAAACGGGCAGAAATCAACGTATCTATTCGACTTTAATACATACTGCTCCAATCTTCCCGCTTTACGGCTGCTAACTCCCTCTTACGATTGCCAGAGTGGAGCCATACATTTTAACACGACCGGGGGCGACAGAACCCCCATCGAGTATATGGCCGCTGGCATTACGGCCTGGACAACCGACCCGGACCAGTTTGTCGACAGAGAAAGTCGCACAGCTAATGACGTGAAGCCTTTTGTCATTATGGCCCGCCAAAGTGGAAAGGTAGTTACCTGTAGCTGGAACCTGAAGGAGACCTGTGGCCGGGCAAGGACTGGCACCGTGGAAAAGTCGTCGGCAGAGTTAACCCTGACTATATTGGGGAACCCCGTTCAGGAACAGCTAACGGTTTTAATCCGGGGTCTGGAAAATAAGTCTGTGCAACTCAAATTAAGCGACTTACAGGGAAATCTGGTTGAAAACCGTCATATCGAGATGGCACGAGCGGAGGAAATACAGGTTTTCCCTATAAAGCGTAACCAATCGGGAATTTTCATACTCCAGGCCATAACGGATACCCAAACCCGATCAATACGAATCGTAGGCCATTGATTAAATTGAATCAGGCATCTGTTGGGCTATCAGTTGTCGTCCGCTGAAACAGACGGCAACTAATAGCCCAACATCCATCATTTTAAATTTATCCGGCGTCCCTTATGCGGTCGTACTGGCTCTAGTCTTCATGGTTTATCAGGTTATGGCATACTTAATTTAACGTCCGGTCAGATGTAGCGGGTTCGGGAGATAATCTGTTCATCGACCAGCTATCTCCAATTAGTTTTGTCGCGAACGTACAAAAAACAATAATGCTCTTTTTACCATTTACTGAGAATGAAGTGGTAACTAGTACCGCCGGACAAAACCGCCCATAAACCGTACAATCCGTATGCTTTCCGTTTCTGATGCGTTCACCCTCATGCAACAACATGTGTTGCCCTTACCCACCGAAATAGTTCCAATTCACAACGCTACGGGCCGCGTACTGCGGGAAGCCATCAACGCCGACCGCGACTTTCCCCCCTTCGATCGGGTGGCGATGGACGGCATCGGCATTCAGTTTGCGGATTATAGTGCCGGACAACGAACGTTTATGGTAGTGGGTACGCAACGCGCTGGCGAGCCTCCCCAAACACTGCGTGAGCCGACTACCTGTCTCGAAGTGATGACAGGGGCTATGCTGCCTATCGGGGTAGATACGGTGGTCCGCTACGAAGACGTGACCATAACCGATGGTCAGGCTACGATTACCATCGACGATGTGGAAAAGGGGCTTAACATCCACGCCCAGGCTACCGACCGGCACGCCGGCGAAGAACTCCTGCCGACTGGTACCTGGATGGGGCCATCCGAAATGGCCGTAGCCGCGTCAGTTGGGCAAACCGAACTGGTTGTGACCGCCCTGCCCCGCGTAGCACTCATCTCTACCGGCGATGAACTGGTGGCAGTAAACGAAATACCCCTACCCTACCAGATTCGGCGTTCGAACACGTATATGGTGCAAACGGTGCTACTATCACTGGGCATCAACGCAACGATGCACCACATTACCGATGACGAAGCCGTCCTGCAAACCGAAATACAACGCTTACTGGCCGATAACGACGTGCTTATCCTGAGCGGGGGCGTGTCGGCCGGCAAGGCTGACTTTGTCCCTGCCGTGCTAACCCGCTTGGGGGTGCAACAGCGTTTTCATAAGATACAACAAAAGCCCGGTAAGCCACTCTGGTTTGGCACGACGGAAAACAAGACCGTTTTCGGGCTACCCGGCAACCCGGTTTCTACGGTGCTCTGTGCGTGCCGGTACGTGCTGCCGTACCTAAGGGCATCCTTGGGGCTGTCACCCGCGCCAGTGCAGTACGCCCAGTTAGCCACCTCCATTACGTTCAAGCCTAATGTCACCTACTTTTTGCCGGTAAAACTCACCTCCGAAACCGATGGCCGAACAATAGCGAATCCTCTACCCGGCTCTGGTTCGGCCGATTTTGCTAACCTGACAGCCGCCGACGGTTTTATGGAACTGCCCGCCAGTCAGTCGGAGTTTGGGGCTGGCGAAGTCTTTCGGGTATGGGTAATACCGGGAATTGAGTCCGTCCGCTGAAGCAGACGGCAACTAATGAGAAGTCCCGTGCGGGACTTCACCCACTTAGCCATTGACTTCTAGCTAATGCCAACCCATGAAAAGTCCCTTCGGGGACTGCGCACCCATTGCCGTCTGCTTATTGATTTGAATTAATTAACCGCCGAACCAACAATCGCTTTTTCGCCGGATTGCGACCACCCCCNACCCCCTCCTAAAACAGGAGGGGACTTGAAAAAGGGANCCCTTCAGCGTAGCCCCCTCCTGTTTTAGGAGGGGGTTGGGGGTGGTCGCAATCCGGCGGTTATTTACATCAAATCAATAAGCCGACGGATAGGAAGGTCAAAAAACAATCAGCCCTTTTAAGAGAATTTAACCACCAATTCCTGCCAAAATGACAGCATAAACGGGGCTTTCTTCGTAAATTTGTAGCCCATTCGGTCGCCATCAGTGGTTATCGACCGTTGACTGGAACTTTTTATGACTCGCATTCCTGAATTAACTATCCTGCAACCGGCTGATAAGGAACAGATTGATCTGCCCCGTACCTCAGAGGACGAACTGGCCGTGGGTAAAAAACGCCTATATATCGAAAGCTACGGTTGCCAGATGAACTTCGCCGATAGCGAAATTGTGGCGGCCGTGATGCGCAACGCTGGTTTTGCTACTACCTCCGTTGCCGAAGAAGCCGACGTAATTTTTCTGAATACCTGTGCCATCCGGGATAACGCCGAACAAAAAGTCAGGAACCGGCTCAAACACCTGACGGGCCTGAAACGGCTGAAGCCGGAACTCCTCGTTGGGTTGCTGGGGTGTATGGCCGAACGACTGAAAACCCAGTTGCTGGAAGAAGAAAAAGTGGTTGACATCGTAGCGGGTCCCGATGCCTACCGCGACATTCCCAAACTGGTGGAAGAAGCAGAATCAGGCCAGAAAGCAGTGAACGTCTTTTTGTCGCGGGAGGAAACTTACGCCGATATTTCACCTATTCGCCTGAATTCCAACGGGGTAACCGCCTTCGTTTCGATCATGCGTGGCTGCGATAATATGTGCAGTTTCTGCGTGGTACCCTTCACCCGTGGCCGGGAGCGTAGCCGCGACCCATACAGCATTGTCCGCGAAGCGCAGGACCTCTTCAACCGGGGTTACCGCGAGGTAACGTTGCTTGGGCAGAATGTGGACTCATATAAGTGGGAAGTAATAGAAACGATGAGTGAGAAGCAAGGAGTTGCTGACGCAGGAATGACTGGTGCGTCAGCAACTCCTCACTCCTCGCTCCTCGCTTCTATTACCACATTTTCCGACCTCCTCGAATTGGTCGCCCAGATTCACCCTGACCTTCGGGTTCGGTTCTCGACCTCTCACCCGAAAGACATTACGGATGATGTACTGCATACGATGACCCGATATGACAATATCTGCAACTACATTCACCTCCCTGCACAAAGCGGCAACAGCCGGGTATTGAAACTGATGAACCGGACGTACGACCGGCCCTGGTATATCGGCAGAATTGACCGTATCCGCGAAATTCTGGGTGACGATTGCGGCATCTCGACGGACATGATTTCGGGCTTCTGCTCGGAAACCGAGGCCGAACATCAGGAATCACTGTCGCTAATGGATTACGTGCAGTACGATTATGCGTACATGTTTGCGTATTCCGAACGGCCAGGTACGCTGGCAGCCAAAAAATACGCCGACGACATCCCAGAAGACGAGAAGAAACGGCGGTTGAGTGAGATTATCGCCAGACAGTTGACCCACTCATCCAGGCGCAATCAGCGTCACATCGGGCAGCTACAGCGGGTACTGATAGAAGGCCCGTCCAAACGTTCTGACGATTTTCTGTGTGGCCGGAATGACCAGAACAAAATGGTCGTTTTCCCAAAAGGAAACCATCAGAAAGGCCAGTACGTCAACGTGTTGGTGACCGATTGCACATCGGCCACGTTGCGTGGAAGCGTTGTTAGTCATTAATCGTCATTCACAGTTATTGATTGTCATTTGTCGTCCTTACGTCAGATAACAATTGAATGACCACAAATGACAATCAATGACCACAAATGACAATAGTATAATGAATCAACAGGAAATACAGTCGGTAAAGCAACGCTTCGGCATTATTGGAAATGCTCCCGCCCTCAACTACGCCATCAACGTAGCCATGCAGGTAGCCGCCACGGACCTGACGGTGCTCATTACCGGTGAAAGTGGCAGTGGCAAGGAGTCTTTCTCCAAAATTATCCATAGCCTGAGTGCGCGTAAACACGGTCAATTTATTGCCATCAACTGCGGAGCTATTCCCGAAGGCACCATCGACTCCGAGTTGTTTGGCCACGAAAAAGGTTCCTTTACGGGTGCCGTCGACTCACGAAAGGGGTATTTTGAGACGACCAATGGAGGTACGATATTTTTAGATGAAATTGGTGAGATGCCCGTCGGCACCCAGGCACGGCTGTTGCGGGTGCTCGAAAATGGTGAGTTTATTCGGGTAGGCTCTTCGAAAACCCAGAAGACCGACGTACGGGTCGTTGCAGCCACGAATGTTAATTTGATGGACGCGGTGGAGAAAGGAAAATTTCGGGAGGATTTATATTACCGGCTCAACACCGTTCCCATTTTTGTGCCTCCCCTGCGCGAACGGGGCACCGATATTGAATTGCTGTTCCGCAAGTTCACTACCGATTTTGCCGAACGGTACCGGATCAAACCACTACAATTAACCGAAGGTGCCAAGCAAACCCTCATCGGGTTCCCGTTTCCGGGCAACATCCGTCAGTTGAAAAATATCGCTGAGCAGATTTCTATTCTCGAATCAGAACAGAATAAACCCATCGACACAGACACGCTGGCAAAATACCTGCCTCAATGGCAGGCACCCACGCAGTCACTGGCACTTTTTTCAGGTACGCATAACGATAATTTCTCGGAACGCGAACTGCTGTACAAAGTGCTGTTCGATATGCGTCGGGATGTCAATGACCTGAAGAAACTGGTTCGCGATGTGCTTGGTAATGAACATGACAGCCGGCAGATATTGAGTAACCACAAGGACCTGTTCGATTCTATTGCCCCGGACGCAGAACCCCGGCAACCGTCAGATATGGGAACGGGCGTAACCCGTTTTCTACCCGCCCTCAACGGCTCCCGACCCGAAACTCCGACCCGGCCCGCCGTACCGCCCTCCGAAAACTACGGCCATCATCCACCCGTTCAGCTATTCGATGAGGTTGATGGCGATATCAACGAAGTGACCGAAGTGGAAGATGTTACCCACGAAACCGAAGAGGATGACTCCCTCTCCCTCGAACGGCAGGAAAAGGAAATGATTCTGAAAGCCCTTCGGCGAAACAACAACAAACGAAAATACGCAGCCCAGGCACTCGGTATATCCGAACGGACGTTATACCGCAAAATCAAACAGTATGAGATTGATGAAGAGTAAGTTCTTAATGAATAATGTACAATGGATAATGGCTAATGGCTGCCGCACAAGCATGCGAAGTGCATTCCTAACGTTATTCATTATCCATTGTACATTGTTCATTACCTCCTGCGGTGTCTATTCGTTTACGGGAACAACGCTCTCACCCGATATAAAAACCGTAACGGTCAACAACTTCGTGCTGGCCACGGCGGGCGGACCAGCTAACCTGCCTCTGACGTTCAATGAAAAATTAAAGGAATATTACCAGCGGTATACAAACCTGAAAGTAGTACCGGCTAACGGGGATATTTTGCTGGAAGGCAACATAACGGGATACGAACTGGTAGCCGTAGCCCCAACGGCCCAGGACCAGGCCGCCGTAAACCGGTTGCAGATAACCGTTTTGGTCCGGTTTTATAACAACAAAGACGAGACCAAGAACTTCGAGCAGGCGTTTTCCTTTTATCAGGATTTTCCGCAGGGCCAGACCCTCAGTCAGAATGAAAGTCGGCTGGTACCTAAAATTCTCGACCAGATAGTCCTTGATATTTTCAGCAAAACAGCCGCCGATTGGTAAGCTCACAATGATGAATAGCATAGAAATTTCTGCACTATTCATCATTCATCATTACTTTCGCCCCATGCTAGCGCTCGATAAAGAAACCTTTTCATACTGGGTAACTTACCCAGATGATTTGACCGCCACCGATTTTGTTCAGTTGCAGGAAAGCCTGTTGGCTTATCCCTATTGCCAGTCTTTACACACCCTAACGGCCAAAGCGGCTTCCGTATACCAGCGAAGTCAGGCCATAGGGCACGTACGGCAGGCAGCCGCCCATGCACTGAGTAGAAATGCCCTGCGAAAGCTTATCGATAATGAGTTCCAGTGGTCAGACAACCTGCTGACGAAGCTGAATGAGCTATCAGCGAAACACGTTCCGATTCCAGAGGACTATCAACACGAAAGCTACGCACTTTTTAAATCGAAGGTCGAACTGGAAAACGGCTTTCCAACCCTACCCCTACTACAGATTGCTGCCCATTTTGAGCCAGAACAGGCAGAAACGATACCCATGCCGGAAGATCCAACGCTGGCCGAAAAAACGCTCCAGAATGATCTATCAAAGCAAATAGAACCGGTGCCGGACCAACCGGAACCCAGGCCCGATGATTTGGAACGGCAACGTCAATTCGACCTGATTGATAGTTTCATCCGCAATGAACCCCGTATATCGCCCATACGCACCAAACCAATCGCTAACCAGCAACAGGAAGACCTGACAAAACGCAGCAAGCCTGTGGGCGATGGTTTAGTAACGGAAAGTTTAGCCAAGATTCTGGTGAGGCAGGGTAAAGTTGACAAAGCACTGGAAATGTACAGCAAACTGATGGTGAAAAATCCCGAAAAAAAGGCTTACTTTGCGGAAAAAATGGGAGAATTAAAGACGAACCAAAACACAACGGAGGATTGACCGATTCTTTTCTTTAGCCCTGACAACACATATAACGTATATAATTTAGCAATTTTTTCATGATAACGGCACTTATTATCCTCATCTGCATCATCACAGTTCTGCTCATTCTGATTGTTTTGATTCAGAATTCGAAAGGTGGTGGATTAACAGGTGAATTTGGCGGTCTGGGTTCCAATCAACTGATGGGTGTCAAAAAGACGACCGACCTGCTCGAACAGATTACCTGGGGGCTTGGAATCGCCATGATGGTTCTGTCGCTGGCCACGTACGTACTGGTAGACCGAAATCAGGCAGGGGTCATCAACAGTGCCAACGTAGACCGGGCACAAACACAAACGCTCCCCGGCGCTGCGGCTCCAGGTCCTGCTGCGGGCGCGGCCCCCAATCAGGCGGCTCCGGGTGCGGTTACACCGGGTGCTTCTACCTCGGCGCTGACGCCCCAGAAGTAACTTATTACTGATTATTCGGCAATCAAAAAGCCACCTTATAAAAGGTGGCTTTTTGATTTTCAGCATTTTCTATGTGTCATGCTACTGCCTGCGCCAGTAACTGACGGGCAATGGGCAGGAGCGTTTCCTGAACAGGGTAGGGTTTTTGACTCTCCAGCATGTACGTTGCCGGGTTTGGTAATTCCCGGTGTCTCCGAATGAGGTCGAGTTTAATATTTTCAAACGTGTTCACTATGCTCTTCTGGATAACATCCACCAATCGTAGCTGGACCAAACGACCACCGGGTTCCTGTTCTGAGTATAGCGTCAGGCAGAAATAGTAAACCTGCGTTTCGGCCTGGTTAGTCGCGTGAAGCATTAAATAGCCCTCCTCCGGCCGCAGGGGCAAAAGCCCAATGGGGGTCAGCATTAGTGACTGGGCAATATCAGTCCAACGCTGCTGCCCTTCCGTCACCAGGGCCTGAAAACGCGGCAGGGCAAAATCCATAATGGCATCTACTTCGGCCATGAATGCGGAGTCCGTCACTTCCGATTTATAGTCAATGCGGGGTGGTGGGCCACTCACTCCACTAACCCGCTTGGGGAACGCAGCATTTAGCGTACCTTTGCCCCTCGAAAAACGAATCCCATCGTCGTAATGACTACGCAGTTCGGGCAAGTCGGGGCAGAGTTTATGGTCTGTAAAGTTTTGCTGAACGGCTTGCAGGTATGCCATCAAGACATATTTCTGGTATTCGGCATCAAGCCAGTTTTGCGTGAACCAGTCGGATTGTAATTTTTTCATAGACCGGACAATGTCTTTTCAGGTGTATTCAATACGTAAAGTACTCAATTTAGAAAAGACTGCCAAATTCTGTTCGTCAAATGCGCTTTACCTGCCAAAGAAAGTTTAGTAAAGAGGGTAATTGGCAGTATGTCAGGCTAAAGTCTGAAAATTTGACAGTCTGCCCGGGTTGGCACAGTAATTGGCACCCTGACAAGTATAACCGCTAGTGCGGTTGTTGGATGTACATTTATACAAACAGTTTAATAACCTTAATCAATTCATTATCATGGTAGCAGAAACGGAAAGCGTTAAAGTAAACGTGAAACCGCTGGCCGACCGGGTCCTGGTGGAAGCCGCCCCGGCTGAAGAGAAAACCTCGTTCGGAATTATTATTCCTGACACAGCCAAAGAGAAACCCCAACGTGGAACGGTCGTTGCTGTTGGTGCGGGTAAGAAAGATGAGCCACTCACGGTTCAGGTGGGCGATACGGTTCTTTACGGCAAGTATGCTGGTACGGAAATCACCGTTGACAGCAAAGAGTATCTCATCATGCGTGAATCCGATATTTTCGCAATCCTGTAACTCAATTATGAATCGGTCCGCCGATGCGGATGAATGATGAATTGCTTTACCTGCAATTTCCATTCGTCTTTTACATTCATAATTAATCATTCATAATTCTTTATTACCAATCATGGCTAAGAAAATATTTTTTGATACAGAAGCCCGCGAGCGCATCAAGAAGGGTGTTGACACCCTGGCCGACGCGGTTAAAGTTACCCTCGGACCTAAAGGCCGTAACGTTATTTTAGATAAGAAATTTGGTTCACCAGTCATCACCAAAGACGGTGTAACGGTAGCCAAAGAAATTGAACTGAAAGATGCCATGGAGAACATGGGTGCTCAGTTGGTAAAAGAAGTAGCATCGAAAACGGCTGATTCGGCTGGTGACGGTACGACAACGGCTACCGTTCTGGCACAGGCTATCTACTCAATCGGTGCCAAGAACGTGGCTGCCGGCGCTAATCCAATGGACCTGAAGCGGGGCATTGAGAAAGCCGTTTTGGCGGTTGTTAAAAACTTGTCTGAGCAGGCACAAACTGTTGGAGACGACTTCAGCAAAATTACGCAGGTAGCAACGATCTCGGCCAACTACGATGAGGAAATCGGTTCGATGATCGCTGAAGCCATGCAGAAAGTGGGCAAAGAAGGTGTTATCACGGTGGAAGAAGCGCGTGGAACGGAAACCGAAGTTAAAACGGTGGAAGGGATGCAGTTCGATCGCGGTTACCTATCGCCTTACTTCGTGACCAACACCGAGAAAATGGAAGTTGAACTGGAGCGTCCGTTCATCCTGATTTCGGAGAAGAAAGTATCGTCCATGAAAGAGTTGCTGCCCGTTCTGGAGCAGGTAGCTCAAACCGGTCGTCCGTTGCTGATCATCGCAGAAGACGTTGATGGTGAAGCATTGGCTACGCTGGTTGTGAACAAAATCCGGGGTGCCCTGAAAGTAGCCGCTGTTAAGGCTCCTGGCTTTGGTGATCGTCGGAAAGCGATGCTGGAAGATATTGCTATCCTGACGGGTGGACAGGTTATCAGCGAAGAGCGTGGTTTCAAACTGGAAAACGCTACGATTGATTATCTGGGACAAGCCGAAAAACTGCTGATCGACAAAGACAATACGACTATTGTTAATGGCGATGGTCAGAAAGAAGACATCACGGGCCGCGTGAACCAAATCAAAGCCCAGATCGAAAACACGACATCGGACTACGACCGCGAGAAATTGCAGGAGCGTCTGGCTAAACTGTCGGGTGGTGTGGCTATCCTCTACATCGGTGCTGCTACCGAGGTAGAAATGAAAGAAAAGAAAGACCGTGTTGACGATGCCTTGCACGCAACCCGCGCTGCCGTTGAAGAAGGTATCGTAACCGGTGGTGGTATTGCCCTGATTCGTGCCATTCCGGCCCTTGACAGCATCAACGCTATCAACGAAGACGAGAAAACGGGTATCAACATCATCCGTCAGGCGCTGGAGTCACCACTCCGCACGATCGTAGCCAACGCTGGTGGTGAAGGTTCAGTGGTTGTAAATAAGGTGAAAGAAGGTACGGGTGGCTACGGCTACAACGCCAAAAACGACACCTACGAAGACCTGTTTGCTGCTGGTGTTATCGATCCTAAGAAAGTAACGCGTCTGGCGCTGGAAAACGCAGCCTCTATCGCTGGTCTGTTGCTGACGACCGAGTGTGTTATTGCCGACGAGCCAGAAGAAGCTCCAGCCGGTGGTGGCCACGGTCACCCAGGCGGCATGGGCGGTATGATGTAACATCCGCTTCGCTAGTCTATAAAAAAAGCCCCGGTCTTTTGGCTGGGGCTTTTTTTTGTTGTGAATAATGATCGAATAATACGGCATTCACTCCGGCTCATGGGTATGTCACTGTAGTAATAGGACTAAAGTCCATCATACTCCGCCCACTGCTTAAACCGTACTAAATTGTGATTCATCATCGGATGCAGAAGCCGGGGTAATTACCGTGATGGGGGTGGGAATGAGAATTGGATGAGGCAGACTTTCGTAAACAGTATAAGTTACACCCAACGACAACACTTTCAGCCCGGTGCGGGCGAAGATCAGGCTTTGCTGAATCATAAACATGAGCAGGACGGTCCCCCAGTTGCTCATGGGAATTAGGGCATCGAGCAGAAAGTAGATACCAAACAAAGCTGAACCGATAAGAATAAGAAGCCAGTATAAGCCATAGGTTCGGGCTATGTTTTTGAGCACCAGCCGACCAGCCCGACCGAACGCCCGGAATGGGTTACGCTCGTCTTCCCGAAACATCAGGACTTTGGCATAATCGCCAATGCACAGCAGTAAGGTACTGGTAAGAAGGAAGAGCGCGAAAAATACGGCTCCAATCCAGAACAGTCCTCGTTCTGTCAGGGAATCGCTCAGAGCAAAACCAGCCAGCGAACCCGCCAACAGCCAGATTATCGTTTCGACCAGAATAAACAGCATCGTTACGCCGAAGATTTTCAAAAATCGCCCAACGTACTCGGCACATCCCTGCCAAAATGAACCAGCGTTGAATGGGGTGCCGGGTTGAGCAAAACGCAGGAGGATACCCCCGGCAAAGAAAATACTCAGAAAAATGTACAACACACCCAACAACCGGCCAACGCTGAAAAGTGGCGAAAGGGCCTTTTGGCTATTATGCATGAAATCGGAGTAAACGGTATAATTAAACCCATCCAGCAACTTCAGGAAAGCCATTGAGCTATGCGCTTCAGCGTTAAGCGTGTTATAAAACGGCAACGTCACCAGCAAACCCAGCACCAGCGTGACGCAGTAGATGAGTCCTATCAATCGGATTGATCCGGACGTTTGACGAAGTGCGTTACTTAGTACGTTCATGGCGTGTTCCCTTCAGCGTGTTACAAGGGCTAAAAATTCACTCGTTTGGGAGATGCTCTTTCTGCACAGGCTCCTTCTGGAGCGGATGCTCAGTTCTTATTTTCTCCTGTAATTTCAAAAAACCATCGATAAGGGCCTCGGGGCGGGGTGGGCAGCCGGGCACATACACGTCTACCGGAATAATGCGATCCACCCCTTTTACTACGTGATAGCCATGCTGCCAGTAAGGACCACCGCAGTTGGAGCAGGACCCCATCGAAATAACGTACCGGGGTTCGGCCATCTGCTCATATAAGCGTCGGATACGATCGGCCATTTTGTAGGTTACCGTGCCAGAAACGATCATGATGTCGGACTGACGGGGAGAAGGGCGCGGGAAGATACCAAACCGTTCGAGATCGTAACTGGCCGTCATGGCGCCCATCATTTCAATAGCGCAGCAGGCGAGTCCGAACGTGAGGGGCCACATCGATTTCTCCCGCGACCAGTTTAGCAGGTCTTCGGAGTGCATCAGCATGACGCTGGCTTCACCTGATTTATCGGATGCGGGATGAGTAGCCATTTAGTTATTAGTTTGGGGTAATCGGTTAATAAAATCCTGCTGATATCGTGCGCTGTAAGGCTCCAACTGGCGAAACAGGTTAAGGCTGGCGTCTTCATTTTTTGGCGGACGAATCGTTCGGCTGGTCGATACGTTATGTAGTGTTGATCCGGCCAATGCCCCGCCAGCAGCGCCACCTGCCGCAGCAAATGTCAGAATCAGACCGTAGGTAAACAAACTTCGGGGCGGAACCCTTTGAAGGGATTGGTTCGTTATGAATCCCAGCATGAGCCCTCCGACAACGGCTCCACTGATAACCGCGTTCTTTTTGTTTTGCCGACGAATAACTACTTTCAATACATCGTCCAGCGGAATCCTACTCTCTGGTTCATAGGGGTCATTCCCAATGTACAGATATGAACTTGTTACCTCTTGTAATAAGCCTGAAAAATAATTTCCTGAGCTTGTTTTAACTTTCACGTGATATCCTGCAACAGCTGGTTGCTGTGCCCATAGGGTATCAGTCAGGAAACAACCCGTAAATAGCGTTAGCCAGAAGTAGCGAAACAGGGACCAGGTCAACGTTTGTAACGGTCGTTTACCTGTTGATACAAATGCGGGGGTACTTTCGTTTCCAGCGTTGGCACTTTAGGTTGAGGCTTCACCCAGTCGAGGTAGCCCTTTGCCCACACGTAGGCCAGCCCCAGGGCCAGAACGGCAACGAACAGGATAACTTCTACCAGGGCAAACCAGCCCCACCTACCACCCGTTGCACTGATCAATCGCTCCTGACCGAATACGGTGGCCCACGGAAACAGAAAAACCAGTTCAACATCGAACAGGACGAACACTAAGGCAATCACATAAAATCGGATGTTGAACTGCACGTTCGCGTTCCCGGCAGGCTCCTCACCCGATTCGTACGTGCTGTTCTTCTCAACATTCGGTTTGTTTGGCCGCAGTAGACGCGCCACAAACAATACGATAGCTACGAACGCAAACGCGGCCAGAATAAACAGCAGAATTATACCGAACTGGGAGAGCATGAATGGACAGGTTTGTAGTTTATGGTTTATAGTTTACGGGAAGCGAATGCAGCAGTAATCCATGCCGGTCCGCCGGTGCGATCAGCTGACCGTATACTACAAACCATAAACCGACTACCTCGCTACTTCTTCTTTTTGGGAAACAGGTTATAAACCAGTGAGACTTGCAGGTTTCGGTTGTAATAGGCAGCTGTTGCTTCAGGCGACACGTTGGTAAAGCCGTATATGTAACGGACATGCAAACTGAATTTATTGAGCATGTCCAGGAAGTCGTAATGAGCTCCCACGGCTATACCAAGATCACTATTGGCTCCAGGGCCACCAGTTTGTCCGGCATTGAGGGCATAACTAAATTCAGGGCCGGCCTGTAGGGTCAGGCCTTCCGTTGGAATGTAGCCAAGCATCAGCGGAATACTGGCATAGTAATAGGAAACGCCCGTTGTAGACCGCGTTCCGCCATTCTGTTCCTGCTGAAACGTACCCCCTCTAACAGACAGTATTACTTCGGGCTGCACCACATAGCGGTTGTACCGGTACCGGTACATGAGGCCCAGATGAGGCTGTAAACCTCGTTTTGGAATATTGACAGTAGAACCCGAAATGGCTATCTGCGTGAATGAGGCACCAACTTTCACCCCAAAATGCCCACCAATGGGCTTGTCGCTTTGGGCCTGCGCGACGAAACAAGAAGTTATCAGGCAAACAAAAAACAGTAATCGATACGTATGCATACAGAACTGATAAGGTGAACTACTCCTCCGGCCCGGTTTCGTCCAAAACGCAGGAGTAGTACAAAATTGGTTAAAAAAAGTCAGGAAGCCGTTGTCTACTTTCAGTGTACGGCTATCCGGACCAATTAATTAAGCCGTGGATCGACCGGGTAATGGGCAATGGATTTGTACTCCCCCCCCATTCGTTTCAATACGCCCCGCCAAAACTCGCTGGTTGGTGTGTCGAACAGAAAATCAGCATTGATGTGGCTGATGATCCAGGATTTCTGACGCAGTTCGTCTTCTAGTTGCCCCTCACTCCAGCCCGAGTAACCGATAAAAAAGCGGGCATCCCGTTCCGTGAGCGTTCCCAGATTGACAGCACGTTTGATCTGGTCAAAATCACCACTCCAGTACAGCCCATCCACCACCGGAATCGAATCATCGATGAGGTCGGGGCGACGGTGGATGAAGTGGAGCGTGTTTTGTTGAACAGGTCCACCCACAAACACGGGGAGGTCGGCCTGAACTTCTTCAATGACATCGCTCAGGTGAATGTTAGTCGATTGATTCAGAACAAGTCCAAATGTGCCGGCCTGATTATGTTCGCAAACCAACACGACACTACGCTCAAAATTAGTATCGCCCATAAATGGCTCGGCAATCAGCAGACTTCCGTTCATTACAGAAAATGGGGTTGTATTCATAAAACGCTGGTCATTAAATGGTCTAATAAAACGCTTTTTTCAACCACTATATTCATTAAAAAGTCTTAAATACGCTATCGCAAAATGAGATATTATTTATACGGATTACGCAGTTGAACAGATTTCAGTGGAACCAGAGCATCTATTCAGTAGTATACTTATTGGGCAGATTACTTTTAAATGGGCAAAACATACGGTATGAAACAACCAATTTTTAATCGGCGGGGCTTTCTCCAGCAGAGTACTTTAGCAACAGTAGCCACCCTGGCAGGGACTAGTATTATTTTCGCCGATAAAATACCCCCTCATTACCGGCCACTCGCCTTCGACTACGATCCACTCAAAGGAAAAAGCCCTGAAATGACCGTGCTGGGCGACAAACCCTGGAATGTGGAGCCGCCGGTTCATCTGCTCGACGATGCCGTTACACCGGTCAGCAAAATGTTTATTCGAAACAATGGCCTGATACCAACCGACCCCATCAATCCGGCAACCTGGACCCTGACCATCAATGGCGAATCGGTGAAAAGTGCAAAAACATATACCCTCAATGATCTGAAAAAGCGATTTAAGCCCTACACCTATCAACTCGTGCTTGAGTGCGGGGGCAATGGTCGGGCGGGGTATCAGCCACAAACATCCGGTAATCCGTGGGAGCAGGGTGCTGTAAGCTGCGCCGAGTGGACGGGTGTTCGGTTAAAGGATATTCTGGCCGATGTGGGTATAAAAGATGATGCGGTATATATCGGTTATTACGGCAAAGACCCGCATTTGAGTCAGGACCCCACCAAAGTAGCCATCTCGCGCGGGGTGCCCATGAAGAAAGCGCTGGAAGAGGAAACGCTCATTGCCTGGGCGGTAAATGGGCAGGATATACCGCTGGAACATGGCTATCCGCTCCGTTTGGTAGTAGGTGGCTGGCCCGCATCCACATCGGGCAAGTGGCTGCACACGATTGCCGTTCGTAACAAAATACACGACGGAGCCAAGATGGAGGGGCATAGCTACCAGGTTCCCATTCGACCCGTGGAGCCGGGTGAAAAAGTTGCCGAAACGCCCCAGAACTTCCGCATCATCGAGTCTATGCCGGTGAAGTCGCTGGTAACTTATCCCAAAACGGGGGCCATGGTTGATATAAAAAAGCCATTAGCGATACGCGGCCATGCCTGGGCAGGTGATCGAAGCGTTGCCGAAGTGCATACCTCTATCGACTACGGCGCTACCTGGCAGAAAAGTAAGTTGTCACCGCCCAAAAACAGGCTGGCCTGGCAACAGTGGTCGGCCGAGTTGGCCTTTCCGCAACCCGGTTACTACGAGGTATGGGTACGGGCAACAGACGACAAAGGCGTTACGCAGCCTATGGTTATTCCGCAATGGAATCCGGGTGGGTATCTGAATAACGCCTGCCACCGCATTGCAGTCAAAGCAGTTGTATAAAACCGTTCACATAAAATAGGATTTCCCATTGCTCAACCAATAGCCGTATGAATGGAGTGAAAATAGCTTTCTTACTGGGTGCACTACTTATTGGCCTGGCCAGTTTTCGGAACAATTCCGTAACCCAGTATTCCAGCGCAAAACCACCTTTCAGGGCCGATACGCTAAAAAAAGATGCCGAAAGTGGCCTCATCGATGCACCGAACCTGATGATGGTAAAAGCGCAGTGTACGGCCTGCCACTCCTCAAAACTTATTTTACAGCACCGTTTTACGCGGGCAGGCTGGGTAGACCGAATCCGGTGGATGCAGAAATACCACAAGCTCTGGGATTTGGGCGAATCAGAAAAAGTCGTTCTGGACTACCTCGAAACATATTACGGCCCGGCGTCGATGAGTGACAAAGGCACCTTCCGACGCCCCCCCATGAAACAGGTTAAATGGTATAAACTGGAGCCATAAATCCCGGGAGTAAACGCTACGGGGCTGTGGTGTTTACTCCCGAAAGGCCAGTCCTATTTTTTTGCCGGAGAGTTGCTCCAGCAACGGGGGCAATAGCTGGTGCGCATTCTTGCGCGTCTGATCCAGAATACCCCCATCCAGCGCTGATTGCCTGACCTGACGTTCGGCTTTCTTGTAGGCATCACTAACCAACATAGATTGATCCAGAAACGAAAACCGCGTATCGTACACCCGCGACCGGTCGTGGTTTATTTTCCAGGTGCAGAGTTCAGGGTTGGGCAGGTAAACCGTTATTGAATCGGTGGTAGCCTGAATGTCATCAGCAGTAATTTTAGTCAGGTCGATGCAGCCGGTTGCTTCGCCTTCCACAATTAGGATGGCGTTGGCATTGGGCAAGTAGGTATTCACCTGCTCATGCTCCACAATGTCCTTGAAGGTGTATTTCACCAGTTCCAGTTTACCCAGCGCCTTGATTTCCTTTAGCACAATGCTTTGCGTAGTGTTATCACCCCGCCGGAAACGACTGAGCATATCACTCCCCCGAATCTGCTCCCAGATGGCCAGCAGACCGGCAACGAACAGGGCAATCAGAAATAAACGCAGCAGGGCATTAAGTAGTCGGGCCATGGAATAGTGGTGTTTCCTGGGGTTTGACCAGGGGTCAAAAATAAACTCCTGACTTACTAACGAGCCAGGAGTCTTGAAAAGTAAACGATATCAATAAAATCAGTAGTCGTGCTTTTGCTCTACGACCGATTGTTTTTCTAAATCGAACAGGTCATTCAGCACATCGATAAGCGTTTCGGCCTCTCCCCGCTTGCAGGCCGCTTTAAGCTGCAGGACGGGAAGTTTGATGATCTTCTGCATGATGCCCCGGGTAATCTTATCAATCTTCTCCGACTCATCCACCGTCAGGTGCTTCATGTGCCGGGCAATCTCATCCCGACGAATCTGCTCCAATGCATTTTTGAGTTTGTTGATGGTTGGGGAAACGACCATCTCTTTCGACCAGTCGCCAAATTCAGCTACGGCCTGCGTCACGATAGCTTCCACGCGTGGAATGGCAGCCAGTCGCTGATTCAGGGCTTCATCGGCCCGACTGCGGATGTGGTCGATGTTATACACCAGCACGCCGGGAATCTGTTCAACGGCGGTATCCACACTGCGGGGAACCGATAGATCAACAAAATACTTAAACGTCAATACATCAACCTGCTGCAACAGGTCGGGCGTAATGAGCGGCTCATCGCGCATGACCGATGATATAATAACATCGGCCCGACGAATTTCTTCGGTCAGGTTGGCGAAGTCAGCCACGCGGAAATTATACTGACGGGCTAATTCTTCGGCTTTGGTATGAGTCCGATTACAGAGGGTGATATTAGTCAGTTTCCGGGCTTCCAGATTCTTGCAGACATCGGTCCCGATTTCGCCCAGACCAATCACCAGTATAGTCGGGTTCTGATGATCGCCCACTAATTCCTCAATCAACTCCACAGCTGCGTACGAAACGGAAGCAGCTCCATCGCGAAAGGCAGTTTCCTGCGCTACCCGCTTGTTGGTGAAGAAAATGGTGTGCATAAGACGGTGCAGGAACGGGCCGGCCATTTCCATATCCGCCGACCACTGGTATGACTGCTTCACCTGGTTCGGTATCTGCATGTCGCCTACCACCTGCGAGTGTAAACCTACACACACTTCAAATAAATGCCGGATGGCCTGATCATTAGCCGCGAAAAACTGAAAATACGGCAGGTAATTATCCGTATCTGTCAGCCCTTTCTCAATGAGTAACAATCGGGCAATTTCGGTACTTACGTCCTGCTCAAACGCGTAATATACTTCCGTCCGGTTGCAGGTGGAAATCACCAGCAAATCGGACAATCCAAAAAAATCACGCAGACGAAGCATGAGTCTCTTCGCTTCTTCTTCGTTTAATGCAATCAGTTCGCGCACCTGCAAGGGAGCTGTTTTGTGCGATAAACTAATTGCTTTGAAGGTATCTAACATGGTACTGACATTGCCTTAACTGGCCCGTGGCCTCTACAAAATTACGGCATAATTGCCGGATATAAATACGACCTGTAAATGTCGGCGGTTTATTTATAATCCATCTAAACAGATTGCATCTCACGCCTGTGTTCTCTACGAATAGAAACGTCTTAACTTGGTCATACGTTCAAATCTGCACATTTACGCCTGTTTTATCGTTTAGTAAAAAACGTCCATCCTTATTCGTTAGAGTAGGGTTACCCGGTAATGGTTTAGTGGGTAAGCTACTTTACTTTTGTGCGGGTAAACGCTACTTTTCAGGCAGCTATTTTCAGGATTTGCTGCCCGTATCCCATGCTGAAATCATTCGATATTTATAATCAGAATAATATTCTGAAAATTATTGTGGCCCTGAATCTCCTGCTTGTTGGCACAGGTTCGCTACTATACACCGACCGGCTTATTAATAAACTGGAAGACCGGGAAGAGCAGTATGTGCAGCTTTACGCCAGGGCATTAGGCTATCTGTATGGCTCAAGCCACCCGGATGCGGGCGATCTGACCTTTGTAACGAGTGAGATTTTGCAGGCAAATCAGACGATCCCCGTCATTTATGTGAATCAGAACAACCAGATATCCGCTCAGCGCAATCTTGATATTCCGGAAGGAACTACAGATGATCAAATGGAGCCTTTTCTTCGGCAAAAAATTGCTGAGATGAAAAAAAAGCATGATCCACTGATGGTTGAAATGGGGGATGACCAGCGTGGGCTGGTGTACTATACAAATTCGCGACTACTGCGTCAGTTAGCCTATTTTCCGTATGCGTTGCTGGCTATCCTTACGGCACTGGGCGTATTGGCTTATCTGGCCTTTAGTTCCTCGCGCCGGGCGGAGCAGAACCGGGTTTGGGTTGGTCTGGCGAAGGAAACGGCTCACCAACTGGGTACACCCATGTCTTCATTGATGGCCTGGGTGGAGTACATGCGCTCCGACCCCGACCAGTTTGACGATTCCATTACCGATGAAATCGAAAAAGACGTGCAGCGGCTGGAAACCATAACCGCCCGTTTTTCGAGCATTGGCTCCGTACCCACGCTGAAAGAGGAGAACCTGAATGACGTGGTGCAACAGTTCATCAATTACCTGGCAAGGCGCATTTCGACGAAAGTGAAGATGACTTTCGCCACCCAGTTACCACCCGACCAGATGGTCCGAATTAACAAACTATTATTTGAATGGGTCATCGAAAACGTCTGCAAGAATGCGGTCGATGCCATGAAAGGAGTAGGCGGGTTGCAGATAAACATACTACCCCTATCGCAGCGACAGGTAGCCATCGACATTACCGACACGGGTAAAGGCATCTCGAAAGCCAACATGCAGAAAGTATTTTCTCCGGGCTTCAGTACCAAAAAACGGGGTTGGGGCTTGGGCTTAACGCTGGCAAAGCGTATCGTGGAAGAATACCACCAGGGCCGGTTGTTCGTCAAAAGCTCCGAAGTCGGCAAAGGCACTACGTTCCGAATTATCCTGAATAGTGGGTCGCCTGCTTAAATTAATTTTCAGAGTACTGTTATCGTACGTAAGGCAACGTGATCGTATCGGTTTCGATAATATTGCTAGCATTAAAAGCGCGGTCCCGAATGCGAATCTGAAACTTAGTCGGATAGAATACATTGGTTGTCCCGTACGGAAACGTCTGATTGAAATCCAGTGTCCCTTCAATCGCTCCTTTGGGCTTCCCTTTGGTGAGGTCAGGAAAGAATAACGTGGTAAGAACCGGCTGGGGGTACTCTACATATTGCTTATTAATAAGTCTGAATGCTTTTATTTCATAGTTACCCCAACCGCCATTAGCCGAATAACTGGAGGTGGTAGCTTCGGTAGGATTATCGACTCCAAGATTACCATCTCCGTCTTTGAAGCCGATAGTAATCACAACGGAGTCCCGCTTAGCTTTACCAACGCCCGTACCGGCATTAAGGGAGTATTTGAACAGCCCTTTAAAGTCAATTTCGGGGGTACTCGAATAATTGGGTTCATTAAAACAGGCCGACATTGTCAGGACCAGTCCGAACACGAATAAATACGGTTGAATTTGTTGCCGTCGCATACTGTTGTACTCGTTGTGCAATAAACGATTTTGTTATCTTGTCTTTTTCATTAACACTTTCCGACGGGGCTGCTGTTCTTCGGCAATCACTCCGGCAGCAAATCCTGGCAATCAGTTTGGCCCCACCACACCAGCACGCCTTCGAATCGCTGGCGTTAGCTGTTTTCCGGTATCAGGCCGTTCATAATCCCCTCTACAACGCGTATCTGGCTCATTTGGCTACGCAGCCCGAACAAATTACCAGCCTTCGACAGATACCGTTCATGCCCATTGGCTTTTTCAAAAACCACGCGGTTTTAACCGGTATCGACTGGGCAAAAGCGACGACTAAAGATACGCTAACCTTTGCCAGCAGCGGCACTACGGCCGAAAAAAGTCAGTTGACCAGTCAGCATTTTGTGCCGGATTCAGCCCTCTATGATGCGATCAGCACCCGAATTTTCGAGCGGGCGTACGGCCCACTACAAGATGTCCGGATTCTGGCATTACTTCCCTCCTATCTTGAACGAAATAACTCCTCGCTGGTGTATATGGTTCAGCGATTTATGGCCCGAAGTGCCCGTCTGCCAACCAAAAATGGGGAGACTTCCGGGAATGAGGATGGTTTTTTCCTGCATAATCACGCAGCCCTGACCGAGCAACTAAAACAACTGGCCCGGCAACCCGACCAGAAAAAGATTTTGCTTATCGGGGTAACGTTTGGCTTGCTGGACTGGGCGGAATCAGCCCAGGATCTGGCGTTTTTGGGCGACTTGCCGCAATTGATTGTGATGGAAACGGGTGGCATGAAAGGTCGGCGGAAAGAATTACTGCGCGAAGAAGTACACGACATACTAACCGACCGGCTTGGTGTGCAAACCATCCATTCTGAATACGGAATGACCGAATTACTGTCGCAGGCTTACTCGACTGGCGGGGGCGTTTTTCAGCCCGGTTCAACGATGCGGATCGTATTGCGGGATATCAATGACCCTTTCCATCTGTACCCCAGGGATTATACCCGTACCGGCGAGCGTCGCACCGGCGGCATCAACGTGGTAGATTTAGCCAATCTGGACTCGTGTTCGTTTATCGAGACGCAGGACCTGGGTCAGTATGTTGGCACAGAGGAAGATTTCCGGGTTATTGGCCGGTTCGACAATTCGGATATTCGCGGCTGTAACCTGATGATTATCTGAGGAGATTGATTGTAGGCTGCTGCCGCACGGTTCTTTTCATGACAGTGGTATCGCGAAAAAGACCGTGCGGCAGCAGCCTACCAATTATTAATACAGGCTACGTGTACAGCTTTACGTCTTCCAGCGAAATTTCGTCGCCACACATAATCACCAATCGTTCGATGACGTTGCGCAGTTCCCGAACGTTACCGGTCCAGGGTAGCGACTGAAGGAAGTTTATGGCACCGGGCGTCAGCTTTTTGGGGGGGGCATTGTAATCGGTGGCAATGTCATGTAGAAACTTATCGGTCAGGAGTGGAATATCCCCGCGTCGCTCTGCCAGGGCTGGTACGTGAATCAGAATAACGCTCAGGCGGTGGAACAGGTCTTCGCGGAAGTTGCCGTTTATAATTTCTTTTCGAAGGTCCTTATTGGTCGCTGCAATGACCCGTACATTTACTTTGATTTCCTTATCACCACCTACCCGGGTAATCTTGTTCTCCTGCAAAGCCCGCAGCACTTTAGCCTGCGCCGACAGGCTCATGTCACCAATTTCATCAAGAAACAGCGTACCCCCATCTGCCTGTTCGAACTTACCCACCCGGCGGGATGCGGCTCCGGTAAATGCCCCACGTTCGTGACCAAATAGCTCACTTTCAATCAGTTCACTGGGAATGGCAGCACAGTTTACTTCCACTAGTTGTTGCGTGGCCCGGCTTCCTTTTTCGTGAATCTGCTTGGCCACCATCTCCTTTCCGGAGCCATTTGGCCCCGTTACAAGTACCCTGGCTTCTGTAGCCGCTACCCGATTTATGGTATCCTTAACTTTTTTGATCGGATCGGATTCCCCGATAATTTCATTGAGTTTATAGATACGCTTCTTGAGCGTTTTCGTTTCCTGAACCAGTTTAGACTGTTCAATCGCGTTGCGGACGGTAATCAGCAACCGGTTAAGATCAGGTGGTTTCGTAATAAAATCGAAGGCTCCGCGCTTCGTTGCTTCTACCGCATTCTCTACATTGCCGAAGGCCGAAATCATCACAACCTGCGTGCTTCTTTCAGCTTCATTCACCTTCATCAGTAATTCCAGGCCGTTCATCTTAGGCATTTTGATGTCGCACAAAGCCACGTCGTACTTTTTGTGCATAATCATGTCCAGCCCTTCTTCACCATCTTTCGCTTCGTCGACCTCGTAGCCTTCGTATTCTAAAATATCGCGTAGAGCAGCCCGAATTTGTTTTTCGTCGTCCACGATAATTAGTTTGGCCATAAACTGGGTAAATTTTTATTTAATAGATTAGTACAAGCCCGAAAATAGGTGATTTTATATCGGAATTCGATACATAAGCAACTAATTTTTCATTAAACGTATTTCTTTCTTTACCAATTAAGCGAATAAGTAATATACGTTCCCTACTTTCCCGATAGGGAAATATAAACACAAATAACCAACTAATTTACCACAAACCATCCTTCATCAAATTCATTCTCTCCTATTTAGGCAGCGACAGGCTCACTACTTCCGTAACGTTCGTCCGCGTATCGACCGGACGAACTCGAAATGAGTACGAGTAAGGCTTGTTTGTCGGTAGTTGGTATTCGGGATGGACACGTGGTGACCAGCTATCATCACCACCAAGTCCCATCTGTGCCATATCGACATTTACCACAATAACATCACCACGCTCCACCTCCTGCGCATCGGGTTGTTTAGCGTTCAGCAACGTATCGTCGGTATAATCCCGAACGTTGATACTGAGAAAATGATTATCAACTCCGTCACTCATAATTAGTAGTCCCATACCTGTTGCATCGGTCAGCTTAGCCCAGCGCACATCGGTCTTGTTGCCATTTTCCTGCGCCATGGTGTATGGAAAAAACTGTTCAGAAACCTTGGCTTCGTACCGGCCGACTTTAGACGCATCTTTCCTGTCTGGGTAACTCTCAAACGGACCCCGACCGTACCAAGTCAGGTCAGTAAAGACAGCAGGCATCTGAAATTGCAGCCCAACCCGGGCCAGGGGCGGTAGGGTGCCGGAGGGTGTGTAGGTGGTTGTAACCAGTACATCGCCAGTTCCATAAACAGTATAGTCCGTTTGCTGGCGGATACGCCCTCCTTTGCCTATCACATCATTAATACAGCTTACCAGCACGGTTTGCGTGTGGCTCTCGACGGCAAAATCTACCGGATAGGCGATTGCGGTATCAAGGCCTGCTTTACGCCAGCGGGCAGCGAAAGAAGCGGCCCCTCCTCCTTCATCATTATCAGTAGGAACGCGCCACAAACTCGGCTGAAAATCCTGCGCCAGCAGGTTCTTGCCTTTATACATCCACTCCTTTAGTGATCCGGTGGCCTTATCGAACACCAGAGCAAAATCTTTTCCCCGAACCGTTACGCCCGTTGCCGTAGCGGTAGCCTTTACGGGCGGAATACGGCTCATATTCATAACGGTAGCGGGCAGGGGGTCGGCTTTAACGGGAAACTGACCGGAAGCCACTTCATGCCCGGCGGATGCCCAACTCGTTGCCTGCTTCAGTCGTACGCTGATATTCAGAAAATATTCTCCCGACTGAGCAGCCCGTTTGGCGAGCACTGCCGCCGAAGGTCGTGCATTACCATCAATCAACCGGGTATCCACTAAAGCTCCCAGTTTGACAGGCAGGGTCAGTACCTGCGTTTGGCCAGGCCTGGCTACCAGATTATTTTCTGCCCCCCGCTGCACAACGCTCCCGTTCCTGATCAGTTCCCACTCCAGCCTGAAGGGTTCGAGCGATTGAAAATTGTAGGTATTCCGAACGTTTATTTTGATGGGTTGGCCCGCCAGCAACGGGGCCGGTGGTGCCAGTTTTATGGACTGGTAAACAAATTTAACCTCGTTAATTTCGGGTTGGGGGGTGCGGTCGGGATTAACCAGCCCATCGCCCGCATTGGCCCCATCGATGTGATTGATATGGTCTGTGAACGCTTTGCCGTCTTTATTTTTCAATCGCAGCCCCTGGTCAACCCAATCCCAGATAAAGCCCCCCTGCATCCGGGGGTACTTGTCGATAATGGACCAATAGTCGGACAGATTACCGACGCTGTTTCCCATAGCATGGGCGTATTCGCAGATAATCAACGGCCGGTTGGGGTCTTTCTCCATCAGTTTTACCATGTCATCGACTGACGGATACATGGTCGAAATAATATCAAAACTGGTTAGCGATGTGCCGGTATAGGGCTGTCGGCCTTCGTAATGAATAGGCCGGGAAGAATCAATAAGGCGCACAATATCGGCCATCCCTTTAAAATTCGACCCCATGCCCGTTTCGTTCCCCAGCGACCACATAACGATAGACGGATGGTTTTTATCCCGGTCCACCATAGCACGTCCCCGCGCCACAAAGGCATCGCGCCACTCTGGTTTAGCGGCCGGGGTTTGCTCCTTCGACCACAGATCGTGGCTTTCGATGTTCGCTTCATCAATCACATACAATCCATACTCATCACACAGGTCATACCAGTCCGTTACGTTCGGGTAGTGCGACGTCCGGACAGCGTTGATATTATGTTGCTTCATCAGTTTAATGTCCTGAATCATGGACTCCCGGCTGATAACCCGCCCCGTATTCGGATCGAATTCGTGCCGATTAACGCCCTTATAAACAACTGCTTTCCCGTTCAGCAGGAGTTGTCCGTTGGCCAGCGTCATTTCCCGAAAACCAACCCGCTGACTAATAGCTTCTGTCGGTTGCCCACCCGTTCCAATCAATTGCATGGTAAGTGTGTATAATTCAGGAGATTCAGCACTCCAGAGGGCAGGCGCTTTCACGGCCTTCTGCAACCGAAAAAAACGTTCCTGCCCCGTATCGGTCATATTGTCCGAATCGATGGTTTCCGTAAAAACGACCGCTTTTTTTGCATCGTACAGGGTAGCGCGAAGCTGATAAACGGGCGGTGTCCGTCCGGGAGCCAGGTTTCGGACGTTGGCCATAATTTTTATCGTCGCGTTTTTATACTGCTCATCCAAGTCCGTCAGAACGGTCAGGTCGCGCAGGTAATTTCTGGGAGTCGAGACGAGGAACACATCGCGAAAAATACCCGAAATCCGCCAGAAATCCTGGTCCTCCAGGTAGCTCCCGTCCGACCAGTTGATAACCTCCACCGCCAGTAAATTTTCTCCCGCCTTTAGCTTATCGGTAATGAGAAACTCGGCCGGTGTCATGCTGTCTTCATGGTACCCGACCAATTCTCCATTCAGGAATACCCGGCAGGTAGACTGGACACCCGCGAAATGAAGAAATATATTTCGATCCTGAAAATTGGCCGGAGCCGTAAAGCGAACACGGTACAGGCCAACGGCATTTGTATCTGAGGTGATACGTGGGGGCGTAGCGGGAAAAGGGTGCTTTATATTCGTAAAAATAGGCCGGTCATACGCCCTGCCTTCGCGGGCACCAACAACCTGCCAGTTTGACGGAACGGGCAGGTTATCCCAGGACTGGTCGTTGATTGACGGCTGATAAAAATCATTCGGTACCAGCAGGGGATGCTTCACCCAGCGAAATTTCCAGGTCCCGTTGAGCAGGGTAACGTTGGGCGACGTACGCCAGTCGGCAGTATTGAGTGCCTGTTGTTCATTGGCAAACGGTATTAGTGTGGCATGGGGTTTTTCTGTATTCACACTGATAACCTCAGGATTCTCCCAGTCGGGCAGATTCTGGGCAATACTGGTTACTATCGTTAAAGTTGTTAAAAATAGACAGCTTAGCAGGCGTTTGTACATCGTGAACACGTTTAGTTTATGACACAGGCGATTAGTTTTGCGGAGTGGCTTTGTAAAGAAAAAGTCAACTTAACTCTTGATAAGTAGGTTACTATGAATTTCCTGAAAATTTAATCCTCTCGTTAAACATTATGATGGCTCGAAGTTTACTCCTTTGTTTTTGCCTAATCCTACTGACGCTGACCGCTCCGGCGCAATCGCGCCGGCGTGCCCAGCTAACAACGCCCCAAAATAATGGCCCGGTGCCGGTTGTTTCGGCTCCGCAGATACGCTTGCTGGAGAGCATGATATTTAACAGCTCCCTACTGAATCGGCAAGTCAAATATTCGGTTTATCTCCCGCCCGACTATTATGTTTCCAACCGGCGCTATCCCGTCGTGTATCTCCTGCACGGGTTGGGAGATAATGAAACCGGATGGGTTCAGTTTGGGGAGGCCGACCGTATTGCCGATGAAGGCATCAAATCCGGCGAGTTACCACCCATGATTATCATCATGCCCAATGCAGGCACTACCTGGTACGTAAATGACTTTGAAAATAAAGTCCGGTACGAGGATATGTTCGTACAGGAACTCGTGCCGCACATCGACTCCATGTTCAGAACGCGTACCCAGCGTGAATACCGGGCTATATCGGGCCTGTCGATGGGTGGGTTTGGTTCATTGACCCTGGCCATGCACCATCCCGAGCTGTTCAGTTCCTGCGCAGCATTGAGTGCGGCTGTCCGCACCGACGAAACCATTGCCAGTATGCCCGACGAACGATATAATACCGTTTTCGCCCCTATATTCAGTGGGCCCGTGAAAGGGCAGGAACGGCTAACACTCACCTGGAAACGAAACAGTCCCCTTGTACTGGCCCGGTCGGCTCCGGCAAACGACCTCACTCAGGTACGCTGGTATATTGATTGTGGCGATGATGATGCGTTGACAGTTGGTAATGCCATGCTGCACATTGCCCTGTTAGATCGAAAAATCCCGCACGAATACCGCGCCCGCGATGGTGCTCATACGTGGTCGTACTGGCGTACTGGTCTGCCCGATGCACTAAAGTTTATCGGAACGGGTTTTCATCGCTGACACTAGCGTCTTTCCCGCTTCTGAATCGGGATGATGGCTTCGGTTTCATCCCAGGCCAGAATCATATCGGTTCCGTTAGCTGTGGGCGAAAAGCTGATGTAAAACTGCTCCGCTTTGGGACTATGTTCACGCGAAACAATGGGCACCCGCACTATATCTTTGGTCTGGTCGTAGTTGGTACCCCACTGGCCCGTTTCCCGGTTAAAAATAGCGATCCAGCCATCTTTTGATGGGATGGTCCAGAGGGAGTACTCGCCCTCGTCCAGCGGCTGTCCGGCTACGAGTACGTTTTGATCAAAGTCAACAACAGTCGCTTCATTGGCTCCCGTTCGCCAGACTTCACCATAGGGAACCAGGCCACCAAAAATTTTCCGTCCTTTTTTGTAAGGCTGGCAGTAATCTACTTTAATTTTAAGCCCATTCTGATCGACCTGTGCTATGGCTTCAGGGCTACCTGATTTTGTCCAGCTACGCAGTGTAAAAAAGCCGATGAGCGCAACAGCGGCAATAATCCCAAGGATAATAAGCAGACGTTTCATGGTTGGTCAGGTGGTTTTAGACTGATATTCTGCAAGGTAGGAAGTGTTTTTATAAGTTGTAGCCTTTCCCCAGTCTGCTTATCTGCCCTACCAGCCACCTATGTCATTCCGACAAGCTAAAAATAAAGCGGCTGAGAAGCCGCTCCGGGAAATTAGAGTATAATGCCGGCAACAGCTTTTATTTTTCCGCGAGTAAATTAGTTACCCGTCTGATGCCCATAAAACGTCGTTGATAATAACTGGCCTTCAGGTAATCGTACCGGACACCACCACTCCAGGCAGAATGGATAAATTTTATCTGGTCCCCAATCACTTCGGTAATCATACCGACGTGACCAATACGGTTACCTCCGGCATCGTGTCCTTTAAACAGAATCAGGTCGCCGGGCTGGGCGGCTTCTTTATCGACAGCCTTACCAACCGTACCCTGAGCTGCGCTGGAGTGAGGGAGAGAAATACCGAATTGATTGTAACAGAAGCGGGTAAAACCTGAGCAATCGAAGCCCCGTGTAGTTGTTCCACCCGAGCGATACCGAATAGAAAGGTGCTTTTTGGCAAAACTGATTACTTCATGAACGACCGGAATTTGTTCGTAAAAACTAGTCTCTTTTGGTGTTACGGTGGGTATATTCTGAGCTTGAACGATGCCAAACGAGACAGTACAAAGTACTGTCAGGAGCACTTTTTTCATTATATAATAGGGTTAAAGTCAAGTTAGGTTCATAAAAGTAGTTTTTTTTCAAAAAAGGACCAACTCAAATGAGGATTTTTCTCTACACTTTACCCAATTTTTTTCGTGCCAGTTTTTATAAACAATTGACCTTTAGATAAATAAAGGCAAATTCATCTTTCTTCCTCAACGGTTGAGAAAACTATTTTCACGCGTTACTCATAAAAAAAGCTGTCCGTCGTAAAGAGATTGTGGCTCCTTACAACGGACAGCTTTTTTTACGTGTTGACAATCAACCTAAAACCAGCCCGCTCCCAGATTTCGGAAGGGCCAGGGAATAGAAGCCAGAATGAGCAACAACCCTATTCCGTAGAAAGTAGCCACCAGTCGTTGTTTGGCCGTGGCATCCGAAGCGCGTTTGGAGCGGGAGTAACCAATAGTGATCAGGATAATAGCAATGAGCATACCGGTTGTGTGCTCAACGCTGTAGAAACGGTACAGTTTCTCGCTCATCATACCGAAATTTACTTTTGGGCTGATGAACAGAAGTACGATACCCAGCAGTAACTGCGTGTGTACGGAAATAAGCGTAAACAGGTATAGTTTGCGATTACCGTCGGTATAGCCGCCCCGCCCCTGCCACTTACCAATGGCCGTAACTACAGCAGCAACTAACAAAACGAGGGCTACCCACCGAAGCCCCGAGTGAGCATGTACTAATCCAGAATACATAAATCAGACTATTTAATGAATATATCAGTTTCTGAAAGCAAAGAAACAACCAAACAGCCAACTTACACCGACAATTGTACGTTTGTATGGCAATGATTCTTTACAACACGACCTATAGCGTTGCCACCGAGGTAGCCGATGACTGGCTGCGGTGGATGAAACGGTTCTTTATATCAGCCGCCGAAGCCACAGAACTGCCCGTTTCCCACAAAATTCTCCGCCTGCTTACCGAGCTTGACAACGGAGGTATCACCTATTCATTTCAGTTGAATTTTGAAACGATGAGAGACTATATTACGTATCAGGAACTACACGCCGACGCCCTGCGTCAGCGTATGCAGCATCGATTTGGCAACCAGTTTCTTTCGTTCGATACCCTGCTGGAAGAAGTTTAACTGAACGGTGTATCTTTTACCACCTGGCTCGTAAAAGAGCGGAAGCTTCAAAGCAGGCTTATAGTCCAAAAACAAGATTTATTTAAACGATAATTGGCAGAATAGAAAAAAACAGTCTCGCGGATAAGAATATGTTGTAGATGGCCAAACAAAAACGAAGCTGGATGCTTATAGTAGAAGGTAAAGAACCTTCTTTTTTGTACGGTCAACTCAACATCTATGACAAAGCTCATGAACTATAATGGGTCCCTTTCGCCAGATAAACACTCATCTGATGTGTGGGAGCACAACCCGCAAAATGTTGCCTTTATTGGTGACTACCTGCCCCGGCAGTGCGGCATTGCTACGTTCACCTCCGACCTTTATGCATCCTACAATTCCTTCATCACCAATTCCAATGCCATTGTCGTCTCGGTAAACGATACACCGGAGGGCTATGACTATCCGGGCGAAGTTCGATACGATTTTTACCAGCACGACCAGAACGCGTATCAGAAAGCGGCTGAGTTTCTGAATGCGAAAGATGTTGATGTGGTATGCCTGCAACATGAGTACGGCATTTATGGCGGCTCGGCCGGTAGCTATATCCTGACGCTGTTGCGCAACCTGACCATGCCAATCGTTACCACGTTTCATACCATTTTAAAAGATCCCAATGAAGAACAGTTGCTGGTGCTGAAAAGCATTGCTGATTTATCGTCCCGGGTGATTTGTATGACGGAGAAAGGGCGGAATTTCCTGGTTAACATTTACGAAGTACCCGATGAAAAAATAGACGTCATTCCCCATGGCATTCCCGATATGCCTTTTGTCGACCCGCACTTTTACAAGGACAAGTTTGGGATGGAGGGGAAACAGACGCTGTTGACGTTTGGCTTGCTATCGCCCAATAAGGGAATTGAGAACATGATTCAGGCACTGCCTAAAATTGTGGAGCAACACCCAAATGTGGTTTATATGGTGCTGGGCGCTACGCATCCGCACCTGCTTAAGCATGAGGGAGAAGCCTATCGGAACAGCCTGAAAAAACTGGCGGCCAGCCTGGGCGTGCGGGATCATATTCGTTTTTACAACCAGTTTGTTGAACTGGCCGATTTACGGGAATACCTGGGTTCGGCCGATATTTACATTACCCCTTACCTGAATCCAGCCCAGATTACGTCGGGCACGCTGGCCTACGCCTTCGGTTGTGGGAAAGCGGTAGTGTCGACCCCCTACTGGCACGCCGAAGAGCTCCTGGCCGATGGCCGCGGGGGATTGGTACCCTTTGGCGATTCGGAAGCTCTGGCTACGCAAATTATCAACTTGCTGTCGGATGAACCTACCCGCCATTCTATGCGGAAGAAGGCCTACCTGATGGGGCGCGAAATGATATGGGAGCAGGTCATAAAATTGTATGCTCACTCCTTTACCCAGGCCCGGCAAGAACGGATGAGCACCATCAACAATGAAGTGCCTTACGTAATGGGTGCTCACACAAATGGCGCTTTCAAACTGCCCGAGTTAAGGCTTGATCATCTGTTTCGGCTGACCGATTCGACTGGCATCGTGCAGCACGCCCGGCATCACCTGCCTTATTACGAGGAAGGCTATTGTACGGATGATAACGCACGGGCATTGATTCTGACCCAGATTTTGCAGGAAGCCGGGCTGAACGATCCCAAACTGGCCCGGACCGCCGATAATTACTGTGCCTTTATCAATCACGCCTACGCACACGACTACCGGCGCTTCCGTAATTTTATGAGTTACGACCGGCGTTGGCTCGAAGAGGTAGGTTCCGACGATAGCACCGGTCGTACCATCTGGGCATTGGGTACCTGTATTGGCCGGTCTACCGACCGCAACACGGTTGCCTGGGCGATGAACATGCTGGAAAATGTACTCTCCGGCGTGTCGTCCATGACATCTCCCCGCGCCTGGGCCTTTTCATTGCTGGGTATTCATGAGTACCAGAAAAAATTCAATGACGACCGGCTGGCTAAAAACATTCAGCGGCAGTTACTCGATAAACTGATGTTCCGCTATACCGAAACGGCTATGGAAGACTGGCCCTGGTTTGAGAACGCACTAACCTACGACAATGCTATCCTGGCGCATGCCCTGCTGCGCTCCGGTAATGAGCGGCTGGTAGAGACTGGTCTCGCTTCGCTGCGGTGGTTAATCGACCTGCAAACCTCGCAGTACGGACACTTCCAGCCCATCGGGTCCAATGGTTTTTACACCAAAGGCTTTCCCCGCGCTTTTTTCGATCAGCAACCACTGGAAGCGCAGAGTACAGTATCGGCCTGCCTGGCCGCCTTTGAAGTTACGGGGGACGAGGAATGGTACCGCACCGCAATTCGAATTTTCAAATGGTTCTCGGGTTTTAATGACTTGGGCTTACCATTATATGACCAGCAAACCGGTGGATGCCGTGACGGACTGCACATTGACCGGGTCAATCAAAACCAGGGGGCAGAATCGACGCTTTCGTACCTGATAGCGCTGGCCGAGTTACAGTTGGCCCACAAAAAACAGGTTGCAGCAAAGCCCATCAACGTAAAAATGCCCATACTGATGAACGGATAAACGGTCAACGATTCGTGAGAACGGCTGAGTAAAAGAGTTAAAAATCAATTGATTCAGCGATTCTATTGCTACTTTCTTACGAATCATACCTTACTTTTGGCGGCTTCTTCGTTCTATTCTGTGTTTGTACAAACACCCCTTACTACATATAGATGAGTATTAAAGCCACCAGAACTGGTATCGTTCTGCGACCGGATCCAACACGAGTGTTATTTCGCCCGTTTGATCTGGGCAGCACGACTCGTACCTTGAAAATAATTGCCCGCGTGGGCAGCATGAGTGATAATGAAGCCGAACAGAAACTCGATGAGGTAATTCGCGAGTTTGGGGGGAGGCACTATAAACTGGAGCGGTTCCTTCTTCAGCGGTTCGAGCAGATCAAACCCCAACTATTGACCGACGAACCACTGCCCGAAGATCGTAAGTTGCTGCTGGGTGCTTATTTTACCATGGAATACTCGCTCGAATCGGCTGCGCTGTTCAACCCGTCCATGATCTGGCATCCCGATCAGAGCAACGTGCCACCGGGTTTCAAACGATTCATTTTAAGCTTGCGCGCTACCGGAGAAGGGCATATCTCGTCCATTTCTTTTCGAATGGGATACATTGACGACGCGGGAAAAATCATCCTGCGAACCCCCTCCCGCTATGTAACCTCGCCCGATATGGTACCTAACCATCGCTTCAACCGGGCTATGTTTGAACGAAAACTCTACGAGCTGCGGCTGGAAAACAGTATTCAGGAAAAGATGATGATTGGCCTGGGCGACGAATTCAGCCTGGACGAACTCGAAGCACAAATAAAGCGGGTCCTGGCACAATTCCGCTACAATGCCGAGTACGAAACCATTGCCAGTGGTTTGACAGCGTTGGCAAAATCGAACTACGAAATTCACTTCGAAGACGACCAGAGCCTGGACGAACGCTGCATTTTCCCCACCTCTCCCAACGAAACCAACGGTATTGAAGATGCCCGTTTTGTGCAGTTCACCGAGGACGATGGACAGGTTACCTACTACGCCACCTACACAGCTTACAATGGAAAGGTAACGTTTCCCCAGTTAGTGGCGACCAAAGACTTTACCCATTTCAGCGTGAGTACGCTCAACGGAGCCGAAGTTTCCAATAAAGGAATGGCCCTGTTTCCGCGTAAGATCAATGGGAAATATGCCATGATTTCGCGGCAGGACGGCGAGAATATTTACCTGATGTACTCCGACGATCTGTACTTCTGGCAAACCAAAGAGTTGTTGCTGAAACCAACGTATCACTGGGAGTATGTACAACTGGGCAACTGCGGCTCGCCCATCGAAACGGAAGCAGGCTGGTTAGTACTGAGTCATGGCGTAGGGCCTATGCGGAAGTATGCCATCGGTGCATTCCTGCTCGACCTCAATGACCCCAGCAAAGTAATTGGTCGTACGAAAGAGCCGATCCTGAGTCCCGACGAAAACGAACGGGAGGGCTACGTGCCCAACGTGGTGTATAGTTGCGGTGGACTCATCAACAACGACGAACTGATTATTCCTTACGCCATGGCCGACTACGCCAGTAGCTTTGCCACTGTAAACGTACAGGAATTGTTAGCGGAGCTGACGGGTAAAAGTAAACCGGAAACGACCAAAACAGCGGTTATCTGACCCAAAACGTATACATAACGTGACTCCGGTATGGGGATCGCTTTGCCTGGCAAAGTAACCTCCATACCGGAGTCACGTTATTTTAAGTATTTCCAGTCCTGTCTCTAAAAAGATGGAATGTCGGCAGTAGCACAGAGTCAGCAGACCGACGCAACTGATTGACCAACGCTATGCTTTACCGGGCAATCGCTGTAAACATTAGATGGGGGTTACCCGGTTTCTTTTAAATACAACATCAATACCGAATACAATGCTCTGTTCTTACTCCTCACAGCGGCTGTTTTTGCTTCTGCTTCTATTAGCAGGTACGTACCTGACTGGCTCAGCCCAGGTAACGTCAGATCAGAACTCCACCAACGCCCCGGCAACAACACCCGTTACCAAACCAGAACCAGCCGCCAAACCGATGCTACGCATGAACCTGTCGGATGATGGGAAGCACTTTATTCAGGTAACGTTTCTCAATCAGCTATGGCTGCGGTATAACGACAGTAACCCCGGTACCAGCGTGTATGAAACAGCGAAACCGTCAACCTTCGATGTGAGCCTGCGCCGGACCCGGATTCAGCTATTCGGTCAGCTAACCGATCGGGTTTTCTTCTACGCACAGTTTGGGCAGAATAACTTCAACTACCTGTCGGCGCGTAAGAACGGCACGTTTTTTCATGATGTGATTGGTGAATACGCCGTTGTGCCCGGCCACTTCTCGCTGGGTGGTGGGCTAACGGCCTGGAGTGGTCTTTCGCGCTATGCCTCGCCGAGTGTGGGTACCATTTTGGGTATGGATGCTCCGCTATACCAGCAGGCAACTAACGATGCAACCGACCAGTTTCTGCGGAAACTGAGTGTTTACGCCAAAGGAAAACTGGGTAAACTGGATTACCGGATTGCCTTGACCAATCCACTACCGATTCAGACCTCTACTATGGCCCCAACGGTGGTAACCAGAAATGCTGATTTCTCGCTGGATGCCCCCAGTAACCAGGTACAGGGTTATTTCTCGTACCAGTTTTTCGATCAGGAATCAAACCTGACTCCGTACAATACGGGTTCCTACCTGGGTCAGAAGCGGGTTTTTAACGTTGGAGCCGGTTTTATTACGCAGCCCGGTGCTATGGCTCACCTCGACGCACAGGGTCAGGTAGTCAATACGGCCATGAACCTGCTTGCGGTCGATGTTTTCTACGATGCGCCCATCAACCGGGAAAAAAGTTCGGCGGTTACGCTGTACGGCAGCTACGCCCATTATGACTTTGGACCGGGCTACATCCGTAATCTGGGGGTCAACAACCCGGCCAATGGAGTCGTAGCGGGGCAGGGTTCATTCAACGGGTCTGGCAATGCGTTTCCCATGATTGGTACGGGGGACATTTTCTTCGGGCAAGCCGGGTATCTACTACCAAAAAGCAAACCAGCAAGCTGCCAACTACAGCCTTATGCTTCCCTAATGATGGCTAATTACGACCGATTGGCCAGTACGATGGTGAGTTATGACCTGGGCCTTAACTGGCTGGTGAATGGGCACGGCAGTAAGTTTTCGCTGAATTATCAGAATCGTCCCATCTTCGGACTGGCCGATACCACCACGGGTTTAGCCCCTCACACCGGAAGCAAGGGAGCGGTGGTACTGCAATACCAGATTTATGTTCAATAGCCTACAACTCAATCTGTGATAAAGCACAAAACCCGGCTACCTGAAAAGCGATTAGGTTTTGTGTCTCACCGGCGTACCAGTGCAGGCTCACTGTGGTACACCGGTTTGACTGGATAAATTTCAGGCAACCGAATAACTATAGACTACAGATAAGCCTTGACCAATTTTTTCTTGGCCTGATAATCCAACCCTATCCAAATTGCCAGAACACACAGCGAAGCACTCAAAAAAAGCGGAATCAGGTAGACGTTCTGAACGGGTAGGATAAGGCCAAGCCACATAGCACCAACACTGATCAGGACAGACATGACCGCAAACGATTTGGTATTATAGAACCAGGCATAAGGCAAAAAGTGGGCACCCGTAATGATGACGTACACCATGATAAAATGTTCGGTATGCCTGAGATAGACAAACACAAGAATAGGAAAATACACTAACTGAGCGAAGTTAAGCCAGAGACCCAGCGGTTGAATCGGATTGTCGGGCATGTTCCAGCTGGTGCGCATCAGTTTCGAGAATACCCAGGCCAGGGGCAGCATCAGCCCACCTGCATAAAATGTTAGTAGCCCCCTGGAGCCAGTGGAGTAGGGCAACGTCCAGATATACGTGATCAACAGCCAGATGAGGATCGCGGCAACAATGAAATTGAGACCATTCTTAGCCTTGACAGTCAAGTCAAGACGCAGCAAATCGAGGTCAGATTTTGTAAAAGAGGGCATAGCAGTTTTGTTAGGTCGTATAAAGATTACCCTAACAACACGACCTGTGAAGCCGTTAATGATGAATGGTCAATTTGCCAATCCAGCTTGTATAAATCCGTTTTAGCACAAGTTGTACTTTGTGTTCGTACCGCCCAAACTCATTTTTGCATCTGTAAAAAGAAGACCAGATCGGCGAGTTCGGTTTTAGTGAGTATACCCCCGTAGGCGGGCATCTCTCCCCCACCATTGACAATCCGGACCGCTAACTGGTTTGCCGTCCAGGTGCGTCCAATCGCGCTCAGGTTCGGGCCTTTCAATCCACCGTACCCTTTTATCTGGTGGCAGTACTGACAGCCCTTTTTGTAGAACAGCACCGTACCCCGTTGCAGTTTTGGACTGGCGTAGTGGACAAACTGCGCCAGCGGCTTCGTTTTGAACCGGGGCGACCAGGGTTCTATTTCTCCCACTACCAGCAAACTCCCCACAAAAATAACAACGCATACGACCCCAAACACCGCCCAGGGTCGGCGGATGGGGCTACGCTCTCCTTTACCCGACACAAACGGCAGCGCCAGCAACGACAGGACCGCCACGATTGGCCCCACAAAAATAACAAAAGACTCAATCTGGGGCGGCATCAGCGCGAACAGGGCGAAAATAGGTAACATGTACCAGTCCGGGGCGGGTGAGGTGTTGACGATGGACGGGTCGGGGGGTTGTGTTAATGCCGGTGGCCCTATCATCACGGCCAGCCCTACAATAGCCAGAATGACCAGTGCGCCAAACATAGTGTCTCGCCAGGCAGCATCGGGCCAGAAGGGAACACCCTCGCGTTTGAGCATGTCGTCATACCATTTCCGGTATGTTTTCGGGTCGACCGGCCGACCGGCTTTTGGTGGTTCCGATATGCCATTGCGGAACACCAGATACAGATGAAACCCCACGAACATAAAAATGAGCGCGGGGAACAGAAAGACGTGGAACGAAAAGAACCGGCTTAGCGACTGCGCCCCGATGGTGTCGCCCCCAATCAGTAAGCGAGCCAGCGTGGTGCCCACCAGCGGAATACGGCCCAGATTTTCAGCCGCCACCACCGACGACCAAACGCCGTTGGAATCCCAGCGCAGTAGCTGGCCCGTAAAACCCATGATAATGGTCAGAAACAGCAGGAAAACCCCGCTAATCCAGCTCATCTCGCGCGGGTATTTGTAAGAGGCTGTTATGTATACCCGAATCATGTGAATACCCACCAGAATGATCATACCCGATGCGCCGAAGAAGTGAATCCCCCGCAGCACCCGGCCAAAAGCGGCCTGATCGGTAATGAACTTCAGGGATTCATATGCCCCTTCTGAAGAGGGTTGGTAGAGCAGCGACAGACCAACGCCCGTAACGACCTGTAAAATAAAGCAAAACAGTGTGCCACTCCCGAATACATACGCCCATTTGGCACCGGGCGGCACAAGGTGTCTGGCCAGCGGGCCGATGGTTTCAGACAGGCCCGTCCGGTCATCAATC
Source organism: Spirosoma spitsbergense DSM 19989 (assembly GCF_000374085.1). Taxonomy (GTDB): domain Bacteria; phylum Bacteroidota; class Bacteroidia; order Cytophagales; family Spirosomataceae; genus Spirosoma; species Spirosoma spitsbergense. Next base: position 159,493 of record NZ_KB893387.1, on the reverse strand, counting down.
CAGTGCCAGATGGAACGAAGAATTTTCATACGGTCGAGTTATCGCCAAAGTTGGTAATAGGAATTGGAGCCGTGCCGACCTGCACCTGACCCTGCTCCACCCGAACTGCGTACTGAGGCAGGGGTATGGGTGGTGGACCAGCGGCTACGGAGCCATCTTTATAATACACCCCGCCGTGGCAGGGGCACATGAATAGTTCGGCGTCTTTCTCCCAGCGTACCGGGCACCCCAGATGCGTACAGTTTACCGAGAACACCGTGAATTTATTATCTTCCTCGTGCCGCACCCAGGCTGCGGTACGGGCCGTGGTACCCGCCCAGGTTTTAGGGTCGGCATTTTCGAAGGTCACGAGTTTAGTAGTACCCACCGGAAACTCGTCTGGTGAACCTACGCTACGCCATAGTTCAGGCTTGGCTTCCAGCAGCGGGGCAATCAAAGCCCCTACCACCGGCACGCTTACGGCTACGGCTGCCAGACCGCCTAAACCCAGACTTACTTTCATCATAAAATCCCGGCGGCTATCGTCGTTCGCATCTGCCTTATTCTTGCTCATGTCGCAGTTCGGTTATCCACCCCATCAGGGCAATGATCATCACTACCAGCCCGGCCACGCTGATTATCCAGCTAGTCAGTATACCCCACACCAGAAATGATACGCCCAGTGCCAGAAAGAAAGGCCAGTAAGCGGGTCTGGGTAATTTTTTCGGGCGTGCGGTCTTCCAGTTGGCACGGTCCTGGATTCGGCGTTGTTTCTCTTCTTCGTCCATATTACTCTTTTCCTAGTGTTCGATGACCGGTTTGCACATTGGATTCGATAGCCCAGGCTACCGGCTGCTTCTCCCCAAGCCAGTTTATCAGTAAATACAAAACCCCCGACAGGTAAATAAAGCAACCCGGAACCCACATCAGCAGGCCCGCCAGTTGCTGGTCGGTGCTTCGGTTCAGGTTCCAGTCCGTATTGAGTTGATGAGCAATACCGAAATAATCCGGCCCACCGTAGACCTGATAAACACCGACCGGCGCAAACGTGATCAACATACCCAGTAAAGAGCAGCCGACGCAGGCTGTAAACAGGTACCCCACCCCCATTAATGGGTGAACCCGGTACGAAGGCATCGGCCCCAGAATGGGCCAGGCAAAGCAGACACCCGCCACCAGCAGACTAACCGGTTGTATGATGTGCAGTAAATTTGCCAGTGGATTTTCGGCTGTTCCGGTCAGTGTACACAGGGGAATCGTAGCCGCAGCCGGGCGGGAAACCATCAGGTCATGCACCAGGGGAATGTGCCAGAACCACATAGTGACCAGGCAAAGCAGCCAGCCAAACCACGGCTTTTGCCGAAAGAACACAGAGATAGCTTTCCAGGATTTTCCGCTATCAGTTTGGCTGGGTAATCCCAGTACTAATAGCGGGGCCGCTACCAATAGCAACAGCATATGCCCAGCCATATGAGCGCTCAACAGGTAGTACATACCCAGATAGTGCAACGGCGACGTTTGTACCAGCAAGACTAAAACTACCCCTGAAAAATATAGCCCCGCACCCGGCTTCAACCGCCAGCCTGACAAGTATCCGTATCCCAAACCCAGTCCGGATACAACCAGCATACTGACCAGATCGAACGTCCAGAAATTAATGAGCAGGTTCATAACTATTTCATGTTTACGACGTGTGGCAGGATATAGACCAGTGTAAAAACGATGACCCAGACGATATCCACAAAGTGCCAGTAGATACCCACCGCACTGATAACGCTGGATTGTGGCCGGTCGAAATCACCCAGGAAAGTCAGGTACAACACAACCGCCAGCATGATAAGGCCAATAAACACGTGCAGCCCGTGAAAACCCGTCAGCGTGAAAAACCCAGTTGCGAACGTGCCTTTACTAACAACCAACTGATTGACGAGTAAATGGTTATATTCCATCCCCTGCCCAAACAGAAAGATAACACCCAGCCCGACCGTAGCGGCCAACCACCCTTTCAGCGAACCAATTTGCCCGTTTCGATGGCTGATTTCAGCCCGCCAGAAGGTAAAACTGCTTGCCAGTAGTAACACAGTAAAAGCCCCCGTCTTTGTCAAATCCAGTAGAGCCAGCGATTTAGGATCGAAGCCGGGGAAGTAAGCGAAATACACGAACCCCATCATCAGGGCCAGAAAGAAAATCGCTTCGGAGCCGACTACCAGTTTCATCATTAGTTTAGATTCCATGAGCGTCGCTGTTAAGTACCGTATTTATCGTCCGTTGATTTCTTATGGTCGCCAATTTCAGGGTGGTTCAGGTCGTGCAAGGGTCGGAAACTGAATACGGGTGGCAGGGTATCGAAATTTTTCAGCTGCGGGGGCGATGTTGTCAGCCACTCGAAGGTATAGCCATCCCACGGATTGTCCGACGCTCGTTTTCCCCGCCTGAGTGCTTCATACAGCAGGTACAGAAATACCAGCATCGACACTCCCATCAGAAAAGCACCTAGTGATGAAATCAGGTTCAGTAACCCAAAACCGGGCAGGTTCGGGAACGTATACACCCGCCGGGGCATCCCGATAACGCCCAGAATATGCTGCATGAAAAAAGTCAGGTTGAAGCCAATGACGAACAGCCAGAAAAACCAGCGACCCAGTTTTTCATTGAGCATCCTCCCCGTCATCTTGGGAAACCAGTAAAACAGCCCGGAAAGTAACCCGAACAGACTACCGCCCAGAAAAACGTAGTGCAAATGCGCCACCACGTAATACGTATCGGTCAATTGCCAGTCGATGGGGACAATGGCGAATGAAATACCACTCAGCCCACCAATGGTAAACTCGACCAGAAAGGACGTGGCGAAGAGCATAGCCGTCGTGAACCGGATAGAACCGCCCCACATGGTACCCAGCCAGTTGAAAATTTTCACGCCCGTCGGAATGCCGATCAGCATGCTACTGGCCGCAAAAAAGCTGTTCATCGTATTGCCCATTCCCGTAGCAAACATATGGTGTACCCACACCCCAAAAGCCAGTAGCGCAATGGCAAAACCCGACCCCACCACGAAGGGATACCCAAAAATCGGCTTGCGCGAATACACCTGAATCACTTCGGAGATGATGCCAAACGGAGGCAGCACCACGATGTACACCTCCGGGTGACCAAACAGCCAGAACAGATGTTGCCAGAGCAACGCCGAGCCGCCACTGGCGGTATTGAAAAAATGCCCATCCAGCTGCCGGTCAATCAGGAGCATCACCAGCGCAGCATTGAGCGACGGAAACGCGGCCAGAATCAGAAAGCCGTTGATAAAAACCATCCAGACAAAAATGGGCAGATAGCGATATTTAAAGCCATGAGAACGCAGCGAAATAATAGTTACGATCAGGTTAGCTCCCGTACCCACCGTACCGATACCCGCCAGCAACAGGCCAATGCAATAGTAATCAATGCCTGGTTGCGACGAGTACTGCATCTGATTGAGCGGGGCGTAGTTGAACCAGCCCGCGTTCGGTGCGCCACCAGCCAGGAAGCTGAAATACAACAGCAACCCACCAAAAAAGGCAATCCAGAAACTGAAGGCATTGAGTCGGGGAAAGGCCATTTCGTTCGCGCCAATCATCAGCGGGGTCAGGTAGACCGAGAAACCCAGAATGGCCGGTGTCAGCACGAAAAATATCATGGTCGTGCCGTGCATGGTAAACAGCTGATTATACGCTTCCGGTCCCAGAAACTGGTTTTCCGGTGCCATCAACTGTACCCGCATCAGCAACGCCAGCGCCCCGCCTACCAACAGGTAGAACAGCGACATGAGCAGGTACAGGATACCAATCTGCTTATGATCCACCGACGAAATCCACTGCAACAGCCCCTGACTGCTGTTAACACCCGCACCGGGTAGCGGTGCCTGTGGTTCCGGTATGGTTACGTCCGTTATCATTTGAGCGTCGTTAAATAATCTACCAGCACGTTGATGCTGTCTTTCGAATAAATAAACCGGGGCATTTTGGCTCCGGGTTTCACAGCTTGTGGGTCCTGTAGCCACCGGCGCAGGTTCTCGCGGGTGTTGGGCATCATTCCCGACAGCATCGTTTGCCGACTGGCGAAATGCGTCAGGTCAGGCCCCACATTGCCATTGGCTACCGTTCCGCGAATGCGGTGACAGGTGCCGCAGGTTTCCCGGTTGAAGAAAGCAGCACCCGCCACCGCCGATGCGGTCGTGGGCGTAACGGCGTTCTGTTGTCGCTCCCGTACCCATTGCTGGTATTCAGCTTCGGGCTGAGCCACTACCCGAATGCGCATCCATGCGTGTTGTGCTCCGCAGAACTCACTGCACGCTCCTTCGTACACACCCGGCTTGCGGATGGTTACCCACAGGTGATTCGTCCGGCCCGGAATAGCATCCATTTTCGCACCCAGTTCCGGCACCCACCAGTCATGAATAACGTCAGCCGCTTCTATGTGCATCAGTATTCTGCGCCCCACCGGCAAATGAATTTCGTTAGCTACAACAGCGTTTTTACCGGCGTATTGCGCTTCCCACCAGAACTGATGCCCCCGAATGACGACTTCCGGCTTAAGGCCATCGGCAGGGGGCAACACGGTTTGCATGGTGGAAAGGGTCAGGTAAAAAAAACCCCCGACCAGCAGTGTGGGGATAGTAATCATAACCCCTTCCACCACTTTGTTGCCCGTGAACTGCCGGGGTTCGGGGTCGCCGGGTTTACCCCTGAATTTAACAGATACATAAATCAGCAGGCCGATAACCGTAAGCAATATGCCCACCGACGCAATAATAAAGTAGAGTGTCAGCGTCGTAATTTCGCTGGCTTCTGAGGAGGCCGATGAGAAAATGGACGGTATGAGCAGAGATAATAGCATTCAGTTTTTGAGAAGCTGTTTTTGTCATTCCAACGCGGCATAAATGACAATAGACTATAAATGAATCAGCGCCAGGCCTGTTTCTTCGTCATACTGCCGATGAAGATAGGCTGGTGATTCCGTCAGGACTACTTCCAGGGTTGGAAATACGGTTGCCGAAAGCACATGGCCACCGTGCGCCGTTCCGTCCGATTTGCCTACCACAACGTGGGCATGAATCTGCACCTCACCATCGGGTTTGAGCGAAATATCGCCCATCAGGGTAAGCACTTCAACCTGCTCCCGTACATCTATCTTTTTATAGTTCTTTTTTGTTACGTCGAAATACCCCAGCAGCACATCGCTAAAGGCACCAATAGCCGTAAAGTGACTGGCCGACAAGCTATTGGAGCTGGCAAATTCTTTCAGTTTCTCAATTACCTCATCGCCTTTGTCGAAAATGAGCGCGTAGGTTTTCTGCTGGTCATCGTTGAGTAGTTTACTTTTCATCCTGGTATCGGGGTTATTCAGTATAGGCGATAGTTGTCATCAGGGCGTTGGCATCCTGCCGGGAATCCAGCCGGGTGTGCTGCACCACAATGGGCACGTCGGACCGGATGAGGCTGGCGTAGTCGGTATCCAGGGGTATCGGTTCCGGGTCGGTTAGGTTATTAAAGCGGACATGCTTTGTTCGCCGGGGTTCTACGGTGAAGATATAAGGCCCCGCCGGTTCCCGGTCTTCAAAGTACACTGTAATTTCGATGTGAGCCTCCTGGTCTGAGGTGTTCAGAAAACAGGCTGCTTCGTGGCTGAGCATCTGTGGTTCGGGCCCATTGCTCCTACCGGGAATATATCCTTCGGCAATAGCCCATATTTTTTTACCAATTTCCATAGTGATTATAGCTCATAACCCATCAGGATCTAAAAACCGATAGGGCTCGTTTTAACGTTTCTTCAAAAAAATACTTATCAGTACCACGCCCATTGCCGCCACGCCTAGTGCTACCGCCAGCCGCTCTTTTTTGATAGCCTTTCCTTTCAGTTTCATGTCCTCCACATATTTCTTTTCAGGAAAGACAGTGGTTTTTGGCCCTTTTTGTTCGCGCAGGGCCATTTGTAAGACCTGGGCAAGGTGCATACCCTGCCGGTTGGTTCCCTGCTCGATCTGCTCGCGGCAGCTAAACCCATCGGCTATCACCAGCGTATCGGCAGCGGCAGCGCGCACGGCGGGCAGTAGTACGCGCTCCCCGGCCGCTAAACCAACGTCGTATTGCTGGCCTTCCAGATAGCCGAAATAACCCGCCATGCCGCAGCAACCCGAATCCAGCATCTGGTAGTCGAGTTTCATATCGCCCATTAGTTTTTCTTCGGCCTCCGTTTTCATCACCGCCTTGTGGTGGCAGTGCCCGTGTACAACCGCTTTACGTTTTAATTTGGGCACCCTGAAATCAGGCGCTTTCTTTTCTAGAAACTCAGCCAGCGTAAATGTGTTTTGACGCAGGCGTTTGGCATCGTCGTATTCGGGGTACAGGTTGCAGAGTTCGTTTTTGAATACTGACACGCAACTCGGCTCCAGCCCCACAATGGGCGTACCGGCCCGGATGTCGGCCTGTAACGTTGTCATAATATCGCGTAGCATCCGCTTGGCCGTGTCCAGCATTCCAAAGTCATATAACGGGCGGCCGCAGCACAGGATTTGATTCGGCACAACCACTTCAAAACCAGCCGCTTCCAGCACTTCATGGCCCGCTACCAGGGTCTGGGGCAGAAAAAAATTATTGAACGTATCGGCCCACAAAATAACGCGGGGTCTGCCGGTACTATCCAGCTTGTGCTCCCGCCGATACCAGTCGCGGAAGGTTTGAACGGCGAATTTCGGGATGCTTCGTTTCTGCGTTACGCCAGCCGCTTTTTTAGCCAGTGGAGCCGTTAGTGGATTATGCATAAAGAAGTTTACGACCTCCGGCACCACCGAAGCCAAACGCGACCACCAGTAAATCCAGCCAAACGCATAGGCCGACCGGGGCCGCAGCCTGTTGTCGTAATAGTGCGACAAAAACTCCGATTTATAGGTAGCCATGTCTACATGAACGGGGCATTCGCCGAGGCAGCCTTTACAGGCCAGACACAAATCGAGCGCGTCTTTTACGTTATCGCTGTGAAAACCATCGGACAGTTCATCGCCCTGGAGCATCTCGAACAGCAGCCGGGCGCGGCCGCGCGTAGCGTGTTCCTCCTCCCGCGTAACCATGTAGCTGGGGCACATGGTGCCGCCTTCGTGCTTGCGGCAGTTACCCACGCCCACGCAACGGAGTGTAGCCCGCGCAAACGAGCCCTTGTCGTCAGGAAATTTGAAGTGGGTCATTACCTGAGGTGGGCTATAATCGGTGCCGAGCCGCAGGTGTTCAGTTTCGCCGTAGGCATCAATAGCCTTGCCCGGGTTCATTTTGTTGGTCGGGTCCCAGATGGCCTTAAACTCCCGGAACGCCTGCACCAGTTCGGGGCCGTACATGATTTCGAGCAGATCGGCGCGGGCCTGCCCATCACCGTGTTCGCCCGACAGGGAGCCCCCGTAGCTGACCACTAGTTTTGCCGCTTCTTCGGTAAAACGCTGGTATTTTTCGATGCCTTCAGCCGTAACCAAATCAAAGTTTATCCGGCAGTGAATACAGCCCTGCCCAAAATGGCCGTAAAGCGCGGCCTCATAGTCGTATTTGTTGAACAGGTCGCGTAGGTCTCTGAGGTAATCGCCCACTTTATCGGGCGCAATGGAGGAATCTTCCCAGCCCGGCCATGTATCATCCATACCCGGCACAAAAGCCGTTGCACCCAGGCCCGATTCGCGAATTTCCCAGAGTTTTTTCTCCTGCGCCGGGTCATCGAATAAACTCATATTGGGCGGATTATCCTGTTTTTTGAGGTCGTCCATAAGCACCCTGGCTTTGTTGTCGGAGTCCTCTTTGGAATCACCGCCAAACTCCACCATCAGCCAGCCTTTGCCATCAGGCAGCAGGGTGAGGTCATCCACGTTCAGTCCCCGCTTTTCCATATAGCCAATCAACTGGTCGTCAATACCTTCCAGACCGATAGGCTGATGCTTCATGGATTTTGGCGCGTTTTTTCCCGCATCATATACATCGGGATAGCCCAAAACGACCAAAGACCGCGCTTTAGGATTGGGCATCAGCATCAGCGTGGCTTCCAGCATCACCACGCAGGTGCCCTCCGTGCCCACCAACGCCCGCGCTACGTTGAAGCCCTTTTCGGGCAGCAACTCATCTAAATTAAACCCCGACGAACGACGCGGAATCTGCGGCATTTTCTGCCGGATAACGTCGGCGTATTTGTCGCGCAGGGCCTTTAACTTGGCGTAGATTTCGCCCTTCCGTCCGCCCGCTTCAATAATCTGTTCCAGTTCATCTTCGCTCGTAGGGCCAACGTCCATAATGGAACCATCGTAAATCAATACTTTAAGCGAATGCGTATTATCTGACGAACGTGCCCCAATACCCGCCCACTGCGACATAACGGAGTGGATACCACAGGAGTTATTACCCAGCATTCCGCCCAGCGTACAGTGGCTGTGCGTGGCAGGGTCGGGACCGAAGGTGAGTCCGTATTTTTTGTTCGTTTCGCCCCGCATGGAGTCCAGCACAATTCCGGGCTGCACGGTAACGGTTTTCTGGTCGGGGTCGATATTCAAAATCTTATTGTAATACTTCGACATATCCATGACTACTGCCACGTTACAGCCCTGCCCAGCCAAACTTGTTCCGCCCCCCCGCGAAAGAATCGGGGCGTTGTATTTTCGGCAGAGAGCGACAGTCTGTACGATGTCGTCATCGTCATGAGGCAGCACCACGCCAATGGGCACCTGCCGATAGTTGGAGCCGTCGGTAGAGTAAGTAGCGCGGCTACCCCGGTCAAACCGGACTTCGCCTTTAACCATCAGCCGCAGCTCGGCTTCTAAAGCGTTTACATCAATACCCGTTTCTTCGCGCAGGTGGTTCTTTTGAGTACGGGTTGCTCTGGCTTCTTCAGGTGTTTCTGTTACCATAATAAGTAGTAGTCATTGTTTGTCATTTGTGGTCATTCACTGCATGTCATTAGTAATCAGTCATCTTTTTCAATGAATGACCATTGACGGACGCGCAGCTAACGATGTGCAGTAGATGACCACTTAATGGCTAAACTTTAAACTTCTCAGCATCTGCCTTTTTTAGCTCCAATCCTAAACCGGGACGGCTCAAATCAGGCGATAAGTACCCATCCACAGGCTTTTGAACGCCATCGAAAAAAAGGTTCTCAATCCGGGCGTGGTCGTGGAAATATTCCCCCACAACATACCGGTTCAGCGCTAGTGACGGGTGCAGATGCAGTGCCGGGGCGCAGTGAAATGAATAAGGCAACTGCTCCGCTTCCGTCAGATAACCCGTTTTCAGAAAGCCCGTGATTCCCCCGCATCGGGTCGCATCGGCCTGAAGCACATCTACCGCACCATAATGCAGCATAGCGGCAAAATACTCGATGCTGTACCCGTATTCGCCAGCCGCTATCTGTATGGAAGCCGGGGCATGATTGCGAATAAAGGCTAGCCCGTTCAAATTGTCGGACGAGACAGGTTCCTCAAGCCAGGTAACACCCTGTTGCACAAATGTTTCAGCTTGGGCAAGGGCGGTTTTTACGTCGTAGGCCCCGTTGGCATCTACCATCAGATCCACATCGGGGCCAATGGCTTCGCGGGCGGTTTTTACCCGTTCTACGTCGGCCTTTGGGTCTCGCCCGATTTTCATTTTTACTTTTTTCAGTCCATCCTCCGCCCAGTCCCCGAGTTGCCGTTGCAACTGCTCGTGCGAATAGGACGTGAATCCACCACTGCCATAGACCAATGCCTTATCCCGCACCTTGCCCAGCAACACGCAGAGCGGTAGGTCGAGAAGTTTGGCTTTCAAATCCCAGAGCGCATTATCCACCGCTGAAAGAGCCATGTACGCCATGCCGCAACTGCCTTCATTCCGAATAGTCATGGCCATATCAAGCCACCGCGCCGGGATATCGAACGCGTCTTTGCCGGTAACGACAGGAGCCAGTTTCTGCCGGATAAACTGCCCTGCCGCTTCGTGGGCGTATGTATACCCCATCCCTCGCTTGTTACCCGCTTCTATTTCGACCAGCACTATCGTTGTGCTGTTCCAGTCCAGCGTACCGTCGGCTTCGGGCGCATCAGTGGGGACAGTGTATACGGAAACGGTGAGCGCGGAAATAGTCATTGGCTAGGCTGTCATTAATGGTCATTGCCTGTCATTCGCTTTGCGTCATTAGCTGGTCATTCGTAGCGTCAAGTTGGATGACACGAAGTAAATGACAGGCGATAACGCCGGGGGAGTGACAAAAAACTAATGTGGCAAAAACGTGTCTGCTACTTCTTTCAAGCTCTGTTTGATGATGCCCCCTTCTTTTGGGTCACCTTTGACCAGCGTTTTGGCAAACTGGAATGCCTGATCGAAGCTGATGTGGGGCGGCAGCGTCGGTACATTGGGGTCGGTGACAGCTTCCAGAATGGCGGGGCGGTCGGCATTCAGGACCTGATCCCAGGCATCGGCTACTTTATCGGGGTCATCGACTTTCACACCTTTCAGGCCAAGCATTTCGGCGTACTGCGCGTACGGAAAATCGGGCACCTCCTGTGAACCCGTATACTCCGGATTGCCCGACATGATGCGCTGCTCCCACGTTACCTGATTTAGATCGCAGTTTTTGAGCACCATAATTACCAGGCGCGGATCTTTCCAGCGTTTCCAGTATTTAGCGATGGTAATCAGACCATTGATGCCCAGCATCTGCATGGCCCCGTCGCCCACGAGGGCAATGGGAATACGGTCGGGGTAAGCAAATTTGGCCGCAATAACATACGGAACACCGGGGCACATAGTGGCCAGATTACCCGACAGCGAAGCCATCATACCCTCCCGAATTTTCAGATCGCGGGCAAACCAGTTGGCCGACGATCCCGAATCAGCGGCCAGAATGCAGTTGTCGGGGAGTTTGGGCGACAATTCCCAGAACACGCGTTGTGGGTTGATGGGATTGGCCGCGTTCATGGCACGGGCCTCCAGCACTTTCCAGTAATCTTTACTATTTTCCTCGATGGTTTCGCGCCACGAACGGTCTTTTTTGTACTCGATGAGTGGAATTAGTGCTTCCAGCGTGGCTTTACTATCGCCAATCAGGTTTAATTCCATTGGATAGCGCAGGCTGAGCATTTTCCCGTCGATGTCGATCTGAACGCCCCGCGCCTGCCCCTCTTTGGGCAGAAATTCCGAGTACGGGAAACTACTGCCAATCATCAGCAGGGTATCGCAATCGTTCATCATGTCTGAACTGGGCTCCGTACCGAGCAACCCGATGGAGCCGGTTACGTAGGGAATATCATCGGGCAGGGCGGCTTTACCGAGCAGGGCTTTGGCTACGCCCGCGCCGAGTTTCTCGGCAATTCGTTTAACCTGTTCACCCGCGCCAATAGCCCCGGCGCCAATCAGAATGGCTACTTTTTTGCCTTCGTTCAGGATTTGCGCAGCCCGTTCCAGTTCACTTTTGGGCGGCACAGGAGCGCTTACTGCGTGACCAACGCCCGTAAATACGCTGCCGTGCTCGCGGGGGGGAGCTTCAACAGCGTCCATTTCCTGCAAATCATTGGGTAGGATAACGCAGGTAACGGTGCGTTCCGCTTTGGCAATGCGCACGGCCCGGTCAATTACCTGTCGGGCCTGCGCGGGTTCGGTAACCATGTGTACGTATTCACCGGCCACGTCTTTAAACAGCGAAATCAGGTCAATTTCCTGCTGGTAGCTGCCGCCCAGCGCCCGCCGGGCCTGCTGCCCCACAATGGCAACTACGGACTGATGGTCCATTTTGGCATCGTATAGTCCATTGAGCAGATGCACCGCACCGGGGCCGGAAGTGGCCATACAAACACCAACTTCGCCGGTAAATTTGGAATGGGCACAGGCCATAAACGCAGCCATTTCCTCGTGCCGTACCTGCACAAAATCCATTTTGTCACCCGCCCGGTCCAGCGCGCCCATTACGCCGTTGATGCCATCACCGGGAAAGCCAAAGATGCGGGTAATACCCCATTCGTTTAGCCGTTCGAGTATGTAATCACTTACTTGTTTTGCCATGATAGAAAAGAGTTAAGTGAAAAGGATACCTACAGAATACCAACCTGATAGAGTGGAGGAGGTTTTTTATTTAACGGAATTTTAACAAATAGTCCGAGCCACAGCCGGATCGAGGTTTTGACCCGCTTTTCATCAACCCAAAGCATGAGAAAATAGCCTTCTTTGACCCGTATAACCGATAGGTTTGCCGCGTCAAATTCATCTTTTTTAGTAATCCCGATCCGGCTCCGCTGACATTATCCGGGCAAATCAGTTATCTAGTTGGATAGTCTTAAGAAACCCCAACATATTATGATTACACCCGTTAAGTTTCAATCCGCAAACATTATCGGCTTTCGCATGGCCGGTACCATCACCGAAGACGAAATAAAATCGTGGGCTACCCTGCTCGATCAGAAAAGCGAAGCACCCCAGAAACTGCGCGTTTATGTCGAAGCTGAAGACATTGACGATATTTCACTGGATGCACTAATGGCCGATCTAAAATTTGACCTGACGCACCTCGGCGATTTCGAGAAAGCGGCTTTTGTATCGGATGAGACATGGACAAAGCTCTCGACCTTTGCCGCTGGTTTAGTGCCCAATATCAAGGCAAAACAGTTTTCGCTGGATGAGAAGGAAGCGGCAAAAGAGTGGATAGAATCCTGAGCAATAGGCTCATATAACAACTTCTGTCAGAACGATGATTTAGTCGGAATTTCACCGGAGCCCCTTTGTGCTCCTGGCAGGATTTCAATTGATTGTTGCGATGTTAGCGTTGATTAGATTGTTAGCGTCGATTAGATTGTGAAGTAACTGATCAACTATCATTCTGATCGTGGCCCCGTTACTCCTTTTTGATCCGTCATGCTGAGCAACACGCAGTTTGAGACCATTTACAACGAGTTCGGGCGGCTGGTTTATAATCTGGCCCTGAGTTACGTGCTTAATGAGGAAGATGCTCAGGATGTTACGCAGGAGGTATTCGTAAAAGTATATCAGCGATATGCAGATTACAAACCCCATCTCTCCTCGCTGAAAACCTGGATTTACCAGATTACCATCAACCACTGTCTCGACGTTATCAAGGCCAGAAGATCAAAAAAACGGTTTGGGTTCGTAACCGGTTTGTTCTCTCCCGATACCAGCGAACCCATCCCCGAAGCCGCCCATTTTGACCACCCCGGCGTGGCCCTCGAAAACAAAGAGGCCATACAACGCCTGTTTGCCCTTATCGACACCCTGCCCGACAATCAGCGGACAGCGCTGATTCTGACCAAAATAGAAGACCGCTCCATAAAGGAAGTAGCTGACATTATGCAGCTGACCCCCAAGGCTATAGAGTCGTTACTACAGCGGGCCAAAGAGAATTTCTCAAAAAAAGCAGGACGTACCGAAGGATTTTGATTTTCATCTCGTATAACAAAACACAGCACCAGACCATGAACGCAGATGACCAGCTAAACGAACTAAAAAAAATCAGGCAGGTGGATACTCCACCCTTCCTGTACACCCGTATTCAAAGCCGGATCGACGCGCTGACCGAAGCCCCGGCACCCCGGCAATGGGCCTGGGGATTTTCCTTAGGTGCTGTGCTGGTGCTGGCACTAAATATGGGCGTACTACTCACGGCAACCAATACGAAGCGGGAAAGCAGTGTTTCCGATGTGGTGAGTGCTATGCAGTTATCCACCAATAACGATTTCTACCATGAGTAAGGTAACGATGCTGACTTTGGCAGTGGTAGGTCTGTTAGCAGTAAACCTGGGCCTCATCGCTTTTCTGGTGTTGAGAAAGCCAGCCCCCCCGCCCCACGAGAGGCAGGATGGCCCCAGAAACGTGATTATCGAGAAGCTGGGGTTAACCGAGGCCCAAACCGCACGCTATGACCAGTTGATTACGGAGCATCAGGCAGAAATCAGGCGACTGAATGATGAAATACGGAAAACAAAAAACAACCTGTATGCAACGCTGGCCAGTGACAGCGAATCCCGTGAAGATTTCTTCATAAGCCGTTTAGGGGCGTTGCAGCGGCAGGTTGAAACAGCGCATTATACTCATTTTATGGCCTTGAAGAATCTCTGCACACCCGACCAGAAAGATAAATTCAACGACCTGACCACTTCACTGGCGGACTATTTCGCTATTGGTAAAAGGCCGCCGATGGGCCGATAATTCATCCATTTTAAACTACGTTTACCCATATGAGCAGACCACCCCTGTTACTCACCAGTATTATCATTGTTTCGGTGCTTTTTTGCTGCTCGAAAAGTAGTGAAGACGCCACCATCACGCCCGCTACCACGGATACAATGGTGCCAGACGTTTACAAAAAACTGTACGGTGCTACCAGCATTACCTCCGATGGTACCTACATCACCATTAAATCGACGGGTATGCCTGATCACAAAAGCGTTTACTACGCCACTTCGAACAGCCTGTACGAGAATTTCAACGGCAAGACCTTCGGCGGGTACACATTCGCCAAAAACCCGAATGCTATTGCTACGCAGTCACTGACAGTCAAAATACCCCTCAACCCAACCGTAGCGGCCAATCATACCGCTACGCCGTTAGGGCCAATTGGCGTTGCGCTGAATGGTGTGGCTATCTTCAACCAATACGCCGGGCCGAATCAGCCGCTGACCAACGAAGTCACCAGTTTTGACCAGTACTGGGGCCACCCGCAGCAAACGGGCCAATATCATTACCATGTAGAGCCACTGTACCTCACCACCGTAAAAGCGTCAAAGTCAGCACTGCTGGGCTTTTTGCTCGATGGTTTCCCGGTTTACGGTCCGCAGGAAAACAACGCCACCGTCACCAATGCCATGCTGGATGCGTACCATGGTCACACCAGCGCCACCCCCGACTACCCCAACGGCATTTATCACTACCACATTACGGATGCGGACCCCTACATCAATGGCAACGGCTTTTACGGCACCGCCGGTACGGTTTCCCGGTAGTTGCTGGCTCTTGCTGCTGTTCCTGGCCGCGTGTTCGTCACCTACTCGCCAGACAGGCACGGTATCGATCAACCGGGAATATTCCCGTTTGCGGCTGGTAAACGATATTGTTTACCTGGCCGATAAACCGTTTACAGGCACCGTTTTTTCCCTCTTTCCCGCTACTACCGACACCGCCGAACGGGCAGGCTATCGCGAAGGCCGCCAACACGGCATCTGGAAACAGTATTACCCCGGTGGCAACCTGCGGGAGCAACGCGTCTACGACAGGGGCCAGAAAATGGGCGATTACGTGGCCTGGTGGCCGAATGGACAGCAACAACTCCAGTACCAGTTCAGCCAGGATGAGTACGAAGGAACCTGCCGGGAATGGAATGAAAAGGGGGTTTTAATACAGGAAATGAACTATCACAAAGGCCATGAAGAAGGGACGCAGAAGTTATTCTACAACGACGGAAAAGTGCGGGCCAACTACACCATTATCGACGGTAGACGCTACGGGTTGCTGGGTACTAAAAACTGCGTTAACGTGTCGGATAGTGTGTTCAGGCAGTAGTCTGGTATGGCTCCTGCTCTTGCTTGCCTGTACAGGAAAACCTGCCGAAACGACCCACCCACTGCCCTACTACAATACCCCCGATTTCACCCCGCTGTTTATGGCTAATCAGCAGGATGTCGCTCGAAAAATCAGTCATACCATCAGCCCATTCGCGTTCACCGATCAGAACGGGCAGCGCATTACCGAGCGGGACATTACCGGTAAAATTCACGTGGCCAACTTCATTTTTACCAGTTGTGGCAGCATTTGCCCCGTCATGACGAAGCATCTGAAATTAGTGCAGGATGCCTTCCGAAATGATACCAGTATAATAATTCTCTCCTACAGCGTTACGCCCTGGATTGACGATGTGGCCCGGCTGAAAAAATTCGCTGTTGCCAAAGGCATCGACTCGCCCAACTGGCACCTGCTAACGGGTAACAAAGCCGCTATTTATACCCTGGCCCGTCAGTCGTATTTCGCCGAAGAAGACCTGGGCTTTACTAAAGACAGCACCGAGTTTCTGCACACCGAACACGTTCTGCTCATCGACAAAGACCGGCGTATCAGGGGCATTTTCAACGGAACCCTTCAACTTGAGGCCGAGCAACTGATCAACGACATCAGGCAGTTGACGAAGGAATAAATTTCCCCACTCCCAAAGGATTTTAACAGCCATCTCGGATAAACACATACCAGGTCAGATTGTCTGCGTTGGGTCTGACTGACTCTGGGTCAACCAATCAGAAAAATGAAGCTGGTACTGTTTAACTGTGGGTATGGTTGTTTCAGTAGTGTTTGTTGTCGCCTGTAACAGCAACAGCGATATAATCATGGTTAACCCTTCCGCTACACCAGAGCGGTGCGGATTACCTGGTTCTTCTCCCGAAAAACGACTTGGCGCGATTCGTTTCAGCAGCTGACTTCCAGGCGTGCCAATAAGCTGATATTTTATTCATATATTTATACATTCAAAATAAAGTCAGGTAAACCAAACTGTGAATGAGTGACAACGATTTTCAAACATATGACAACGCTTATAAAAATCTGGTCATGAGCGGCCTGGGAGAAGGCTCCTTTTTAAAAGCCCGTAGTTTCGAGACATTGGTGATTGCCGAACGGAACCAAAGTCAGGGTATTAACCCGATATCCAAGATGCTTAAGATGCTAACAGCGGCCAAAGGTGTTTTAAATCTGGCCCTGTCTCAACTTGACCGACTCGCTGGGTCTCCGCCTATAAAAACCCATCTACTGGCTTGGAAAAACGAGATTGGTGAGGCCAACTCGTCGATCGAATTGGGTCAGATTTGCCTGCGCATCAGCGGCATAGCCCGGTTACCCCTCCCGGTTAAGGTTGGCACGCTGCTCTAAGCGGTAACTTTTGGTGGACAACGTATTGTATCCATCGATTTAGAATCGTATTTCAACTGGCCCTGGCAGCATGCCGGGGTTTTGTTTTGTTCCGGAGGTCCAGCAATCCCTGGTATGTATACCTACTCTACAGGCCATTACCGGTTTCATTCCCCAGGAGCGTTTATCGGGCCAACAGGCTCATGAGGCTCAGAACGCCGTAGATAATTTCAAGAATCGGCTTAATGTTGAGCAAGGTAAATCCCTTAGTCAGATATCTCTTTCCAAAGTTTTACAATACTACGCTGGGAATTGACATGTACAGACGCTCTGAAAGCACCTGAACGAACAGCATTATGACCGTTATGGTCATGCATTATGAACCATTCTATCGAATCAGAACCGCTCTGTACAGGTCCATATGCCTGATGACTTCACCCGTGCCTTTTACAACGGCCTTGAGAGGATCCTCAGCAACATGAACCGGCAATTTGGTTCTTAACGCCAGGCGCTTGTCTAGCCCATGCAACAGCGCTCCGCCCCCCGTCAGGTGAATTCCATTGGTATAAATATCAGCCGATAATTCGGGAGGTGCCATTTCAAGTACTTTCATCGTGGCCTCTTCGATTTTCGAAACTGATTTTTCCAGGGCATACGCAATTTCACTATAGGTAACCCTAATTTCTTTGGGGATACCCGTCATTAAGTCGCGCCCCCGCACTTCATAGTCTGATGGCGGATTCGCTAACTCAATAAGAGCTGAGCCAACCATCATCTTTATCTGTTCAGCAGACCGTTCGCCAATGAACAGGTTATGTTCACGACGAATGTAATCGACGATATCGCGGGTGAAAACGTCTCCCGCCGTTCGGATTGATTGTTCACAAACAATACCGGATAAGGCAATGATAGCAATTTCAGTAGTGCCCCCCCCAATGTCAACGATCATTGTACCATTGGGTTGCGTGATATCAATGCCAATGCCGATGGCAGCAGCAATCGGCTCATAGACCATATTGACCTCTTTTGCTCCCGCATGTTCGCATGAGTCTCTAACGGCTCGCTTTTCGACCTCTGTAATGCCCGACGGAATGGAAACTACCATCCGGTGCGAGGCTGCAAACAATGGTCTACTCGTTTCAAGCATTTTGATTAATCCACGAATCAGTAGTTCTGCAGCCGTAAAATCGGCAATGACACCATCCCGGAGCGGGCGGATGGTCTTGATATTTTCGTTGGTTTTCTCATGCATCAGGCTGGCTTTATGCCCGATAGCTAGCACCTTACCGCTGACTTTATCAATCGCAATAATCGAAGGCTCATCCACCACAATCCGATCTTTATACATAATGAGCGTATTGGCCGTACCTAAATCAATCGCAATATCACTTGTCAGGAAATTAAATAAATTCATAAGTCAGTAACGCTTGAACCTGAGTAGCAGGTACAGTTTTTTAAGGTAGAATCGAATGAACCTGGTATTTGGGTAGATTAATAGAACAGGTGTGATGTTAACCCAAAAAGGTTTTCTCATTTAAACAGCTTCAATGCCAGGATCAGGCATGTCCATTAGCCGTAACTGATCATGAATAGATCGTAGCATGAAGACAGTTGGCAGTATCAGGGGGGAATACAGCGATAAGGAGTTACCTTAATGGGCCTTTATTCTTTTGTCTTTTGAGTTATCGCGAATCAATCGTGTAGTATATGAACCAACCAGCAAATCAATTTAAAATCTGAGCCAGTTAGTTGACTAATATTATTTACTTGCTTATGATCTGGAAGCTATTTGAGTGCCTGATTTTGGTCTCAAATTAATAATCCGAACTGCTTCCAGGCGTGAAAAGCAGGTTATTATCCGAGTTACAAATCCTGTTAACATCGCTTTATAGCTCTATTACAACAAAAAAACATGCCGAATAGGCATGTTTTTGACCATGATTATCTTGGAATATCTTTCGATTAAGCCATTTCGACGTTTACGGCGTTTAAGCCCTTCTTTCCGGTCTCTACATTGAACTTCACTTTGTCGTTCTCCCGGATTTGATCCACTAAGCCTGAAGCATGGACAAATATGTCCTCTCCACCATCATCGGGGTTAATGAAGCCAAATCCTTTGGTTTCATTAAAAAATTTTACAGTTCCTGTTTGCATACTAATTTATAAAGAAAGGCGAAGTACGCTAAAAAAAACTACAATTCCTACGTTTATATACGAATATGAGTTTATTCGTGAACGCAGTACCAGTCTGGGTAGTGATGGCGCCCTTCACTTATTCTTCTGAAACACAGATTAACGAATGCTTTTGTTAAACCATTTCAACATTTGATCCGTTTCCGGACAAGTCATTTCTCCCCTCATTCCATTCAACCTTCCGTGTCAGTTTTAAATTCGCTTGTCTGGAACAACCCAGTTGAAGTCTTCTACATTAGGGTGATTTCACGAGTCTCTCTTTTTCATGATATTCGAGGGCTCCCGGACACGGGTAATTTGAGTGTCGATCCCCCTCTAGGGCATACAAGAAGCTTCGCTCATAGTCGAATCCCGTCGACTGACCACGCTCAGAAAAATTGTTTCTGTATAAGTACTTACCAACATACCCACCACTGGCCAGCACATTTCCGGTCAGGTGAATTAACCGGAGCGGGTTGTTGGTGAAGTCCAACATAATTCATTTCCCAGCGGACACGTTTCCCCTTGAACTCCTCATTGGGAATAAACATGTTCGTGGTAAGCCCATACCCCCCGGCAACGATCGTAAACTGGTGGTTTATGAGTGTGCCTCCGTAGCCTAAACGTCACCAATTCTCTCAACTATAATTTACGTGACGGTGAAACTACCCAAACTTGGGGGCTACCTCACTCCCGCTTATCTGGCTAAAGACCTAATTGCTAGTAGTACTACTTTTTCTTTCCATAATTCAATCATATCTTCGGTCAGCACGTTTATATATCAAACTCTTCGATCCGAATGATTCAGACAAAACTAATACCACGCACGGCGGAAGCCAGTGAGCCGCCCCTCCTCATAAAGAATATTCTGGCCGAGTCGCTTAAATACGAACCCACTCGGGAAATCGTTTATCGCGATCTGTTTCGTATGAACTATAGCCAGTTCAATCAGCGGGTTCGGCAGTTGGCCAATGCACTCACCAGCCTGGGCGTGAAACCGGGCGATATGGTAGCGGTAATGGATTGGGACAGCCACCGGTACCTCGAATGTTTCTTCGGCGTCACCAGCATTGGGGCTATTCTGCACACCATCAACGTACGCCTGTCTCCGGCTCAGATTCTGTATACCATCAACCACGCTCAGGACAAGGTTATCCTGATACACGAAGATTTCCTGCCCATTCTGACCGCTATAAAAGACCAGATTACTACCGTCGATACCTACGTTATTCTGAGCGATAAGGTGTACGGAGAAAATGCGGCTACAACACTTTCTGACGTACCAGACTACGTTGGGGGCGAGTACGAAGCCTTGCTGAAAGCAGAAAAGCCGGAGTACGAATTCCCGGACTTTGACGAAAACACCTGGGCGACTACGTTCTACACAACGGGCACAACGGGAAATCCGAAGGGTGTTTATTTCTCCCATCGTCAGTTATTCATGCACACTATGTGCCTGTTAACGTACCTGATCGGCTACGAGGCACTGCCCTTCCGCTCACGAACGGATGTGTACATGCCCATCACTCCTATGTTCCACGTACATGCCTGGGGATTCCCTTTCCTGGCTACGCTGTTAGCAGCCAAACAGGTGTATCCAGGAAAATACGAGCCGGAAATGTTGCTGAAACTACTGGTTACGGAGAAGGTAACGCTATCCCACTGCGTACCCACCATTCTGAATATGCTGGTCAGTAATCCGGCCGCACAGAAATTCCAGGATACCCTGAGCAAATGGAGTGTGCTGATTGGCGGCTCGGCGCTGACGAAAGGGCTGGCCAAAATGGCGATGGACCTTGGTATAAACGTATCGTCGGGCTACGGTATGTCCGAAACGGCTCCTATCCTGTCGGTCGTGTACCTGAACGATACCGAACGTAAACTCCCCCCCGAACAGCAGATAGACCTCCGGGTGCGGGCAGGCCGGATTGCTCCCTTTGTGGATGCGCGGCTGATGGACGATAGCGGCAATTTTCTACCCCACGATGGACACGCACTGGGCGAAATAGTGGTTCGAACGCCCTGGACAACCCAGGGGTACTTTAATGATCCAGAGCGCGGAGCCGAACTTTGGAAAGGCGGCTGGCTACATACCGGCGACGTGGCCAGCATTACCCCCGACCACTGGATTGTTGTGGCCGACCGGACTAAAGATGTCATCAAAACCGGGGGCGAGTGGGTTTCTTCGCTGGATATGGAAGACGCCCTTTCGCAGGTAGATGGCGTGGCAGAATCTGCCGTTATTGGCCTTCCCGACGACCGATGGGGCGAACGCCCCCACGCACTCATCGTGCAGAAACCGGGATTTCAATTAACGGCAGAGGCCATAAAAGAGGGATTACAAGCTAAAGTAAAGCGGGGTGAACTTCACAAATGGTACGTTCCTGACCGCATCCTGATCGTACCGGAGATTCCGAAAACCAGTGTCGGTAAAATTGACAAGAAACGCATCCGGAGCGAGATGAAAGAGGCCATATTATCCGCCTAACCCGATCATTTACTACCTTGAGTGCATGACAAGAATCGGCCTTTTGTCGGATACACACAGTTATCTGGACCATACTGTTTTCTCCCACTTCGACACCTGCGACGAAATCTGGCATGCGGGCGATGTAGGTGCGCTTGCGGTTGCGGAGCAGTTACGGGCTTTTCGTCCGTTACGGATTGTATCTGGAAACATTGATCAGGTATCGGCCGAATTACCACTCGATCAACGTTTCGTGCTCGAAGGGCTAACTATCTGGATGACCCACATTGGTGGCTCACCACCAAAATACAATCCGGTAGTCAGGCCAGTATTACGAACAAAGCCGCCTGATCTGTTCATTTGCGGGCATTCGCACATACTGAAAATCACGCGTGATCCGACCATGAATAACCTGATTTTTATGAACCCCGGTGCGGCTGGCAAAACAGGGTTTCACCTCATGCGAACCGCCGTCCGGTTCTCCCTGGACAGTGGGAAAGTGCTGGATATGCAGGTGATTGAACTAGGGAAAAAATAGGTAAACGTATAGTATGACTAATTGTAAAGTCTGCGACACCTTCAACTAAAAAAGGGGATTCCTATACAGGAATCCCCTTTTTTAGTTGCTTATATTATCCGTCAGATAGGCAGCGTTTGCGGCTCAATAGCTTCCGGTTTTGATTCCTCACTAATTTGTTCTTTAACTTCTTCGGCAATGCCCTTATTCTTATACGCCTGATAAACAGTTTCGCGCTCAAACGGACGCTTACCAATCAGTCGAACCAGATCATTCTGATACAGAATTTCTTTGGACAAGAGCTCTTTCGCCAGAATTTCCAGCGCATCCCGGTGTTCGGTCAGGAGTTCCTTCGTCCGTTCATAGGCCAGACTAACAATCTTACGCACTTCATCGTCGATATGTTTGGCAGTCTCTTCCGAATAGGGTTTGTTAAAAGCGTACTCCGATTGTTTTGAATCATAGAACGATATATTACCTATCTTATCGTTCATGCCATACATGGTCACCATGCTGTAGGCCAGCTTAGTGATACGCTCCAGATCACTCAAAGCACCTGTCGAAACCTTACCGAAAATAATATCCTCGGATGCCCGACCGCCCAGTGCCATACACATCTCATCCGTAAGTTGCTCCGCACGATACAGATACTGCTCACGAGGCAGGTACTGCGCATAGCCAAGAGCGGCTACACCACGCGGTACGATCGATACTTTCACCAGCGGATCAGCAAACTCAAGGAACCACCCCGCTACGGCATGACCTGCTTCATGATAAGCTACAATCTCCTTCTCTTCCGGCGAAATGATTTTATTCTTCTTCTCCAGTCCACCAATTACCCGGTCCATAGCATCCTGAAAGTCTACCATATCAACGGCTTCCTTATCGCTACGGGCAGCAATCAACGCAGCTTCGTTGCAGACATTGGCAATCTCAGCACCAGCAAACCCCGGCGTTTGAGCAGCCAGTTCTCTCGGATCAACATCGGCCGACAATTTGATTGGCTTCAGGTGAACCCGGAAAATTGCTTCCCGGCCAATTATATCTGGTTTGTCAATGCTAATCTGACGGTCAAAACGACCCGGACGCGATAAAGCCGAGTCAAGCACGTCGGGGCGGTTGGTAGCGGCCAGGATAATGATGCCCGAATCGGTCGCAAAACCATCCATTTCTACCAGCAGAGAGTTCAGCGTATTCTCACGCTCATCGTTGGCACCGGGCATGGAACCCCGCCCCCGCGAACGACCTACCGCGTCAATCTCATCAATGAAAATAATGCAGGGCGCTTTCTCCTTAGCCTGTTTGAAGAGGTCACGCACCCGAGCAGCACCGACACCCACAAACATTTCGACAAAATCGGAACCCGACAGCGAAAAGAATGGAACACCTGCTTCGCCCGCAACGGCTTTTGCCAGTAAGGTTTTACCGGTACCCGGAGGGCCAATCAACAGTGCCCCTTTAGGGATTTTGGCACCCAGTTTCGTAAACTTGGTGGGGTTCTTCAGGTAATCGACAATTTCCTTGATTTCTTCTTTCGCTTCATCAAGCCCGGCTACGTCATTAAACGTAATCTTCACCTTACTATCCGCATCAAAAAGAGCCGCCTTGGATTTGCCGATATTAAATATCTGACCACCCGGACCACCTGCACCCGACATTCGACCCAGTAAAAAATACATGGCCAGAATCATGACGATCAAAAATCCCCAGGTGCTGATGATACTGCCAAAGTCGCTGCGCTGTTCA
The DNA here is from genome assembly GCF_000374085.1 of Spirosoma spitsbergense DSM 19989. Lineage (GTDB taxonomy): Bacteria > Bacteroidota > Bacteroidia > Cytophagales > Spirosomataceae > Spirosoma > Spirosoma spitsbergense. Next base: position 135,747 of record NZ_KB893387.1, on the reverse strand, counting down.
AACCGGTAGTCAACTTTTTCGCTAGCCGGCACGCCCTCCTGCATCGCTTCCAGGTCTTTCTTGAACGTTTCGCTGGAGGCAATCTGAAACTGAAAATGTGGACCATGATTTGAGCCGAAGTAAGGCTTATCGGTAAACATGGACTTGTATTTCTGGCTTTGCGCGGCTTGCTGCGTGAGCGTCACTTCAGCAATTTTATCGTTCACCACTACTACTTCGGCTACTTCATGATCTTTCACCATAGCTTCAAACCTTTTCTGCGATGTTTCGCGAACGGCTGAGCTTTTGTTAAAGAACGTGATGCCAAGTATAGCGGCAATGAGTAAGGCAACAATCCAACCCTGAAAGTTGGGCTTACGTGGCCCACCACGGGGTACTAATGGATTTCTATTATTATTTTCTGCCATTTTCTAGGTTATACAAACGGATTTCAAGAAGTAACACCGTTTTGCAGATGAATGTTTCTTCCTGCAAACGGTTGGGATAAACGGTCATCTTATCCAATAAACGGCCCGTAACGAGCACTTTTTATCGGTGACTCGCCGAAACGCGCAAAATCAATTTTCAGGATGCTTCAATAAGGTCGCTGTCAGCAACGGAATGAATTTCAGCATCGCCCCAAAGTTGTTCGAGATCATAAAACTCCCGACGGTCCTTTTTAAATACGTGAACGACTACATCAACATAATCAAGCAGAATCCATTCCCGATTCAGCTTACCTTCTTTGTGCCAGGGGTCCTGTTGACTGGCTTTATAAACCTCTTCTTCAATGGATGTTGAAATGGCGTCAATCTGCGTATCGGATGTGCCTGAACACAGGACGAAGTAATCACAGATGGCGTTTTTGACGTTGCGCAGGTTCATTATTACGATGTCCTGTGCTTTTTTTTCCTGCATTCCCCGGACAACGAAATCACGAATTTGCTCGGCGGTAAACTCTTTATTGTTCTTAATTCTCATATTTTCGATTTAACATTGCCACGCTAATCAGCGGGTACTTTGCCTGGGGGCTAAAAGCCCTGAGCACCATTTACTAGCTCTATACTAAACTATACAATATTTTGTACAAAATCTATCCCAAAACCCTTTTTCTTGGTCAAATAATACAATACCTGCCAAGCTGTCAGTCTACTAACGACGAAGCGTCTGCTTTGATTGCCCAAAAAGACCCCGCCGAAGGACTGCTTGTCATAACGGATAACCAAACTGTCGGTCGTGGGCAACGGGGTAATCAGTGGGAAGCCAGATCGGGGCAGAACTTAACTTTTTCGCTCATCCTGAAACCCAATTTTCTGATCGCCAGCGAGCAGTTCTGGCTCAACATGGCTATTTCTATGGGCGTTTACGATGCCTTCCAGCCACTACTGGGGGAGACGCTACGAATCAAGTGGCCAAATGATGTGTACGTGGGAAATCAAAAGCTTGGCGGCATTCTGATTGAAAATACGCTGCACGGGTACGGTATTACCTGGTCGGTGGCAGGAATTGGACTGAACGTGAATCAGACCGATTTTACATTTTCGACCGCTACATCGCTGCAATTACAGGCTCCCCTACCCAACGGATACAACCTGCCGGGCCTCATCAGCCGACTGTGCGAAACATTGGAACAGCGGTACCTGCAACTACGGGCGGGGCAACGGGATGCATTGAAAAAGGATTATTTAGGCGTGCTGTACCGATACCAGCAGGAGCACACATTCGAGGCCGACGGACAGTCATTCGCGGGAACCATTGTGGACGTAGATGAGACCGGACAATTAGCTATTGCCAGTCAGGGACAAGTGCGGCACTTTGGGTTTAAGGAAGTGAGTTTTTTAAAGTGCGAAAGTGCGAAAGAGTGAAATCATCGCACAATCACTCTTTCGCGCTTTTATTTAATCGCTTCCTCTACCGGGTTACCGATACAACCGCTGGGTTCCAGTATTCCGAGTAAAGCGGTTATCGTAGGGGCGATGTCATGAATATGGGTTCTACGTAGCGTTTGCCCCGGTTTTATACCCCACCCGTAGAGCAAAAAAGGAACGTGTGTATCATAGGCATAGCTGCTCCCGTGGGTTGTCCCCTTCGTGCGGCCCTCAATCCAGCCCGGCGATTGAAGGATGTAAAAATCTCCGCTGCGGTTTGGGTAATACACATTACGCAGTAAGTTTTCCTGCAACTGTGGCAGAGCCTCGGCCCCCAGATTATGGAGGTTGATGACATTGACAACGGCTTTCTGCCGAAGCAAATCAGTTCGCAGCAACGCGTACACGTCCTGAAGCGCAATCTTCTTTTCGGCCAGCAGGGCGTGATTGAGGTATACCTGCTGATTGATGTATGAAAGCATCCATTTGCCGGGTCCATAGGCTTTTTCGAGCGACGCTTTCACCGTTTCGCCAATGTCGCCGTACCCCTTAACGCCCGCTGGAATACGATACTGCTGCAAAAAACCCGGCGCATCCACTACGCCATGGTCGGCAGACAGAAACGCCAGCCATTGACCCTTGCCCACACTGGCATCCAGTTGCGTAAACAAATCGGCCAGTTGCCGGTCGAGCCGGATGTACTGATCTTCTGTTTCAATGGCGTGCGTACCAAAGGCGTGACCAACGTAATCGGGCGACGAGAAGCTGACGCACAGCATATCCGTGATGTCATCCTGCCCTAATTGCTCCCCTTTCAAGGCAGCCAGCGCAAACTCTTTCGTGATTTGATCACCATAGGGACTGGTACGCAATACTTCATATTTACTACTACCCGCCTGAACCGCAAACTCATGCGGGAAAACAGGTTTGGCTTCGCCGGGCATAGCGTTTTCATACGCCTGATCGTCGGTCGTACTTTCGGTATATTGATTCAGGGGCAGTACAGGTTCCCATTTCTGACCTAAAAACTGATCGCCCAGCTTCCGGGCGTTAAACTCCTGTACCCATTTTGGCAGATCGTTCTGGTAAAAGGTGCTGCTGATAAAGCTGCCGTCTTTCGAGTCGAACCAGTAAGCGGCATTGGCAGCATGGCCGGCAGGCAGGATAGCTCCCCGGTCTTTCAGGGCAATGCCAATGACTTTGGCCCGCCCGTCGGTGGCGAGTTTAAGTTGATCGCCAATGGTAGTGACCTGTAAATTTCGGGGCGACATTTTACCGGCTGTACCGGTATTTCCAACTGTGCTTACTGTCGTATCTTCGGCACAGTACATCAACCGTCCCAGATTTCGTTCGTAAAAGTCATTACCAACAATACCATTGATTGCGGGTGCCGACCCCGTATAGATGGCCGCATGACCAGGACCAGTGTAGGTAGCTGCGTAATGGTAGTGATTGTTTCGGGCATTAAATCCCTCATCCATCAACCGCCGGAATCCACTTCCTGTAGTAGCTGTCGTTCCAAACTTAGCATAGTACCGATAGAGGTAGTCATAGCGCATTTGGTCGATGACGATGCCAACAACGAGTTTTGGCTTACCCATTTGCGGGCTCACCTGCGTTGCAGTTGTATTCTTTACCGCGGTATTTACTAATTTCCTGGATTGGGCAAAGGTGGTTATGGTCAGTGAAACCAGAAAAAGAGCTGAAGAGATCAGGCGCATATAGCCGTTTGTGAATGATTTAGTAATGCTTTGACAAATGTACAAAACAAATTTCTGGACAATTGACTTCATTGGGTGGTGTGTATGTGAAGTATGCTCGCCTGCGTTTAACAGAGAGAGAGAGGTTTTAGCACACAAGTAATTTGAACTAAACTTTGATAACGCTGATAATCAACGTAGCGGCCTGTCAACTTTGTCAGTTTTTTTGCTTACACACTGGTTTTAGGGTAATCAATCAATGTAAACAGCATGATTCAGATTTTTGGTCCGGGTTCCTTATGGCTGACAGGCTTGCTATTTTTCACCGCCATCTTTGGCCGGTATGTCCTGTTTTCGCTGGGGTTCTGGTGGTTATTCAACGTGTCGATGAAACAGCAATTCACCCATCGTGCGGTGCAGAACCGACCCCGTAAACCGGGTCAGGACTGGCGGGAGATTGGCTGGTCGGTTATAACTTCCCTCATTTTCACCCTCATGGCAGTGGCCGTCATTCTGGCCTATAATTCTGGCTATGGCCTGATTTATACCGATTTCAATGCTTATCCACTGGTGTGGTATCCGTTCAGCATTTTACTGGTTCTGTTTATCCATGAAACCTACTACTACTGGCTTCACCGCTGGATGCACCGACCCGGCGTGTATAAACTGGTACACAAAACGCACCACGACAGCCTGACCACTTCCCCCTGGACTGCCTTCTCATTCCACCCCACAGAAAGTACCTTACAGGCAATTATTATCCCACTGCTAACCTTTGTGATACCCTTGCACACGTCGGCTATTGGCATCATTCTGGTCATTATGACCATATCGAGTGCTATTAACCACCTTAATACCGAAATATATCCCCACAATTTCAATACCCACTGGCTGGGGCGATGGCTTATCGGTGCTACGCACCATAGCCTGCATCATACGCAGTTCCGGTTCAACTATGGACTTTACTTCACATTCTGGGATAAGTGGATGAATACGGAAAGCCCCGACTTCCATCGGCTGTTTAAGGAGAAAACGGCGAAGTCTGGATTGGGAGTGAGGAGTGAGGAGTGAGGAGTGAGGAGTGGCTGACGCGTATTATTATCGACACATCAGCAACTCCTCACTCCTACTACTTAAAAATTACTTGCTCCTGTCAATCGTATACTGCACCAACTGGTGGAGCGACTGACGATAAGGGGATTCGGGAAAAGAATTGAGCAACGTCTGCGCTTCGGCAACGTAACTATTCATGGCTGCCGTAGCGTATTCGATACCGCCCGATTGCTTGACAAAGGTGATGACCTCATCTACCTTTTTAGGTTTTTCACTTTCGTTTTTGATGATATTGATAATCCGTCTTTTTTCCAGAAAACCAGCGTTGTTGAGGGCATAAATGAGCGGTAGCGTCATCTTTTTTTCTTTGATGTCGATACCCAGCGGCTTCCCGATTTCGGCCGTACCGTAGTCGAACAGGTCGTCTTTAATCTGAAAAGCAATGCCAACTTTCTCCCCAAACACCCGCGCCTGCTCCACAATATCTTCTCCAACATCGACAGAACGCGCTCCTACGGCACAACAGGCGGCAATGAGGGATGCCGTTTTCTGACGGATTATTTCATAATAGATAGCCTCGGTAATGTCTAATCGCCGGGCTTTGTAGAGCTGGAGTAATTCGCCTTCGCTTATCTCCCGTACCGCCCTGGAAACGATTTTAAGCAGGTCGTAATCGCCATTGTCGACCGAAAGCAATAACCCTCTGGATAGTAGATAATCGCCCACCAGTACGGCAACTTTATTTTTCCAGAGCGCATTGATGGAGAAAAATCCGCGCCGGTAATTTGACTCATCGACCACATCGTCGTGAACAAGGGTAGCGGTATGAAGTAATTCAATTAGTGATGCCCCCCGGTAGGTTGCCTCCGTGATTGTCCCGCATACACCCGCCATCAAAAAAACGAACATGGGCCGAAGCTGCTTCCCCTTCCGCTTCACGATGTATTTCATAATCTGATCGAGCAGCATCACATCGCTTTTCATCTGTCCCCGAAACTTCTGCTCGAACAATTCCATTTCGGCAGCAATGGGGGCCTGTATATCAGCGACGGTAAGGGGCATTGGACGAGTTGTAAGTAAGTGGGAAGCGTAAGTGAGTTTTAGTAGTCGTAAGTCGTGGTCGGCATAAGTGGCCGGCACAGGCAATACGGATGCGCCAGCCACTTATGACTAATACCACTTACGACTATTACAACCTACTGGCTATTTTTTGGCAATATTAGCAAGGAAAGCGCAGACACCGAAAAGGTGTTGATCGTGGTACTTACTCTTTTTGATAACTGTCCCTGCTTTCAATTCGTTTTGTTTATTCCACGAAAAACCTCAATTTACCAGCTACGCAGCCAGCGTACACCTTTTGCTATTACCTTGTATGATCGACAATCCAATACCTCCCGTTCCGAAAACAGCCAGCATTATACCTGAACCTCAATCATCTGGCTGTGCGCTCGTATTGGGTGGCGGTTCGCTCAAAGGAGCCTTTCAGGCAGGAGCAGCTATGGCCCTTTTTGAGTCGGGATTTGTCCCGGATCACCTGTACGGCATTTCGGTAGGGAGTCTCAATGCGACATTTCTGGCCAATGAGGCCGCCCGCCAACAAGCCCAGTCAGGTCAGGTTGACTGGATAAAAGTGGGGAAGTACCTAATTGAGTTCTGGATTCGGAATATTACCAAACCGGATGATGTAGCCATAATCCGGTCCCGGTTCCGGATGGGTTACAATACCCTGATGAAGCGGTTTGATGGATTGCTGGACAACTCCCCCATCCAGAACCTGATAAAAAAAAATGTTGATATAGAAGCCCTGAGAAACGGTCCTGTAACCCTCAAGGTGGGCGCGGTGGATATTATTGAGGGAGACATGTATTATGCCGATGCACACGACCCTAACTTTCTGGATTTTGTGTATGCAAGTAGTTCGCTGCCCTTTCTAATGCCTGCCATGCAAATTGGCGGGGATCACCGGCGGGCGTTTCTGGACGGGGGCCTCCGCGAAGTGGCTCCTCTGCGCGTAGCGATTGAAGATGGCGCAACGGATATTGCCTGCATAGCCTGCCACGCAAAAAAAATATACAACGAGAAGTTCAACTACCGCAACCTGCTGAACCTGATGGATCGGGTTAAAGACATTACCGTCAATCAGCTGGTCAATAATGACATTGCCTGGGCTGAGCGATTCGCAGAACGGGAAAGGTTGCATGGACGCGACCTCAAACTGACCCTTATCCGGCCTACAGAGCCCTTGTCGCTCAACCTGATGAAGTTCAACTCCGACGACATCGGCCGGATGATCGTGCAGGGGTATCAGGCGGGTATTTTCACGCTGAAAATGAAGCAATCAGACGGAAAGGTATCTATTTTGCCGTAATGACGCCACCCGTAACCTTAAGAGTGGCCTAACCATCAGAACAACACCGATACCTCAAGTGGCCGGTCGGTGGTTAGTACGTCTCCCCCTCGGCTAAATACGTCCCGATAGCCAATAGCAGCCTCTTTTATTGGCTTTTCATCTAACTGGCCAGTGCCGTACGTGCCCACAGCGCACAGAACTCCAAGTTTGTGTAAACGTTCATAGTACGATGCTGGTTGAAGCTGCTGCGGGGTCAGAGCGATCAAATGGCCCGATGCCAGTGAATTCGTTTCTAATCGGTCCAGATCAGCCATGCTGTTCACTCCAACCGCTAACCATACCGTCGGATACTGGTCACGTACACGCTGCGCTTCGGCGAATGAGTAACAGATAATAAATACGGAATGCACGGCCTGATGCATTTCCACTTCCTGCATCACCCGTAGGGGGTCTGTTCCCGGCTTGACATCCAGTGCTAACAGATAGCTGTTTTTATTCCAGTTCAGCACCTCGGTAAAGGTCGTTATCGTTTGATTTGTCCGTTCGCCGGAGAGCGTTTTGAGTTTAACGTTCTTCAAGTCAACCAGGGTTTGTTCCGCCACCGCCCCTGTAGCATTCGACTCCCGATCCAGCGTAGCATCATGAAGTAAAACAAAGCCACTATCGAGAGTCATCCGCACATCCATTTCGATAATAACATCTGGAAGGGCGCTCGCAGTCTGGGTAAACGTGACGATTGAATTCTCCGTATCCACCAAACCAGGCCCTCCCCGATGAGCCAGAATAAGCGGTTTCTGACGGCCCGGCTGGTATTGCAGCAAAACGTCAATCGCCTGACTATCCTGAAACCGATTGACCGACTGCGCCAATACCGGACCCGATAAGAGAACACTAAACAAAATAGAAATACCAGTTTTCATTGTATCCAGCGGTATCAATAAAAATCCCCCGTCACGTTGTTCGTGCGGGGGATTTTTGGTCAATTAAAGTAACCGTTCTTAGTTGAAGATGTAACGCAGACCGATCTGGGCCTGATATACGTCACCATTGTTAAGCGAGGCACTTTTCACGAACGAGTCTTTGAGCAGAACCGTCTGACCGCCGATGTTCTGCGTAGCCAACCGGTAGCTTGGTATGCCCGTCGTCGTGTTTACACTCGCTACGGCCAGCGGATTAAACGTCGTTTGCAGATTACCTACACCCCACTTATCGTTAAGCAGGTTACCCACGTTCAAAATATCAACCCGGAACTGAAGCGTGTTGCGTTTGCCACCAACCTTTATATAAAACTCCTGAATGGCTGTAAAGTCGAAACGGGCCAGCCATGGGTAGGCACCGCCATTGCGCTCAGCGTACTGCCCCCGGCGGGTGCTCAGGTATTCGTTACCATTAATGTACGCATCGAAAGCGGCCTGCTGTTGCTCTGGGGAGTACGTTACGGCCGTTGCCCCTGTCCCTACAACAAGCGGACTAAACGTTAGTTCAGACGCGCTTCTGGGTACATACATTAGGTCGTTCTGGGTTTGTCCGTCAGAGTTGATATCCTGGTTATAGGTGTACGAAATTTTGCCTCCACTGGCATAAGTACCACCCAGCGTAAAGGCTGTAGAGCCACCAAACTCACCACCGTAGTTCAGACGATAGTTAACATAGCCGTTAATACGGTGACGCAGGTCATTATCCGCAAACGACGTATTCAGGTAATTCTGACCAACCGTAGTCGGTACGTTGGCCTGAACCGTACTACCCACAAAAGCCAGGTCGCGGGCTTGTCCGTAGGTATAGGCAACTGTACCACCAAAACCCCGGGTAACGGGCTTCTCCAGTTTGAACGTAACAATGTACGAATCACCCTTGTTGGTATTTTTCAGCACGAATGCGTTAGCTATTCCAGGGTTAATATAACGAGCCTGATTGACTGTATTAGCAGCACCAGAACCACTACTTACAACACCAAACGCAGGGAACAGGGATCGTGTATCAGGACCGCTCAGTGTTTTGGTAGGCGCTTTCAGGTTCGCGTCGATATAACGCAGGGCCTGAATGTTCTTGTTGTAGATAAACTCTACCGTTGCAATCAAACCAAAGGGCAAGCGTTGATCAACCGCAATGTTTGTCTTCCAGATTTGCGGATACTTCAGGTCAGGGTCTGATGCATTGATCGTGTATGGAGGCAGGGTATTGACATTAACCGTCGTCGGATCCAGCCGAACAGAAGCCGGTAACAGGCTCGGATCAGTTCTGAATGGGATAGCTGTTGTGCTGGTTACAGTAGTCAATATAGTGTTTACACCATTGTTACCCAACTGGTTAGAAATTAACACTTCAGGAATACGCGATACAAAAATACCCGTACCACCGCGAATCTGGGTTGTCTTATCACCTTTCACGTCGAAGTTAAATCCAAAACGGGGCGACAGGAGCAGTTTTGGCTTCGGGAAGGCACCCGTCGTAATTTTGTAGGGGTTGCCGTTTTCATCGTTGAACGTCAGACCTGCTACAACCGGGTTGTTGAAAGACGAAGCAGTACTATTGTCGTAATCAAACAGATCACCGCGCAAACCAAGCGTCAGTTTCAGGTTTGGGCTGGCTAAGTACTCGTCCTGCACATAAGCACTGTAAAGGTTACGCTTCAATTGCTGGAGGGGCTCAGCACCACCAGGCAAAAGCGAGTAGCGCAGGTTATATCTAGCCACCGTAACGGGCGACGAAATAGCCGTAGGATTACTAATCGACGCTAAAGCAGCCGTTTTGAAATCCGCAATGGAGTTGTATACATATGCACCGTTTGAGGAGGGGAAAAACACGTTATTCGACGTGTACTTCTCAAAAACAACGCCCGCCGTCAGGGTATGCTTGCCGGCAAAATAGCTGAGGTTATCCGTGATGTTGAACGTCGAATAGTTCAGTTTGTTATTAGGCGTAAAGGGGTCGAATCCAACAGATGTGTACGTAGTTCCACCCGGTGCAATATCGATAGTTGGGAACAACTGCGTCCGGTACGTCCGGTCTTCAATTTGCTTATTATAGGTACCAATCAGGTTGTTGGAAAACTTGCTGTTGAAGCTCGAAGTCAGTTCGACTGATAGAGAACGAGTGTTGTCAGCAATAATATAACCCGTATTCTGTGGTGACAGCGAGTTCGGGAAAACGTTCCGGTTACCGTTACCAGCCGTATTGCTACTGTTACTGTTGCTGATTACCTGACCCGACGATGAATTGTGGTGCGAATACCGAACCGACAGTTTGTTGTTGTCATTGATGTTATAATCAATACGAATCAGCCCTTTGGTGCTCTTCACTTCGTTATTATAATTATCAATGGCCCCCAGGTCTAAACCGAAGTTTGTTTGCATGAAGCTTTTCAGATCAACCAGGTCGGAGTATAACACGTTCGAAACGTTACCCGCAGCACCATCCTGTTTGGCTACGAAACTCAAAGCCGGGTTGCTACTGGTAAACTGTTCGCCGTTGATGAAGAAGAACAGTTTATTTTTGATGATTGGGCCACCTAACCGGAAACCGTAGGTTTTTTCATCCACGTTAACCGTACCTATCGAATTGCCATTCGCTGTTTTACCCACCAGACCCGTGTTCCGGAAAAGGTGATAAACCGATCCCGAGAAATCGTTGGTCCCTGACCGGGTTACAGCGTTAATTCCAGCACCGGTGAAACCCGACTGCCGAATATCGAACGGAGCCACGTTCACCTGAATTTGATCCAGCGCATCAATAGAAACCGCCGTTGTACCCGTACGGCCACCAGCTAATGCCGAGCCGCCCAAACCAAAGCCATTGTTAAATACCGCACCATCGATGGTGAAGTTATTGAAACGCGGGTCCTGACCAGCGAATGACTGTCCATTACCGTAGGGGTTGTATTTGGTGATATCGGTTAGTGTACGACCAATGGTCGGAATGGTGTTGATGGCTTCCCGGTTGAACGAAGAAGCCGCGCCTGTGCGGTCAGAACTAAAAATATCGCTCCGGTTTCCTGATATAACTACTTCGTTCAGGTTCGTACCTTCTTCATCGAGTTTGAAGTTATTATTGGCCGTAGTGCCCAAAGCAGCAAAGACGTTCTCCTGAATCTTTTCTTTGAAACCAACGTACGATACCGTGATGGTATATGGTCCACCAACCCGAACGTTGGGCATGTTATAGACACCCGCCGTGTTGGTCACAGCACCGTATCGAGTACCAGATGGCGTGTGAATAGCTACCACGGTGGCACCAGGCAACGCTTCCCCCTTCGTGTCGGTCACGAACCCGTTAATCGCAGATGAAGTTACCTGAGCTAGTGCCCCGCTCCCACTGAGCAAAGCCAATAGCATACTGCCGACCAGCACCAAAGCCACCCGAAATTGCAGTAGTTTTTTAGACATAGAAGTGTTTGTTTTGTTAGTAGTTCGATGGGGCAGGGCTTATCCGCCAGGTTGCCCATTTAGATGCAAAGATGCTCTTTTTTTTTGATGGTGTAAAAGCAAATATCCCAAAAAAGTACCACTTTACACTGATTATTAAAAATTTACCTTAGAATAGTTTTATTTCGACTGTATTACTGCCTGCTAGTGCGTATTACCAAATTATTAACAACACAGTATCACGTAGATAACCGCTATCCATTAAAGAACCATTAATCTTTTGCAAGTGTACTTATTAAGGAAAAAGACCATCCATTTTTCTTTTTCACTCTTAGTTTTATCCTGTTATGACATCAACTGAAACCGTTTCCTTTAAACTCACTCAGTACAGCCACGGCGCAGGCTGCGGCTGTAAGATTTCGCCGAAAATACTGGACCAGATTCTGCACAGCAACGACACCGCTGCTCAACCCCATTATAATAGCTTACTGGTTGGTAACGACTCCCGCGATGATGCAGCGGTGCTCGACCTGGGCAATGGTGAAGCCATTATCAGTACCACCGATTTTTTTATGCCCATCGTGGATGATGCCTTCGATTTTGGCCGTATTGCCTCCGCCAACGCCATCAGCGACGTGTATGCTATGGGGGGAGAACCCATTATGGCTATCGCAATTCTGGGCTGGCCCGTGGATAAGTTGCCGCCCGAAGTGGCTGGTCAGGTGATGGAAGGTGCGCGTTCCATCTGTCGGGAAGCAGGCATTCCGTTGGCGGGTGGTCACAGCATCGATACGGTAGAACCCATTTTTGGTCTGGCCGTAACGGGCAAAGTACGCATCGACCACCTCAAACAGAACAACACCGCTACAGAGGGCTGTAAACTATACCTGACCAAACCCCTGGGTGTGGGCATTCTGACAACTGCTCAGAAAAAAGGGATTCTCAAACCCGAACACGCCGATGTAGCACCCGCTCAGATGGCCCAACTCAATAGGTTTGGCGCTACCCTGGGCAAGTTGCCCTACGTGAGAGCCCTGACCGATGTAACGGGCTTTGGTTTGCTTGGCCATCTGGTCGAAATGGCCGAAGGGTCAGGGCTCAGTGCCATCGTTGATTTTGAGGCTGTACCCAAACTACCTATGATTGATGAGTATCTGGCTCAGAAAAGTTTTCCGGGCGGCACCGTCCGCAACTGGGACAGTTACGGCCATAAAATCAGTGAACTTAACGAACAGCAAAAATACATACTCGCCGACCCGCAAACGTCGGGTGGCCTGCTCATTGCCGTTGAACCCAGAGACACCGAAGAATTTGAACGGGTAGCTACCGAAAACGGCATGACCCTACACTCGTTTGGCGAGTTGGTCGAGAAACGGGAAAAAGCCGTGTATGTACAATAAGTCATTCACCACAAAGACGCGAAGGATTCGCAAAGAACACCGTGTTTTTTCGTGTAGCTGTTGCGTTCTTTGCGCTCACCATCGCGTCTTTGCGATGAAACCTTTACGATGAAACTTTATTTTAGAGAAATTGGGGAGACCGGTCCGGTCCTTGTCATTCTTCATGGCATTTTTGGTTCTTCGGACAACTGGCTAACCATCAGCAAAACCATCGCGGCTCAGGGATACCGCATCTTCGCGGTTGATCAGCGAAATCACGGACAGTCACCACGGGGCGATGATCAGGATTACCCGAGTATGGCTGCCGACCTGCGCGAGTTCCTGGTTGAACACAACCTGGAAAAACCGGTGCTGGTTGGTCACTCGATGGGTGGAAAAACGGTGATGCAGTACGCGATGACCTATCCGGGCACGTTTGCCAAACTGGTTGTGGTCGATATTGCCCCCAAGTTTTACCCGGTTCATCATGCCGAACTTGTCCGGGGACTGAAGTCGATTGACCTGGCAACCATCAAAAGTCGGGGCGATGCCGATGCGGCTCTCTCGGCCTACGAACCCTCCCTGACGGTACGGCAGTTTTTACTCAAGAACCTGTACCGAAGTGAAGATGGCCATTTTGCCTGGCGCCTGAACCTGCCCGTTATCGAGCGCGAGCTACACGGCGTAGGCGGAGAACTGACAAACCCCCAAATCGTGCCCGAGCCAACATTGTTCATCCGGGGCAGCGAATCGCCCTACATCCTGGATGAAGACATACCGGGTATCAGGCAAATTTTCTCCACCGTTCAAATCGAAACTATTCAGGGGGCCGGGCACTGGATACAGGCCGAGAAACCAGCCGAGTTTGTGACGATACTGGTGTCCTTTTTAACCGCACAGACGCAAGAATAACAGAAAAGAATGCTGAGGTTTTCTTTGCATCTCTGCCTACAAAAAAATATGCCTACACTCTACCTCATACCAACCCTGCTTGCCGACGATACCGCTTCGCTGGTGTTACCCCCGGCCATTCGGGACGTTATCGAAAAAACGGATACCTATTTCGTTGAAAATGTACGGTCGGCCCGGCGGTTTATCACGGGCCTGAAAACGAGCCGGGTCATCGATGAAACCACGTTTTTCAACCTCGACAAGGATACCCCCCCCGCCGACACACGCCGACAGATTCAGGCCACGATGGAGCGAAAAAAAAACGCGGGCGTGCTGTCTGAAGCAGGTTGCCCCGGCGTGGCTGATCCGGGTGCCGTGGTGGTGGGCATGGCGCATTCGCTGGGTTGGCGGGTAGAACCACTGGTGGGGCCATCGTCCATTTTACTGGCCCTGATGGCATCGGGTATGAGTGGGCAATCGTTTGTTTTTCACGGCTACCTGCCCATCGAACGGCAGGACCGCGCCCGCGCCATACGTAACCTGGAGAAGGAGGCACAGCAACGTATTCAGACGCAGATTTTCATGGAAACCCCCTACCGGAATGATGCGCTCTTTGCGGATGTACTAGCCAATTGCCAGGCGAATACCCGCTTGTGTGTAGCGTGCAACGTAACCGCGCCCGATGCGTTTGTCCGCACCCTAACCATCAAGGAATGGAAATCGGCCATCCCCGATTTGCGCAAAAAACCAACGGTATTTCTACTTTTGTAGTGAAAAAGTAGTAGAATCCATCTATGATTAAATCGTTCACGTTCTCGCCCTTTCAGGAAAACACGTACGTCGTTGCCGATGACACTACGGGCGAAGCGGTCATTATCGATCCCGGCTGTTATGATCAGGCCGAAAAAGAGGCTTTGAGCGAATTCATTACTGATCATAAACTCAGCGTTAAGTACCTGCTGCTCACCCACGCTCACCTCGATCATGTCTTTGGTGTAGCCTACGTAAAGCGAAAATTCGGGGTTAAAGCCTATCTCCACCCGTTGGATAACGTCATATACGACGATGTACCTGCGCGCTGCGCCCTATATGGTTTACGCGGATACGAACCATCTGACATTGACGAACCCCTGGTAGCAGGCGAGCCAATTCGCTTCGGCAATACCGTTTTAGATGTCATCTTTGTACCGGGCCACGCACCAGGTCATGTAGCGTTTGTCAATCATGCCGATCGCTACGTAATTGGGGGTGATGTGCTGTTCAACGGGAGCGTTGGGCGAACCGATTTTCCTTTTTGTAGCCACGAGGCCCTGCTAAATAGTATAAAGACCCAGTTTTTTACCCTGCCTGATGATTACGTTGTTTATCCTGGACACATGGAACCCACAACCATTGGGAAGGAGAAAAAAACAAACCCGTACCTTCAGGAATTATAAATGATGAATTATGAATGATGTTAGCTTTCTTTTGTCTGGTGCCGGTCTCATTCATACTTCATCATCGCACCGGCGACTCGGTCAACATTTATAACTAAGATTTGAAGCATATCCCTAACGCCATGACCTGCGGCAACCTGTTGTGCGGGTGCATTGGCATCGTAATGACGCTGCGCGGGCATCTTGACACGGCTGCCTGGCTAGTCGGGCTGGCCCTGATACTGGACTTTGGTGATGGCTTCGTGGCCCGCCTGGTCAACGTTGCCGGTCCATTCGGAAAAGAACTCGATTCGCTGGCCGATGTCGTCACGTTCGGCGTATTGCCCGCTACCATTGTTTTTCAATACGGCTGGTTTCAGGGGTTGGGACCAATCTCGTACGGGGCTTTTTTGATCGCGGTTTTATCCGCCCTGCGACTCGCCCGATTCAACATCGACACCCGCCAGAGCGACCAGTTCATTGGCTTACCCACGCCTGCCAACACCATGCTGATTGCAGCCCTTCCCCTTATGGAGCGGTATCAGCCGCAGTACAACGCGATCTGGCAAAACGACATTGCCTGGGGTATGCTGATTGCGTTTTCGTTTATGATGGTGATGGATTTACCGCTATTTGCCCTTAAATTTAAATCCTTCGGCTGGGCCGCAAACCGCGTTACATACAGTTTTCTGATTGCTTCCGTCTTACTCCTGTTATTTTTGCAGTTTGCGGCCATCCCGCTCATTATTTTATTGTACATCCTCGTTTCACTAATTTCAAAGAGTGAAAGTGTGAAAGAGCGAAAGAGCGGCTGAAGCATACAGATTGCTCGCGTCAGCCGCTCTTTCGCTCTTTCACACTTTCACTCATTAAAAAATGACATACATCGCTGAAATTAACATCATGACCCGTTCTGAAATTCTGGATCCTCAGGGAAAGGCGGTCAAATTAGGGCTTCATAATCTCCATATGGACACTATCGATAATGTTCGTATCGGCAAGCACATCCGGCTCAACGTGGAAGCAGATACCGAAGAGAAAGCCCGTCAAACCGTTGACGAAGCCTGCAAACAGCTCCTGGCCAATCTTATCATGGAAGAATATTCCTTTGAACTACACCCCGCCTGATAGCGGTGCCGCGATTGTCTTTTTCCGACATCAGTTGTACAAATGAATCAATCAGGAGAACATCCCCCACAAAAAATGCTATTTTTGCGGGGGATTTATTCGCATTAAATGAATACGGTTTACACAAGTATTAAAGGATTAGGGTTTTACGTTCCAGACAATATCGTTACGAACGATGACCTGACGCAGTACATGGACACGTCTGATGCCTGGATTCAGGAACGGACGGGCATTAAACAACGACGTTATTTTACGTACGGCAAAGACACCAATGCCAGTATGGCTACGGCAGCCTCCCGTATGGCCCTCGACCGGGCGGGCCTCGATGCATCAGCCGTCGATCTGATTGTTTATGCGACCATAACCCCGGATTATTATTTCCCCGGTTCGGCGTTTCTGATGCAGCGTGAGCTGGGTCTGGAGGGCATCGGAGTTATCGACATTCGCAATCAATGTTCCGGCTTCATTTACGCGCTCTCCATTGCCGACCAGTTCATAAAAACGGGTATGTACAAAACCGTTTTGGTGGTTGGTTCCGAGATTCAATCGTCGTATCTGAATAAAAGCAACGAGGGTCGGGGCGTAGCCGTCATTTTTGGCGATGGAGCCGGGGCCGCTGTTGTTCAGGCTACCACCGATCCTGAGCACCGTATTTTATCGACCCATTTGCACGCCGACGGTCGCTATGCAGAAGAGTTGTACGTGCGTGATCCGGGTAGCAGCCGCGAGGGGCAGTGGATCAATGAAACAACCTTAGCCGATAAACAGTACAATGTGACGATGAACGGTAATACCGTTTTCAAACACGCCGTTGTTCGGTTTATGGAGGTTATTAACGAGAGTCTGGAAGCTAATAACTACAAAGCAGAGGATATTGCACTCCTTGTTCCTCATCAGGCCAATATTCGCATTTCGGAGTACGTGCGCCAGCAAATGGGCCTACCGGAAGAGAAAGTGTTCAACAACATTCAGCAATACGGCAACACCACGGCAGCATCCATCCCCATCGCGCTGACTGAAGCCTTTGAGAAAGGCCACGTTCAGCCCGGCGATTTAATTTGCCTTGCCGCTTTTGGCAGCGGTTTTACCTGGGCATCGGCGCTGATAAAATGGTAATTTTCCGTAGAGACGCAAGGTATTGCGTCTCTACAATTCCACAATCAATACGTCCCTACTGATAGCATAACCAGGGTACAGGCTTCAATTGGCTCGATGCCTTCGGCCTGTAATTGCTCCTGGAACGCCGGATTTTCGGCACCGGGATTGAATATTACCCGGCGGGGTTTCAGGCTTTTAATGTACTCGTATAGGGGGGGCTGGTTTTGTGGCCCGACGTACATCGTTACCGTATCAACGTTGCTGATAGCCGGTTGCCCTGTCCGGATCGGGTTCCCCTCAATCTGTCCTGCTTTCAAGCCTACCAGCTCGATAGCATGACCATGCCTCAGCAGGCTATGAGCCGCTAAGTTGGCATAGCGGCCCGGCTTTTCCGTTGCGCCCATAACCACCGTCTTCCTTTCATCCATATTCATCGTTCCAGCAAAAGATAGGTTTACTCCTGATTTAAACTCATCCCGGAACCGGGTAGTTTCATCTGTCACGTACCTGATATACCAGACAAAATCATTAATCTTATCTACTTTTTTACTAATATGCCCATGATCAACCGCTTGTCCAGATAGCTGACTGTATAATGCTATCGTGCATGGAGTACGATCAATATATTACTAAACTGACAACTATTTCATCCGGTAGTTGTTAAACATTAATTGTGTACGCATACCTGACAAACAGCTCGTGTGTTGCCACATAAGTCCAACCTAAAACAACCAGCGTCGGTCATGGATAACAGAGGGAGCCAAAGTTTCTGGAATGAAAAATGGACACCGATTGTGTTTGACGGTATTGAGAATCCTCCCCACTATGAAGTATCCAACTATGGGCGATTACGCAGTTTTCAACTATCATCGTCCGCCCAATCCGATGCGAACGATGCGGGTAAAACCAGCCGCTTAATTAAAGGATCAGTCATTCAGGGGTATCGGTCACTCAATATCCGTTCGGAAGGAAAAACCCTGAATCGATACATTCATAAACTGGTAGCCGAGCACTTTGTCAGCCACTCTGACCCCGACCAGATTTTTGTTATCCACCTCGATCACGATAAGCAGAACAACTACCATTTAAACCTGCGCTGGGTAACGAAAGCGGAGATGATTGAACACAATAGAAACAATCCCAGTCTCAAAAACCGTCAACTACCCCGCCAGACCCGTAATTATAAACTGACAGAAAGTAAGGTCAGGATTATCAAGAAGTTACTGCTGAATGATAAGAATCGCCTGAAAATGATTGCCAAGCAATTTGGCATTACGCATACCCAACTCAACCGGATTCGGTCGGGCGAAAACTGGAAGCACGTTACCCTGGAATGATTCGTCCAGAAACGCCCCTGGCATCACAGGCGCTTCTTAAATGCCTGTTCTATCCCGGTCAGTAATTGACGGATTCGCCCACCAGGGGGCCGGTGACACCCGCTAAGGGTAATGACACAAAGAAGGAGGTACCGACATTCTCGGTGGTTTCGAACCAGATTGTGCCCCCTGCGTGTTCAACTCCCCGTTTGGCAATAGCCAGGCCTAGTCCCGACCCGCCCCGCTTTGTACTGAAGTTAGCCAGGAATACTTTACTGCGAATGGCCTCTGGAATACCCGCGCCATTATCGTGAATTTCGATCTGTACCGCATCGCTGTTCGTATAGAGCTTAACCTTGATAACCGGTTTACGATCAGAAGGCACCGACTGGATGGCGTTGATGAGCAGGTTGGTCAGAATACGCCCAATGAGCTGACGGTCACCAACGGCTATAACGGGGCCGGTTTCTACTTCACGCTGCAGCGAAATCCGCACATCGTCGGCGTACAGGTCGATGGTTTTGTTAAACACGCCCGTCACTTCAAATTCCTCTCTTTTAGGCAATGGCATTTTCGCGAATTCCGAAAACGAGGTGGCTATATCGCTTAGGTTATCAATCTGATCTAGCAGGGAATCAAACGTTCGCAGAATAACCCCACGGGCCGGGTCACTGGCGCCTGCCGTACTATTTCTGGCGCTGGGAAACGTTCGCTGCAAATGCTGTAGCGTCAGTTTCATGGGTGTCAGTGGATTCTTGATTTCGTGGGCAACCTGCTTGGCCATTTCACGCCAGGCCGATTGTTTTTCCGTCTGGGCCAGTGCCTGTTTGCTTTCTTCCAGTTTGAGCAGCATCCGGTTATATTCGCGAATGAGCAAACCAATCTCGTCATCCGATTGCCAGAGCAGCGGATCATTGGGTAATTCAAGATTTGTTTTTTTGACCTTCTGCGTCAGCATCCGGAGCGGTCTGGTCAGCATGTGCGATGCGAAATAAGACAGCACGAGAAAGAAGATGAACAGGGCCGTGAAGATACTGAGCGACGTAGCAATCACTTCAATGATTTTCCGGTCGAGTTCGGGTTGAGCATAAAAATAAGGGATACTCAATACGCCTAACAGCCGACCATCGTAGGCTTTGATTGCGGCATAAGCCGTCCGGTATTTTTTGTTTCCCAGCGATTCATCCAGCAGTACCTGATTTTCTTTATCCTCAATGATATGAATATAGGCGTCCGGGTTGATGCGTTTGGAGAGGTATCCGCTTTCATAGATAAGCGGTTGCGTTGAGGTATATAGCTGCCCCTGTGTATCGAATAAATTAACGTCGATACTGGCATCGCGGGCAATCTTACTTAGCTCCTCTTCCATCGACCCTTTACTGCGCTTCTGGGTATAGAACTCCTCCAGATAGGGCAGGAAGTTAGACGCGATGTTACGGGTATTGCTGATGTATGTATCCCGCTGATCGTCAATGTAGGTAGAACTGATAACGCCCAGAATGATGAGAATCACGAAGATCAGCGGCATGAAAAAAGCCAGGTTCAGCAGAATCTGAATCCGGGTCGAATAGTTGATATTCAGTCTGGAGAAGCGGTAATTGATTGCATACCCCAGAATAACCAGAATAACCGTAAAAACCAGTAGTAGGTACAGGAAGGAGAAGTTGGAGAATATATTCCTCAATGGATATTCCGGCGAGGACACCACGACAATACGCCCATCTTTCCCCTTCTGGGCCACGTGCTGGTAGTTATTGTTCGATATACCCGTGGTGAACAAGGCAGGGTTGTTCAGTAAGGAGACATCAAGTTTCCGGTCGTAATTATACGTGCCGGCCCCACTGTATAAAAGCTGGTGTTGCGCTGGCCCCAGTGATGTACTACCCTGTCGCGGACCGGAGAAAAAAGCGTGACTGTATTCAGGCGTATCGGGATCCTGGGTAAACTTCGTGTCGACCAGCAATTCGGGATATACACTTTTCATGCGTTCATTACGCAATCTCAAATCCAGTACCACATAGCCCAGCGTATCCGACAGGGCAGGACTATTTTTTCTGCGCGTCGCTGCGGGCGATGCAGGTTGCTTTTGAATCGGGACAAAGCATACGTACTGCTTGACAAACTGATTTCTTACCTCATTGACAAAGAACACATTCGTGTAATCTGTTTTATAACCAGGCTGGTTATAGCGGGCTTTAAACGCAGCCAGCGATATCGGTCTTGGGCTGATATCGAGCGGACGGCCATTGGCCCGGAACGAGAACACCTCAATATCGTATTTGTCAAAATACTTATCGAGGTGTATACTTTTTACCCGTTGCTGAATGCGTTCACGTACCAGCAGGGTATCCGTTTGCAGCGCATGGCCTATTTCGGCATCCGATTTAATCGATTCCAGTGCTTTGCTCATCAAAAACTCACCGAGGTCATCATTCTCGGCCAGCAGTTGCACGGCAAATGCCTGCTCGCGGCTCAGTTGCTTCCGAATTTCCTGGTTATACACTACGTAAGCCGTAATGAAGGCACAGATAAAAGCCGCCAAAAACAGGTATATCGAGGTCGTATAGCGAAACGCGTACAGTGTTCTGGGGAGTTTACTGGCGTATACGATCAGAAAATAGAAACTGTTCAACAGGAAAATACTATTCAGCGATTCGCCCCTGAGCAACCAAATTCCGCCACTCAGGAACGTACCGGTCAGAATAAGCAGAAAACCGATACCAACGTGATGAAACCGGTTGTACCGAATAAAAAGACTGGTCAGCAAATGAATGACCAGAAAGTAGATGCAGGAAATAACGATGAATATCCCCAGGCAAACTACTTTCAGAAAAGAGAAATGAATGTTAAGCGTGATGTCGAGCGTAAACTGCGACTTATCGTAGATGTTGTTAAGCTCCCTGTAGTAAAGCATGAAAGCAACGTAACTGAGTACAACACACCCTACTGACAGGAGCAATTTCAGCCAGTAGGGTAGATTTACCAGAAACAGGTACGTCTGCGAACAATAGTAGTACTTCACCCAGTAAAATACCAATACAGCCACCACCAGAGCGTTGAGCAGCAGATCGCCCAGGGAGGGATTCAGAACCGAAGCCGCATAATATTTGGCATTGAACAGATCGGACTCTATGAATAAAAACGGCACCCCAAAATAGAGCATCACGACCCGCAACAACACTAAATAGACAGCCAGCGCCACCAGCCCCTTCTCGTATTGACGCCTGTCTCTCAGACGAATCATCAGTTGAAACACGTAGAGACCCAGGAAAATAACCCCCAATGTGGCCAGAATAACGGTATTGACCGGCGTGGAATGATTTCGGTAAGCATCTACCTTGGGCGGTACAACAGAAAACAGAAAGGCCGATGCATTGTCGTAAATAGCCTGGTAAGTGTTTTGTCTCTTGTCGGTAACAGCCTGCGGATCAACAGCAAACAGTTCAGGATTATAGCCCGACTGCAGATAGGAGTTGTTACTGTGGTATAAGCGATAAATATTGACCAGTGAGAAAACATCCAGTATTTTTTTATCGGCTGCCACCCGCCGGTGGCTGACGATGTAGCGTCCCTGGTCGAAATTGATAAGCTTTGGTACGCTGGCAACCGTAGAAAGCTGGGCTATGTCGGGAACAAAGCGGTAATCGGACCAGTATACTAACTCTTTATTGTGGAATATGAAGTAAGGGTACTTCGAGGGAATTTTGACTAAATCGGTAAACGTTGGATTCGGCTTCTGCATCAATAAACCCGACAGCGTATCCAGTTCGGCCGTACTGATCCGCATCTCGGCCTTCACCCGTTGCTGAACGGCACTCACGTACTGCTCATCCGTAGCACCCGGCGCATTCTGCTCCAGCAGCAGGAAATACAGGACCGATAAACCGACGGCCAGTGCTGCCAACAACAGGAAAATATGGTTCTCGATACGTTTCACTTAACGGGCAGTAGTGTCTTATTATCGGATATCGTCCTAAAATCATGCCAAGTTTTTGGCACTTCTTCATTCTGGCCGGCTATCCGACTTTAATTTACCTAACAGACGGCGGTTTATCAACGGTATAGCCACCCGATTCGTACCCAATTTCGGCACCCAATACATACAGTAAATGCTTACGGTCAATAATGACCTGCACTCCTTCTACGTTATACACTTCGTCGGAGGGGCCGGCTAGATCAAGTCCCAGTAACCAGGAGGCTCCACAGCCGCCCCCCCGCACTCCCACCCGTAAGCCATAGGCTGCCGGAATTTTATTAGCCAGTAACGTGTCCAGAATTTGCTGACGTGCTTCGGGCCGAACGTAAACCGGATTATCAATTGTCAACATAAAGCAGTAGTAACCCTTTTTTCAAAATTACCCATTTTACGGATAACGTTCCTTCTTTCTATGGACTTACTGAGTGATTTTCTGAAACTGATTGTGCCCGCCGGATTAGTCCTGTACGGCATGTACCTGACCGTTAAGTTACTACTGGAACGGGAAGCCGGCCGCCATCGCTTCGATGTGCAGGCTCGCTATACTGAAACGGTTGTACCCATCCGGCTACAGGCATACGAACGAATGGTTCTGTTTCTGGAGCGCATTAGCCCCAACAATTTATTACTGCGGCTCGGGGGCAGTTCCACTACAGTGCTGGAGTTTCAACAACGGTTATTGCAGGAAATCCGGGATGAATATAACCATAACCTATCGCAGCAGGTATACATGAGTCAGGCCGTTTGGGATCAGATTCAGGCCGCCATGAACGATGTCATGATGCTCATCAATCAGGCATCGGGCGATACCCGTCCTGATGCCCCCGCCCTCGACCTCTCGAAGCGAATCTTCGAACGGATTATTCAGCTGGATAAACAACCCACCTCTATGGCGCTTAAAACACTCAAGGAAGAGATTCAGGCGATGTTTATGTGAAATCAGCCAATGAACAGCTACGCCTGATTTGGTGAGTAGGTCAGTGACTGATGGGCCGGGTTGATAGCACAGTTGATACGAGTGGCCAGGAATGGCTGCCTGGTTTGGTCAGAGTCGATAGGGTGCTGGGTGGCCCGTGCGATTCCCCGGCCGTTTTTTCAGGTTCTATCTGCCTGCTACGTTTTTATTTTAGCAGACAGGTGCTAACGTGACAACATCGAACCAATAAGCCAGTAATACCTGAAATTGCCTTTCCCAACCTTCCAGGGTAGATGGTTTAGAAATAAACGAGTTAGCCCCTAAATCATAAACCTGCTGAATATAATGTTCAGTCTGTTGATTACTCAGAATAATGACTGGTAGTCGGGGGTACATTTTTTTGACCTGTTTGAGAAACGCCAGACCTCTCTCTGGATCAGGCAAAAAGAGATCCAGCAAAACCAATTTCGGAAATGGATTTTTACTGGTTGTATCTTTTTCCAGATGACTTAATGCCGACAAAGAATCCGTAGCAAAAACAGGATTCACCTGAAATTTATTTACTTTACAACTGTACCCAACCAGTAAATGATGATCAGGATTTGGTTCTACAACTAAGATTGAAAGTGGTTGATAGTTAGGCATAAAATCAAGCTGAAACTATGGCCAGGTATACCATAGCCTGAAAGAGTTAATTCCTCAATGAGCATCGGCCCAAAACTTACCAAAAGGTAAGAATAAAAGGCAATTAACGGTTAAACAAAAATAGCAAAAATCGTTAATGATTCTGTAATAAAGTTAAAGAGATTAGTCCTCAGCCAATGAACTATATTGACTACCTGAAAACTAACCCAGCTTATAAATTCAATTTATTCCGCATAAAACGTATGGCCAGAGAAGTATAAAGAACTAAAGCACCCGTTTCCAGGAAAGCCTCCAAATGACTCTCCTGATAGATTCCCTCCTCCATATCCTGCACCCAGTCAATCAGGGCCAGACAGAATCCTGTGAAAGAAGCCAGACCACCAATAATTGAAATGACGACGAACAGTAATTGACGCATCGCTAAATAATTACGGATGAGAAAGAATAGAGTAGGTTTGCAGAACAAACAAATTAAGTTTTGGACAGCAACCCTGCCGGATAGTTTAACAGGGTAGTCGTGTTTTTCTAAATCAAGCAACTATTTTTTATACTATCCCCCATCAGTTAAAATTTCCCAGGAGAAAACAGTCTGTTTTTCTCAGTCAGCAGAATAAAAATAAGGCCCCTTTCAGAGAAAGAAACCTTATCAATTAATAGGTGTTAAATTGGTTTTGTTAATTAGGTAGTGAATGTGGTTTTAAACGTCAAATTTACTGTTGATTGTAGAATCGATCAACGGTAATAACTCATTACATTCAAAAAGGTTTGACTAATTATACCTACTGAAAATTACTTAAACACCGTGGTAAAAAGCCGGATAATGCCCCTCCAAACGTTCAGATTCGTTCGTCCTTCATTGTTCAGATAGCCGTCTTTTCTGATTTTTCACTAAAGGCAAATCCATACCCCTTTCCCCGAATGCTGACACCGATTTTTTTCGGCCGGACTACCGGTTGCGGATTGGGCGCGGCAGTAGACTTATACTGGCCCTGATAAATTCTGTTAGGAGCCTGCTGGGATGATTCGGTTTATCGGCACACCGAATTTGCAAGTTTAGTGTGCACTTATTCCCAAATTGTTCCGGGCGATTATTGCCTTTCCTGCTCCATCTTCCGCATTGCATCCCGTGCAATCTCCATCATTACCCGCAAACGGGTTGCCTGGTTAGGTATGTTTTTTGTACGCCCCCGGTTTGCTGGTTGATTCTCGGAGGTGAACTCGAGAGACTAATGGAAAAAATAGGGCTCACCTGATGCAGGCTATACAGTAAATCCCTGTGAATAGCTGCCTATCAACTTACATCAACGCTATTCAAACTGTGTCAGTAAGACAGGGTTTTGCGGATACTGAAATAGCCACCCGATGAATTGTTCAATAATTGACCCGTATCCAGCGCCAGAGCCGTCTGGAGATGAACCTGTCCCAGGGCGGGCATCTGTACGGGAGCCGTCAGTTGAAGTAAGCCTGAAAACTGGTTGATCCCAGCGGGATAAGGAATTTCATAGGTACCAAAATTCTGGCTATAAGATAATTTGGTTAGCCACTGTACCTGCCTGACAACCCGACCCGATACGCCAACATGCCACAAGGACACCCTATTGTTGGCAATAGGATAGCCACGGGGTAAGGTCGTATTCACCTCTGTCTGGGGAGTCAGAAAGGGTGTGCCAATTACCCGGCTGTTATATTGCCATCCATCAATGTACTGCTCATTATTAAAATAATTGACTTTACCACGGCCATAAGGATCATTTTCAATGAACCCCGGCCCGCCCTGATTTTTTGTGTAGAGCCATTCCAGAACGGCTCCATCCAGCGTGAGCCACCCCTTGCCAGGTCGATGCCGCCGGAAACTAAGCCCGCTGAGTCCATCAGCCAGGGTTGTCATATGAAACAATGCACCCGTTTCGTAAGGGTTCTGACGATATAACATGAACCTACCCAGTGGCAACGTAATCGAAGTGCCAATGTCTACCGAGCCCAGGTGATTGCCAATGCGGTTCGTCCCGTCAAAGAAAGAAACATTTGGATCCGTTTCCAGCGAAGAAGCGGTTTGTGCCGTAACCGCATAAAAATAGGCCTTTAATGAGGAAGGTAAGGCCCCGTTATTTGACACCCCATTGTCTAATACCGACGAATAGCCTCCCCATACGACCTGATGGTTGATTCCGCCGTAGAGTTTTACGGCCCATTTGGGCTTACCAAGCTGTACATACAGAGCTGCCTGGTGTAAACGGGTGTCTATAACTTGCTTGTTGGCATTTTCGAACCAGCCATGGTTGTACAGGGCATTGAACGAAATAAGTCCCTTTGTAAAGGGTATCGGGACATAGCCGAGCGTGCCAAGTTGCACTTTGGGGATAGGCAGTGCATTCCCTGACCAGGCGTAGGAACCCGATGTAAGGGCCGTATCGACCAGACCGATTCGATCACGCCGACGACCGGCATAAAGTTCGAATCGCCCCAACCTGGCTTTTAGATAGGCTTGGGGTAGTAAGAACTGACTCTGCTGCCCTGCATTTCCAACCATCTCCAGCCCATACCCCCAGTCTACTTTTTTGGGTTTAGTTAAACTATCGGCTGAATTTACCTGTCGGTATCCCCTGAAAAAACCTACCCGTACTGACCCCGTTGACCCCGCTAATGGGACAATTCCCGACTGATTGGCCCGCAACCAAAAGGGCATTGTTCCGCTCACAACGAAACCTCCGGCTTCTACATAAACCTGTTTGAATTTACCGGACCGACTGGTAGACTGAGCCTGTACGAGTTCCGAAAAAAACAGCACTAACCCCAGCACCAGAAACGATACATAAGGATTTATCAATTTGGTTATTTTGTTTCTGCTGATCGGGTAAATTATTGTCATAGAGGTCAATTTATTAGGTTTTTCCGTTGGTTATCAGAGCTTTTACTGGCGGTCAGAAAATCAGTCCAGCCTACAGATGCACGTTATTTCTTGTGAAACGTACGGCTAAATAAGTATACAATACTAAGGTTAAAGTTTCAAAAACAAGCTCCGAATAGTTTTCCTTGTAGACACCCTCACCGATATCCTGTATCCAATCCATCAAGATCATATAGTAGCCAACAATAGAGAGTAGACTACCAAATATTAACATAATAATGATTAACGCCTGACGCATCGCTGAGTGATTATTATTGAAATTGTTGAGAAGGATAGATCATACCTGTAAGTAGACAGACAAACTAGGTTTTGACAAAAATCCTGCCAAACGGTTTAGATGAGTATTGGTAAATACATGAACTATGACGTTGTTTTTTCATGGCAGGTCAAACGGCTAAACGTATTCTACTAGTTTCAACTTTCTCATTTTCAATGGTTATTAAAACGAGTCCCTCTCAGTGAAAGGGACTCGTTTTATTTATCAGGTAGTGAATGAATTTTATTAAGTGGACAATGAATAGGAAATCAATCGTCAAACTGATTTTTAAGTATATAGCTCAACCGGCTACTGTCAAAAAGGTTTAGTTAATTCTACGGACTGAAATATACTTAATCTTCAGATTTGGTAGAATATTGTCAGGTAATTGCCCTTCCGATATCGCCGTTCTACACTCCGTTAATTAGTCCGTGAAACCCATTTGCATTGCCTGTCAAAACATGTAAGATCAAAATATCCCCCCTGAATTTTGGCACCGTTTTTTTGGCCAGGCTGACGGTTAATCAGTGAACCAATGGTAGAGAATTAATCCCCCCCTCCCCCTCTCTCCAAACTATACCTGAATAAATCAGCCAGAGATTTGCCCGCAATCATTATCTTTTGGGCGTATTTGCTTTTGGGCGTATTTACCTTTGTCTTTTTTGATCACACCTGTTCTTACTTTCTTCTTTTTGTGACCTATTCCGAATTTGAAGCCCGCTGGAAACCGGCGGGTGGTGCCGAACGCGCCAACTATGGTCTGTTCCTGCAAGACCTTTGCACCCTCATTGGCGCACCCAGTCCTGACCCCACTACCGACAACCCCGCTCAGGATGCCTACGTGCTGGAACGGGCGGTTGAATTTAACGACAACGGCAAACGTAGTACCGGGCGTATTGACCTCTACAAACGCGGCTGTTTTGTGCTGGAAACCAAACAGGGGACTGAAACCCCCGACCAACAAAAGGCACTGGAACGGGCTGAACTTGGATTGCCGCCCGAAAAACGCCGGAAAAGGCACGCCGTACGCGGCACAACCAAATGGCAACAGATGATGCAGACCGCCCGCCAACAGGCATTAAGCTACGTGCGGGCATTGCCAGCCGGAACGCCGGACCACGACGAACCCCGGCCCCTGTTTGTGCTGGTGGCTGACGTTGGCTACTGCATTGACGTGTACAGCAACTTTTCGGGGGTGGGTGATCAGTTTGTACCATTTCCGGATCAAACCCGTTACCGGCTCCCCCTATCGAAACTGGCGGAGGAAGAAACGCGGGCCATGCTGCGGCTCATTTTTACCGACCCCCGCGAACTGGACTCCAGCCGACGAGCCGCCCGCGTAACGCGTGAACTGGCGGGCTATTTAGCGAACCTATCCGCGCAATTAGAAAGGGCAGGACATACGCCCGATCTGGTGGCCCAGTTCCTGATGCGGTGCCTGTTTACCATGTTTTCGGAAGATGTGGGCCTGATACCCAAAACCTCCTTTACGGGTCTGTTACGCGAATACTCAAAACCGGAACTACGCGAATTTTTGCCCGATGCCTTAGAAAATCTCTGGCATACGATGGATACGGGCGGGTTTTCTTCCGAACTGAAGGCCCGGCTACGAAAGTTTAACGGCAAACTGTTTCACGATGCCCGGGCGTTGCCGTTGACCGCTGATCAGATAGCCTTGTTGCTCAAATCGGCAGAATCGGACTGGACCGCCGTAGAACCGGCCATTTTTGGCACCTTGCTGGAACGGGCGCTGGCCCCCCGCGAACGGCATAGCCTGGGTGCCCACTACACCCCGCGCCGGTATGTGGAGCGGTTGGTACTGCCTACGGTGCTGGAACCCCTGCGCCGGGAATGGGCGGCTGCGCAGGCTGCGGCCGCACAACTGTTGGAGGAAGGAAAAGAGAAACCAGCCCGACCGAACGCGGCCCGTGCCGAACTGGAACGGTTCTTACGTCGGCTGACGACCATCAAAATTCTGGACCCGGCCTGTGGTTCGGGCAATTTCCTGTATGTAACGCTGGAACACCTCAAACGCCTGGAGGGTGAAGTATTGGCGGCTATCAACTCCTACGGCGGAACGGGTTTGCTCAACCTCAGCGGAGGTACGACCATTTCACCCCGGCAACTGTTGGGGCTGGAACTGAACCCCCGGGCGGCTGCTATTGCCGATGTGGTGCTGAAAATTGGTTATCTGCAATGGCACCTGCGCACCCACGGCGAAAGTGAATTACCCGAACCGCTGTTAGACGAATACGAGAACATACGCCAACAGGATGCCGTATTGCAACACGGCCCGCCTGTTCCGCGTTTGGACACCAGCGGGCAACCCGTTACACGGTGGGATGGGGTAACGACCAAATTACACTCGGCAACCGGCCAACCCGTACCTGACGAAACCGCCCAAACGACCGTTTACGACTACCCAAACCCGCAACCCGCCGAATGGCCGCAAGCTGATTTTATTGTTGGCAACCCGCCGTTTGTTGGAAGTAAACGAATGAAGGAATCATTGGGAGATGGGTACGTAGAAGCATTACGTGTAGCATACTTTGGTCATATCCCAGACTCTGTTGATTTAGTTATGTATTGGTGGTACAAGGCTGCAAAGACGTTAGTACAAGGCGAATCAGAGCGTTTTGGATTCATAACAACCAACTCTATCACTCAGACGTACAATCGACGTATTGTTCAAGAATACATTGAGGGTAACAGAAATAAAGCGTCTCTAGTATTCGCAATTCCAGATCATCCTTGGGTAGATAATTTAGATGGAGCTGCTGTAAGAGTTGCTATGACAGTAGGGGAACGACGGAGTAACGGAGTGGTCAACGGTAGTCTACTAACGGTAAAATCTGAAAGTGTACCAATTGGAGAGGATGCCGCCGAAGTATCATTTGTCACGCAACAAGGCACAATCTTATCTGATTTGACAATCGGTGCTGAACTTGACTCTACTAGGTCGCTAAAAGCTAATGAGGGTTTATCTAACAGGGGGATGCAACTGTACGGATCAGGGTTTATTTTAAACGAAGTAGAATCAGATGACATCTTGCAAAAAGACCCTGCAAGCGTAGCGGTAATTAAGGATTATCTAAACGGTAAGGACTTTACCGGAAATAGTCGAGGTGCAAAAATTATTGACCTTTTTGGTTTGTCTGATGCCGAAGCCCTACAACGATATCCAATTGTTTACCAGCACGTTCTTGAACGAGTAAAGCCAGAACGGGACACAAGTAAAGAGCCTAACGTCAAAAAGAAGTGGTGGCTACACGGTCGCACGAGAGACGATTTAAGAGCAGCTATCAAACCGACTAAACGCTATATAGCCACAGTTGAAACGGCTAAACACCGGGTATTTCAATTCCTAGATTCAAATATTATTCCTGACAACATGTTAGTGGCAATCGCCTTGGATGACTCTTATCATCTTGGCGTCTTATCGAGCAATATTCATGTAGTTTGGGCATTAGCGGCTGGTGGTGATTTGGGCGGCAATACACCTCGATATAACAAAACCCGATGTTTCGACCCGTTTCCTTTCCCCGATGCCACACCGCAACAGCAGGAACGCATTCGTGAACTGGCAGAACAATTAGACGCACACCGTAAACGCCAACAGGCCGCACACTCTACCCTGACCCTTACGGACCTCTACAACGTCGTTGAAAAGTTGCGCGGGAGCGAACCGTTGAACGCCAAAGACCAAACAATCAACCAACAGGGGTTGGCGTCGGTGGTGCTCAGTCTGCACCAACAGATAGACGCGGCCGTTGCCGATGCCTACGGATGGCCGGATGGCCTGCCCGACCGTAGCGACGGACCGAGCGAAATACTAACCCGCCTTGTTCAGCTAAACCACAAACGAGCCGCGGAGGAAGCCGCCGGACAAATCCGGTATTTGCGCCCCGAATATCAGCGGTCCGGCGTTCCGGCACCCGGCCGGAACGCCGGACCGCAACAGCAGTTGGATCTTGGTCTGACAACCACAGCAACCAAAACCAGTGCCCCCGATGCGGTAAACGGTCTGGCGTTCAAACAGGAATGGCCAAAAGAGTTAGCCCAACAGATGCAGGCCGTTCGGGATACGGTGCAGCAGTCGGGTGTTCCGCTCAGTACCAAACAGGTTGCCGCCTTTTTTGCGAAAACACCCCCCGGCAAAGTACAGCCCCTACTGGATACCTTAGCCGCCCTCGCCCTCCTGCGCCAAACCGCCGACGGAACCTACGCGGTGTAGTTCACTGGTTTTTTGTCATTCTGAGGAACGAAGAATCTTCGGGTAAGTCCGTTTTTTTTGCTCTTGGCGAAGATTCTTCGTTCCTCAGAATGACAAAAAAGACAGCAAATTAATTTTGCTCGATTACCTACACTGTCAGGGTTTTCTCATAAAACGTTAGAACCTCGTAGAGGTGACATCTGTGTAGGTAATAACCCCGCATCTCCCTCCAAGAACTCCGTAGGAGTGGTATCTTAACGTAGAGATGTCACTCCTACGGAGTTCTCCGGGACCGTATATGCCCAATTCTACAAGGATTACATTCCTACGGGATTTTATAAGAAAGCCCTGCCTACACTGTGAATACGGGGTTAGTTTTTGCCCCGTACTCACAGTATAGTATCAACTCAAACCGGATGCCTTTCCCGACGTTGGGGATATGTCATCTGCTATCGCTCACAGCTGAAACAGCTACGTAGATAGACTGCCTTTCAGCACAACGGGATTCGAGCCAACTACCGTTTAATAAAATAAACGAATAACTATTGCCCTATTTTATGGCATTATTGTTATAGAGATAGTCTTTTTTAGCGCACGCGACTGTAGCCTCCCGGCGTAGTCGTGTCTCAGCATTGTCGGCCAGTACAGTACGTTGTTTTGACCTTATTCTCCGTTAGGTCAATTTAGCCAGGCACTGATCAGTTATCCACATGCTGACCTGATAACACGTCAGACTAGATTACTTTTCGGTGTTTACTGCGTGTGTAAGTCAGGTGTAGTTACCCTAAAAATCCATCCCTTTTATGAAAACTTTTCTATCAATCCGTCCCCTTGGCGGTCGAAATTCCTATTTATCCGGTAAGCTGGTCAGCGTGGGTGTATCTCCCGGCTGGTGGCTGGTTTGTTTGCTCCTAACCGGCCTCAGCACAGTGGGCCGGGGGCAGTGTTTCAATGCTACAGCCGTACCCTCGGGCGGTAGTTTCCCCCATTCGGTGGCGGTGGGTGACTTTAATGGCGATGGCCGGGCTGACCTGGCCACGCCGAACGCGGGTTCTAACAACGTCTCGGTACTGCTGGGTAATGGCAGTGGCGGATTTGGCGTACCCACTAGCTTTGCGGTCGGCGATGACCCTGAATCCATAGCCACGGGTGACTTTAACGGCGATGGCCGGGTTGACCTGGCTGTGGCAAACGTGCGTTCTAACAACGTTTCGGTATTGCTGGGTAATGGCAGTGGCGGATTTGGAGCCGCGGCTAATTTTGCGGTCGGTACCGGTCCCCAATCGGTGGCAGTGGGCGACTTCAACGGCGATGGCCGGGCTGACCTGGCTGTCGCCATCCTTAATTCTGACTACGTTTCGGTGCTGCTGGGTACGGGTAGTGGAAGCTTTGGCGCACCGACTAACTTTCCCGTCGGCACGAAACCCTATTCGGTCGTGGTAGGCGACTTCAACGGCGATGGCCGGGCTGACCTGGTCACGCCAAATTCGGGTTCTAATAACGTCTCGGTACTGCTGGGTACGGGTAGTGGGAGCTTTGGAGCACCCACTAACTTTCCCGTCGGTAGTGATCCCACTTCTGTCGCGGTGGGTGATTTCAACGGCGATGGTCGGGCTGACCTGGCGACCGCGAACTTTAATGGTAACGATGTTTCGGTACTGCTGGGTACGGGTAGTGGAGGCTTTGGGGCACCCACTAAATTCCCCATCGGTAGTTTTTCCTATTCGGTGGCGGTGGGTGACTTCAACGGCGATGGCCGGACTGACCTGGCTGTCGCCAAAACGGGGTCTGGCAACGTTTCGGTACTGTTGGGTACTGGCAGTGGAGGCTTTGGGGCACCCACTAACTTTGCGGTCGGTACTGATCCTTTTCAGGTAATGGTGGGCAACTTCAACGGCGATGGCCGACCCGACCTGGCGACTGCGAACCTTAATTCTAACAACCTCTCGATACTGATCAACTGCGCCCCGCCTGCTGCCTTTGCCATTGCGAGCGTGACCCCGGTACGCTGTGCGACGGTAACGACCACGGAGCGGCAGTTTACCTTCACCCCCGAGTACGCCGGCCTGAACGGCCAGCCCGTCAGTTTCTCGGTAATCAACGAGATGCTGCCCACCACCAACCCCGGCCCCTACACCCTGCGTCTGTACACCGACAACCCCATTATCAGGCTCAGGGCTACGCAGGGCGGCACACCGGATGGGGCCAGTGTCGACTACAACTGGCTGGCCGTTTGCCAGGCCGGTTTCACCCCACCAGCGCCCTTCGCTATCACGGGCGTAACATCAGTGAACTGTACTGCGGTAACGGCCACCGAGCGCCGGTTGACCTTTGCCCCTCAGTACGCCGGTGTAAGCGGCCAGCCCATCAGCTTCTCGGTGATCAATGAGATGCTGCCCACCACCAACCCCGGCCCCTACACCCTGCATTTGTACACCGACAATCCCATCATCAGGCTCAGGGCCACGCAGAGTGGCACATCGGGTGAGGCCAGTTTCAACTACAACTGGCTAGCCAACTGCATGGGCATTGGTGTTGCCCGGCTGGGTGCGAGCCAGGAACCGACAGCCGGACTACAGGTGAAGCTACTGGGTAACCCGGCACATCAGGTTGTCGAGGTGGAGGTAACCGGTAGTGAAAACACACCCCTGTACCTGTCGCTGACTGACGTGAAGGGGCACCTTGTTGATCTAAGACGCACGGAGCGGGCGGGTGCGAGTGAGCATTATCGGTTCGATGTATCGAACCTGGCCCCAGGCATCCTATTGCTGCGAGCCAGTAGCCAGGGCCAATCACAAACCGTCAGGGTGCTGAAAGTGAATTAATACCCCTATTACTCAACCAGTCAACAGGCCCTGGCTACCAGTCGGGGCCTGTTGACTGGTTGACGGATTTACGTTGGTTTACCACCTTATTTTCAACAAAATACAATCAACAAAAAAAGGCTAACCAGTTGATTTTGAGCGTATTTAACGCAAATCCTGATTAGCCTTTATTTATAAAAAGTGATCCCGATTGGATTCGAACCAATGACCGCCTTCTTAGAAGGAAGATGCTCTATCCAGCTGAGCTACGGGACCCGTTCAATGTCGCAAAAGTACGCGGATTCGTACCGTTATGCAAAACCTGACGGGTCAATTTCGTTCTTTTAAACTGCCGGACGACCTAAACCACCCATAACCTTAACGGCTCTCCGGCAGTTAACCAGGTGTAAATCCATTAACCCAATAGCAAACAATGAGTAGTCAATCCGAGAAACTGAAAGTTATTTTTTTTGAGCCGGCATCTGATAATAAGCCTGGCCGGGTAGTGGCTGATGGCTATTTTAGCTTTGTACCCACCTTTAAGGAGGGGGAGAGCATCAATATGACACTGACCCGAAAAGAAGCGGCAACGACGCCGATACATGATCCTATCGGGCATAAAACCCACCGTATCATAAAAACAGACTGGGTTCTGATGATTGATCCCCGCACAAAAGAAGCCCTGGCAACGCTGGTTGTATCGGTTGAGAAGATCGATATGATCAACAAAGTTGATGACGTGTCGGCCGCCGTTACCACGCCTTCTTAGTCATTATAATAACCAGATAATTTTTTTAAATTCATCTGTGACGCACCGAAAAATATGGGTCCTAATAGTACTTTATCCAGTAAAGCTAACCCATAAATTAAGCAATAGAAGCTCCCCATATTGAGGAGCTTCTATTGTTTTGGGTAAAACTCAACTCTGTTCGGTCGGTCGCGTGTAATCTATGATTACCCGGTCCTGCTTTTTGATTAACTTTGAGTTAGGCAACAGACTTTTACTATACGCAGCGCTAATCCCTTTCTATGAAAGTTGTCTTTCTTTCCTGGCTGATCAGTTTGGCCACGCTGCCAGCATTGTCTCAGTCCATACCCTCTAAAGTTTACAACTGGAATCAATCATCCGTTGTGAAACAGGCTGGCTTTGAGGATAAAACTATACTGGAAGGCACTACCCGTGATTTTGCCAATTTATCCGTTCACGCCATTACCCTGTTTGCTCATCAGCCTTCGCAGCCTGAGCAGCAGTTAGACGAAGAAGCCCTGATTATCGTTAAAGCAGGCGCATTGACCCTACAGCTGGGTAACCGGAATAAAACACTGGGCCCCGGCAGTATCGTGGTCATTATGCCGGGCGATTCATACCGCCTGGATAATAAAACAACCGAACCGCTTACCTACTACATTATGCGGTACACCTCGAATGAAGTGCCCGATTTAGACCTGTACCGGCTGGCGGGTGGTTCATTCTGGGTTGACTGGGAAGAAGTACCGTTCACCCCGCACGACAAAGGAGGTATCCGCCGGATGTTTGACTACGGAACCGTGATGACAAAACGGTTTGAGATGCACGTCACAACCCTCAATCCCGGTATGCAGAGTCATCCGCCCCACACACACCGGGCCGCCGAAATTCTGCTTATGGTTGACAACAGCGCCCAGGAAAGCATCAATGGAGCGTTGCAGACGGCAACAACGGGCGATGTTATTTTTCTGGAATCCAATGTACCGCATAACATTCAAAACGTTGGTCAGCGTAGTTGCACCTACTTTGCCTTTCAGTTCGAGTAAGCGAAGCACCACGGGCTATTGTATTGAAAAACGGTAACTCTTAACGTATCTACGCTACATGAAGACTGAGCAACCAAAAACGAGGGTCGAAAAATCCTCGTTTTTGTACACACCTGAAAGTCAAAAAAGTGGCTGTCGAACGCCTTTGGCGTATTCTCCTTCTATTTGCTAAAAGAAGCTACACAAGTCGTAACCAATGGGTACGAGGGTATACGTTAAGGGTTTATGTACGAGGCAGCAGAACAATCCAGGTGTATAAGTGATTAAATTGATTTCGCGTAATACCAAACATTACCGAACCCTGGTTTGTCTTTACTAATAGCTTTACCAACTTATAGGAACAACGTCATGGATGATTTTTTTCGCTTTATCGCTAGCCCGGCCGGGCGGGGTGTTCGGATTGCTGTCGGCTTCACGCTGGTAGCTACGGGTTTAGCCAAGTCTGATAAATTAAACTGGGGGACATTGGGCATGGTGCCTTTGGCGGCTGGTTTATTTGACTGGTGTGTATTGGGGCCCTTCACGGGTAAACCCTTTGAGGGTGAAGAATTACGCCGGACATTAGACCGCCCGAATAGCTGAGTCTCCACAACGCTCATCGTTGCGATTGACAGAACTTTTTTCTGAATTTACTTCGTGATGTAGAGCAGTCCCTACTCACAAATCAGCTATTCACCAACGAGTTCCATTATAGAGGAAGGTACACACTAAAAGTGGCCCCCTGGCCCGGCTGGCTACTGGCCGTAAGGGCCCCTCCGTGATTGACCGCTACTTTCTCACAAATAGCCAGACCGATACCCGTGCCAGCGTAGTGATCTTTTGTGTGCAGGCGCTGGAAAATCTGGAAGATGCGATTCAGGTATTTTTCATCAAAGCCTATGCCATTATCCACCACATCAATCCGATAGTATTGGGTAGATGATAGCATAGGCTTTACGTCAACAGGCAAATCAGAGGCTGGCACCTGACTGGAACGGATAACAATCCGGGGAACCACCTCCGCCCGACGAAACTTCAACGCGTTGCTCAACAGGTTTTGAAACAACTGATCTAACTGGCTCTCATTAGCCGGAATAAACAATCACCGGCCAAATCAGTATACCGGGACTTTAACAGATCGCCAAACTGCTGAATTTTACGCAGCGGTTCCTGTAAATCATGGCTGGCGATGTAGGCAAATTTTTCCAGATTGTCATTCGACTGTATCAGTAAGTCATTTGACTCAATAAGTTCTTCGTTGGAGACCGCCAGTTCTTCGTTAACACTGGCTAGTTCTTCATTCGTGGCCATTAGTTCTTCATTGGTGGCCGCCAGTTCTTCCGTTCGCTGCTGCACCTGTAGATCCAGATCCCGGGATAAATGCCGGTAACGTACTTCGCTTTCCTCTACTTTCTGGCGGGCTACCACCAGGTCGGTCACTTCTGCGGCCGTATTCATTACGCCATAAACCTGCCCCCCGGCATTGAAGAGGGGGGTAAAACTATAATTGAAATAGTAAGGCTGCAATCGTCCATCGAAAACGATATCAACCCGCTGATAACGGGCATGGTAGGGAATACCCGTTGTAAGAACGCCCGTTATCTGCTCGAAGATTTGCTGATTGTTCAGTTCCGGCAGGATCTCTTTGCAGCTTTTACCGATGACATCATTACCCTTGCCAAAAACGTCTATGATCGACTGATTTGCCAGTTGAATGCGCATCTGCGGTCCAATGTAAACCCCGATCGGGAAGGGGGCACCCTCCACCACACTACGCAGCTGGGCTTCACTCTCCTCCACGGCCCGGCGCGATTGCACCTGTTGGGTAACATTGGTTGCCACGACCAATAGGCTGCTCACCTTCTCGTTGGTTTCCCACTGGGGTTGATAAGTCAGGTCCACGTAGATAGTTTCCAGGCTATTCTCTCGGGCAATGGTAACGACTACCTCCTTGGCTATGAAAGGCTTACCCGTTGCAATTACTTCCTGTAGCAGCCCATCAAAGCCCTGCCCCGCCAGTTCAGGCAGTGCCTCCAGGAAGGGTTTACCCACGAGTTGCCCGGGCGACCGCCCCATCAGCTGACCATAATATGGGTTGGCATTACGGAATATCAATTGGTCGGCACTTAAAATGGCAATACCAACGGGGGCCTGCTCAAAGGAACGAAGAAGCTGGCGCTGGCTATCTTCGAGTTGTTCCTGAACGGCCTGTTCTTCCTGCCGAAGGACGCTGTTTTGTTCCAGCAGTTCCTGTAATCCCTGATTTGTTGCCTTGAGTTGCTCAACACTCTCCACCGCTCTGGTAGTCTCCGAGCAGGTGACTAATATACCGTTTACCGCGCCGGTATCGTTGATGACAGGGCTGAAACTGTAAGTCCAGTAGGCGTATCCCATCTGCCCATCCCGAAAGAGAGGCAGCTTCTGGTCTTCAAACCAAACGGCCTCCCCTCCTTTCATGATACTGTCGATCATGGGACCGATAGTTGGCCAGGATTCGGCCCAGCTTTGCTCACCGGGCTGACCTAAGGAAGAAGGGTGCTTCCCATCGTTGCCTAAACTAGGCCGAAAAGCATCGTTATAAAACGTGGTTAGTTCCGCTCCCCAAAAGATAAGCATCGGGAAACGGGATGTCAGCATCATATGCAGTAGGGTACGCAGGCTGGTTGGCCACGTTCCAGGCTCACCCATGGGGGAGTTCAGCCAGTCATAGGTGCGGGTACGTTCACCCATTTCTCCGCCCCCGGCCAGGAAGGCGTATTCAGAAAAAGGTTCTTTAGTTGGCTCCTGAGTAGAGGAGGTAATATTTTCAGCCATTCAATCAGTGCAATCCTGGAGTCCTGCGTGATAAAAAAACCAATCAGTCCGTCAAAAGGCAATGTCTTCTGTGCCCTTAGGGCGTCGGCTTACTAACTAAATTCATAACTAATCTGTTGGCCATGTAGCCTTGAAATTTTACGGTATCAACCCGTTTTTTCAGCGGCCCATCGACAACACACTGGAAAATATACCCGTCTTCTGCCACAGAGCGGTATGGCTCTGTGGCAGATACGTTTCCTGTTGGCAGTGAAGTGGGATTTACACCTTCAGTTTCTCCACGTTTTTGTAGCTAATGGCAATGGACTCCAGCGGGGGCAGTTTGCATACGTCCTGCTCCACAAAGTAGTGGGTCATTCCCGACGTTTCCTTGGCGTCAAAAATGCGCTGGAAATCGATGGACCCCGTACCTACCGGCGCAAAGGCCCGTTCGGGTGTTTTTTCCATGTCTTTCACGTGCCAGAGCGGGAACCGGCCGGGGTGCTTTTTGAATAACTCCACCGGGTCCTGACCCGCGAAGGTAGCCCAGTACAAATCCAGTTCCAGTTGCACCATATCCTTGTCCGTGCCACTCAGTAGTATATCATAGGGCATCTGCCCATCTATCGCCTGAAACTCAAAATCGTGGTTATGGTAGCAGAATTGAATCCCGGCAGCCTTACAAACCTCCGCCGATTTGTTGAACAGGTCGACAAACTGCTTGTAGTCGTCCAGTTTGGTTCGCTCCTGCGGAAACAGATACGCCCAGACCATGTATTTCTGACCAATTTCGGCGGCATCGTCCACGGCCCGTTTCCACACGTCAGCCTGAGCCTGTTTG
Source organism: Spirosoma spitsbergense DSM 19989 (assembly GCF_000374085.1). Taxonomy (GTDB): domain Bacteria; phylum Bacteroidota; class Bacteroidia; order Cytophagales; family Spirosomataceae; genus Spirosoma; species Spirosoma spitsbergense. The sequence goes on along the minus strand of NZ_KB893387.1, from coordinate 96,081 downwards.
TCTTTGGCTCCCTTAAAGAGGCCGCTGTTGTAGTGCCCGCTGGGGCCAGAAAGACCCAAATCGTTCAGCAGAGCCGCGTATTCTTTGGGGGTTTTGCCAAAAAACTTGCCATCACCATACCCAAAGGCTTCTACTTCCTTGTAGCCAATATCGGCCACGTTTTTGAGCGTTCCTACGGGGTCTTTTCCCATCAAATCGCGCAGAGTGTACAATTGCAGCCCCACTTTTTTGGTCGTCTCCACTGCCGTGGCTGTGGTTGATTCCGTAGAGGATGAGGAGGAACTGTTTGAACAGGCCATCAACTGAGGCAGAAAAGTGGCTGATGCAGCCAGGGCACCAAGTTTGATAAAAGCCCGACGGGTAGTGTCTGGAGATTGATTCATAAATGCTACGTGCAGGTTATCGGCAGCGGGAAAACCCCGTGCTCTGTAGGGGGTTAAAGATAAGGCCCCGTTTCGTTTACTGTTCAGGGAGGGGCAGAACTGATGTTGTCGGGGGGAAGAGCGCTACCCGAGCATCCACCGGAGCGTTTCGGCATTACGTATGGCATTGCCTCCGCCGTCATTATTAAAATACACAAATACCTCTTTCCCCATCCGCTTCCAGTAGGTTAACTATAGTCTCAGTGTGCCAGCTGGGTTGCCGAAACTCAACCGCAACGTGCATCCAGTCGGGAACCTGATTCAGCAAATAAGCCAGTAGGTCGTAATCGCCGGGGCATCGAAGGCTGGTACTCAGTCGTCGAACTGATTTTTGATAGGTATGTACACTAATTTTTCATTTATTGCAGGTACTAGTCAACTGTCCTTATGCCTACCCACCCAGCCTCCCAGAAAAACATCGTTTACGGTACCATTACAGCCGGTGGTAACGTTCACATCGGGTGGAATCAATGACGGAAAACTACGTAAATGTTAGTGACCAGTTCAAATGGTATTCTACCATCACACGCCTTACGATATACTTTGACGAGCTGATAGCCCCATTTTTTTTACCAACCACGATAACAATTAGTGGTACCTTCGTTCGAATTTTCGTGTTGAGTTAGTATGGAAAAAGCAACTCAGTTAGATGGTATCGACGCGGCTGTAAACAAATTTGAGCCGGTAACACCAGACCATCCGTTCTACGTAAACTTTGCCAACCTGAGAGGAGATTTTCAGGAAAAGGATGTCGTGCGAATGCTGAATGTGTCGATTGCAAATGGGCAATATCGTTTCAATTACCAGCCAAACCGGTTTAACAAAACGCTGTTATTTCTGGCCGGCATGCGCGGCTCCGGCAAAACGTCCGAACTGGCGAAGTATGCACAAAAACTTCACTCGCCAAACTGCTTCTTTGTGGTCACCTGCAATGTGGACAAAGAATTAGACATGGACAATGTCGAATACATGGATATTCTGGTTTTTCAGTTGGAGAAACTACTGAAACAGGCAGAGGAAGTGGATCTATCCGTCGATGATTCCATTCTGGAAAGTATGAACCAGTGGTTTCAGGAGCGGGTAAAAGAGATTAACAACAGCCTGAAAGCAGAAGCAAACGCCGAACTGGAAGTGGGGGGCAGTGATGGTAATCCATTGTCTGTACCCGGATTGCTTGGCAAACTTCTGGGCATTACGACTAAACTGAAGTTAGGCCTCTCCGGTAGTCATGAACGGGCTTTAGCGATTCGGACAACCATCAAGAACCGCTTCCCCGACTTCTCGATTAAGTTCAACACGTTTATCGAGCAGATTAATGAGCAATTACGAAACGAGGGCAAAGGGCAGGAAGTGCTGTTTATTGTGGATGGGCTGGAAAAGACTATGAGCGCCGAAACCCGCCGGGCTATCATTATGGAAGAGTCGAATCGTATCCGGCAAATCAACGCCAATACGATTTTTACGCTGCCCATCGAGTTGATGAAAGAAGAACAGCGTATTCGGCAGTTCAGCGAGATTGTCACGTTTCCGTTTATAAAAATCAGGGAGCGGGACGGTGGTTTGGTGCACCAGGCAATTGAGCGGTTCGAGGAATTTGTTTGCAAACGGGTTGATGTTTCTCTATTCGATTCAATGGATACGGTTCACCTCGCTATCCAATACAGCGGAGGTTCTCCCCGTCAGTTACTACGCATTATCGAGCAGGCGGCCTGGCAATCGGATAGTCAGTTGGGGCAGATTACGCGTGAGAATATGGAAAAAGCGATTGACAGACTCAGCAACATGAGTGCCCGCTACCTGGAACCGGAAGATTTCGAGAAACTGAAAAGCATCAAAACGGACCTGGATACGGGCAAACCCATCGGCTTCGACAGTTCCATTCAGAGTCTGCTTGAAAAAGAAATAATTTTTGAATACAATGATGGCACGTATAAGCGCGTAAATCCGCTGGTAGAAGCCTCAAAGTTGTATCAATATCGCGTGGTTAATGAAGCCTGATGGAAGCCCAGTTTGAGGATGAGCTACGGTTGCTGGCTAATGCATTAAAACAGGAAGCCTTCCGGTTTATTCTGATCGGGCACAATCGATACAGCCTGTACAAGGATATCGCCGACTGGCTTTCGGATACCTTTGCCAAAGAGCGTCCTTTGCTGGAACTACGCCTTCGGGGAAAAGACTATCGCCAAATTGCTGACGAAATTATCAGCTTTCGAAAAGGTATTCTGCTCATTCCCGATTTCGACTGGCTGCTCCAGGGGGGAAACGAAACGGTGAGTGTTGCCTTTAACCAGCGCCGGGATGCCTTTGCCCAACTCGACATCGCGTTCGTCTGTTTCATCGAACCCGCCAGCTACCGAAAACTCCCCGAAAAAGTACCCGATTGGTGGTCGTTACGGTCTCTGGAACTAGATTTTCATCGGGTCACCGTTGAAACCGCCAATGAGTTCAGTAAACTTAGCCTTGAAGGATCGTCGTTGGGAGGAGATTCGAAGCGTGAAAAAGAAGCAGAAATTGATCGATTGACGCAGCAACTCGAAGCTTTTGATCCATCGAACAAGCCTTTACGTCAATCACTGTATTCCCAGCTTGGCTCGTTGTCGTTCGATCTTTCAGAATACGAAAAAGCACAAAGCTATTTTGAGAAGAGCCTGGGCATTGCACAGCAAATCGGCGACAAATCTGGCGAAGGTGCCACCCTCAATAACATCTCCCAAATTTACCAGGCCCGGGGCGACTATGAGACGGCCCTAA
>NZ_KB893387.1:0-92553 GCF_000374085.1 Spirosoma spitsbergense DSM 19989 | reverse complement strand
CAGCAGAGTCTGAGCATTCGACAGCAAATTGGCGACAAATCTGGCGAAGGTGCCACCCTCAATAACATCTCCCAGATTTATGACGCCCGGGGCGATTACGAAATGGCCCTGACCTATCTCCAGCAAAGCCTGAGCATCCAACAGCAAATCGGCGANGCCCTGACCTATCTCCAGCAAAGCCTGAGCATCCAACAGCAAATCGGCGATAAAGCCGGGCTAGCTGTCACGTATCACAACATGGGGGCTATTTACTGGGAGCAGTTTCAGGATGCCGAGAAAGCAATTGCCCAGCTTTGGCTAGCTTATCTGACGTTTAAACAATTGGGTTCGCCCAAGGTCGAGGTAACAGCAGATTATCTGGAAGCCATTAAAAGTCAGCTTGGGGAAGTTCGTTATCAGGAAATTTTACAATCCATTCAAGACGAGGAACCGATCTTATGATGAAAAGAACGCGATGAAAGATGCGTTTCAATCTTGAGTGAACGTTTATCCCGTAGGGATTTGACAGCGTGGCGTCGGTAGAAAAATGACCCTGAATGTCTCTGGCGTGCCGTAGGTACGCAACTGGTCGCGTACCTACGGCACGCCAGAGAGAGAGAATTTAAACCCTAAAGCTACCGACACTACGTTGTTATGTCCCGATGGGACAACATAAAAACGAAATCAAACAAGATTGAAACGCACCTCCTGATGAAAGGCGGTTCCATCAAGGGCAACGATGTCCACATTGGTACCGATCAACTGAGTAGTATGGCGCAAAAAAACAACCCCACAAAGCCAGTTCCCTGTCCTTATGAGGTTGAACGACAAATGATCCTGTCTGTTATTTCTTCTTCAAACCAGCCGTTGCTTTCGTTCCTTTATCCCCTCCCTGATAGCTGATCTTAAACAGGGTTCCGTTCAGGTCATCCGTCACGTAGAGGGCACCGTCTGGTCCCTGGGCCAGTCCGCAGGGGCGGTGCTGCACGGGGCCGCTGGGTTTCTCCAGGTCGATGCCCGAAAAATTGTCGGCGAAAATCTCCCAGGGGCCCGATGGCTTTCCGTTTTTGAACGGCACGAAGCCCACCAGATACCCTTTGTGCAACGGCTGCGACTGGGAGTGGAAGGCAACAAACGCGCCGTTCCGATACCGTTCGGGGAAGGCCGTTCCGGTGTAAAACAGCAATCCGTTCGGGGCCATGTGCGCAGGGAAAGCCACCAGCGGGTCAATGGTTTTTGCCGTGCCCACTTTCTTACCGTCACCCCCGTATTCGGGTGCCATAATTTTCTTTTTCTGGATGGGGTCGTAATAAATGTACGGCCAGCCCGCATCGTCGCCCTGGTGTACTTCGTACATGGTTTCGGCGGGGAGTTCGGCGCTCATCTGGGGCGTGTACATTTGGGGGTAAAAATCATCGAACCGGCCCCGTCCGTGCTGTAGCACGAACAGCGAGTTCGTTTTATCGTTCCAGTCCAGCCCTACCACGTTTTTCAGGCCGGTGGCATAGCGCGTACCCTTGTCGAATGACTGGTTGGGAACATCCGCTTTAAATTTCCAGATGCCAGCCGCCGAATCCAGCAGCGGGCAGGGCATTAGTCCTTTCCCGGTTCCCGCTTCCCGACAGGCATCATTATCCGAGGCTACGTTGACGTAGATGTTCCCCTGATTATCAACCGCTATCGACTTCGATTTATCGCGGTCTTTTTCCCGTAAACCGGACACGATCATCTCGGGCTGGTCGGAGTTCATAACTTCCTGTTTATCATTTAGTTTGTACCGATAAATCCCCGAATTGGAGGAAGCATACAGGTAGTCGTTTTTGAGAACAATCCCCGTTCCGGGATAGTTGCCAAATCCCATCTGCTCATCAATCAGGCCGTCGTTGTTGGTGTCCCGCAGCCGGTAAATGCCTTTTCCATCTTTCAGCTTGTTGAGTTTTACGTAGATATCACCGGTTTTAGTAACGGCGACGTGCCGGGTGGGGCCTAAATCCTGCGCGATGATGCTGCCCGAAAATCCGGCCGGGAGTTTTAATACCAGCGGGTCATCGGCCTTTTTCGTGGTATGCACAGAAGTTCGGGGAGGCTTCACGGGATGGGTTTCGGCGATGCTATCACCCGCAACCAGCGAAGTTATCAGGCAAATAATGCCAACAAGCGGTTTAATCATGACTTGATAGGAATGTGAGATTACTGTATATCTATCCCAAAAGTTGGCACGGTCGTAGAAATACTACTTTTTTCTGTCACTCCGACGAAAGAATGTCCTGACGCTTGAGATTCCTCCTTTCGTCGGAATGACAGAAAAAACTCCCGTAAATAGCAGCCGGTCCTATGGCTGCTATTTACGGGAGGGGAAATTATAAGAACGGATACGATCACATATTCCCTTTCTTCATCTCCTTCACGGCATAATCGGCGGCACGGGCTGTCAGGGCCATGTATGTCAGAGAAGGGTTTTGGGTTGACGTGGAGGTCATGCAGGCACCGTCGGTAACGAATACGTTTTTCACGGCGTGAAGTTGATTCCACTTGTTCAGCATAGACGTTTTGGGGTCTTTACCCATCCGGACGCCCCCCATTTCGTGAATATCCAGACCCGGACTGGCGTGGCTGTCCCGAACGCGGATGTTTGTAAAACCGGCTTCGGTAAACATCTCCGTCAGTTGCTCCTGATAGTCCTTCACCATCTTATCGTCGTTGTCGTCGTAGGCGATGGAAATTTTCAGTTGCGGAATGCCAAACGGGTCTTTCAGGTTCGGGTCGAGAGCCAGGTAATTCGTTTCTTTCGGAATGGTTTCGCCCATCATGTGCGAACCGACGTGCCACCCACCCAGTTTTGGATTCAGCAGGCTTTCTTTCAGGTCTGCCCCCACCCCACTCTGGTCGGAACGCGAAATACGGCCCGCCGAAAAACCGGCCGCGTAGCCCCGCAAAAAGCCCATCTCCTGTTTATGCACATTCCGGAAACGCGGAATGTACGGACTGTTCGGCCGCCGACCATCGGTAGTCGAATCAAGGTCGCCGTCGTACTCACCCGAAACACCGGCCCGGTAGTTGTGGAAAGCCGCGTATTTACCCAGAACACCGCTATCGTTACCTAATCCATTTTGAAACCGGTTGGATGTAGAGTTGAGCAACACCAGGTTTGAGTTCAGGGCAGCCGCGTTCAGGAAGATGATGCGGGCGTAAAATTCCTGCATCTGTTTGGTATCGGCATCGATGATGCGCACACCGGTTGCCTTTCCCTTCTTTTCATCATAGATGATGGAATGCACCACCGAATTGGGGCGCAGGGTCATTTTTCCCGTTTTGGCCGCCCAGGGAATGGTGGAGGAGTTACTGCTGAAATACCCGCCAAACGGGCAACCTCGCTCGCAGATGGTCCGGTGCTGACACTGCGCCCGACCCTGCTGAAAGTGAATTGGCTGGGGCTTGGTAATGTGAGCCGCCCGACCCATAATGACGTGCCGGTCGTTGTATTTACCCGCTACTTTTTTCTGGAAATGTTTCTCCACGCAGTTCCACTCGTGCGGGGGCAGAAACTCCCCGTCGGGCAGCGTAGCAATTCCGTCTTTATTTCCCGAAATACCGGCAAATTTCTCCACGTAGCTGTACCAGGGGGCAATGTCGGCGTAGCGGATGGGCCAGTCGACGGCGAAGCCATCGCGGGCGGGGCCGTCAAAATCAAAGTCGCTCCACCGCTGGGTTTGCCGCGCCCACATGAGCGATTTACCACCCACCTGATAGCCCCGAATCCAGTCGAAGGGTTTGTCCTGCACGTAGGGATGCTCGGCATCTTTCACAAAAAACTGCTCCGTTCCTTCATAAAAGGCGTAGCATTTACTGATAATAGGGTTGGCCTCCCGCACCTCTCGTTTAAGCTGGTTGCGGTGTTCAAACTCCCAGGGCTGCATGTTGGTGGATGGATAATCCGTTACGTGCCGAACATCGCGGCCGCGTTCGAGCACCAGTGTACGGAGTCCTTTACCGGTTAATTCTTTGGCGGCCCAGCCACCCGAAATACCCGAGCCAATCACGATGGCATCGTATGTATTCTGCGCCTGAGCATCTATGTTTATATAAGACATGTCTGGTTAAGTTTATGGTTTTTAAATTTACGGTTGTCTGACGCAAAAGTGTCTCTCGCGTCAGCCAACCGCATCGGCGGCCCGGCGTAAACGTTAAACCGTAAACCGATATTTATTTCCCCTGCGAGGTTGTTTTTTGGTTTTTCTGGGCAACGGGAACACAGCCGTAATAGTGGCCCGGTATAAACTGGTAGTGCGTGAGGTTAGTCATCACGTATTCTGAACTCATGTAGCCCCGAACAGTAAGTCCTTTTACCAGCGAGTAAAATTCTTTCTGCCCCGCGTCCGTAGATTGGGATAACTGCGTAAGCAAAGCCGTGCGCTGGGCCGCATCTCCTCCGGCAAATGAGTTACCATACGCCGTTTTTGCCAGCCCATCCAATGAATCCAACCCGTTGCGCAGGGTGTTCTGCGCGGTTACCGGATAGCAATCCGTTATCATTTTTTGCACGAACTGATGCACATTCAGCCCTTTTGCCCCGGGTGTATCGGTAGCCGGAATGATGGTCTCAACCAGTTCGGCCAGCAGTCCATCCTGGCTACGAGAAAGCAGTTGAGGAGTCGAACGGACAGTGTCCGCCGTCCAGCCGTTGGCCCAAGCAGGCAAACTAATCAAGCCGCCAACGGCCCCGGCCATTGTTTTTAATGCGTTACGTCTTTCCACAGAAGTTAGTTTATATCAAAATCATGCTACTCATTCTCCCAAAGATATAACACAAACCTGACTACTTATCGTGCCTACTGGCCACAAAAGTCTGTTTATAACTACAAAATCAATGGAATACCCTAGTATTCACGCTTCGGACGCATACCTGTACAGGAAGGTCAGGCCCGAATTAAATGCCCATTAAATATGCCCCATTGAAACGCGTGGTGCAACATTGTTCATTTTTCTGTCGTATTCGTTATCAGATAAGGGCATGTTTTATCTATTAACTCTACAGAACAACAACAACAATGAATGGTACTCAAAACACCCGGAAAAACGCGCGTTCTTTTCAGCACTGGTCAGTAAGGCTGTTTTTACTGACTGGTTTTATTGGTCTGCTCTCGGCCTGTACCAAGAACTCAGACAACGTTACGCCACAAACGACAGCATCAACCAGTGAGAACACAACCGTTGACTCCTGGATCCTGTCGAATATGCGGGAGTACTATTACTGGAACACGACGATTCCGGCCAACCCCGACACGACCCTTGCCCCCGACGTATTTTTCGACTCCATTCTGAACAAGTACGACGCCACCACCAACCCAACCGGCGATCGGTTCTCCTGGATCGAAAACGACGCGAACACGCTAACGGCCGAACTAAGCGGGCAAACACTAACCACCGGTATGGAATACAATCTATACCTGCGAACATCGGGAGGAACGGGCGTTATTGCTCAGGTCCTATACGTACTGCCTAATTCTCCGGCACAGAAAGCCGGGTTGAAACGGGGCGACATCATCTCCAAAGTGAACGGCCAGCTATTGAGCACGACCAATTACGCCGACCTGCTTTACAGTAGCACAACGGCCTTTACCTTTGGTTTGGCTAGTGTAAGCGGCACAACGCTGATCGATACCGATAAAACAATCAGCGTAACGGCTACTACGTTCCAGGAAAATCCGGTCTTTATGGATTCTGTATACGCCATTGGCAGCAAAAAAATCGGCTATCTGGTGTATAATCAGTTTGTGCCGGGTGCCAACGGCAGTACGGCCAACGAATATGATGCGCAGGTCGATGCGGTTTTTGCCCGTTTCAAAGCGCAGGGAGTCAATGAACTGGTGCTGGACTTACGCTACAATCCGGGCGGCTATACCTCCTCGTCGGCTAATCTGGCCAGCCTGATTGGCAAAGGGGTTAGTTCCGGTAAACTGTATTTCCGCGAAGAGTGGAACGCCAGTATCACGCCTTACCTACAAAAGGAATACGGCAGCAGTTTCTTCATCACGAATTTTCTCGACAAGTCGCAGAACATTGGCAACAGCCTCTCGCGGGTATTTGTCCTGACGACGGACCAAACAGCTTCTGCCAGTGAGCTAATCATCAACGGTCTGCGGCCTTACATGCCCGTAACGACCATTGGAACCACTACCTACGGCAAAAATGTGGGCTCGATTACCATTACGGACGATACGGGCAAGATAAAGTGGGGGATGCAGCCCATCGTATTCAAGTCCTACAATAGTTTGGGGCAGTCTGATTATTCTACCGGTTTTACCCCCGGCACCACGGTGGAGGAGGCTATTACCTTATTGCCGCTGGGCGACACCAACGAAGCCCTGCTGAGTGAAGCACTCTACCAAATTACTGGCGTTGCTGTAGCCGGTGGCCGTCGGGCTATAACGCCTGGCAACCCGCTGGCAGCCCTGGGTTCATCCCTGGAACGCAAAGCAGGGGGGCATTCCATGATTCGGAAACTCAGGAATCTGACGTTCTGATATTTTTTTCAGTCGCGTTCCAACGGTTACAGCCTGAAGCGGGTCTTTAGGCTGTAGCCGTTGGATTTTATCAGCGACACGGCTTAAATCAACGGCATCAATTAAGAATTTTTATGAGAATAGCTCGTTGGTAAGTAGTACCCCTTTGGTGTAATTTTGCAGAACCCGGCCAATCCATTGTGTTGGCCGCGTCGAAAACCAATGAGGTAACGCAGGCTGGTCAGGCTACCGGCATCGTCGTTGTTAACTCAAATTGCTATACCTTTACGTTTTAATTCGTTCGTCACGCTCGTTTTTTCATGATTCATTTACCATTCCGATTTCTTTCGGCTAGAAAATCCCAGTCGAAATCTATATCAGCAGAGAATTCACTCTCTTCCACCACCCGCACCAATTGGGTTTTAGGGATACTTTGCATCGGCTGGGCTGGTGCGCTCATAGGCTGTAAAACAACCGACGTTGTGTCTACTCTGGGAGACTGGACAACAAAATCACAACTGGAAGGCGTGAGCCGGTACGGTGCATCCAGCTTCGTTATTGGCACTATCGCGTACATGGGTACGGGTTCCGATGCCAACAGCAACCGTTTGAAAGATTTCTGGGCGTACGACCCCGCTCGCAATGCCTGGACACAGAAAGCGGATTTCGGCGGAGTAGCCCGTTTCGCCGGGGTTGGTTTTGCCACGGGCACAAAAGGTTACATTGGTACCGGTATCAACGCCAACAGCGACCGGCTGAAAGATTTCTGGGAATACAACCCAGCAACGAATACCTGGAAAGCAGTAGCTGATTTTGGTGGCACCGCCCGCCAGACCGCCGTTGCCTTTGCCATTGGCACGAAAGGCTATGTAGGTACGGGCTACGATGGCAATTACCTGAAAGATATGTGGGCCTTCGATCCAACGGCCAATACCTGGACCAAAGTAGCCAGCTACGGTGGGGCCAAGCGTGTGGGAGCTGTTTCTTTCGTTATCAATAACATCGCTTATGTTGGTACGGGCAATAACAATCAAGTAGATCAGAAAGACTTCTGGTCGTACGACCCCGCGCAGGATTTATGGACCCAGAAACTGGATTTCACCACCGACCAGGCCAGCATTGCCCGGAGCTATGGTGTAGGCTTCACCATTAACGGCAAAGGCTACATTGTAACGGGTAGTGGCACCAGCACGACCAAAGATGTCTGGGAATACGATCCGGCAACTGATTTGTGGACCACCCGGGGTGTTTTTGAAGGGGCTTCCCGGACGTACGGCGTAGGGTTTGCCATTGGTGGACAAGGGTACGTTACAACTGGAGGCAGTGCCAGCAGCCGTTTCGACGACCTCTGGAGCTTTGACCCGACCATTGAGCAGGTTCAGTAATGCCGGTCGTAACAACCAGCACGCAAACAAAGTTGATCCGGCTGTTACTAGGGCTGTTGCTGATTGGTTTGGCCGCTACCACGGCTTACCAACTGTATGACCTGCGGCAAAATCATTACCAGGTTCAGGTAATCAGGAGTCCCAACGGCTGGGGCTACGACATTCTGAACAATGGAAAACCATTCATTCATCAGCCTACCATACCGGGAGTGCCCGGTATGGTAGCTTTTTCCAGCCAGGAGCAGGCCCGTCGGGTCGGTGAGCGGGTAGTGGAGAAAATACAGCAGACGGAGGCCTTGCCTACGCTGACCAATGAAGAGTTACGTCAGTTAGGCGTAAAAATTCCCTGAATTCTTTGATTATGCGTACATTCTGGTACGCCGGTTTGCTGTTGCTGACCGGTATTGTGCTATTTTCCTGTCAAACGGGCGACCTCAACGTAGGGCAATCGGTTATCAACCCACAGGAACTGCTCGTGCAGTCGGTGGATTCCGTAACCGTCAAAACGTCGACGGTGCTGAAACCTGACTCGTTTGCTACATCCGGTGATGCCAATCTGCTGGTGGGCCGCTGGACGGACGCCCAAACCGGCAAAATGACCGCCCGGAGCTTTGCATCCGTCAATTACGCGGCCAACTCGCTGAATACGCAAACCAACATTCGGCTGGATTCGCTGGTACTGGAATTGAATTATGCCTTTGTGTACGGCGACTCTGCGTCGCAGTTCAATCTGAGTGTACATCCGTTGCTTCGACCCATGGAGAATCAGTTGTACTACAACACCAGTTCACTGGATTACGACCCTAAAGCAATCGTACAAAAGACGTTCATTCCCCAGCCGAGGAGTCGCACAAGGCAAGTACAGATTCGGATGCCCGATGCCCTGACACAGGCCTTTTTTGCCAAACTACAGAACGGTACGGTCAGTGATGCTACGGCGCTGGCTGAATTTTTGCCGGGTTTTGCCCTGAACTGCAATTCCAATGCCAATACGTTTGTCGGATTCGCAACTGCCAGCAGTGGCCTGCGTTTCTATTATCATTCGACCGATATTGACCAGACAGCGTCTACGCTTCTGTTTCCCTTCTCGGCCATCTACTTCTCGCAGGTTAAGAACGACCTGAGCGGTACCGTACTAAGTGCGCTCAAAAATCGCACCGATGCGGTTAGCAGTCGCCTGACCGATAATACATCCTTTGTGGTACCGGGTGCCCAGTTACAAACGCGTCTTGAGTTCCCGTATCTTAATCAGTTTGACCGTCCGGAGAAGTTTGCCGATCTCAATAAAGCTCTGCTGGTTATCAGCCCCGTCCGGAAAACGCTGAACGACAATATGCAACCACCTCCACTGGCCCTGTTTTTCACCAATACCCAGAATGATGTGCTGCCCATTTCGTTTCCGGGTGGCGTAACCGGAAGTTCGGCAGCAGTAGCAGCCTACAGCTACGATCCGAATGCGCTAACGCTGGCGGATTCGTACACCTTCGATCTGACGTACTATATTGGACAGATTATCAAGCGGAAAGCCTTAAATCAACCGCTGTTACTGACGATTCCCACGTCGGCGGAGTTTCAGCAGATTAGTCAGCGGAATTATTCCCTACAAGATTATGTGCAGCGGGTAGTGCTGGGTAACCAGCAAAAAGCGAATGACCAGTTAAAGGTGCAGCTCTTTATTACCTCAGGAACCTAGCTGTTTAGTGCTTAGGCTGGCTCCTATAACGCTGATAACATATAGGTCTGCCCCTTTTTTGTTGAAAACTCCGTGACAAAGCCAATTTCAGTTGCCCTGGAATTGGCTTTTTTGCCGTTTATGGCCAGCGGTTGACTGGTTCTGATTTTACAGGGTTCTCCATTTATGGATTTGACCGTGGCCGTTGTGAGCCGGTGGTTTTTCCACTGTATACCCACCTCAAAATTACCCCTCGCTTTCAGGCCAGTAACACGGCCATCTTTCCAGGCATCGGGCAGGGCGGCCAGCAGATGAATAGCATCCAGGTGGCTCTGGATCAGCATTTCGGCCATACCCGCCGTGCCGCCAAAATTACCGTCAATCTGGAAAGGTGGGTGCGCGTCGAAGAAATTGGGGTACGTTCCCCCGCCTTCTTTACTACCATACTTTGTTCCCGTTTGGCTGGTGTAGTTCAACAACTGCCGAAGCAGCGTGTAGGCATGGTTGCCATCCAGCAGGCGTGCCCAGAAGTTCACTTTCCAGGCCCGGCTCCAGCCCGTTCCGGCATCGCCCCGTATTTCCAGCGTCTTTTTGGCCGCAGCCGCGAATTCGGGTGTCGTGACCGGAGATATCTGATGACCGGGATGCAGGCCGAACAGGTGCGACACGTGCCGGTGTTGCGGGTCCACATCGTCCCAGTCTTTGTTCCATTCCTGCAAATTGCCTTTATGCCCAATATGAAGCGGGTAAAACTTCTTCCGTTTTTCAATCAGCATCCGGCGAAATTCAGGCTCGGTATTCAATACGGTAGACGCGTCGATCAGGTTGGTAAACAAATCCCACATGATGGACATATCCATCGTCGTAGCCACCGAAATGGAGGCCGCCTGCCCGTTTGAATCGATAAAATCATTTTCGGGCGAATTGGAAGGCGAGGCTACCAGATACCCATCTTTATCCTCCACCAACCAGTCCAGGTAGAACAAAGCGGCTCCCTTCATGAGCGGGTAAGCCGTTTCTTTCAGGAAGGTCTGATTGCCCGTAAACCGGTAATGTTCCCACAGGTGCTGGCACAACCAGCCCGCACCCTGATTCCAGTTGGCCCATTTTGGGTCACCCTGCCCTTTGTCGCCAACGGGATTGGCAATAGCCCAGATGTCGCTGTTATGGTGCGCTACCCAACCGTGCATGTTGTAAAACTCCTTTGCCACAGCAGCCCCATTTTTAGCCAGTTCGCCAATGAAGCCCAGCAAAGGCTGGTGCAACTCCGACAGGTTCGTTACCTCCACCGGCCAGTAGTTCATCTGGGTGTTGATGTTGATGGTATAGTTGGAACTCCAGGGCGCCCGCAGTTCTTTGTTCCAGATACCCTGCAGGTTGGCCGGTACATTCGGCACCCGCGAACTGGCTATAAGTAAATATCGCCCGTACTGGGCATACAACGTTTCCAGGCCGGGATCATAGCCTCCCTTACTGTATGCCTGTAGTCGTTCGTCGGAGGGTGAAGACGTACTCAGCTTTCTGGCCGTTGTATCGGTTATCTGAAGAGAGAACCGATTGAAAAAACCCTGATAATCCGCCATGTGCCGACTCAGCAGGGTTTGGTAATCTTTACCAACGGCGTTACGAATAATATCTTCTGCGAGTTTATTTTCGTCTTTTCCATCCTTGTCGGGGCATTTGTCATAGCCGTTGAAACTAGTCGTGGCCGTTACCAGCAGTAGTACTTCCGTGGCATTCCGAACGTGGAGACCAGCCGTGTCGGTCTGCACCGTTCCGCCCTTGTTCAATGCTTTCAGTCGCAACTGGAAGCGCATGCCCTTACAATCCTGGGTGTCATCATAAACGATATGTTCACGGTCTTTGGGGTTATAGTAGTTGGGATCTACCTGGGTAGGTGCTTTACCACGCATCACCCATTCGCTGGTTCCATTACCAGTACTTTTAACCCGAAGCTGGCTCCGGGTAGCGGCATCGAAACTAATTTGTCCGGGCTTGCTGGCCGTCAGGCGAATAACCATCAACTGATCGGGGGCTGAACTAAAGATTTCCCGTACGTAGTCCGTACCATTAACCGTAAACCGTGTAGTGGCCACCGCTTTCTGAATGTCAAGATCGCGGTAATAAGCCGACGGCGTGGTTCCTTTGGTATCCTGTTTTAGCATCAAATCGCCCAAAGGCAGGTACGACTGGGTGTAGAGTCCCTGCATGTGTTTGGCCAGTTCGGTTGCCTCTTTGTACTTCTCCTCCGCCAGGGCCTGCCGAATCTGAGGTAGAAAGGCAGGGGCGTCCGGGTTAACATGTCCGGTTACCGGCCCGCCCGACCAGAGTGTACTCTCGTTGAGTTGAATCAGTTCGTCGTTCACTCTCCCAAAAATCATGGCCCCCACCCGGCCGTTACCAATGGGCAAAGCCTCCGTCCAGACAGCGGCAGGCTGTTTGTACCACAGCCTGAGATTCGACTGGGCAGACAATGACGGAGAACAGGCAAGGAGCAGGAGGACACAGGCGATTTGTTTCATAGACGTAAGTTGGAACAAGATTACCGCTTAGGCTTTATAGCGCAAAAGCTTTCTTACTGATAAAGCACGCTGTACTGGTTTTATCCTGAGAAAGTTGTTGCAAAATTCCCGTATCTCCTGAACTGGCCACCCTGTCAAAAAAAATGATTCTTCAGGCCACCTTTTTCGTGCAACGAATTACGTTTATACGTCGTAATCCTACTAACAAATGTGCCTGAATAACAATCAGTACCAACGGACTATACTCAACTGACAAACAAGACCTGCCATGACGCGGTATGATTTTTTGAAATCAATGGGATTTACCGGAGCGGCACTGATGGCTGCCCTGACGGGCTGCGTACACGAGAGCGATTCGGTGGTTGATGCGCTGGTCATTTCGCCTGCTTCCAGTACGCCTGTTAGCACCACAACACCCGTATCGACTACGGCCACGTCCAGTTCAGCTACCTCTTCTACGGTTACATCGACAACAACGGCGGGCAGCACTACGGATTTGAGTACCATCAAGAACCGGTTGCTAACCATCGACCTGACCAGTACGGCGGCTGCCGCGCTGAAAACCGTGGGCGGATATATCGCTCAGAGCGGTATTGTGGTTGCCCAAACCAGTGCAGGCGTGTATGTAGCCGTAACACAAACGTGCAGTCATGAACCCAGGAAGAACATCATCTTCAATAAAACGGAGTTTTACTGTACCGTACACGGTGCCCGCTTCGACCTGACGGGGAGGGGCAAAAACAGCTTTGGAAGCGGTGGCATTGCCGTTTACAAAACAGCTACCGATGGTAAAACCCTGGTGGTGTACACCTAGCAATCAACCAATTTACTAAAAAATAGCCAACCTAACTTACCCCAGTATGAAACTGCTGATCGTCAGTCTTTTTGTTTTGTTGACCGGTACGACTCCCCAATGGGAACTCGATTTTACTCGGGCGAAAGCCGAAGCCGAAAAATCGCACAAGCTGATTCTGGTGAATTTTTCCGGCTCGGACTGGTGCGGCCCCTGCATCAAATTAAAGAAAGACGTATTTGAATCGGCCGATTTTCAGTCGTTCTCGGCTGAGCGGCTGGTACTGGTCCGGGCCGATTTCCCGCGCCTGTCGAAAAACCAGCTGAGTGCCGAGCAAACGGCCCGTAATGAAGCGCTGGCCGAAAAATATAACCACCAGGGCAAGTTTCCGTTTACCGTACTGCTCGATGCCAGTGGCAAGATCTTTCAGGAATGGGATGGCTACCCAAAATCATTGACTATAGCTTCCATGACCGAACAGATTCAGTCAAAGATGCCTGTGGACAAATGACAGCCGAACCGGGTCTCCACCGCCGGGTGCAGCGGCTCATGGGTAACCGCTTCGAGATTAGCGTGGTGAGCGATGATGCCGACTGGGCCAATGCCCGCATCGATGAAGCCATCGCCGAAATCAGCCGGATCGAAGCATTGCTGACAACATTTAGTGACCAGAGCCAGACGAATCAGATTAATGCCAAAGCTGGTATTAGCCCCGTCCGGGTGGATGCGGAGGTTTTCGCCCTGATTCAGCGGTCGCTCCGGCTATCGGACCTGACCCAGGGAGCTTTTGATATTACGTACGGGTCCATTGACAAAAGACTCTGGAACTTCGACGCGACCCTTACCCAACTGCCTGACCCTGAAACGGCCCGGCAAATGGTTCAGCTGATCAATTATCGAAACGTACTCCTCAACGCAGACGAAAGCACGATTTTCCTGAAAGAGAAAGGGATGCGGATTGGCTTTGGCGGTATTGGTAAAGGCTATGCTGCCGAACAGGCCAAACGGGTGCTGCGCGGGGGAGGAGTTGAGCACGGAATCGTCAACGCGGCCGGGGATCTGACTACCTGGGGCAATCAGCCTAACGGACAACCCTGGACCATCGGCATTGCCGACCCCGGTGCTGCGGACCGGAATGGCCCCCGGCTGGATGGCCCCAGGCAGGCATTTTCCTACTTTGCCATCAGCAACATGGCCGTAGCCACATCGGGTAACTACGAGAAGTATGCCGTCATCGACGGAAAGCGTTATTCGCATACCATCGACCCAAAAACAGGCTTTCCGGTTTCGGGGATAAAAAGCGTAACCATTATGGCTCCCAACGCCGAACTGGCCGATGCCCTGGCCACTCCCGTTATGGTGATGGGCGTACGGGTGGGGCTGGACCTGATTAACCAAATGCGGCAGATCGCCTGCGTAATCATTGATGATACTGATTCCCTGTTCACCTCCGATAATATTCGGATCACTGATCGGGCTAACACCTTATAAACACTACTCGAACAATGAACAACCAAAGGGCCGGGCTACTGGCAATCGGGCTAATGCTGCTGGGGACTTCCGCCTGTACAACCGTGAAGGAGTATCAGAAAAACCGGATTAACGATGCCGAAATGGAGCTATCGGCCCGTAAGTCGGAGAAGTTCGAGCAAAATTTTTACCTCTACCGCGAAGGGGCGGCTGGTGCCAACGGGGGTAAAAGTGGGGGAGGCTGCGGCTGTAACTAAGCGGATCACTCATGAAAAAAATATGTATATCCGTCGGGCTGCTGCTAACCATGTTACGGGCAGGCCACGCGCAGTCGACCGAAAAACCGGCTTACGAGAAACGTAAACTGAAGTTTGAGGAAGTAAACATCGTGTCGAGTTACTATCATCAGGACGGTAACAATTCGGCCGTTACAGGGGGTATCGGTACCGAGAAACTAACCGACCTGGCGCAATCGTTCGATTTGATAATGTCAAAGACCGATCAGAAAAACCGGTTGCATACGTTTGCCTTCGACTTCAATATCGACCACTATACCTCGGCCTCCTCGGATAATATCGACCCGCTCACCGTGTCGTCGGCTTCCCGCAGCGATACGCACGTGTACCCTTCTTTATCCTGGAGTGTGAACAATCCTGCCAATCGGACGACCAAAGGCGTGGCCCTCTCCTACTCCACCGAATACGATTACAAATCGTATGGCATTAACCTGAGTTTTGCCAAAGCCTCGGCCGATAACAACCGGGAGATTAGTGTAAAAGCGGGTGCTTTCTTCGATACCTGGAAGCTGATATTACCCCCCGAACTACGACCCGAAGGCTACGGTTCCGGTGCGCACGGCGATAGAGACCCCGTTGCCTACAAGCCCCGTAATTCGTACAATGCCAGCTTGTCCCTGTCGCAGATTATCAATAAGCGGCTACAGGTGCTGCTTACGGTCGAACCGGCTTTCCAGCAGGGGTTATTGAGTACGCCCTTTCACCGGATTTATTTCCGGGACGGCTCCGAGACCGTAGAGCGATTGCCTGGCTCCCGGCTAAAATTGCCCATCGGGATCCGGCTGCATTATTTTGCTGGTGACCGGGTTATTGTGCGGGCATTTTACCGGTATTACATCGACGATTGGGGAATGCAGGCTCATACCGTTAACCTCGAAACACCGATTAAATTAACTTCCTTTCTGTCGGTCAGCCCCTTCTACCGGTTCAGCCACCAGACAGCCGTACGGTATTTTGCTGCTTATGGCCAGCACAGTTTGACGGAGAAATATTATACGAGTGACTACGACATTTCGGGCTTCAACAGCCAGTTTATCGGTGCCGGTATCCGGATGGCTCCGCCCGGCGGTCTGTTCGGAACGGGACACTGGCAAAGTGTTGAACTACGGTATGGGCATTACATCCGCAGTACGGGCATGGTGGCCAACAATATTACGTTTCTGGCTAAGATAAAGTAGTGATATAGACGATAATCCGGCTAAAAATAGTGTGATTAACGGTTAAAGTCTGACCCCGGATTTCCTTTTTTATGTGAAAGCCGGATTCCCTGACCGTCATCCAATTAGTACTAAATTTCCTTCGTATATTTAAAGCCTGTTTCCCGTGTAGCCCATCCTTAATCCTTGCATGGTCTGATTATGCGTTTTTCTACCATCTGCTTCCTGTTCTGGCTTTGTGCTATGGGTATCCCCCTGGCTTCGCTGGCAACACACCAGGTGGGGGGCCAGATAGAAATGCGGGCCGTTGCCAATGTTCCGGGGCAGTACCGGATTATCGTTACCAACTACCTGGAAGACGGAACCCGCGGGGCGGCCCTACAGGCAACTACGGGTATACTGGGTATTTTCCGGAAGCGGGACAACGTCCAGATGACCATCTTTACCGTTGTACAAACGAGTGCCCGGGAACCCGTTATTTACGCCAATGAATTTTGCGCAGCCCAGCGGAACCTCAAATTTATCTCCCTTACGTACGAGGCTAGTATTCAACTCAATCCAGGCACCTACGCCGATCCGCAGGGATACTACATATCCTACCAGACACGAAACCGCAACTCGGGAATCAATAACATCAATGGCCCCGACCAGACCGGCTTCACTTTTTACCTCGAATTTCCGGCTCTCCAGCAAAACGGGAGAATTTTCTCCAATTCATCCCCTCGTTTTGGCCCCATAAACGGCGAGTATGTTTGTTTGGGTGATCCGTTCACCTTTCCTTTCGGCGGTACCGACCCCGATGGTGATGAGCTTCGTTACTCCATGATAACGCCCCTCAATCAGAAGGGCACGAATCAGAATTCCGTTTCGCCCGCCCCCTACCCGGACGTAAGCTGGCTGCCGGGCTATAGTGCTGCCAATGCCATTCAGGGTAGTCCGGCATTGGGGGTGGATGCCAAAACGGGGCAGCTATCCGTTACGGCTACGCAACTGGGTCTGTTCGTTTTCGCGGTGAAAGTAGAGGAGTATCGCAACGGGATAAAAATTGGGGAAGTAAGGCGTGACTTTCAGCTGCTGGTTATCGACTGCCCTCCCCAGACAACGCCCAAACCGGATGTCCAGATTGCCAACAGGCCCACCTTACGCAGTGCCTCAATCTGCCAGGGTGATTCAGCTATTCTCAGAGCCTCGCTGGATACAACCTGGAACTATCAATGGCGTAAGGATGGCATTAATATAGTGGGGGCCACAAAATCATCGCTGGCCGTGCGCGAAGCCGGTGACTATACCGTACTGGTATCACCCAAAACGACCTGTAGCAAAGTAGGCAATTCAGAAACGGTGACCATTGGCGTTATTGGCAAGGATGCGAAACTCTCCCTTAGCGGTCATTTGTGCGCCACCACCGGAACCGTAGGTCTGTATGCCACCCAGGACCCCAACGTACAATACCAATGGTACCGTAATAATCAGCTAGTGCCGGGTTCGCATACGGGCGACACGCTTCAAACCAGTCAGCCGGGGCGCTACTTTGCCGTTCTGACGCATACCACCCTGGGTTGCAAAGCCAATACCGACACCGTCAGCCTGGAGCGTTCGGCTGCCGTGGTACCCATGATCCAGACAGCCACGACGCTGAATAGGATTTGCCCTCAGAGTTCACTGATGCTGACCGCTACGGGTGGGGTCAGCTACGCCTGGAAAAAAGAGGGCGTGGCGGTGGGCACTGACCTTTCCCAATATGCCGCCAGCAGTGCGGGGTCCTATGCGGTGGTAGCCACGGATCTTTTTGGTTGCGAAGGAACATCAACGCCCCTTTTGCTCACGCAGCTTCCTCCCGTAGTCATCCTGTTCGATTCTATTCCAGGTGTTTGTGGCACGGATGTTCCGACATACACGCTCGTTGGGAGTCCGGCAGGGGGCATATTTACAGGAGCGGGGATAACAGGAACGGTCTTTAGTGCGAAGCAGGCGGGTATCGGTAATCACCTTATAACGTATAGCGTTAAGGCGGCCCCTGAATGTACAGACGTAACTGCTAGCCGAACAGCCGTAGTAGCTCCGATACCGACCATTCAACTGGCCGATACGATTACCACCTACAAAGGCAATACCTTCACCCTGAATCCTGTCTATACCGGAAACCCAACCCAGTTTGGGTGGACAGCGTCTACGTACCTGGATAATCCGACGCTGGCAAATCCCACTGTGCAGGATATTACCAATGATATTACGTATACCGTCGATGTAAAAAATAGTACGGGCTGCGATGCCAACCATACCGTTCACATTACGGTGCTGGCACGACTGTACATACCCGACGCGTTTTCGCCCAATGGCGACGGGATGAACGATAGTTGGGAGCTTCCGGGTATCGAAGCCTTTCCGGATGCTATCGTAACGGTTTTTAACCGATGGGGGGGAATAATTTACTCGTCAGACAAAGGGTACCCTCACCCCTTCGACGGTACCCTGAACGGCAACTCCCTGCCACAGGGCATGTACGTTTATACCATCCATACCGTACCCGCCAAACCCATGATTCGGGGTAACCTGATGCTGGTACGATAACGCGTGACTAGAAAAAAGGCCTCTACCGGATTACGATCCCATAGAGGCCTTTTTCAGTACCCTGATACCGTCGGGTTGAAACCCGGCGCTACCAGCCCTGTATAGGTTACGCCTGTTTCGTCAACTGGATATTCATGACCAGCTTAACGTCGTCACTGACAACGATTGCACCGGCTTCAGTAATACCATCCCAGGTCAGGCCAAATTCTTTCCGCTTTATAGTACCGGTCAGTTCGAAACCTGCTTTGGTCTGACCATAGAAATCCTGCATTTGTCCACCATGCTCTGCTTTGAGCGTTACTGGTTTGGTAACGCCGTGCATCGTCAAATCCCCGGCCACGTTATACGTGTCATCACCCGTTTTGGTCATGCTGGTCGATACAAAAGTGAGCTTTGGGAACTGCTCCGCATCGAAAAATTCAGCCGATTTGAGGTGACCGTCCCGCTGTTCTGCTCCCGTGCTAATGCTGTCGATATCCGCCGAAAAAGAAACTTTAGCATCAGTAAAGTCATCACCGTGTGATTCAACCTGACCTTCGTACTGGCCAAATGAACCCGTTACGGTCGAGATAACCAGGTGTTTTACTTTAAATTGAACTTCCGAGTGTGAGGGGTCAATTACCCAGGTAGTGGCTGTTGCAGTTTCCATAATGATAGGTGTTAATTAATTTCATGTTTTAACATTTGATGTATATACATTTAATTCAGTAAAAATGTTTCACCCGTTCAAACATTTTTTATGGCACGGGTGAGTTTTATCTTAAACTCCATCATTAATCGTATCGTACTGATGACCGGTACGATTAATGATGGAGTTCGACACTGCGTTACTACTATCTATGCTTATTTCAGTTGCATGATAGCAGCCATTATCTCAATACCTTCCCACAGAAACTGCACCTTCATGTTCTCGTTTTCGGCATGCTGGTTGTTATCGTAATTCACTACCGGCACCGACACTACAGGAACGTTCAAAACGGTATCGAACAGGTACAGCGGCAAACTCCCCCCCGCCGATGGCGATAGTACGATGGGGTCGGGGCTGGTGGTTTGCACGGCGGCAATAACCTCCTGGGCAATGGGCGAATCCAGGGGTGTCCGCTGGGCATTATACCCATGCCCGTGACTGATTTTGATCAGTTTTGGGTACTGTTGCCGCTCGGTATCCGTTGGCTCGTGGTCAATGATATGATATCCCTGAGCCTGAATATGATCTTCTACCCGGCCCATCTGGCGGTCTGCATCGTTACCCCGCACGAGCCGCAAATCGAGCACCGCTTCGGCTTTAGTTGGAATGATATTACCCGCCATAGCCCCGACGTTGGCACTCTGAATCCCGTTGATATTGAGCGTAGGCCGCATCAGCAGTTCTACAAAGGGGGTACCATTGCCGTCGGGTTCAGCAATGCCTAATTCCTGTTTCAGGGAGGCTTCGACGTTGGGAATTTTGGCCAGTGCCTCTTTTTCACTGGCGGTTAGCGGCACCACATCATCGTAAAACCCTTTTATCAGAACCTGATCTTTATCATCTTTCATGCTCGCCAGTAGCGTCACCAGCCGCATGGCCGGATTGGGCGCCCAGTTGCCGTAGTTTCCGCTGTGGAGCGGTCGTTTGGCTCCGTACACCGTCAGGCTCATATTCACATCGCCCCGAACGCCAAACTGCACCATTCGCTTCCCCGATACGTGGCGCGGGCCATCGGCAATGACCCAGATGTCGCTGGCCAGTTTGTCTTTGTGTTTAGCAAAAATTTCTCCCAGGTGCGCCGAACCGACTTCTTCTTCGCCTTCAAAGAAAAACTTCAGATTGACAGCAGGCGCCGTTTTCGTCTTTACCAGGGCATCGTAGGCATTCAGAATAGTCATAACGCCCGCTTTGTCATCGGCACTTCCCCGGCCCGAAAGCCGCCAGTTCGGGTCGATGGTATCACCCGATTTGTAGGTCGTTATAATTTTACCGCCCTGCTCTACGGGAGCCGTAATAAAAACGGGGTTGAAGGGTTGCAGCCCCTCGGCCCACTGTTTCGGGTTGACGGGCTGCCCGTCGTAGTGGGCGTAAAAGACGATGGTCTTCCTGGCTCCCGGCACCTTGATCTCCCCAAATACGGCCGGGGTTGTACCCGGTGTGGGGCCATCGAGCAACCTGGCGGGGATACCGCGCTGTTTCATCATCTGGAGAATGAAGGCGGCATTCTTCCGGATATTAGCCGAATCGGCAGAAACATTGGGAATGGACAGAAACTGGCGGTATTCGTCCATCAGGACGGTTTCGTTCATGTGTCGATACTGGCGAACTTTGTCCAGTGCCGATTGAGCCTGAGACTGGAAGGAAATAATCGAAGCAATAATAAAAACGGGTAAAAATTTCACGGACATGATGAATTGATTGGGTTGATGATAAATTGTACTTTCAATGAATTTTCGGGGCAGTTATCTACCGCTCTGCTACGCCTTTGCCTGAAACCTGTGGCTCGCGGGCAAATCCGGCACCATTCCAGATCAGGGTTTGTACTTGCCCCGCTGAATTCAGCGTAAAATTGACCGTATCGGTACTATTCCAGAATTGGTCGTAAGCAAGGCGAAACGTATTGAAATGCCAATGGCCGAGGGGACCGGTCAACAGGTCATTCAGGGACGCATAAAGGGTACCGTTCTGCATGATCACATCTACTTTGCCATACAGCGGGTCGGTATAGCTGCCCACATAGGCCGTTAGGGGCAACGATGGGCTGGTGTTTAATACGTGGGTGCTGTCGGCTTTACGTTCAACGGCTTTAGCCTGTTGCTTTAGTCCACCGTACAACGCCTGAAACTCGGCACTCCAGTCGTGGTCGATGCCGAGAGCAAATTCGTCGAAAGCCCGGTACATAAGCGCGTGCCGAAGCTCGGCATGGTCCAGGTTACCCTGCACATAAACGGCCAGTCTGGCATCGGGCAGCTGACCATGAATGGCAATCATGCCGGTCAGGCTACCGGTGTGAAAATTAACGCCGTGACCCCGGTAATCGTGCTGAAACCAGCCCAGCCCGTAGGTTTTCCAGACGGGTTTGATCAGGGCCTGAGTCGGGTAAAATTCGCGGTCCGTCACCAGGGTCTGGGGTTTAAATAACTCCGCCCAGGTAGCGGGCTTCAACAGACGTTTGCCACTATACCGGCCACTATCGAGCATACACTGCATCCAGTTGGCTAAATCATCAGCACAGGACCAGACCGAACCGGCGGGTCCCACCGAATCGACCAGCCCTTCTTCAACCCGACTATCGACCAGCCGAACCGTGTCTTTTATGGTCACATGCGGTTTAGCCCGGTTGGCATCTGTCACGTCCCGAAACAGTGCCTTTGTCCGGCGCATGTCGAGCGGCTCAAAAATGCGGGTACGAATAAACGTATCCCAGGGGACACCGCTCGCTTTTTCAATTACTTTACCAGCGGCCAGGTACATGATATTCTGGTACATAAACCCCGACCGAAAGGAGTAGGATGGTTTTACGAGCCGCAGTCGATGGATAATTTCATCGGGCGAAAGCTGGTTGGCTGCCCACAAGAAATCAGCATTACCTACACCCGTATTATGAAGAAGCAGGTCGCGCACCCGTACCTCCCGCGTAACGGCGGGGTCGTACAACTGAAAATTGGGCAGGTAATTCGTAACGGGGTCATCCCAGCGGAGTTTGCCCTCATCGACCAGTATTCCCAGACAGGCAGCCGTCATGGCTTTGGTAGTCGATGCCATCGCAAAGAGCATCTGTGTATCAACGGGTTCCGGTTTGTTCAGTACCCGGTAGCCATAGCCTTTTTTGAACAGTACGTTCCCGTTTTTCACCACCGTGACCGTCAGGCCCGGTACGTGCCAGTCGCGGACGGCCTGCGCCACATAAGCATCGAACCGGGACACGGAGTCGATGGTAGTTTTTCGGGATTGTGCCGAAATAAATTGGCTCGTAATGCCACTCCACAGTAGCATTAAGCCCAAAAAGGTCCATTTCATAGCAGGTTGTTTGGTTGTCGAAGGTAAGGTTTTTCAGTAAAAGAGACGTAAAATAGTACGTCTGTCCGTAGCTTTGTTGTGTGTCAATCACTTCTCAACCAACACAACATGTATTACCTGAATTTTCAGAAATTCTACCATCGACTGTCAACAGTCATCACGTTGTCCCTTCTGCTGGGTACGCTAACGGGTCTTGCCCAATCAAAATCCGGCACCGCCAAAACAGCCAATGCCCTCTCGGCGATTCAGGAAAGCGACATTAAACGCGACCTTTTTGCCCTGGCGGGCGATCACTTCCGGGGCCGGGAAGGTGGTTCTCTCGACGAACTGAAAGCGTCCGTCTGGATTGCCGACCAACTTCGGGCCATGGGTCTGCAACCCGGTGGCGATGATGGTACGTTTTTCCAGTTTTTTCATATTCAGCGCACCCGCATCACCGAAACCAGCCGGTTAGCCATTGGCACGCATCAGCTCGCACACGGACAGGATGCCTTTATTCTGGCCCCCGCCATTGCTTCTGTGGATGCCCCGCTGGTATTTGCGGGTAAAGGAACACCCGAAGAACTGGCCAAAGTAGACATCAAAGGCAAGGCCGTAGCCCTGGAGTTTTCGGGAACAGGGCCACCGGAAATAAGCTATCGCCGGTATCTGTTCGGCACTATGAACCGCCGGGCGGCAGACCTGATCAAGGCCGGAGCACTGGCTGTAGTATGGGTATCGGACAAAGAAGCGCAGTCGTATTTTGAGCGGTGGACAACCGGGCTGGAGCGGGGTCGCTATGACTTACCCGGCGGGGCCAACACCCGCGTTTTTTCACAGGCCCCTACCATCTGGCTTCCCGCCAGCGCAATTGACTGGATCAAACAACCCGGCCAGCAATTTACCAATGTGGTCAACGTGGAAAGTTTTAGCTACCCGTCCGTCAATATCATCGCCAAAGCACCCGGCACCGATCCGACGCTCAAAAATGAATACGTGCTGTACAGCACCCACCAGGACCACGATGGTGTCCGGCGGGCGGTTGCGGGCGATTCCATCTGGAACGGAGCCGACGACAACGCCAGTGGCTGCACAGCGACGATGGCTATTGGTCGGGCTTTTGCTCAGAAACCCGGTAAGCGCACGGCATTGTTTATTTTTCACGGGGCCGAAGAGCGGGGTTTGCTGGGTTCACGGTATTACGTGGAGCACCCAACGGTGCCAAAAGAATCCATCGTAGCGGTGTTGAATGCGGAAATGATTGGCCGGAATGACCCCGACAGCGCGGCTATTCTGGGTCAGCAGCCGCCCCACCGCAACTCGACGGATCTGGTCAATACGGCGCTAGCCTATAATCAGTCGGAAGCGCATTTTAAACTCGACACCCTCTGGGACAAACCGGATCACCCCGAAGGCTGGTATTTCCGCTCCGATCACCTGCCCTACGCCCGCGCTGGGGTGCCAGCCATTGCGTTTACAACTCTGCTCCACGCTGATTACCACACGCCTAAAGACGAACCCGACCGCATCAACACCGCCAAAGTAACGCGTATTGCCCGCTGGATGTACCTCACCGGCTGGGATATTGCCAATCGGCCCGACCGGATTAAGGTAGATCCTGGCTTTAAACTGGAACGCTAACAGCTTTTTCACCCAAACACATGACTCGTTCCTTTTTGCGCCATTGCCCGTACGCCCTGTTTCTAACCGTTCTCGTAGCCTGTCACCGACCGGCCACTATATCATCGTCCACACCCTATTTCCCTGCCAAAGGGAACTGGACGCACCTGGCCCCCGAAAAGGCTGGGATGGATGCGGGGTTGCTGAACGAGGCCGTAGCCTTTGCCAAAACGCAGGAAACGACCCAGATGCCCCGTGACTTTTCGACGCAGGAAGAAATTTTCGGTAAAATGCTGGGACCAATGCCCGCCAGCCGGGCCACTACCAACGGCGTTATTCTCCGGCATGGCTACATTGTGGCCGAGTGGGGCGACACGCAACAACCTGACCCTACGTATAGCGTGGCAAAGAGCGTATTGTCTACCGTACTGGGTATCACTATCGAACGGGGTATGATTCCTGATATTCACGACCCGGTAGCGAAACTGATACACGACGGCGGGTACGATTCGGAGCAGAACCGGGCCATTACCTGGGAGAACCACGCCCAGCAAGCCAGCGAATGGGAGGGCGAGTTATGGGGTAAAAACAGCGACTTCGTTGGCAAAGAAGCGTTCGGGAAAGGAGAACGTAAACCCCGAACGCTCCAGAAGCCCGGTTCGTATTACGAATACAACGACGTTCGCATCAACCGATTTGCCCTTTCACTGCTTCGGCTGTGGAAAAAACCAATCCCCAATGTGGTGCGCGATGAACTAATGAACCCCATCGGCGCATCAGATACATGGCGGTATATTACCTATCCGAATGCCGTGGCCGATGTGGACGGGAAACAGATGCCATCGGTGAGTGGCGGAACCCGCTGGGGTGGTGGCCTATGGATTAACGCCCTCGACGAAGCCCGGTTTGGCTACCTGTTTTTACGACAGGGACAATGGAAAAACAAACAGATTGTCTCGGCCGACTGGGTGAGGAAAGCAACAACGCCCAGTCCGGTTGGCCCTGATTACGGGTATTTATGGTGGCTGAATACGGGCACCAGTACTACCGGCAAAAAAGCCTGGCCCGATGCGCCCGCAACGAGTTATGCAGCCCTGGGTGCGGGTTCAAATACCATCTGGATTGACCCTGAACATGACATCGTCATTGTATGGCGGTGGCATAATGGAAGTCCTAACGAACTGATCAAACGGGTATTGTCAGCGGTAAAGTAAGAGTGGGGCCAGGCCCTACGCCCCTAGCCTATTTACGTACAGTTCCTCCACCTGCTTTCTGGCCCATTCGGTTTTGCGTAGAAACGTCAGGCTTGATTTGATGCTGGGGTTGTTGAGGAAGCAGTTGATCCGAATTTCCTGCCCTAGTTGATCCCAGCCATAATGGGCAACCAGTTCGGTTAGGATAGCTTCCAGCGTTTTACCGTGAAGCGGGTTATTGGGTTGCGAATTCATGCTACAAAGTACGGGTAAACGAATTATTTGTTGTCATTTTATTGCTATTGGCAAAACAATTGCATTGAACAAACATCTAAGCACGAACAGTCTTTTTCTAAACAATACACCGTAAGCCTACTATCTTTGGTGTATATGCCTGCCAGGTAACTTACATGCATCAACCAACCAGGTTGATATTTATGAATATTATGCCTACTGCCGAACGCGAACGAATCTACGAACGAGCTGACAATAAAGGCTGGAAAAAATGGGGCCCTTACCTTTCCGAGCGGGCCTGGGGTACTGTACGGGAAGACTATAGCCCCTACGGCGATGCCTGGAATTTTGTGTCGCACGAGATGGCCCGCTCCCGCGCCTACCGCTGGGGCGAAGAAGGGATTGGGGGCATTTCCGACAACAAAGGAAATATCTGTTTTGCCCTGGGTTTCTGGAATCATAAAGACAACATCATCAAGGAGCGGCTGTTTGGCCTGTCGGGGCCGGAAGGAAACCATGGCGAAGATGTAAAGGAACTGTACTATTACCTGGACAGTACCCCTACGCACTCGTACATGAAAATGCTGTACAAGTACCCACAGCAGGAGTTTCCGTACAATCGACTGGTAATCGAATCCATGCGCCGAAACCGGCACGAGCCGGAGTTTGAACTGACCGACACCGGCATTTTCGATCAGGATGAGTACTTCGACATTTTTATAGAATACGCCAAAGCCGATCAAAATGACTGGCTGGTAACCGTTACGGCTCATAATCGGTCCGACGAAGATGCTCCGCTTACGCTGTTGCCCACCATCTGGTTCCGTAATACGTGGGCGTGGGGCTACGAGCAGTACAACATTAGGCCCATGCTGCACGGCATTGCCAACAACCAGATTGAGGTCAATCATAAGCAGTTGGGTAAGTATAAACTCTACTGCGAAAATGCGGATGCCCTGCTGTTCTGCGACAACGACACCAACACAGAACACCTGTACGGCCGTCCGAACGTGTCGAAGTACACGAAAGATGGTATCAATAATTTTATTACCTCAGGGGGAAAGAAATCATTTATCAACCCCAATCAGATTGGTACAAAGGCCTCCGCGCTCTATAAGCGCACAGTACCCGCAGGAGATAGTGTAAGCATCCGGCTCCGCTTCAGCGATCAAACGCAACTGACGCAGCCTTTCGCCAACTTTGCGTCTATCCATAACGAACGATTAGCGGAAGCGGATGCCTTTTATGCTGAGTTACAGAAAAACGTTATTGACCCGGAATTACTGGCCATACAGCGGCAGGCGTATGCCGGTATGCTCTGGAACAAACAGTTTTATTATTACAATGTAAACGAGTGGCTGAAGGGTGACCCCAAGATGCCGGTTCCGTTTCAGGGGCGCGTATACGCTCGTAATGAAGGCTGGCGTCACATGTACACCGCCAACATTATCTCCATGCCCGACAAGTGGGAGTACCCCTGGTTTGCAGCCTGGGATCTGGCTTTCCACACCCTCACGCTGGCCCGGCTGGACCCTCACTTTGCCAAGCGACAACTGGCGGTTATTCTGCGGGAGTACTACATGCACCCGAACGGGCAGATTCCGGCGTACGAATGGAATTTTGGCGATGTAAACCCACCCGTTCACGCCTGGGCTACCTGGCAGGTGTATGAAATTGACCGCGACCTGAATGGGGTTGGTGACGTTAATTTTCTGGAACGGATTTTCCATAAGCTACTACTGAACTTTACGTGGTGGGTCAATCAGAAAGACGTTTCGGGAAATAATATTTTTGGTGGCGGGTTTCTGGGCCTGGATAACATCGGAGTATTCGACCGGAGTCAGCCATTACCGATGGGTGGGCGCATCGAGCAGGCCGACGGTACGGGCTGGATGGCCATGTACACCCTGAATATGCTGCGTATTGCCTGTGAGATTTCGCTCACGCGTCCCAGTTATCAGGACATGGCCAGCAAGTTCTTCGAGCACTTCCTGCACATTGCC
This sequence comes from Spirosoma spitsbergense DSM 19989, assembly GCF_000374085.1. Lineage (GTDB taxonomy): Bacteria > Bacteroidota > Bacteroidia > Cytophagales > Spirosomataceae > Spirosoma > Spirosoma spitsbergense. The sequence continues at coordinate 65,188 of NZ_KB893387.1, read as the reverse complement.
TCGGCCATGAACAACCTGGGGCGGCAGAATATCAGCCTGTGGGACGAAGTAGACCAGTTCTACTACGATGTGCTGCACATGCCCGATAACAACGCCCGATTGCTCAAAATCCGGTCGATGGTGGGATTGATCCCACTCTTTGCCGTTGAAATTCTGGACGAGGAGCTATTGTCCAAACTACCCGACTTCAAACGCCGGGTGGAATGGGTACTGACGAACCGCCCCGATCTGGCTTCGCTGGTATCGCGCTGGCACGAGCCGGGCAAGGGAGAAACGCACCTGCTGAGCCTGCTGCGCGGTCACCGGATGAAAATGATTTTGAAACGGATGTTTGATGAAACCGAGTTTTTGTCCGATTACGGCATCCGGGCCTTATCGAAATTTCACGAAAAAACACCGTATCAGTTCGAACTCAACAGCGAGATCTATCAGGTACGCTACGTGCCCGCCGAGTCAGAGATGAGCATGTTTGGCGGCAACTCCAACTGGCGCGGCCCTATCTGGTTCCCGGTTAACTTTTTGCTGATGGACTCCCTGCTGAAATTCTATCAGTACTACGGCGACGATTTCGAGATCGAATACCCAACTAACTCAGGGCACGTGATGAGCATAAAAGATGCCGTTATGCTGGTAATAGAGCGGCTATTCAATATTTTCCGGCGGGATGCCACCGGCAAAGTAGCGGCCTACGGAGACGATAAAAAGATGCAGGACGACCCGCATTTCCAGGACCTTTACCTGTTCTACGAATATTTCAATGGCGACACAGGCATGGGGCTGGGGGCCAGTCACCAAACGGGCTGGACGGGCCTGATCGCCGACCTGATCGAGTACTGGTACAAATTCAAGAATCAGGAAGTATTAGCGGATAAGTAACGAAAGCAGCAAGCCGGGCCAGAGACCCGGCTTGCTGCTTTTTCAAGCGAGGAATTCACGTCACCCGTTTTCCCGAACCCGACAGGCGGGGTTATAGCGAACCGGAAAATTACAGGGGTTGGCAATGAATCCTGATGGATCACGAAAAGAAAGAGTGAGAGTAGAGACCTTTGAGTAGATCAGGTCAGGTTCATAATGAAAGTCCTGCCCGTATATTTCCCTTTTGGCTTGGAAGTACACGGGCTTCTTATTGTATGATGAATGGAGTTTAGCATTGTTGGACTATAGTACATCTTTATTTCGGGTGAAAGCAATGGGTGAAAGGATGAAACTCGGTGTCACAACGGGAAATTTCCCGTTGTGACACAATACCGATTATATACCTTTGCTTTTACCAGATCAATCGTGATTAATCTTACTCTAACCTGTCAAAACAATGTCTACAACGCCCAAAGTATGTGAAAATCCTGCCGATTTGATTGAAGCGTTACGTCGCTTCAAAGATGCTTTCAGGGCCTACTTCCCTGACTTGCCTGATGATGCAGCACTGGCATTTGATTTTCCTACTGAAAATATTGTGAATTTACTTTCTAAGGCCGGGACCGTTGCCATTCGTGTCTATCCTGCGTTGACCGAATCAAATGCGTTGACGATTGTTCTTGTATGTGTTGACTCAGAGGGAAATGAAATTGTTAGGCCTACGATTCAAGGGGATGCATTTGAATCCGACTGCTGTATTGAGCCTCCCCGACCAGGCAAGTTTACCACCTTATCAAAAATTGTGGATGCTCGTTGATATCTTGATTGGGAATTTCCCGGAGAGAAATTTCCATTTACTGTTAGCCTGATATGTATGAAAGTATATTCACTATTCTAAAATACGCTTATTTTAGCGTTATACTCATTGCCGGTGCTGTAGCCTTTTTTAGCCGCCATCTGCAACCGTATTCTCTCAGATTTGTTGGGCTATATATATGGGGACTTGTACTTATTGAATTTATTGTTCAGTTAGCCCTGTACAAATCCAATATTCGCGGCAATTTCCATCTAATTATATACGAAATATTTGGTTTTTTTGAATACTTACTAATAGCTACTACATTTTGCCATTATTACAGCAACTTCGAAGCAAATATCGTTAAAATAACAATATTTGTTTACGGCTTACTTACTTGTATTAGTTTAGTTTTTCTTCGAGATTATCTTGTATTTAACTATATGTTCATCATAAGGTGCCTGCTATTTATATATTTATCTTTATTATACTTTTACTCAGTATACAAAAGCGAAGCTATTCTAGAAATTAAGCATAATCCTTTTTTTTGGATAAGTGTGGGGTTTTTCATTTTTTCGGCCGGTTCAATATTTATCAAAGGACTTGGTTATGAAATACAGAAGACTAATAGGAATCTGGCATACAGTCTATACGTATTAAACTCTATGCTGAATATATATTTGTATGTAATGATCCTTATCGGATTGCTATGCTATCGGAAGAATATCACGTCTTATTGATTATTATTTTTGGAACAACAGCCTTATTGTTGTCAAGTATTTTTTTAGTATACATGTTGTTATATTTTCGCCATCGCCAGAAAGTAAATATTCAAGACAAAATAACGCTCAAAGCCCAATACGAACGGGAAATATTAACCGCTCAGCTCGAAGTGCAAAATACCACCCTACAGCACATCGGTCAGGAATTACATGACAATGTTGGCCAGCTATTGGCCGTAGCCCGCATCAATCTGAATGTGGTGGAGGAGGCAAAAGAAGGCGATGATAACAGAAAGTACATTCAGCAGGCTAATGAACTCATTGCACAGTCTATCAACGATTTAAGGTCGTTGACAAAGAGCCTGGATGGTGATTTCGTGCAGGATTTTGGACTAAGCGAAAGTATTGCGCAGGAATTGCAACGGGTCCGAAACACCGGTATTTTCGGGACGGAGTTTCGGACCAGTGGGGAAGCGTATTCGCTGGGATTCCAGCGCGAAATTGTCCTGTTTCGTATCGTACAGGAAGTGTTGAATAATGCTATCAAGCACGCCGAAGCGAAAAAACTGACTGTAAATATCATCTACCTACCGGAATCGGTTACGCTGACTTTGCAGGATGATGGGAAAGGATTTGACTATCCGTCTACCCAGGAGAAAATCCTCAGCCAGTCGGGGGCCGGCTTACGAAATATGCAGCGTCGGGCAGCCCTCATTGGAGGGCAATATACACTGAAATCGTTGCCCGGTCAGGGAACAACCGTATCAATTAATTTACTTACTCAACCTACATGAATTATACAGTTGCCATTGTTGATGATCACCGGCTTATGGCCCAGGCTATCGCCGACCTTGTTCAGCGTATGGATAATTACGAAGTTTTGTACAAGGCCGAAAATGGCGAAGAATTGATTCATTATTTCAATCAGAACCGAATTCCTGATATTGTACTGCTGGATGTCAATATGCCCAAAATGAATGGGTTTGAAACCGCGCTATGGCTTAAAAACAATTACCCCGACGTAAAGATTTTAGCCTTATCCATAAACGATGGAGAGGAGGTTATTTTAAAAATGTTTCGCAATGGTGCCAGAGGTTATTTGATAAAAGGAGCCAAACCGTTTGAGCTTAAACAGGCCATGGATGATATCATCAAAAAAGGGTTTTATTATTCCGATTCGGTAACAGATTCATTGGTAAAGAGCCTGAATCCCAATCCGCTTGTTGATCCGGTGCAGGCCTTGGGTTTGACTGAACACGAACTGACGTTTATTAAACTGGCCTGTGAAGAATTGACTTACGCCGAAATAGCCGAAAAAATGACCATAAGTACCAACACGGTAAACAGTTATCAGGAAAATGTTTTTCAAAAACTGGCTGTTACGAGCCGGGTAAGTCTGGCCCTAAAAGCACTACGGTTAGGTATCGTTCCGATGTGATGAACCTGTTTTCTGAGCGGTCATGAATCCTGCTCTCCAGTATTATTGCAAAACTGCCTGTCTGACTCTCGATACGTCCCGAGAATTGCAACAGGGAAACTCACTTACCTGCCAACCCAACGATCTGAAACCACCGAACCACTAATCGCCCTTATCCCGAACCCGGCAGGCGGGTTTATGACGAACCGGGAAATTACAGGAGTTGGCAATGAAGCATACTTTGTTGGCCTGATGATGTAATGCATTGGCTTTATCCACCATCCACGGCTCCGTTACGACCACGGTCGGGTTCAGCGTAACTTCCGTAAAATACCCACCCCTATCCGGCGTTTCAGCCATCGTACCGACAGCGCTATCCGCGTACGCTACAACCACAATGCCCGCCACAGCGCACAGGTGCAGGTACGACAGCATGTGGCAACCTGACAACGCAACAACCAGCAGTTCTTCCGGGTTGTGGCGCGTCCGGTCGCCCCGAAAGGCGGGGTCTGACGAAGCCAGAATATCGGGCTTATTTCCGACCGCAATACGGTGACTTCGTTCATAAGACCGATAGGAGGTTGTCCCTTCGCCGGTATTACCGGTCCACTCGATGGTCAGTGCGTAGTGATGCTGTTTTGCCATGATTTCCTCTGCGTTTCCCCTCTTCTTTATTAGTTGCCACGACTATGGAAAGGCCGAACCGGCCACTAGCCATCCCCGTTTCCTAAACTCGAATATAGCCTGGCCAGCTTGAAAAGAACACCTGATTTTCGACCCGACGCGGGCAACGTCTATTCGCTTTCCGCTTATCCGTACACGAAGCCAGTTGCTATTGACCAGTAGCCTATCAATCAATTTATTGTGCCATTTGCCAGACTGACAAAATCAATTAAATTTGATGATTGATTCGTTCAGGCGTTACCCCGAATGTCTCTGAATACCCTGGGTATTCAGTAAGAACCGACTCAATTCTCTATCCATAACTTAATTGCGGACTATCGCATGAAAAAACGCACTACACTAGTATGCATTTCGCTGGTCTTTTTTTCCCTTCTCCTATTCTTTAGTTGCCAGGATATTCCTCCCGCAGCTTCGAAGTTATTCTACGTCAGTGCCGATCAACCTACCGGGGCGCAGCGACTAACGACCGACTGTGCCGTTCGTTACACTACGACCAATAAATACGGCAAAATGGACGATAATGGGCAGCGGGAGGCTATCCGGGCGGGGTTCGATCTGTGGCAGAAAGTCAATCCCAACCTCGGTTTTCTGGAGTTACCCCAACGTGCTACGCTGTTCGTTACGTTTGTCGACCCGGCCGTCATACCAAACCAGACCACTGCGGCCACCGTTGGCCTGGTGCGCGGTTCGACCACCGTGGCGGGCGGGCTTCGGAAAGAAGCCAACGGCACCTACACTATCCTGCTAAGTAATACCTTCGACTGGGATAAAAAAACGCTGACCAGAGCGATTGCCTATCATGCCGGGCTGCTTTTGGGGATGCCCACTTCTGCCGAGACCAGTTCGCTCATGTCGACGCTGTTTGCCGATCAGCCCCTTAAAGCCACCAGGGCGGATTCGGTGGGGGTCAACAAACTGTTCACGACAACCTGTAGAGACCTGACGGTCTGCTATTTGCCGTTGAGCCTGACGGTGGGTGGTCCGGTGACCAAAACCATCAAATTCGACAAACAGGGAACGGTGTCCATCAAAGCCTCCGGCCAGATGACGGTAGGAGAGTTTGTAGGGACCAGTGGACCGGAAGGGAGACCGAGTGGTGTTCTGGGCTTTTCTTTATCCGGATACAACATTGTACCGAACATGAATCACGCAGCCCTGATGTATAAGCTCAACAGCGAAGCCCAGTGGCGTTACTGTGGTTCGGAATGCAGTTTTCCGACGGCCGGTTTGCCCTATGTAGACCTGCTGCTCAACATCAACGACAGCGATTTAACCGATGATGTGGGGGGGTATAACGTTGTGGTTGATTATAAGTAGTATCGATTAGTTCACCATTCTCAACCTTACTTCCCGTGAATAGCCGATCTGCCTGCTGGTTGTTGCTGTTGCTTCTAGGGTTACCCCGACTGGCGTGGGCGCAGGCGTCACTATCGGATAAATACCGCCAGCAGGCCGAAAACTATGCCACTGCCGAATTGGGCAGTGAACGACTCAATGACAGCCTCGCCATCGTCTATTATCAGAAGGCCTATGCACTGGTGCGCCATATCGACCCCGTGCGGGCCGCCAACCTCTGCGTCGATCTGAGCAGCATGGACTACAAAAAGAAGAATACCCGCCAGGCTACCGACCGCTGCCTGATGGGGTTGCGCCACATTAGCCCCCTGCACACGGCTCCCGACTCGGTGCGCTTTAAGCTTTTTTCAGCCCTGGGCACATTTTATAAGGCGTTGTACCGCAACGATTCGGCCCTGTTTTATTTTCGCAAAGCGGATTTACTCCTAACCCGGAACCCCCGGATTGAACAGGAAATCCCCCTCTATGTACTCTACCATTTTAACAACCAGGGAAATTGGTTTTTTAAACTGGGCAATTATTCAAGAAGCCTTTCGTACCTGGCGCAGGCGCGTCAACTGGCCGGGAAATGGGAAAAACCGGAGGAAATCACCTACATCGAAAGCAATATGGCGGGTTGCTATGAGGCAATGGGCCGTTTTGACGAAGCGTTGGTCCATCGAAAATTCGTCAATACACACTATCAAAAACCAGATATTCAAAAGTATATGGACCTATCCGGTATCGGCTCGACGCTCTGTAAATTGAAACGCTACCATGAAGCATTACCTTACTTCCTGCGGGCCGAACAGCTGCTGACGACAGTACGCCAGAAAAAAAAAGCAACCGACTACTTACCGAATCAATTGCATCTCTGGCGAATGATGAGTAGCTGCTACCGGGCCATGAACCAGTTGCCCGTATCGGATCGCTATGTGCAGCAGGCCCTCCAGCTGCACCGGCAATATTTGGGTAGTAAAGGCCCCTTACTGGCGCAGGTGCTGATCGAGCAGGGGGCACTTCACGAAGATCGACACCAGTACGAACAGGCAGCCGGGAGTTACCAGAAAGCTATTCAGGCCGTTTGCCGCGATACAACCACCCTGGTGAATTACCAGCAAAATCCGTCCGCAGAAACGGCTTCCGACGAAACTACGCTCCTGCTGGCCGCTACCCATAAAGCGGTAGTCCTGAAAAAACAGTATGATGCCACGCACCGGGAAGTTTATAGAAAAGCATCGGTTGACACCTACAGTTTTTGTGTCGGGCTGCAACAGCGCATCCGGCATGGCATCGATACCGATCAGTCGCAGGTGATTTTTTCAACCCGCCAGCACGCGCTGGTGCCAGAAGCCGTAGCCGTCACGTTCGATGCCTACCAGCACCAGCCGGGTGCCGCCCTGCGTGAAACCCTGTTTCAGCTTTTCGAGCAGGCGCAGGCCGGTAGCCTGCGCGAAGCCTTCCGGTTGAATACCATCAAACCCCAAACCATCCCTGCCCCCCTGCTCGAGCGCGAGCAACGCCTGAAAAAACAAATCAGCGAACTAAAAAAACACCCGGTTACTGATACCGCAGCCGCAACGAAACTTATTGGCTGCCAGCTCCAGTGGCACCGGCTTATCGACACCTTCCGGCTGGATTACCCGGCTTATTATCGACTGAATTACGCGGATGTTGCCATGAGTAGCCGCGCTTTGCAGCAACAACTGGGCAATCAGGCCGCCTATGTTGCCTACGTTCGGCACGGGGCTTCCCTTTTTATACTGGTAGCCACCCGGCAAACAATCGAGTTTATACGCCAGCCCATCGACTCAACCCGCTTCGATCAGCAATTAAGGGCTCTGAGTCAGGAACTCTACCACGACCCGGTTATTCGCCAGTATAAGGGCGCGGCCTATGCCGCTGGTCTCTATGCCGCCTGCATCGCCCCTATCCGGGTGCATCTGGCTGGCAAAACACGGCTCATTATTAGCCGCGACTGGAGTTTTAATTTTTTACCCTTCGAAGTACTCGAAACCGGTGAACAGGCGCGGGATTACCTGACCCGGCACGTCGCTATTGCCTATGCATTTTCGGCGCAGACCTTTTTCGCTGCCTCCCAGCGGCCCAGCAGCCTCAACCCTGTGCTGGTAGTGGCCCCGTTTGCCCGGACCGAGGCCATTCAGCAGGCCGTAAATCGCCAGGAAACAGTACCGACACTGGCATCGAGCGAGGCCGAAGCCAGACGTATTGGGGGCGATGTCCTGGCCGGACCGGATGCTACGGTAGGCCGTTTTTTAAAAACAGACCTGAATCGCCCGGTTATTTATTTTGCGACCCATGCCCAAACCGACGAAACAGACCCAGCCAATTCGCACATCGCGTTTTACCCCGGCGAAGCAGATAAACTGTACACCGACGATGTATACAACCTCCCACTGGGAGCCACTGGCCTGGCGGTGCTGGGGGCCTGCGAAACCGGGTCGGGCCAGACCATCCGGGGCGAGGGTATCCTGTCGCTGGCCCGGGCGTTTGCCTACGCGGGCTGCCCATCGGTTATCACAACGCTCTGGAAAGCCAATGAAGAAACAACCTCTTTCCTGACCATCCGGCTTCATCACCATCTATCTCGCGGATTGGCTACCGACCAAGCCCTGCAACAGGCCCGGCTCGATTTTTTCGCATCGCCGGTCTTTGCCAAATACGACCACCCCTACTACTGGGCGAATTACATCCTGCTGGGCAATTATAATCCAGTCATGCCAGATAACAGTCGCCTGTCAATGGCCGGGTGGCTACTGCTGGCAGTAAGCACGGGGCTGCTGGCATTCTGGCAGCGGAAACGACTGGTAAGCGGGATTTTCAGACTCCATACCAATGATCTGACCAACTCGTAAAGCAGTCATTCCAACAGCCAGTATTCTGGACCAGCGTACCGGTTTGGACTATGTACACCCGCCAGCAAAAAATGGTTTAATGCCAAAACACAAACAGCATACCGTTAAATAAAAATGAGCCTTAAAAAGGCTCATTTTTATAAAGAATTCAGTGCCCTCCGTTATCTCTGTCTTTAGGCGGCTGGTCGGCATCATCCTCTGCCACGGCCGGATGTGCCTGAGTAGTTTTTTCAGGAGCTTGTGGCTCGATAGAGGCCGACTGGCAGGAGGTCAGCGTAATGGTAGTCGCCACGGCGAACACGAACAGGAGATTTTTGAGGGTACACATAACTACAGCGGTTTAGCGGAATCGACGTGATTCGCAGCTTTACGCAGGCCTGCTGTAGTTTTCCTGGGTATTACCAGGAAAATATTTTTTTCAGATGTTACCTCCCCACCCCAATCGGTATAAATACACAAAGAAGCCTACCCTATCCATGCAGAAAACCTTTACCGACCAGGAAATTGTTGATGGTATTCGCTCGAAAAATACCCCGCTTTTGGATGCTATTGTAGCCTACCTCTACCACCAGTGTCAGCGGAGTATTACGCGGCTGGTAACCAGCAACAGCGGCTCACCAGCCGATGCGGATGATTTATTTCAGGACGTAATCGTGGCGTTCCTGCAAAACGTCTGGGAAGACAGATTCGAACTTCGGGACGGGGTAATGGTAACGACCTACATTCACGGGATAGCCAACCGGATGTGGCTTAAGGAATTACGCAGAGGAATAAACCGGAACGACCGGAATGACAAGTATGGCAAACAGCAACACAATGACCAAACCGATACCCCCACTCCGGAGGTGGAGGTGATTGAGCAGGAAGAACTGGCACTGTCTCTGACCACGTTTAACCGGCTGGACGAACTATGTCAGCAAATACTGACAGCTTTTTACTTCGAAAAAAAGACTATGAAACAGATAGCCGACGAATTCGGGCTGGGAAACGAAGACAACGCGAAAACCAGAAAGTACCGATGCGTACAGGCACTCAAAAGACTAATGAACGCATGACACCATGAAAAGGCCAACGGAAAAACAGGAAGAACACGAATGGATTGAACGCTATCTGACCAATCAGATGCCAGCCGGCGAACGAGCCGAGCTGGAAACCGAAATGCAGACTGATCCCATTTTTAAACAAGAAGTACTACTCCTCCAACGCACGCAAAAACTCATGGAAGAAGCATTTCTGGAACAGCGGGCCACCAGTACCGTGAAATTCCTGCAACGGCAGAGTCGCCGAAAAATGCAGCGCATCCGGTTGGTCAGTCGTTCACTGGTGGGCCTGGCCAGCGCCGGGCTATTACTGGTTCTGTACCTGTCGGCTTCGCCGGTCGTATTTCCCAACTCAGAAAACGACATCAACGTAACCCGCAACCTCTCCGACGATAGCAGTACGGTGGCAACGCCCCCCAACCAGATATTCAGCCAGTTTTTCGAAGGACAGTCCCACCTGTCGGAAGGGCAGTATGCGCTGGCCGCAAAAAATTTTCAGCAGGTACTCACGGCATCGGATATTCGTCCCTATTTTCGCGAAGCGGCCCAGTGGCATCTGGCCTTTGCCTACCTGAAAAGTGGCGAACCCGACAAAGCAGAGCGGATGTACAACCAGTTCAGGCAGTGCATCGACTGCGAGTACCCCATCAGAACGGTTGACCGCTGGAAAATCTGGTGGCAGATAAAATGGGCGCAGTGGCTGGGTTAACGTTATTTTTGTTCTCTATCCCTAATCATGGACACCTTTCCCTTTTTTTCAAATCGTAGACGCGCTATTGCCCGGCTGGTAGAGCAGGGAAAGGCCCTGATCAATGACGCAGCGAAAGAGGAATTCACCTTCCAGATTAATGAGGTATTCAATCCGCAGATAAACAGCCGTCTTTCCAGAGCCGAACAAAACGATGAGATCTTACAACAGAGCATTCTTTTTGAGTTACACGGCCTGACTATTACACTACTCCCTTCAGACACGCACCTAATTACCAACTACAAAAGCGTGTTAGATGAGCTGATCGATGCCTGTCGCTGGAAACATACACTCAGGAAAATACCTTTTGGGGAAGCTGCCCAGAGTAGCCAACAGCGGCAGACCGATGTGTTACAGGGAATTATCCATTTAGCCAACGGGCCGGAACCCACCCGCATCAGGCGGCTGACCCGCATGCTGACAAAGTCAGACCAGCAGGCTATTGCTTACCGGACCTTACGCGCTTTTTTATCCTGTCTATATCAGGAAAAACAACCCATCCAGACAACCGCTTTATTCTGGCTGCGTAATGGTCGGGTCCAACTGCGTATCAAACCAATTCGGGCGTATCTGTTCGAGCAGATCGCTTTACGGGTGTACATTTCCCACACGCCTACAGAAGCTTTTTTTATCGAAGAAGCATTGATAAGCGTGCATCATTGGGTAAGGAGCGAAGTTATCAAACGAGTACAGACCATCAACGCTGAGTTGGAGGAAGGAATGAAAGATATTGTCAGTCAGGTAAAATTAGATTTTCTTCGTAAATGCCAGCGATGGAAGGCTGAACCGGAAATGTTTTATCTGGATGCCAAACTAGCCACGTACCTTTTTGCTTTCGTCAGGAAAAGCCACGCCATTGACAAGCTGCTTGGAATAGAAAATGAAGAAATAAAACCGAAAGAAAAACCAGAAGATAATAATGATTCATTCGACGACCAAAACGGATCATATACTAACTGGCATTCTTCGGGTGACAGAGATTATCTGGATGAACAGAAAAGTATATTGCATCGCTGTTTGAAAAAACTCGGAGAGAAATGCCGCGCCATTATTCTACGTCATTATGACAGTGATTTCAGCGAACCGGTGCCTTTCCAGACACTGGCTTTCGAATGGAGAGAGTCACCTAAAACGGTGGAGAGCCGATTTTATGACTGCATGGAAAAATTAAAGAAAATGGCCCATGGAACGCTGTAATCGTCAACCCCTAATCTCGTACTGCCCATGACACCTGCTCAACGTCGCCAGCTTATCGAAAAGCGTCAGCAGGGTGCCCTGACGGATGAGGAGAGCCAGCAATTTTTGGAATTGCTGGGTACCGACCCTTCTTTTTACGACGATTACACCCTGCACACGTTGGTAGCGGACGTAGTCCGGGAAGACTCCGACCAGCAACTATGGGAAGCCGCTGGAAGGGCACGGGCCAGAGCGCGCAGGCGCACGACTATCTTCGATCTGGTTCGGCGTTATCCTTACGCGATGGCGGCCTGTATCGCCCTGCTGCTTGTGGGAACTTGGTTACTATGGCCAGACCGTGAACCTCAACTTGTAAAAACAGAAACCAACTTCCTCTTTCGGGCCGATGGCGGCACCGGACCGAAATCCGGTTTAGGGTATGCCGGTGGCGATTTACCCATTGGCAAGCTCCCCGTAAAGTGGCTAAAAGACCGGAAGCTGAAAACCACAGCCGCCTATCGGTATTGCCAGGATACCCTGACTATTTTTGTCCAGAATACCAGCGATACCCTCTATCTTCAAAACAACCGGTTACGGTATAACAGTGATTCCCGATCCTTATCCATCGAGCGGCCCGACCACTCGGTAACCCTATTGAACGAGTGTACCCCTACCCCACAACCATTTTGAGAAGACTTCTATGAGACCATGCCTGCTGGCCCTTTTTGTGCTATTTGTTGTGAACCGGGTAATCGGGCAACCCGCTAAACCCACGCCCACCCAGCAAACCGACCTGTCTTATAAACAATTCTGCGACTGTAGAGCACTCACTACCGGGGCCAAAGGGTATCTACCCTCAGAAGAAGCGGCCAATAAAGCAGTATCTGAGTTACTGACCCTTATCCGTCGGAACAGTTCTATGCAGTATACGGATTCCATTGTGGTGAAAGCGGCTGGTTGCGGGGCACCTGAAGCGCGCAGTTGCCCAACTGTTGTGACCGAAAAAAAAGCGGCCGATGTTCCGTTAATCCTGTATAACAAGGTGTTTATGGAAGGCGTCAACAAAAAAGTTGCGCTCATGACCCGTGTAGACCGGCATATTCTGGCGCACGAAATCAGTCATCATGTATTGGGACACCTGAAAAATACGGATGGCGTAGCCGTATTTGGTGGCCTGAAGGGAACCGATGCCGGAGATACAACCCGTATTCAACGACGGTATAAAGTCACCAACATTCAGGCAGAAGAAATACAGGCCGACTTTTTTGGTCTCTGGGTGCTATCGCTGCTGGATAAATCACTGAATTTCGAGGCCTTCGTATCAGAGTTCGATACGGACTACATTCGGCAGTACCTGGAGCCGGATTCAAAATACAGTGCCAGTCATCCTGCTTTCAAAGACCGGATCAGTGCCATGCGTCGCTTCTGGAAACAGTTGCAGCTTCGTGAACTACAGCAAAAGGGTATCAGCCGGGGCTACTTTGCCAACTCAGCCGGCGTTGCTTACCTCGAACTACACCCCGAACGCACCTTCTGGGACCTGGGCTTCGTGGCAGGATTGACCGTAGCCGGACAGCCCCAGTTCTCGGTCGATGGGATACCCGTTGATGGACTACTCTATCGGGTGCCTAATGCGTATAACCTGTACATGGGTTTTCAGATAACCCGGTTCAAGTGGCAAAGCCCCTGGCAATTTGAAGCCGAAGTAGCTTACTCGACTCAAAAATACGGCACGTTGATTGGGGATAAACCGTCGCAGCGTTTGCTCGAAACCCTTGACCTGTACTACCTGACGGCTTTTCCCAAAGCAACCTGGATTCCCTTTGGCCGACGACCAAACCAATTTGCGGCCAATCGGTTTGGCGTATTTGCCAGTGCCGGTCCAATGGTTCGTATACCTATTGGCTTCACATATCAAAACTATGGCACGACCGTAGCACCGGCCAATATGCCTTCGCTACAGTTATCGGTCAACCCTCGGGCCTCTATCGGGGTAGAGTTACTGAAAAAATCGTTTCGACCAGGCAGTTACAAAATAGCCCTAAGCTATGAGCTTGCCCGTATTCAGCTTGCCACTACGCCCAAGCCTAAGGCCTTATCGCACAACGTCGATCTTACCTTCCATTACAGCTTTTCCCGCTGGTAAACGGCCGATCCAGACGGGGTGAACATTACTGAAACGCAGGGATAAGTGGTCTTTACATAAACACAACTCACCAGGCGAGTCGTGTTTTTTGCGTATGGGCTATCACCTACTAACCAGCCACTTAGTCATAAAATAAAAAAAACTTCGCCGGGTAGCTGTTACCCTACCACCCGTAAACGGCATACAGTAACAGGATCAGGTGAAGCCTGCCTGCCATTGCGTTCTCCGGTCACTAAGCTTTCCGTTTTTACCACACCAAGAAAGTCAATTGGTTGGTCGGTTTGGTGTTACACTAAAACCGACCAACTTAATTGTAGCGTACGGTATTGAATTTATCGCCCAAATAAGCTATATAGCAATCTTTCCGGCTTAATTTGATTGCTTTAGCCAGCCAGCAAACCCTGAATTAGTAGATAAGTCAGGGTTTCTTCACAAAAGGGTTTCTCGACCAGAATAGTCCATTATTTCGCTCATTAAGGCAAAGAAGACAAAAGGGGTTTGTTCCTCTTCTGGTGCTTGTTTGCGTCAACTTATCCATGCCTGTGATGCTATCTTTCTACCCCTATCTACTTTGTTTATGGCTGGCCGTTCATTTCGCTCAGGGGCAGGACCCCCAATTCTCCCAGAACGATGCGGCCCCCTTGCATGTCAATCCGGCTTATGCCGGCTACGCGGGTGATGTGCGGGCAAATGTGGCCTATCGCAATCAATGGCGCGATTTAGGCAGCTACAATACCACCAGTGCTTCGGTCGATGTAGGCCGGGAGTGTACTAACCAGTTCATGGGTGGCGGCATCTATGTAATGCATGATGCCCAGAATGCCAGTGTCCAGACGGTTAGCGGGGGCGTTGTTTTCGTACCAGCGGTATTCAGAAACGACCGGCAAACGTTCTCGGCCCGCATTGGCTTCTACGCCGGTGGTGGCCAGCGTACGTATAAGGCAAACCAGGGAGTCTTCATGGATCAACTCACGGGTCAGCCAACGCTCAATCCCAGCCGGGACCCCTTAGCCCTTGCTCCCCTCTCCAGAAATTTTTTCGATGTTGGATTCGGCGGATTGGTCGAGTTCAACTACACAGAAAATGATCAGGACTGGATTGGCGTGTCGGTTTATCACCTCAACCAGCCCAACGTGGCCATTGGCTTCGAAAATTACCGGTTACCCATGCGTATCGGTGTGCAGGCGGGGTCAAAACTCGCGGCTGGCCGGTGGAACATCACGCCCGTCGCTAATTTCCGCATGCAGAGCCATATCTATCAACTCGACATCAGTACGTATTTCCAGTACTCCTCCCTTACGCTGGGCCTGATGTACCGGGGAATTCCCCTGTCAAAAACGCTGGTCAACCAAATTACGCAGGATGCGCTGGTCGGTATTGTAGGGCTTCAGACGGGGTCTCTCTCCGTCGGATTTAGCTACGATGTAACGATATCGAAGCTACAGAACTACACCGGAAATACCTTCGAGGTTACGGCCCGCTGTCTATTCCCTGAATCCATGTGGCGTTGCGAAGGTGATGGAAAGAAAGCCAGTGGAAAGAAAGGGCCGCGATGCCCCATGTACAAGTAATCAGCCCCTGGCGCTGGCAGTGAAAGCGTAGTTCTATCCAATAAAAAACTTAAAAACGATGGTATCCACCAAGCAACGTTCAGAAAAGTACTACGGCTTATCTTTCGTATTACTACTACTTTTTTTCAGCCTGATAAGCACAAACAGCCACGCTCAGACGGACGTAAATTTCGTTCTCTGTGGTTCAAGCAACTATCGGGTCTGTGTGGACGGGGAAAGCCAGCCCGTCTGTATAAAAATCGTTATTCCGGCGGGTCACGTCCCCATCAAAGAGTTTGAACTGCAATGGGACAAAAGCAATGCCAGCACGAAGGTGATCATTCCGGCCAATAAAATCCCCGATCCACTCACCTTCACGTACAATATGAAGGACTTCGTCAATTCGTGTCTCGACGAGAAGGATATAAGCATCAAACTGGTGACCCGTAATCAGGATAATTCAGAAGAAAACCTCACCCGCGACCTGACATTTATCAACAAACCCCGTTTGTCCTTTGCCCCCTCCCGAACTCTTATCTGTACCAATCAGCAACTATTCCTCTCGAATCAGTCCTGCCCGTCAACCGGCAATACCTACGAATGGATGCTGGGCGACGGTACCTCGACCAAAGACATCAATACCAGTAAAATTTATTCAACGACCGGCACGTACACCGTAACCCTGTCGGGCACGAACGTGTGCGGTGCGGGTGCCCCAGCCACCCGTACCATCGTCGTGACCAAACCGGCAGAACCGAAAATCGGTCCCGATTCGGGTGGGCGGGTTATTCCTGTCGGTCTCGACAGTGTGCTTATCTGTTATAATGCGGGGGGAGTCATTCGGCTCGATGGCTATGGCTCCATCAGCGCCACGGCCTACGAATGGGAAATTTCGCCGGCCGTGGAGTATCTGGAGAAAACAACGCCCAACTCACCCAATCCGAAAGTAAGGTTTGTGAAGCCCGGCACCTATGTCATTAAACTACGGGTCAATAATGCCTGTAACGTCTGGAGTACGCAGGTCAAATGCACCCACATTGTGGAAGACCTGCCCGTGCTTAAACTGGATAATCCCGGTTCGCAGTGTGTGGATTTTCGCTACCGACCGTCGCCATTCGATAAAACGGCCCGCTATACCATTAATGGCAGGCCGTTGCCCGCATCGGGCGATACCCTCTTAAAACTAACCGGAACAAGTTACGCCGTTGTGGTTGAAGGCACCCTGAACAATCTCTGCGGAGCCAATCCCCAAAGCGTGACCTTCACGATGGGCACCCCGCAGGCGGCTCAGATTCTGAGTCCCCGCCGGGATACCACCCTATGCGCGAGCACCGCCGACCTACCCCTCGTTACCAGCCTCGCCGATGGGACCTGGGATGCCAGTCCATACATCGTCCAACGGAGTGGCAAGAGTTTTTTCATGCCCAAAGATACCGGCTCCTATACGCTGCACTACCGGCGGGGAGTTGGTAAATGTGAGCGGGATACCACCGTCCGCATCAAGGTAGGCGGCATAGCGGTAAAAGTGAGTGATATGGCCGTATGCCGCGATCAGTCGGTGTTGAAACTGACGGGGTCTCCCGGTGGTGGGCAATGGCGTAGCCTCACTAACTGCCCGGGCTGTATTCGAAACGACACCCTATTTGTCGGCAGGTTACCCGCCGGATCATCCAGCCTGCAGGTCGAATACCAGGTCAGCGGTCAATGCAGTGCTACGGCTACGGCGATGGTGACGATTGGGAATCCGGTGGCCAGTTTTTCTATAATCGCCGGGTGTAGCACCAAACCCCCGGTGGTCATCAATTCATCGACGGGTGCCACCTTTTTTCAATGGCGGATTAATGGTCAACCTGTTTCTACTGATAAACAGCCAACGCTCACCCTGCCGTCGGGCCGCGTGCAGGTCACCCTCGTAGCCTGGTCAGGAAGTTGCACCGCCACCACCAGTCAGGAACTCACGATAGCCCCTGTACCCAGCGACGTAAAGATTACGCCAAGCGTATCGAGCGGCTGCTCCCCCCTGACGGTTACCTTCAACACCGCCGGAACGGCGCAGGACGGCGTGAGTTACCAGTGGAACTTTGGCAACGGCACAACCAGTACTACATTTCAGTCGGGTCAGCGGGTGTTTGAGAATACGGGGCGACAACCAAAATCCTACACCATTTCGTTTGGGGGCAGTACGGCCTGTGGCTCCTTTTCGCAAACGGCTTCCGTTACGGTACGCCCCCGCACCAAAGCCGAAATTGGCGTAGATTCGACCACCGTACGCTGTCCCCCCGCCGTTGTGCGCTTTTCCAGCCGCTACACGAGTACGGGCGATGCGGTTCTCTGGAACTTTGGGGATCAGAGTGCCCCCCTCAGCACGACGGCCAGCGTGGTCGATCATGAGTTCAAAGCCCCTGCCGACAAAACCGTTTATTTCGTCCGGCTGGACATTCGGGGCGAATGCGGCACTGACAGCGATACGATTCCAGTCACGGTATTGCCGGTTTCTACAACTGCGCTGTTTACCATTAGCCGGTCCCGTATCTGCGTGGGTGAACCGGTCACCTTTACGGACGCCACTACGCCCAAACCAGCCCGCGTCAGTTGGGACATAAACGGCGAAAAACTGGATGGGTCCGTTGTTGTATACACTAAATTCACAAAACCCAACACGACTTATCGGATCAACCAGACGGTTTATCCTGAATGTGGTGGTTATAAAACGTATGAACAATCGATCCAGACCGATTCGGTGCCGACGGGGGCCTTCCGGTTGCCCATGGAAGCCTGCCCGGGGCAGCCTGTTTCGGTCACCAATCTGTCGAGTTCTACCCACCGTTTTCGCTGGAATTTCGGGGATGGCTCGCCGATTGATTCCACGTATTTTTCGCCGACGCATATGTACCCAAAAGGGGGTACGACCTATACCGTTACCATGACGGTGGTTAGTTTTCCCGTCGGTTGTACGGCTTCGGTACCGCACACCATTTCTATCCGGAATAAAGCAGAGCCCCGTTTCAGCCTTGTCAGTAATAAAGTCGTCTGTTCGGATACACTGGTGTCATTCCGGGATTCGTCCACCGCTGCTACGCAATGGAAATGGTATGCCAATGGAGTGCTCTTCTCCACGGCGCAGAACCCGCAGATCAGGCTCAATCAGGGCCAGTACGACATAAAACTCTGGACCAGCAACAACGGTACATGCCCGGATTCGGTCGAGCTACAGGATGTTATCCGGGTCGATACCTGCACCCTCCAGGTAGCCGACATCTTTACCCCCGACGGGAATAACATCGGCGATAACTTTACCATTTACGGGAGTAATCTGGTGCGTATTCAACTCCTTCGCGTTTTTAGCCGGTCGGGCGGGCAGGTATACGAAGGCGTCAATCTTGAACCCAATAACCAGACCGTAGGATGGGACGGTAAACATCAGAATCAGCCACTCCCACCCGACAATTACGTGTACGAAGCCATTGTGGAGTTTACGGGGGGCATCACCAAACGACAGCGCGGGGTCATCACCTTGCTCCGGTAAATCATATCCGGGCCCAACCCGGCCAGCAAGAAAGCAGCAAATCGTTGCCTGGAGACCGATAAAGGAAATTTAGTGCAAATAATCCGGTAAAGGAACAGCAGGTGTATCTTCTCTGGCAACGGGTGTCAATCGCACCGTTTGCAGCGGAACCACGCCCGACCAGGTAGGCAAATCCATATCTTCAGGGTCGTCATTAGGTCCACCGGTGCGAACTTTGGCAGACGCTTCGGCTAGTGAAAACCGCAGTACGGTCGTCTTGCGCATTTCGCTCTCCGTGGTGGGGCGGAGGTCGTCCCATCGGCCCGGAATGAGGTGGTCGGTAATCAGGGCCAGCGCGTTCATCTGCTCATCGGCGTCCGTTACTTTTTCGGCGTTGGCGAAGATGACAACCGACCGGTAGTTGACCGAGTGATGAAAAGCCGATTTGGCCAGGACCAGCCCATCGGCCAGCATAATGGTAATACAAACCGGCGCACCGGTTTCGATAGCCCGGATAAAATGACTCCCTACGGAACCATGAATGTACAGGCTACTCTCTTTCCGAGCGAAGGCGGTAGGAATCGCCATCGGTTGCCCATCGACGACAAAGCTGACCGTACAAAAAAGAGCTTCGTCCAGAATGGGGTGGATGGTTGCTTCGTCGTAGTGGGCGCGTTTGGCCAACCGACTGGGGGTTGTACGGGATGTTTGCATAGAATTCGCTGATTTATCATACAAATGTCGTTCTTTGCCGGACTGGCAAAACCGTCCGATTTTCAAAAAACAGCTAGTCCGGTTATGGTCCCCTTCAAATCGCTTATCCAGGTCGACAGGTCATTAAGTACGCCCGTATTTGTGCAGGTAAGCGACCAGCTTGGTCAGCTTATCCGCCGGGGAACGCTTGTGCCTGGTCAGCGGTTGCCCGGTTCCCGCCAACTGGCCACCCTGCTGGAACTAAACCGACAAACCATCGTAGCGGCTTATGACGAAGGGATGGCGCAGGGCTGGCTCGAAAGCCGGTCGGGCAGCGGTACGTACGTAGCCGCGCATTTTCCCGAAGTCAGGCCGCAGCAGCTGACGCCGGAAGAAAATCCACACTGGAACAGGCCAACAATCAGCCAACCCGGTTACGCTTTTGAATCGACGGTTTTTCTACAACGACCCGTCCTGACTCAGTCGGCGGGGTTACGGTTGGATGATGGCCTGCCTGATATCCGGCTGGCCCCGATGGATGAACTAAGCCGGGCTTACCGGTCGTATTTTCGGTGGGGCAATCCGCAGGCTCACTTCGGCTACGGCGACACAAAAGGGCATCCGCTCCTGCGCGAACAACTCTCGCTGCACCTGAACGAAACGCGGGGTCTGCAAACAGCGCCAGACAATATCCTCATCACGCGCGGCAGCATCATGGGTCTGCACCTGACCTGTCAGGTCCTCCTCCGACCGGGCGACATCGTTGTAACGGGTGAGACGACCTGGGCGGGTGCAACCATGAATATCCAGAAAACGGGCGCACTGCTAAAAACCGTACCTGTCGACCAGTATGGGATGGATGTTGATGCGCTGGCGGTCCTTTGTCAAAAAAACAGGGTTCGGATGGTATTCGTCAATCCCCATCATCATTACCCCACTACGGTAACCCTCCGGGCTGATCGGCGTCTTCGGTTATTGCAGTTGGCAGAACACCACGGCTTTGCCATTCTGGAAGATGATTACGATTATGATTTTCACTACCTGAGCCGCCCCATCCTGCCCCTGGCCAGCGCCGACCGGCAGGGCATGGTTGTGTATGTGGGGTCGCTCACCAAGTCGGTGGCACCCGCGTTTCGGGTTGGGTATGTAGTAGCCCCATCGGGTTTGATCGACGAGTTGGCCCGGCTTCGGCGCATCATCGACCGGCAGGGCGACCCGATGCTTGAATTTGCCATTGGGCAGCTGTTCAAAACGGGGGAACTGAAACGGCACTTTCGGAAAGCGTTGCGTACGTACCACGCCCGGCGGGACTACTTCTTCAACCTGTTAACCAGCGAGTTACCCAATGCGATACAGTTTACAAAACCCGATGGGGGAATGGCTGTCTGGGCCGCCTTTAATCCAGTCGTGGATATGGAGAAACTCGCCCGGCAGGCGTCTTTTACGGGATTGTATGTGGCAAGCGGGCAAGCGCACAACCCGCCCGGTCAGCAACTGAATGGCACCCGGCTGGGGTTTGCCTCCAGTACGGAGGATGAGCTGGAGCAAAGTGTCTTAATCCTGAAGAAACTACTCTCAGAGGGCTCAGGGCGTTGAGTGACTCTCTGCTGGATCATAGAAGCTAAAACCCATTTCTTAGTTAAAAATACGGCCCAGCAGTACGGACACTGCAAAAAAGCCACCCATTAGAAACAAGGCGCGTACATACGTTTGCCTTCGTTCAAGACGGTTCATCTGTTTCCAGGGCTTAACAACTTTACCAAAAGCGCGACTCAGCAGGAAGAAACTACCCACAAATATACCCGTACCCAGAAGGGCAACGACAAACGCAAGCGCCCCGTTTCCGGCACAGGTCAGGTTGCAGGCCAGCCCAAGGGCCAAACTGGTCAGGGTAATGCCCAGTAGGAACAGAAATACAAACCCCACTCGCTTGCCCGTCTGGTTACTGACTGGCTGTTCGTTTACGGTAGCCCGTTCTTCGAAATAAGCCGGGTTGGAAGACCGGGCATCCGTCGGACGTACGAGCGTATCAGACCGAACATCTATTCGTCGGCTACCCCAGGCGGTATGATTGGTATTGGGTGCCTGAACACGGGATGCCCACAATCCGCCCAGCAGGATGAACAGTAAAAAGTTGGTCATGAACGCCCCGAACAGCCACCTTCGCCCGACCCAATACCGCATACCGGCTACCCGCTCCGATTGGGTTTGCAGAAAAAACGCCCCGGCCAATAGCCCGGAAATCAGGAGCAGCAAACCGCCTTCCGACCAGTTGGCCAATAGGTTCATACCCAATAGCAGGCCATTGAGCGCGTTACCGATTTCGCAGAAAATCAATAACAGAATAGCCGTACGGGTGTGGCGGCTGGCCCAGCGGGAGAGGTTTTTCATGGATGATGTATCAGGGGGAAGAGATTGTAAAAGTAGTCCATTTTGATAAGTTTAGCGGAAAAACAGGGCAGTAACAAGGATCACTGAACAGTCGACCGCCATGCCCGATACGCTACCCGCATGCAAACGGCGCAGGGCCGAAAACCCAGCGCCATTGCTTCTACCTCATTCCGAAAAAACACCCGGTTGGCAGTTTTCATCCGTTTTCCCGCCCGGCAATGCAGGTGACCATAAATTTTGCCGGGAGCATGACCAGCCAGTGTAACCACACCATTTCGCAGTAGCCCGGCCAGTACTTTCAACTGAGCGTAATGAGATGCCCCTAACTCGGTGTGTTTAATCATTAGTCAATCTATCGTGGACCAGGTTAGTGAGCATCATGAAAAATCAGTCCTGAGGCCACTAATTAGCAGGGGAAATAGATTCGAGGGAGAGATAAAAGTACTTATTGCCTGCTATACCGTAGACCGTTTTATCGTACTCGTAGTAACTTCCACTAAACTGAACGTTCAATCCAGTTTGCTGAAACTCACTCGCCAAATTACAGGTATAGCCAATATCGTGAGAATCAAAACTATTTGGTACTCGAATAAACCAGCTACTTTGAGTAGAATCGTAATAAACGTCACCTCTGGCGTTGCGGGTTCGTTTGACGTAAGCACCCGCGTCGGGACAGGTGGCCGGTGGTGGGCCTTCTTGCTGGCATGACCAAACAAGGTAAACTAAAAGTATACAAAAGCCCGGAACAAGTAGTAGACGCTTCATAATTGAGTTTTTTGCTGTTATGACCGTTCCGCATAAGTAAAGGTTGGAACGCCTTCAATAATGTCTTGTAACTTCACTCAGGTATTTATCCCATAAGCCGACAGTTAGAAACTACCAAAATACAGGATGTGGCTTGCATTCGCCAATGGCAAGTAAGTTATAAGTCGGTTCGGGCGGCTTCCCAGCCCAGCATGGCCTGCTTGCGTTCGGTTCCCCACCGGTACCCGCCGAAGAGACCGGTCTTTTTAATAACCCGGTGGCAGGGAATCAGGTAGCCAACGGGATTACTGCCAATGGCCGTTCCAACCGCCCGCGCTGCCGTCGGCTGCCCGATAACTTCGGCAATCTGGTCGTAACTGCTTAGTTGACCTTCGGGAATTTTCAGCAGGGCTTCCCACACTTTAAGTTGAAACGCCGAGCCGCGCAGCAGCACCGGTAGCCGGTCTTTTTTTACCGTACTGTTCGTTTCATGAGACGGAAAAA
The DNA here is from genome assembly GCF_000374085.1 of Spirosoma spitsbergense DSM 19989. GTDB lineage: Bacteria > Bacteroidota > Bacteroidia > Cytophagales > Spirosomataceae > Spirosoma > Spirosoma spitsbergense. The sequence continues at coordinate 42,006 of NZ_KB893387.1, read as the reverse complement.
TCTGATCGGCCAGCGACTGTAGCAGGGCGGGTTCATGTTGGAGGGCGGCTTCGGGCCAGGCCGTTGCCAGAATGGTTTCGGGTTCATCACTTTCATTCAGGAAGTGCAGCAGGGCAATCTTTCCGCTGATAGTTCCCAACACGTACTGGCCAAACGGACTATCGAACACGCCATACGCCAGTACTACCCCCAAACCCGCCTGCCGGAACTGTCCCGGTGTTACACCTTCGATACTGACAAACAAATCGTGGAGACGGCCCGTACCCGAAAGGCCCGCTTCGTATGCCGTATCGGCGAGGGGGAAACCGCTTCGGAGTCGGGTTTTAGCGTGTTCGAGCGTTAGGTACTGCCCGAATTTCTTGGGGCTTACGCCCGCCCATTCGGTGAAAAGACGCTGGAAATGAAACTCACTCAGGTTCGCTTTTTCGGCCAGTTCGCGCAGAGATGGCTGCTCCCGGAAGTTGGCAGTCAGGTGCTCGATGGCGCGGGCAATTTGCCTGTACGTGTATGCGTTGTTGATGTTCATTTGTTTGACGTTTACCAGTACAAAAGTCGCCATAAGTCCGTGGTGGAGAAACCCGCTTCTTGCGGAGTTTCCCAGCCAATACACAGGCACACACTTTCTTTATGTTGCTTTGTCAAAAACTTTTCGGTAGGTTTCGTTTATAATCTAACTACGTAGCAATCATGCCTGTCAACGCAAAACATTTGGCCACCTTTATTCTTGGCGCAGCCGCCGGAGTGGCCCTCAACAAATACGCTCAGTCCGAAGATGGCCAGAAACTAATGGCTGACTTGAAAGAAAAAGGGATGCAGCTCAAAACGGAAGCCGAAGGTACTATTGATCATGCCCCGGATTATTTCGACAAACTGAAGGAGCAGCTATCTGATATGCTGAAAGCCAACTTCCCCGATGCCGAAGCCACCATCGACGACGTACTGGGCAAAAAGAAGATTACCCCACTCGACCCGCCCAGCGAAGGATAAGTAAATGATAGTGAGGTCTTTACGGACAACTTCCCACTTGTGTGCGGTATTCAATCAGTGAATCAAAAGCCCTTTTTACTCATTGGCATAACCGATGATAGCGTGCAGAGCCGCAATCACCAAACCCTGCTGGAGTTACTGGCCAATGGCCTTGACTTTATCTACTGGCGCAGCTTGGCTTCTAAAATAAACACAAAGCTGTTTCCAACCCACGTGCAGGCATCCATTATGTTCCCGGCATGTGAAGCAGATCATGTTCCTTCTCCCTCTCGCTGGCACCTGAAAGAACCGGACCGCCGACAATTACCAGCCGGCACTACGTTTTTTTCGACCAGCATTCACGACCTTACCGATTGGCCTGCGCTGGCCGGGCAGGCCGAACTGGTTTTTTACAGCCCCGTCTTTGACAGTATCAGTAAGCCCGGCTACGGACCGGCAAACAGTCTGGATTTCATTGCGAAACAGGTAGCAACTATCCGCCGGCAACATGACCGTCTGCCCCGGCTAATTGGATTAGGGGGAGTGAATGCCGATAATGTATCGCTGCTTCAACAGGCCGGATTCGATGGAGCTGCGCTAATGGGTGCTCTCTGGCAAACACCTGATGCCATTCGTGCATTTAAAACAGTTAAAGAGGCTCTCCATCCAACGATAACCTGAACGTATTCAGGCCACCACTCAGATTAAAAACGTGTTGATAACCCTGCCTCACTAAAAATTCCACAGCCTGTCTACTGCGCCCCCCTGACTGACAGTGTACCACCACGGGCCTATCCATTGGAATCAGATGCGGTTGCTGTAGCAGCGCAGCTAGTGGCAGCAGTAAGCCACCCAGGTTGTCCCGCTCATATTCATCTGGTTGTCGGACATCCACCAGCATTGGTTTATCAGCCTGTGTTAGCCACGTTCGTAGCGCTGAGGGGGTGATTTCCGGAATACCAGTAGTGCAGCCCGCAAACGATTCAGGTAAGGTCGTTATGGTTTTATTGGCCGGGTTAGTGGTAAACGAAAACGTATTGAACGACAGCGTGAGCGCATTGAATACCAGCAGTGTACCACTTAGTACATCGCCGATGCCGGTAATGAGTTTAATAACTTCATTGGCCATAAAACACCCGGTCAGACCCGGAACTACACCGACTACGCCAACCTCACCGCAGGCTTCCAACTCACTGGGTTCAGGATACAGACAACGGTAGGTTGGCCCTTCCTCAAGGTTAAATACACTGACCTGCCCATCGAATTTATAAATTGATCCGAACACCAATGGCTTCTTTAGCAACACACAGGCATCATTAACCAGGTATCGGGTTCCAAAATTGTCGGACCCATCCACGATAATATCATAGTTGCTGAGTAAGGACAATGCGTTTGACCTGTCCAGAAAAACAGGATGTGCCAGGATCTGACAGTACGGGTTCTGACGCGCTAATACAGCCGCAGCTACAGTGGCTTTGAGCTGGCCAATGTGTTCGGGCGAAAAAAGTACCTGTCGCTGCAGGTTACTGGCTTCCACTACATCGCCATCAATAATGCCCAGTACACCAACGCCCGCAGCGGTGAGGTACTGACATACAGGACACCCCAGGCCACCCGCCCCAACGATAGCCACCCGGGCCTGCTTCAGCTGCTGCTGCCCGGCCAGGCCTATCTCCGGCAGGCGAATATGGCGATCATAACGATTCAGTTCGGCCGGTGTCATACGCCTGTCAGTGTTTTATCCCAGTCTTTCCAAACCGGCTCGTAGCCCTGCCGCCGGATAACATCGACCATCTGAGCCGGGCTGCGCTCGTCGGAAATGGCGAACTGTTCCAGCGACTGGGGTTCAACAGTGTAGCCACCCGGATTGGTTTTCGAGCCTGCACTCAGGCTGGTAATACCTAGTTTGAGTACATGATCCCGGAAACGGGGTGTTTCGCGGGTTGACAACGATAACTCAACCTCCTCATTGAGGAGCCGGTAGGCACAAATCAATTGCACCAGATCACGATCCGTCATGCACCGTTCAAAGGATTTTGAGGTAATCGTATCGTTTTGTAACAGGTCAATGGGGCGCAGCCGCGGGAACGAGATGCTATACCGGGTTTCCCAGTACATACGTTCCAGATAGTGGAGGTGGGCGGCCGTAAAAAAACTATCCGTACGCCAGTCTTCCAGGCCCAGCAGGGCACCCAGGCCCATTTTATGGATACCCGCTTTTCCAAGTCGGTCGGGGGTATCGAGCCGGTATAAAAAGTTAGATTTTTTGCCCTTCGGATGGTGATTCCTATACGTTTCGCGGTGGTACGTTTCCTGATAAACAAGTACCGTGTTGAGCCCTTCTGCAATAAGTTCCTCATACTCGGGCTGATCCAGGGGCTGAACCTCCATGGAGATATGGGCAAAGTGCGGTTGTAGTAGCCGGATGGCATTCTTCAGATAGGGTACGCCAACGGTCTGGTTTGCTTCACCTGTTACCAGCAGAATATGGTCGTACCCAAGTTCTTTCACGGCAGTAGCTTCGCGCAGGATCTCCTCATCGGTAAGCGTCCGCCGACTAATTCGGTTATCAAGGCTAAACGCGCAGTAGGTACAGATGTTCTGGCACTCGTTGGAGAGGTAAAGGGGCGCGTAGAGTTGAATGGTTTTGCCAAACCGTTTTTGCGTTAACTGGTGGCTCAACTGGGCCATTGGCTCCAGGTAGGCCTGCGCAGCCGGTGAAATCAGGGCCTGGAAATCGTCGAGGGTCCGGCGGCTGTTGCTCAGGGCCCGCTCTACCTGCCGGGCGGTCGTTGTATAGATAGCGCGCTGAACGGTATCCCAGTCATAGGTATCAAACCAGGTGTGCGTGCTCATAGTTCATCCAGAAAAGCAGTGAACGGACTACTGGCATGGGCCACCACCGACGGACGTGCCAGTCGGGCTTCGTAGGCCAACCGGCCCGCATCCACGGCCAGTTTGAATGCCGTAGCCATCCGCACCGGATCATCGGAAACGGCAATGGCCGTGTTCACCAGCACGGCATCGGCGCCCATCTCCATAGCCGCAGCCGCGTGGGACGGTGCTCCCAAACCGGCATCCACAACGACCGGAACCCGGCTTTGCTCAATAATAATCTCCAGAAAGTCAACAGTCTTTAGCCCTTTATTGGTGCCAATAGGGGCACCGAGGGGCATTACGGCGGCCACGCCTACCTCTTCCAGTCGTTTACACAGTACCGGGTCGGCATGGATGTAAGGCAGGACCACGAACCCGAGTTTTACCAGCTCTTCGGCCGCCTTCAACGTTTCTATTGGATCGGGCAGGAGGTATTTCGGGTCGGGGTGAATCTCCAGTTTAAGCCAGTTTGTTTCCAGCGCTTCACGGGCCATCTGAGCGGCAAACACGGCTTCCTTAGCCGTCCGGACGCCAGATGTATTGGGCAGTAAATTGAACCGGGGATGCGCCAGGTGAGCCAGTAGGTCATCCTGTCTGTTAAAGGCATCAATTCGTTTCAGGGCAACGGTTACTAACTCGGTACCTGATGCCAGCAGCGCATCTGCCATCAGCTGGGCAGAACCAAATTTACCCGTTCCGGTAAAGAGCCGGGACGAAAATGATTTGCTGGCAATAACCAGCGGATTCGTTGTCTGCTTAGTGAACATGATTTGGTGCCAGGGTTAGTTGTGATAGAAATAACCGTGTCTGGGCAGCTGGATCGGGGGCGTCCGTAATGGCCGATGATACGGCGATACCGTGCAGGCCAGCCCGAATGAGTTCCGACACATCGGCCAGGGTGATACCCCCAATAGCAATAATCGGTAAGGTTACCGCCTGCTGTTGAACAGCCAGTAATACGCGCCGATAGCCAGCCAGCCCCAATATCGGACTTAGCTTTTCTTTGGTGGCTGTAAACCGAAACGGTCCCAAGCCAACGTAATCGACCCCGTCGCGCTGGTGGGCCACTATTGTATCGGCCGTGTTGGCCGTGCCGCCAATGATAACACCCGGCCCCAGCAGGGCGCGGGCTTCCCGAACGGGCATATCCTCCTGACCCAGATGGACGCCATCCGCCCCAATCTCGCCCGCCAGATGCGGATTATCGTTGATGATAAGGCGGGCGTTATATTGACGGCAGACGGCCAGTATTTCCAGCGCGACGGTTTTCCAGTCGGCATAGGTCCGGTTCTTCAGCCGTAGCTGGACCCAGTCGACACCCGCCCGGCAGGCGATTTCGGCCTGCTCGGGTCGGGTGGCAATATAGTGTAAGGTTCTGATAGTCATGAGTATGGTTGGTGAAAACCCAGCAGCGTGGGCGAACTGGCCAGGTATTGACTCATATAACGACGGGCAGATAAACAGGCATCGGGCAGTGATGAGTTACCGGCCAGTGCAGCCGCCATGGCCGCTGACAGCACGCAGCCACTACCGTGCTTGTTGCCGTTCGACACGAAAGCCGCCGGATACGATACGACCACCTTCCCGTCCATCAGCAGATAATCCGTAACTGTTCCCTCTCGGGGTTCGGCATGCCCCCCTTTTAGATATACCGGGCAATAATGGCTCAGCTCCTCAGCCGCCAATTGTGCTTCCTTCCCGCTGGCCAGTTGTCGTACTTCCGGTACATTAGGCGTTAGGAGTGCCAGCCGGGGCAGAATATTCCGTAGGGAATCCCAGCCCGTTGAACCATGAAAACTAAAACCGGCAGAAGCGGTCAGGATGGGATCCCAAAGCAATGGCACACCGGGCAGTTGAATGGTTAGCCAGTCGAGCAATTCCGTCAGGACAAATAGTGACTCGATCAGGCCGATCTTTACCGCCCGGATGGGATACCGCTCTACCAACGGTTTACACTGATCAATAATCGTTGGCAACGCTACCCACCTGACCTGACGAAAATCAGCATCGTGCTGCATGGTCAGGGCCGTACACACGCCGAGTCCGTACACCAGACTGGCTTCAAAAACCTTTATATCGGCCAGTATGCCCGCTCCCGCGCAGGGATCCAACCCGGCAATAGTCAGCGCATAGGGCCGTTCGGTCTGGATGGGGATTTTGGCAGGTATGGGGTTCATAGATAAAGCTGATTACCCTGTTCGGCAAACTCCTTTGCCTTGGCCTGCATCGCTTTTTCAAGCACATCTTCGTCGGCAAACCCGTTTTGTTCGGCATACTCGCGTACATCCTGCGTTATTTTCATCGAGCAGAAATTCGGGCCGCACATCGAGCAGAAGTGCGCTGTTTTGGCCCCTTCTGCGGGCAGGGTTTCATCGTGAAACTCCCGGGCCGTATCGGGGTCGAGTGCCAGATTGAACTGATCTTCCCACCGAAACTCAAACCGGGCTTTGCTCAGCGCATTGTCGCGGTACTGGGCGCCGGGATGGCCTTTGGCCAGGTCGGCCGCATGGGCGGCAATCTTGTAGGTGATAACGCCGTCTTTAACATCCTTTTTGTTCGGTAGCCCGAGGTGTTCTTTTGGCGTTACGTAGCAGAGCATGGCCGTACCAAACCAGCCAATCATGGCCGCGCCAATGGCTGACGTAATATGGTCGTAACCGGGAGCAATGTCCATCGTCAGGGGACCGAGCGTGTAGAACGGTGCTTCGTCGCAGTGCTGCAGCTGCTTGTCCATATTCGCCTTAATCATGTGCATGGGTACATGACCCGGCCCTTCAATCATGACCTGCACATCGTGTTTCCAGGCTATCTTGGTTAGTTCCCCCAGCGTTTCTAGTTCGGCAAACTGCGCGGCATCGTTGGCATCGGCAATAGAGCCCGGGCGCAGGCCGTCGCCGAGGGAGAACGACACATCGTAGGCTTTCATAATGGCACAGATCTCCTCGAAGTGGGTATACAGGAAATTCTCCTTATGGTGGGCCAGGCACCACTTGGCCATAATGCTACCCCCACGCGAAACGATGCCCGTTACCCGGCGGGCCGTCAGTGGAATGTAGCGCAGCAGTACCCCGGCATGAATGGTGAAATAGTCAACGCCCTGCTCAGCCTGTTCGATGAGCGTGTCCCGGAAAATCTCCCAGGTAAGCGCTTCGGCTTTGCCGTTTACTTTTTCCAGCGCCTGATAAATGGGTACTGTACCAACGGGTACCGGACAGTTGCGAATGATCCATTCGCGGGTTTCGTGGATGTTCTTCCCGGTCGATAAGTCCATCAGGGTGTCGCCCCCCCACCGGCAGCTCCACACGGCTTTTTCCACCTCTTCCTCAATGCTCGACGAAACAACCGAGTTGCCGATGTTGGTGTTGATCTTGACCAGAAAATTCCGACCGATAATCATCGGTTCTATTTCCGGATGGTTGATATTGGCCGGAATGATGGCCCGGCCAGCCGCTACCTCCTGACGGACAAATTCCGGGGTGATGAACTGCTTTGGGGTATTGGCTCCAAAGCTATTGCCGGGGTGCTGCTGCCATAGCGACGACTGATCATTCAGGGTGTCGATGCGCTGGTTCTCGCGGATGGCGATGTATTCCATTTCCGGCGTAATGATACCCTTGCGGGCGTAGTGCAGCTGCGTGACGTTATGGTCGGTTTTTGCCCGCAAAGGGTGCCGGATGTGGGCAAACCGCAATGCATCCAGGCTCTGGTTGGCCATTCGCTGATTGGCGTAATCTGACGAAAAGGCCAATTGCTGCTCTACGTCACCCCGGTTCATAATCCATGATTCACGCAAACGGGGCAGCCCCTGTTCCAGGTCAATGGCTATGTTGGGATCGGTATACGGTCCGCTGGTATCATACACCGTAACGGGGGCATTGGGCTGGCGATCTTTCCGAAGGCCCACGTGCGAAACCGTATCGGAGAGGCTGATTTCCCGCATGGCAACACGAATGTCGTGCAGTTGACCCGGCACGTAAATCTTCCGCGAACCGGTCAGGGGCTGGCGGGTAATGGTTTGCTGCGTGGGCAGCTGTTCGACTTTCTGACTCATGATTATCCTCCCTGGGTAGCTTGTAGAATCGTAATTTTTTCGTTTCCGGATAAGGCAAACTGCTCCCAGCTGGTGCGGGGAACAATAGCGTTGTTGACGGCTACCGCAATGCCTTTTTTATCGGCAAGGGCTAATTCCGTCAGTAGACACCCGAGGGAAGTTGATTCCCCCGTTTCTACGGATTGGTTATTAACAGATACGTTCATGGTCTTGTGCATAGTAGCGCCAAACACACAAGCGTAGGGGAACGAACCGGACGAATAAGGAAAGCGGGTAAAAAACGAGTAGCGCCGATAAGGCGGTCAGGAGACCGCACAAAATTCTTATCAAGCCAGTATTCTCGCTTTTCCCTCCGCAGGTATTATCCTGTTCAGGTTCAAAGGGTGATCTCTCAGCCCGGTTGGGCACCCCTAAAGCTTTGCCTTTCAGCAAGACAAATGTAGAAACGAATTTTTAGCAATCCAGATGATGGGCCTTATTATTTCAGGAAGGATATACGGGTTATGCTCTGACCTTTATTCATAAAGATGAATAAAGGTCAGCAATTTATGATTTGAGGGTTTAACGTCTGTTTTCGTAGCGTAATTTTAGGCGTCCAACCTTCCACCACCAACAACAGGCTATCGCTTAGATACCAAGATCACCCAGCTTCGAGGTTGGTTTGAAACCTTTCCTGCTCTACGAGCTTACGTAAAACGCCGGACTCCAAAGTCCGACATTTTACGTAAGAACCTCACTAACTAAAAGCATCACCGACCATTTATGGACAAACTACGCGCATTCCTGAACGAAAGTGGTTTCGACGCCAGCCAGCAACGTTTGGTTATCAGCCAGTTTCACCGTCAGACGCTGAATAAGGGCGGTTTATTCGTAGAGGCAGGTCGAATCAGCGACCGACTGGCCTTTGTGGAACGGGGGCTGTTTCAATTTTTCTGCGACCGGGATGGCGAGGAAATAACGACGTACACCGCTGGCCCGACTGATTTTTTGATCTCACTGGGCAGTTTTCTAAAACTCCAGCCAGCCCGTGAGTCCATCCGCGCCCTGACGGACAGTATTATCTGGGTGATTGACAAACCGGCCTTCTCACAACTGCGGCAGGATTTGCCCCCGTTCGACGTGTTTTATGTGGGTATGCTCGAAGACCAGATCAATTGCATTGAAGAGAGCCGCTACAACCTACTGACACTCAGCGCCGAACAGCGGTATCAGAAATTAATCAAAGAAGAACCACATCTATTGCAGGAAGTACCGCTACACTACCTGGCGTCTATCCTCGGCGTTACACCCCGCCATCTGAGCCGCATCAGGGGCCAGATCCGATGATTGACTGACCATTGCGCAATGCGACAAATAAGAATAAGGCGCCGAACGATTTAGACATTTGTCTACCAGATTGGTCTACCTGACCAACCAACTTTGTATCGTCAATCAACTAACAGACAGACGATATGAAGACAGTAACACTGGCAACCCTGCTACTGATAAGTACCGTGGCTACTGCCCAACGCTTCCCGCGTAATGAGATTAGTATCAATGGCTTCCGGAACCCCTCCATTGGGCTGGAGTACCGCCGGAGCCACGTTTCGGTCCACGCCGGGTACTACATTACAAACTTTACCCCGAACGTAACGACGCAGTTTGCCAAAACGGGATTAACCTACTGGTTTTTACCCATTGGCCGCCGTGAAAATCCTTCCTCATTTTACGCATCCGTGTCGTACCTGCGCGGCCTGAACCGGGACTATGAGCAGGAGAATGCGGGGGCAGCCGAAGCGGGTTTTCGCTGGATGGTCTGGCGCGGGCTGAACCTGCGTTTAGGCGTAATAGCGCTGGCAAGTGACGGGAAAGACATCCAAATCAACCCGACGCCCGGTATCAGCTACTCGTTTCACTGGTAAATCTCATCCTCAGAAAACTATGGAACCGTTCGTAAAGCCCTCATCCCGGCTTATTGGCTGGCTGCTTATTGTCGGCGTGGTACTAGTGATGGTTCCGTATACGGCACTAACCATCAATTTCGATTATCCCGATATTCTGCGGCAAACCCCCGCTGTTGTATTGACACGTTTTCACCAGGGAGGCAGTGCATTGATTGTTACCTGGTGGGTATTTTCTCTGGGCGGCCTGCCACTACTTCAGGCTTACGTACTCATCGGACAACAGCTTGATCAACAGAATACTACCGTTCGGTGGGCTACGACGCTGGGCGTTGTTTCCGGTCTGGTTCAAATTATCGGTTTGCTGCGCTGGACATTTGTGGTCCCGGTGCTGGCGATGAACTACGTAACCACCCCCGACCCGGCTACCCGTCGGGCCATTGAAGTAGTGTTTACTGCTGTTCATCAATACGGGGGCGTTGTGCTGGGTGAGCACCTCGGTCAATTGTTCACCATTCTATACACGGTGCTGTTATCGGCTGTTTTTGCGCGACTAAACCTGTTTCCGCGCTGGGTAAGCTACGTTGGGTATGCAGCATCGGCTGTATATCTACTGGCGCAGGGTGAGTTGTTTGCTACGGTAATTCCTGGTTTCCCGGTCTGGGAACTAGCCGGTTTACTGGGTAGTACGGGCTGGTTAGTATGGTTAATCATAGTGGGCTTATGTTTTTTACGACTTCCCCTGCGTAATGACATTGACCTTTACCACGCAGCGTAAATCAAACCATTTGGCCCCTCATGAGTTATTAATCCAGTACTTAATAAAAAGCACAATGGATAAGCTACAAAAGTTTGAGTTGATGAACAAGATTGTTCGTGAACTGGAAGACCTGCAAAATAGTCAAACAGCCCTGATTGAGAAGATTGGTAAGATAGAAGTAGACAACATGAACGGGTTGAACGACAAGTTTCTGGAGAAGAACCTTGGCGAGATGCATAGCAAAGTAGCCGAAAATGTTGATGCAGTATCCAACATTTTTACTCACTTTGAGGAGCAGCGCGACAGTTACGCCGAGAAAAACAAATCGGCTATTGAAGCACTGGAAGCCCAGGCTGCTATCGAAGCTGCCAACGAATAGTCTTTATTAGGCACACACGAACACAACAACGCCGGGTTCCTGGGAACCCGGCGTTGTTGTGTTTTACGAGCAGCCTGCGCTGTCAATTTTTCAGCCGCACATATTTCTCGATATTCATCCGGTCGATACCCGCCTTTTCCACTTTCTCGATACCCCGTTGAATAAGGGTATCATTTTTCAGAGAAACGGTAAAGGTAAAGTCATGGCCTTCCCATTCCCGCTCGTTACAGTACTCCAGATGCTCGGTATACGAACTATCCCTGAGGGTGTACTTACCCCCTCCTGAATCATAATTAGCCGCCGAGTCTTTATTCACCCCATGTTTTAAAAAAGCAAAATGAGAACCGTTAATGATTTTGATAAAGGAGCTATTTTTCGTGTAATCCGTTACCGATGTATCCCCTTTTTCAATCAATGTCCCCGATAGTAGTTTCCAGGTTCCAACGAGCGATTCGGATAATTCTCCGCCATCATTTTTGGTCGTTTCTCTCCCACAGGCACAGAATAATGTACTGATCAGCACAAACGTAATTGGTCGTTTCATAAGCCATGAAGTTCGTTTTTTCTGTAAAGATGCGCACCAGATTGGTTTCCACTAAACTACCGGACGGTCAAGTTCCCCCCTCCTACCCTAACACCTCCCGCAACACGGGTAGTGACTTCACTTCACCGAGCGAATCGATATGAATATGGTAATAGGCTACCAGGGCATCGAGCAGCTCGTTTCGGGCGGCCCGGCTTAGTTTAACGGGGGTTCCCAATGGTTGCCGAAGCATGATGTTCAGGGCCGTATCCATCTCGTTATCAGGCAAAAAAGGATACGCATTTTCGCGGAGCTGACTCTCGAACTCGCGGGCCGACTCCGGACCGAAGCCCAGAAAAAACGATAGCTTCAGCAGGAAAGCAATATGAAAATTCTCGTAGTTCAGTCGGGCCTCTTCCAGAAACAGGACCGATTCGACCAGAAAACGAAAGAGCACGGGGCTACTGGCTTCTTCTTTCAATACCTTGTTCAGAAACTCCGTCACGAACATCGCAATGGTCGACTTGGACACCTCGAAGGGAAGGCTTTGAAACGGGGCACTGGTCTTTATTTCCGATAGCCGGTGCAAATCCCGGTCGGGTTTGTTGTACACGACCATTTCCAGCAATGTAAGCGGCTGAAACAGCGCAATCCGGTTGTTTTTGCTGCGGGCCGTCCGTACGCTATTGACAATGTAGCTTTGCAGACCGAACTCTTCGGTATAGATGCGGGCGATGATGGAGGTTTCGCGGTAGCGGATGTAACTAAGGGCGATTCCTCTGGTTTTATGGAGCATTATGATACGATGCCTGCTTTTCGCAAGCATCCTACAAGATACGGTTTTTAGCCGTTAAAACCGACTGGCAACCTACTCAAATCAGCACATTCTGTGCAGCAAATGCCTGACTAAACGCTTTAATCTGGCCGCGGATACGGCGGTAGTTGTTCATAACCGCAAATACCCATGTGCCATCTGGCTGCGGGTCGGCCGGGTCGCCGTCGCGATTACCCGTGCAAAGCACTAAAATTCGTTTTATACCGAATACGTTTGTTTCATCACAGTAGCCGATGAGGGACACAAGCTACTGAACTGGCTGGTTTTCATGATGGCATCGGGCACAGTAGACCGGTCTACCAGCGAAAAGCCCAGCCGTTGAAAATACCGATCGGCGGTGGTCGTGATCAGGTATACGGTACTGACGGCTTGTTTTTTCGCTTCGTCAAACGCCCGGTCGCACAACTGGCGGGCAATAGCCTGGTTCCGATAGGTTTCGTCCACGCTTAGCGAGCGTAACAGTCCAACAGTATTGTAGATTTCAAACCCAACGGAACCTACGAGTTTTTCGCCATCAAGGGCTAGCCAGAAATTGGGCAAATCGACGGGCAAATCCTCGACTGGTAATTGATTTTTGGTTAGCAACTGCACTAACTCAGGCAGTTGTTCCGGGCGGGCGGGTTGAATTGTTATAGCCATAAACGTGCTTATAATTCGATACATGTATGAGTAAAAAGAGCATACAATCAGCAGCAGGCAGCACCGGCTTCCTGACCGGCAGAGGCTTCACAACAGGGTTTTGGCTGCGCGGTGCCGGGTTTCTCGGCATACACCGTAATGCTGAAAATACCTTGTTCCGGGCTGCTTTTGTACTGTTGCAACGCGTCCGGGCTGAGGTAATTGAGCAAAAGCTGATCGGGCAAATTGATTTCTTTCCGCTTTTGAACCAGTACATCCGTAAAACCGGCTTCGGCCACCAGACGGAGGTAATCCTGTTGCGGAATCGCCCCCGAAACACAACCTGCATATAATTCGGCATCGCGCTGTAATCCATCGGGTAAATCGCCGGCCAGCACAATATCCGACATGCTGAAATGCCCCCCCGGTTTCAGAATCCGGTAGGTTTCAGTGAACGCTTTCAGCTTGTCGGGTACGAGATTCATAACACAATTACTCACGACCACATCGGCCAGCGATTCAGGCAGGGGCATGTCTTCGATGTCGCCATACACAAATTCCACGTTGGTATAGCCCAGCGTTCTGGCATTTTTCCGGGCGCGGTCTATCATGGCAGGAGTCATGTCTAGTCCAATTACCCGGCCCGTCTCTCCGGTTTCGGCACGGGCCACAAAACAATCGTTACCCGCACCGGAGCCAAGGTCAACAACCACATCACCCGGCTTTATGTGGGCAAATTGCGTAGGCAGGCCGCAGCCTAAACCCAAATCGGCTTCCACCGCATACCCCTCTACTGACGTGTATTCGTCATTCATCAAAATGCTGTAAGAAGCATCGGTAACGGCTGGCCCGCAACAACTGGTAGCGCCGGGACTGGATGGTCCCGGAGTGGATACTCCGGCAGTAGCGGGACCACAGCAATCCACTACTACACCCTGAGCGTTTTCGGCCTGCGCTATTTCGCCGTATTTCTGGCGTACTAGTTCCTTGAGTTCTTCGGATGTGTTCATAATTGACTTGGTTTAATCCATCGTATTATTACGATTGGTAATGACAAAAAAATAGATTCAGCAGCAGCCCTGGCCTACCATAAATGTATCCAGTACCTGCCCAAATAACTGCCGGGCTTCGTCCCAAACCGGTTCATTGATGCAATAGCACACGCGGGGCGGGTCAATATCGCCTTTAATGATGCCAATGCGTTTTAGTTCTTTTAGATGCTGCGATACCGTGGCCTGCGCTAAGGGCAGTTCGTCTACCAGGTCACCGCAGACACAGGCTTTCCTGTCGGCCAGCAATTGCAAAATAGCCACCCTGGCCGGATGGGCAAAGGCTTTGGCCAGTTCTGCCACGCGGTTCTGCTGATTGGTAAACAAGTCGGTTTTCGCTAATCCCATATTGGTTACAGGCCCATGATGAGTGGGCCGACATTAATACATCGCAATATTACGATAGAGTAAAGTCTAATGCAAGAAATCTTTGTTGATTGTACACTATTTTTCTCCATGAAACTTTACAAAACCCGCTCTGGCTTCGTTATTGAATCCCAAAATCAGTTTTATGCCGTGCCCGTCACCGATTGGGACACGCTGATTAACCGCGATGATCTGCACGTTTATCTACAGGAATTAATCACCACCGCCACACCCGGCGATGACTATCAGGCCTGGACACAAACGGGTTTGCTGGCCCCCATTGGCCGACAGGAGGTGTGGGCGTCGGGCGTTACATACCTGCGCAGCCGCAATGCCCGGATGGAAGAATCGAAGAAATCGGGTGGCGATAACTTTTACGACCGCGTGTACGATGCCGAACGGCCTGAACTGTTCTTCAAAGCTACCGCCGAACGTGTAGTGGATCCGGGCGGTAATGTCCGTATCCGCGCCGACTCAACCTGGGACGTACCGGAACCGGAGCTAACGCTTTTCATCAGTTCGTCCGGCAAAATTGTGGGGTACACCTGTGGCAACGACATGAGTTCGCGGAGTATCGAAGGCGAAAATCCATTGTATTTACCCCAGGCCAAATCATACGACGGCAGCGCGGCTTTAGGTCCCTGCCTGTACGTTCCCGAAGTCCCTATAACCCCGGAAACCCAGATTCGACTGAAAATTGTGCGAAATGAGCAGGCCGTTTTCACCAATAGCATTGCCATCAATCAGATGAAACGGCAGCATACCGAACTGGTTGAGTATCTCTATCGTGAGTGTTCATTTCCGAACGGCTGCTACCTGATGACTGGCACCGGCATTGTACCCGGTGATGATTTTACGCTCCGTTCCGGCGATGAAGTAAGCATCACAATTGATGGTATCGGTACCCTGACCAATGTCGTCGAGTAAGTGAAATACACCTAATTCGGGGACGGGGGGGCCACCAGCGGCACGAAATGCTTCTGATTCAGGGGCAAATTTTCGGCCGTCCAGTCAACATAGCCTACGAAGGCGAAGGCCCGCACGGGGCAGTTGGCTACCCGGCAGTAGTGGCAGCACTCGCTGATACAGGGGTCGGTGTGTACAAAGATTTCCACTTCCCCCCGAAACCCTGCTTTCAGCGTATTTTCAAAGTGGTGGACTTCGTTGTGTACCTGCGTCAGTTCCCAATAGTAGGGCAGGGTCAGGTGGCAGTCGATGTGCAGGTCGGCACCGTATTTCTGAACGCGCAGGTTATGAACGTCAATCCAGTTAGGGTCCCGATGAACGTTGAGCAAATTGACCACCCGATGAAGCGTTGGCACATCGGTTTCGTCCATGAGCCGGGCCACCGATTGACGGGTAATCATAAATCCATTGTAAATAATCGCGATGGCCAGCACGACCGACAGTGCGCTGTCAATCCATCCTTTACCCGTCAGCGCTACCAGCCCAACCCCAATTATGACGACTATACTGCTAAACGTATCGGTGAGCAGGTGTTTGCCATCGGCAGACAGCGCGGCAGAGTCGGCTTGCCGGCCCGTTCGGATGAGCATCCAGCCCACAAAGGCGTTGGCGATGGCCGTAAGCCCCACCAGGGCGATACCCCAGTCGAGGTGAGTAAGCGATTTCGGTTCGAAAAAACTAAGAATAGCCTGCCACATGATCACCAGCCCCGCCGACAGAATCATTGACCCTTCGAACCCCGCCGATAAAAATTCAATTTTCCCGTGTCCGTAAGGGTGGTTCTGATCGGCGGGCAAATTGGCCAGATAGATGCTGTAAAACGCAAATCCACTGGCAATTACGTTGACGATGGATTCGACCGCATCCGTCAGAATGGCCGTTGAATAGGTCAGGAAATAGGCTGTGAATTTAAGAATCAGCAGAACGATGCTCAATCCCAGTGAGATGCCCATCCAGCGGTATTTTGTTTGTTGACTGGCACTCATGAAGTGTAGCTGCTGACGGTTAGTTTAAGCAAAGTTAACCATTCGTAGCGGGAATGTTTGTACTTTCGTCCGCATGAACTCGACTGAAAACCCCTGGCAAACGCTCCAATCGTCGGTTACCTACGAAAATCCCTGGTTAGCCATCCGGCACGAAGAGGTGATAACACCCGCCGGCACACCCGGCATCTACGGCGTAGTTAGTTTTAAGAACAAAGCGGTAGGCGTAATCCCGATCGATGCCGATGGGAATACCTATCTCGTCGGCCAGTACCGGTATCCGCTCAATGAATATTCGTGGGAAATTCCGGAAGGAGGTTCTCCGCTCGGTACAGACCCGCTGGAATCGGCCCGGCGCGAACTGAAAGAAGAAACGGGGCTCGAAGCCGGCAAATGGACCAGGATTGCCCGAATCCATACGTCCAACTCGGCTACCGATGAGGAAGGTTTTTTATACATTGCCGAAGACTTACAACAGGGGCAACACGCCCCGGAAGAAACCGAAGACCTGCGTATCTGGAAACTCCCGCTAGCCGAAGCAATACGCATGGTGATGAGCAGTCAGATTACCGATTCGCTCAGCGTAAGCGGCCTGTTAATCGTTGCCCGGTTGCGGGGAATTTAAACTCTGTTTATCGTTTGTAGTTTGCTATTTATAGTTGGCTATCGCAAGATTGGCTGACGCAACAAGTAACTACAAACAGTAAACTTCAACCATCAACAAGCTTTGTTTCTTCCCATTCTCCTTGGTTTCTTATTGGGTGCCGCCCTTTGCCTGACGTTCGGGACGGTTTTTTTTGCCCTGATTCAGAATAGTGTCGACAACGGATTTCGGTCGGGGATGAAAATCGTTTTTGGCGTTATTATCGGCGATATTCTGTTTGTTATAGCGGCTTTACTGGGAACGTCCTTTATCCCAAAGGCGCAGTGGTTCGAAAATCTGATGGCGGTAGTGGGGGTTGTTTTTCTGATTGCCCTCGGCCTGGTCAATATTCTGAAAGGAACGCCCCGGCTGGCGTATCCCACAACCCGACTGGGTAATTTCGTGTATTACTTCACTACCGGCTTTTTTCTGAACGCGCTCAATCCGGTCAATTTCGTGGCCTGGGTAGCCATTGTGGCGTATATTCGCTCGCATCTGCACTACTCCGATGCCCAGCAATACGGGTTCATGATTGCCGCCCTGGTAGGGGTATTTGCCACCGAAACGGCCCTGGCTTATTACGCCAACCGGCTCAAACGGCTCTTTACACCCCGCGTCGTCAAAATATTCAACCGCACTACCGGCGTTATTTTCCTCATCGGAGCCGCCAACATTACCTATTCCCGATTGCTCGAACCGCTCCAGAAAGCGCTGAACTGGTAGGATACAATAGCGGAAGAAAGAACGAACGAATAGCTGAAGCATATTCTTTCATTCTTTCGCTCTTTCACTTTTTGAATCAAGAAACTCCTCCCACTCCTTCACCAGGTCCTTTTTCAAAACGCGGGGAAATTTGTGCTGACCGCCCATCTTTCCTTTTGAGGCCATCCAGTCGTAAAACGTTTTGGTGGGTAGCACCGTCACGCTGATATCTTTGAGGGCGTGTTTACGCTCCACGGCATAATCGTCGTTGAGCACTTTCAGCCTGGCATCGAGCTGATTGCGAAACGTTTCTGCATCCACGACATCATCGGTACCAATGTACCAGTGGTGCGCAAACAGCGTATCGTGTGTTACACCCGCCACCGTAAACTCCCTCACCGAAACACCCAACGCATCGGCTACGGTTTCGATGGCTTTGTTCATATTATCCACCGACAGGTGTTCACCACAAAGGCTCAAAAAGTGCTTGGTGCGGCCCGTAATGACGATTTCGGCCCGTTTCGTATCGATAAACCGGATGGTGTCACCAATTAAATAGCGCCAGGCACCGGAGCAGGTCGAAATGAGCAGGGCGTATTCTTTACCCTCCTCTACTTCATCAATCATGAGCGTTTTGGGCTTTTCCACCAGTTCGCCATCGGGCGAAAAGTTCTGTTCGTTGAAGGGGATAAACTCAAAAAACAGCCCGTTGTTGAGCACCAGCTGCATGCCATGCGCATCCGGATGCGTCTGGTACGCAATAAACCCTTCCGACGCCAGATAGGTCTCGATGTAGGTAATAGGGTGCGCCAGGAGTTTGGAGAAACCCGCTTTATACGGTTCAAACGAAACGCCACCATGACAGAAAACCATCAGGTTAGGCCATACGTCGTGAATGGTTTTGACGTTGTAGCGGGCAATGATCTTTTCCATCAGCAACTGAATCCAGGCGGGTACGCCCACCACGTACCCAATGTCCCACTGCCCTGCCTGCTCCGTTATTTCGTCCAGTTTCAGGGCCCAGTCGCGTTCCTGGGCAATATTCCGGCCCGGCTTATAAAACCGCTCGAACCAGATGGGAATTTTAGCCGCCGTAATCCCGCTGAGGTCGCCTTCAAAGTGGCCTTCCCGCCGGTTCAACTGGGTACTGCCCCCCAGCATCAGGCAACCCTTCTCGTACAAGGTTGGGGGTAGGTTCTGGTACCGGCCAAGCGTCAGAATCTGCCGGACACCCGTCCGTTTGATGGCTTTGGTCATTGCCCGGGTAACGGGAATGTATTTGGTGGCTGCCTCCGACGTGCCCGAGCTCAGGGCAAAATACTTCACTTTACCCGGCCAGGTTACGTTTTTTTCGTCGGCCAGCGTCCGGTGCCACCAGCCATCGAACATCTTATTGTAGTCATGGACCGGCACGTACTGTTTATACTTTTCGTAGAACTCGCGGGTAGGGCCAAACTCGGCCGACCGGAGTAACTCCTCAAAACGATAGGCTTCCCCAAATTTCGTGAACTGTGCTTTCCGGACTAATTTCCGAAAGGCTTTCCGTTGCTGCCGGAAGGGGGTAGCCGTTCGCAACCGGACGACATTCGTCAGGCGAATGCCACTTTTAAGCATGTTTCCTAAAAGAGCCATAGTTTTTAGAGAATGAACAATGGATAATGTACAATGAATAAGTTACTCGTTAACATGGCATTATACATCATCCATTGTTCATTTTAAAGTTTCCAGTCCTTCAATGTGTCCATCATTCGATACGCCGTCAGATCGTACTGACAGGGTACAACGGAGGTGTAGTTATTGGCCAGCGCGTACTCGTCCGTGTCTTCGGCATGGGTGTCGAAGTTGACAAAATCGCCGGCCAGCCAAAAATACCGTCTTCCGTGCGGGTCGCGCCGTTCATCGAACACCTCCTGCCATTTGGCATTGGCCTGCCGACAAATACGAATTCCTTTCAGAGCCTCGGCCGCACGGGCCGGGAAGTTAACGTTCAGCGCCGTTCCGCGCTCCATACCTTTCTCCAGCACCGAACGGGCAATGCGCAGGATATGCTCGTGCGTATGCGAAAAATCGGGCTGGCGGGTGAAATCGCCCAGCGAAAAGCCAATAGCCGGAATCCCTTCGATGGCCGCTTCGATAGCCGCCGACATCGTGCCGGAGTACAAAATGCTGATCGACGAATTGCTGCCGTGGTTGATACCACTCACAACCAGGTCGGGCGCGCGGTCTTTCAGCACGTGGTGTTTCGCCAGCTTCACACAGTCGGCGGGGGTACCGGAACATTCATACGCGGGCACATCGCCGTACAAATCAGAGGGGTACAAACGGATTGGATTCGCAATCGTGATGGCGTGCCCCATACCAGACTGGGGACTGTTGGGGGCTACGACCACTACCGAACCCAGTTGCTTCATTAGTTCAACGAGCGTCCGAATGCCGTGGGCCGTAATGCCATCATCATTCGTGACTAATATCAAGGGCTTGTGTTCAGCCATGCATCGGGTAGGTTGTTGTTAGTATACCCCAAATTTACGCAAATAAGGGGGCTGTTGGCGGTTTTATTACCGATAAAAGCGGACGAGGGCTGGTTAGCCATACAGCCTGTACACGGATCGAAGGGCCTGCCTGATTCGTACGTAGCGGTAGCCCATTCTACCAGTTACTAAGCCAATGTCACCGTTTACTCAAATGCCCAATACTCCCTCCCAGAGTTCTCATTACCTTTCTCATTACCAGCCGCAATCTACGGCATGTCGTACATATTTACCCATATACTTACCGCATGAAATCATGAAAAACGTCTTTTTTACTTTCGCGTTACTGTTGGGTGTACTCCTGTCCTGTAAGAAAAGCGAACCGGAGCCAGCCCCTTTCTCCATCCTGAGTTTCACGCCCGTGCAGGGTGTTGCAGGTACGGTAGTGACCATCAGCGGGGAGGGATTCTCGGCCGACCCAACGAAGAACGTCGTGACGTTTGGCACCGGAGTCGCTACGGTTACAACGGCTTCGGCTACGCAGTTGGTAGTAGGGGTTCCGGCTACGGCGCAAAGCGGAAAGATAACCGTTACAACAGACGGACGAACGGCCACCTCTGCCACCGATTTCACGTTCATCGACGGCCCGGTCGTTACAAGTTTCACCCCCGAACAGGGTGAAGAAGGTGACCAGATCACCCTCACGGGGCTGAATTTCACCAACAGTACAGCCGTAAAATTCAACGGCGTTGCGGCTACCGGCATTACCCGAACCAGCACTACCACTCTGAAAGTTATTGTCCCCGACGGATCGACAACGGGCAAAATAACGCTGGAAGACGCGGGTAAGTCCGGCACCTCCCCCACCGACTTTACGGTTATCGTTCCGCTTTCGGCCAAAGCGACGGTAACCAAACTGGCGGGTATTCCGGCGTTTGCCACTGCCGGCGCCGATGGGGTTCGGATGGCGTACGCAACTAACCTGCTCTACATAACCGGTCCCGGTCAGAAGACCGTATACCGCATGGACCTGACCACCCTGGGCGTGGCCCCCTTCCAGACAACCGCCGACAGCCCCGTTGGTATTGCCGGCAGTGGCCCCAGTAGTGATCTTTACGTGGGCGATACGGGTGCGGGCTATTACTACACCTACCGCTTTGGTAACTTCACCAAGTCATCATCAGCGGACTCCAAAGCGCAGTCATTCTCGCTGAAACCGGGCGGAGCCACGGGCAAATACAGCTACGTATGCGCCAATTTTAACAACGAACTAATCGGCATTGTCAATAGCACAGCGGGGGGCAATACGGCGTCCAGTTTCTCGACAACGCTGGTGAACGGCCAGCTCAAAGGCACCCCCGACCAGGCCAATGCCCAGTTGGGCACCAACGCTAAAAGTGTTTTCGTTTTCTGCAACCAGGCCCTCTGGAAACTCCAACCTGATAACACGCTCAAACTCATTGCCGGGGCTGCGGGCCAGAAAGGCTACGTAGATGGCGCCGGTAGCGCGGCCCGGTTTCAGGATGGCGGCTACGCCCGGGGCAACACCATTGCCGTTGATGAGAGCGACAACGTGTACGTGAACGATTACGGATCGGGCTGTGTGCGAAAAGTGGATGCGTCGGGGAATGTAACGACGGTGGTAGGCAACAAAAAACTCTTTGGCCTGGCGGGAGCCACTAAATCCGGCAAAGGCAATCGGATGGCGTTCCGCTTCGACCAGTTCGATATAGCCATCGCGCCCGACGGCACGCTCTACGTAATTGCCAACAATGATGTATCGAGTCAAACCCTACGCTTCGCGGTCTATAAAGTGGTATTCGATAAGTGATTGTAAGAAAACCCTAAACAATGATTTATCATGAAAACGCTCTTTTCTTTATCAGCGCAACTGCTTGGCATACTGCTCATCATCAGCCTGGATAGCTGTAAAAAAACCGATGATGTTACACCCCTGCCCACATGTCGGACGACGGAATATACCTCCCTTGATGGCACCAGCAATGCTAACAAGTACAGCTATACATTTACATACGGTGGTGACGGTCGCCCCTTCGTTATAGAAACAAAATACTCCAACTTTAATCCTACACTGTCCCAGAAAACGGCCTGGACGTATGATTACGGGACAGCCGGCAAGGTTACGATAAATCAGACGTTTGTAGGCCAGCCTTACCTGACTACCACCCTTACCCTCGACGGGCAAAACCGGGCTACCCACCGGGAAGATGTCTCTCCATCGGGCAGTAAAGTGGTCTATGATTATGAATATGACAGCCAGGGATACCTAACCAAAATAAAGAGGCAGGGGACAGAAGAAACGGTTATAAACGCCGAAAACGGGTACCTGCGCTCCGCTACCATCGGGTCGTCACTCTACACCATTACAACCAATGAACAGGCAGACCTGAAACAACTCATACCCATTGGTTTTTTGAACGTCCAGTGGCCCTACGTCAGCTTCTTGGGCAGGCCCTTCCGGGGAACAGTTACGGCCTATAAAATAGGCAACACTTCATACCAGATTACGATAAACACCTTTAACGGTCAGGGTGGCCTGATGAGCCGAGATATTACCTATACCGACCCCAC
The DNA here is from genome assembly GCF_000374085.1 of Spirosoma spitsbergense DSM 19989. Classification (GTDB taxonomy): domain Bacteria; phylum Bacteroidota; class Bacteroidia; order Cytophagales; family Spirosomataceae; genus Spirosoma; species Spirosoma spitsbergense. The sequence continues at coordinate 19,345 of NZ_KB893387.1, read as the reverse complement.
CACTAATAAGTCGGTTAGTTATCTGAAAGAAACATTCGTTACATCCTGCCAGTAAGGTTTAGCCATGCCACACAAAACAAACAGTTTTCGTACAGTCTTGCTATCGGGCAGCCTGTTAGCACTAACGGTTATTTCCTGTTAAAAACAAATGACGTTACGCCAGCCATAACCTGCAAACTGGCTCGTAGTGTGTATTCGTCAACGAATAGCTCAGGAAGTTATAATACCGCTATTCTGTTCAGTTATAATGCTGCCGGGCAGCTCATCAGCAAAACGTATCAAACGGTCAGTACGCCTAAAACCGGTACCAAATCGACCGGACTATTGAAACAAACGCTGACTTACGATACCAACGGTTTCCTGACTACCGAATCGAACACGAATGAAGGTCCCAATAACGGAAAAACAGTCGTTTCATCGAATAGTAAAACGTACATACATACCGATGGGCGTTTGGTGAGCGATCTCCAGCGCAACGTTAGTACTGCGGGTGATGTAACGACCTATTCCAACAAATACGAGTATGACAGCAATGGAAAGATTACAAAAATGACGTTCGACGCCCAGGCAGTAAGTGCCAATATCTTGACGTTTACGAATGGCTTATGAACGAAGTACCTGATACGGGCAGGCAATGGCACCGAAACGCAGCCGCTCACCATCAACAGCCAGGGCCTCATACAACGCCAAAAGCTACCCACTGGGCTACACTTTTACAAATACGTTAACCGGTTCGACCGGCACCGTAACCTACACGCTGATGGCTTGTGATTAACCCATCCTCACCGAAAGCGTCCCTTACGGCACAGTGTATTTAAAGGTTAAACCAGGTTAGACTGTAGTAGCTCATTCATCGTTGGGAGAAAAAATGTCCTGTAAAACGCTAAAGGTTGGCTATTTTTGACAGCACGTACGTTGGCAAGAGTCCGGTTGGATTAAAAAGCGCGTTCGCCTGACATAAGAAATCATGTTGACAGGCAGGGTAGTGTTTGGGATTCATCATCATAGTCCTTTCGCCCGACTGGCAGTCAACGGCTCATTAACCCATGTACCAAATCTGGATTGATACGGGCGGCACCTTTACGGATGGCCTGGCCCTGGCCCCCAATGGAAGTATCCACCGCACCAAAGTACTGAGCAGCAGTCGATTGAGGGGGCAGCTACTCGATAACAAACTGGTAGCTCCCTGGCTTATAGATCCCATTTTTGATGGCTATCAGTTACGGATTTTAGAAACCGATGCCGTATTTACCATAGCCTCCTGTAGCCCAAACGGGCAGATTAGCCTGGAAAACAACCAGCCTGCTCCACCCCCTGCCGGGCCGTCCGGGGAACCATACACCGTTGAACTGTTCACCGGCGAAGAAGCCCCCGTACTAGCCGCCCGGCTGCTCACGAAAACACCGTTGAACCAACCGTTTCCTCCCCTGGAAATGCGGCTGGGCACCACGAAAGGCACCAATGCACTGCTCGAACGAAAAGGAGGGCGCGTAGCATTGCTGGTTACAAAGGGATTTAAAGACCTGGTGCTCATCGGGACGCAGCAACGACCCGACCTCTTTCAACTGGCTATCCCACCCGCCGAAGTCCTGTACGAATCGGTGCTGGAGGTGGACGAACGTACCAGTGCCGACGGGCAGGTGCTTACGCCCCTGTCGGATGGGACGATGACCAGCCTGATTGAACAACTGAAAAAGACGCAGCCGGATGCGATAGCCATATCGTTCCTGAATGCCTACCGAAACCCGGTTCACGAACGCCAGGTATGCGATGCACTGGCGGCAGCCAGTTTTCCCAATCTTACAATTTCGACGGAGGTTTCGGTTACTCCTCAATACGTTTCCCGCACCCAAACGGCCGTGGTCAACGCCTATCTGACCCCCGTCATGCAGGCGTATCTTAATAATGTTCAGCAGCAGTTGGGGGTGGAGCATTCGGTTCGGGTAATGACCAGTTCAGGCGGGCTGGTGCGGGCGGACCTGTTCCAGCCGAAAGACAGCCTGCTCAGCGGCCCGGCGGGGGGCGTTATCGGGGCAGCCGCTATCGGAAACGGGCAGCCCGTGCTCACCCTCGACATGGGGGGCACCAGCACCGACGTGGCCCGGATTGACGGGGAGGTAGATTATCGCTTCACGACCCGAATAGGTCCGTTCGATTTGCAGTTGCCCTCCCTGGCCATCGAAACGGTGGCCGCCGGTGGTGGGTCTGTTTGCTGGTTTGAAACACACGGTGCCGCTAGCGGTCAGTTGCGCGTGGGGCCGCACAGTGCGGGGGCTAACCCCGGCCCGGCCTGCTACGGGGCCACGGCACCCGGTCAACCCCCGTTGCTCACCATTACCGACGTCAATTTATTACTGGGTAAACTACACCCGAAGCAGTTCGGCATTCCGGTTTTCCCCGACAAAGCAGCCGTTGCCCTCCAGCAGATTATCGGGCAAATTGGTACGCTGACTGGTATCCAGCCCGATGCGCTAACCATACTACGCGGCTTTGAACAGATTGCCAACGAAACCATGGCGGGGGCCATTCGCAAGATTTCCATTGCCCGGGGCTTCGATCCAACAGACTATCATCTGCTGGTGTTCGGGGGAGCGGGTGGCCTTCATGGCTGTGCCATTGCCCGACAACTGGGCATGGAACGACTGATTTTACCCTTCGATGGTGGGTTATTGAGTGCCTACGGCATTGGGCAGGCGCAGATTGAACGCCTGGCATCCGTGTCGGTATTGAGGTTATTGACTGATACAGAAAATGACCTGCCTGCCTTAGTCGATGAACTGATTGATACCGCTACACAGGCACTGCGGCAGGACGTTGGTCCTGGTGTGCCCGTTGCCACCAAAACCCGGTCCGTCTTTCTGAGACTGCTTGGGCAGGAGTCCACCGTCGAGGTTCCGTTCGGTCCAGCGTTAGCCGCCGACTTTCAGGAAAAGTACCGGCAGCTTTATGGTCATTTCCCCGGTCAGCATGCGGGGCAGCAACGCCCTATTGAGGTGGAAAGCATCCGGGTTATCGTCAGTACGACGGGAGCCGACCAGCCGGTAAGTAGTCCGCCCGTGATTCACCGCCATGCCGTACCTACCTTTCAGACCGATACCTACCCCGCATTCGACTGGACGCAATTGCAGGAAGGCGACACCTTTCGGGGACCCGCTCTGCTGTTGAATACAACTTCCTCGGCTTTTATCGAACCCGGCTGGCGGATTGTTATTCAGGCGGATAAAAATGCACTGGTTGATTATATCCGGGACACAGAGGAAATAACCATTCAGGCGTCAGATGAGGTGATTCAGCTCGAGCTATTCACCCAGCGATTCCGGGCCATTGCCGAAGAAATGGGTACGCAACTCCAGCGAACGGCCTTTTCTGTCAACGTAAAAGAGCGACTCGATTTCTCCTGCGCCCTCCTCGACGCCAACGCCGAACTGGTAGCGAACGCCCCGCATATTCCGGTTCATCTGGGTAGCCTGGGCATCTGTGCCCGCCTGATACTGGCTAAAATCCCCATCGGACCCGGCGATGTAGTTATCACGAATCACCCGAAATACGGCGGCTCTCACCTGCCCGATGTTACATTGCTAAGCGGTGTTTTTACCGACGATACCTACGACGGTAATCCGCAACTTATTGGCTACGTGATTAATCGGGCGCACCACGCCGAAATTGGCGGTAAAGTCCCCGGTTCCATGCCGCCCGATGCGACATCGCTGGCAGAAGAAGGCGTGGTGCTGGAACCAATCTACATCGCGAAAGCCGGTAAATTCCTGTGGGATGATGCCAGCGATGGGCCGCAACAAGGTGTTGCCCGTCGATTTACCGATTGCCCCTACCCTACCCGGTCTCTGGCCGAAAACCGCGCCGACATTGAGGCCGCACTGGCTTCCTTACAATCGGGCGAGAAAGCCCTGCAAAACCTGGTGCGCCAGTACGGATTAGCCACGGTACAGACGTACATGAAGCGACTGCAACAGTCGGCAACAGATGCGATACTCGCCGTATTACAACCCCTGGCGGGTCAGCAGTTTACCGCCGAAGAATCGCTGGACGATGGGCACCGGATAAAACTGCGAATTGACATTTCTACGGAAGAACCGGACGCAACCAAACAGGGCAGTCCCCGCATTCAGTTCGATTTCAGCGGCACCTCGGGCGTTCATCCGAACAACCTCAATGCCAATATCTCGATACTCTACAGTGCCGTATTGTACGTTCTCCGGCTGTGGTGCGGGCGGGACATCCCGCTGAACGAGGGGTTAATGGCACCCGTAACGTTGATTTTGCCGGATGCCTCGTTTCTGAATCCGGTCTTTCAGGATGAGGCTGCTCTGTGCCCCGCCGTGGTGGGCGGCAATACCGAAGTGAGTCAGCGACTGGTGGATACATTGCTGAAGGCTCTTGGTCTAGCCGCCTGTAGCCAGGGGACGATGAATAATTTTCTGTTCGGCCAATCGAACCTGTCCGGCAGTTCGACTACCACGAAACCCTTCGGGTACTACGAAACCATTGGCGGAGGGGCCGGGGCTACCGTGGGAACAGATGGGCGTTCGGCGGTGCATCAGCACATGACCAACACCAAACTCACCGACCCCGAAGAACTCGAACGGCGTTACCCGGTTCGGCTGCATCAGTTCGCCATTCGTACGGGTTCCGGGGGCACGGGAACGTGGCGCGGGGGCGACGGTATCATCCGCGAAATGGAGTTTCTGGAACCCGTTCAGGCAACCCTGCTGAGCCAGCACCGGGTCATTGCTCCTTATGGATTAAACGGCGGGGAGCCGGGTAAAACAGGCCAGCAGACGCTGATTTTTGCCGATGGCCGGACAGCATCACTACCCGGAATTTTCACGCGGGCCATGCAAACCGGTGAGCGGATACGCATTGAAACGCCGGGGGGGGGTGGAGTGGGCAACTGACCGATATAACGGGCACTTCTCTCCGGGAAAGAAACCCCGTTGGGTCAAAAATCAATATCGGTCAATTCGAAATTCTGCTTAACCCGTATCGTTCCGTCCTCTTCCGTGCCGGGGGCGTAGATAATCCGCTCCGGCTGGACGCCCTTTTGCACATTGCCAATGTCCCGCTTTTTGTTGCCGTTGCTGTCGATAATCAGCCGGACGCGGTACAGGCCCGGTTTTAATCGCCCGAAACTGTAGTTCGCTTCTCCGTACGCTGTTCGAACAACGGTATACTTTTCATCCAGCAATTCGACGATGAATTTACTGCCCGCCGTGCCAATGGTAGCCGGACTAACGTTACCGGCAATTAGACCATAGCTGTCGTCTTCGGCAATGATGTACCGGGACGAATACCGGGCCAGTGTATCGCCCTGAACGCTGATGAAGGCTCCCTTCGGAATTCGGAACAGAAGAGTGTCTCGAAGGTTCGTGGCTTTCCGGATAACCAGGCGTGAGTGATTATTACTCCAGGTCAGGTTTTCGGCTGTCAATTTGAGCGGCTTCGTGCTATCCGGACCGATAATGAGCTGTTCCGTTTTAAATTGAAATACCGGTTTATTGAAGACTAGGGTAAAATCCAGATTTCGGTCTATCGGCTCACCCGCTTGTGGGGTTATCTGCACGGTGAGTGGCGTTCTGTTTTTAGCCTTTGTTTTCAGCGGAGAAAAATAAACGCGTTCCCGCAGTTCGGTAACGTTACCCACCGAATCTTCGGCCATGATGACCACGTGGATGGTGTCATCAGCTGCCCGGTCGGCCGGACGGTACAACCGAATCATTTTAGGCGTTTCCAGAAACGACACCAGTGTATCGCCCGAAGCAGAAAACGAGGTCGATGTCACCTTCGTTGGGGTTGCCGACGCGGATACGGCCGACGTGGACACAGCCGTTGTAGAGGTGGCCGACGTAGACGTTGCCGTTGTAGAGACCATTTTGCCAAAGCGTATTTTGTAATCGGCAATGCCGCTGCTCAGTTCCAGTCCCAGGGTTTCGTCGGTGCGTTCGCGTCGGCTAACGCGCGGCTTTCCATACCCACGGAAGGCTACCATGTTGATGTCTACGTAGTTTTTATTCAGGTTTAGCACGCTATCCCGGAAGGCCACGCGCTCGCCTGGTGTGTTGTTCACCAGATTCAGATCTTTATCGTCGAACCCATATACTCTATACAGACCAGCCTTTACATTTTCGATGCGATAATTCCCACTACTATCCGTCCGGGCAAAATACTGTGGGCGTTTCCGGTTGATGGGCAACGTATCGGTGGAAGCGAAAAGACCCACGACAAAGCCCAGCAACGGCCGGCGGGTCTCATCGTCCACCACATTTCCCGCCAGAGACAGTGAGTCGATAAACGGCCCGGTACTAAAAACGACCTTCGTATTTTTAGCAATATTCCGTTCGGTAATATCCTTTATACCATCAGAAAAGTCAATGGTATAGGTGGTATTGGGCAGAAAAGGTTTGGCAAAATTTAACCGAATGCCCAGCGGGAGTGTTTTAACAATGAACGTATTGCTATCCTGTGGGGTAATGGTAATTTTTTGCTGGAGATTCTCGCTGTTCACGTACTCGTCAAACTCAAGTTCAACGGTTTTGCCCTGGTAATTCAACTGACGGAATTTTGGCATACTCTCCACCACTTTGGGGGCGATGGTATCTTTTTTACCGCCCGGTGGCTGAGCTACCTGGGCACAGTTTTGCAGGAACAGAGGCAATGATAAAGACAGCAGTAGTACGAAGTGGCGGAGCGTCATGGTTGATGTAATTACCGCCCCAACCCCTCCTAACATAGAAAGGCTCATTATAGAGTGTTTTTTAGCCGCTCCCGTTTTAGGGGGGGCTGGGTTGGTCAGAGTCGGCAAAGAAATAGATAGTATACTATATAATCGCAGTACAAAGGTAAACGACCGTTTATCGTTTAGTTGTACCGGTTGACATAAAATGGCTGGCGGCTTCGTTACGTTAACGAGTAATTTAAGAAAATTTAAGGTCACTTAGCGAATGGTAAGGCTGTACATGCCCGATTTACTACATTTACCGCCTGTCAATGGCATGCTTAACTTCCCGAAAACCCAATTCATGCATCAGTCCCGTCTGTATTTATGGCTCTTTCTGTTTCTGTCAGCAGTCGGGCTGTCCAGTTGTTCCAATTCAGCCGATGACCTGGACACCCAAATCAGCGAATCGCTGGAAAATGACAATGCCCTCGATGTGACCGAGAAAGATGCGTTGCGCGTATTTATTGTCAGTAAAAGCAAGGAACTGAGCAAAGAACAGAAAACCGCCACGCTTATTACGCCCGATGGCAAAGTGAGCGAAGCAGCTCTGACGGCTTATATCAAGCGGAACCGGTCCTATCGTAAGCTGTCAAAAATTGGCAAAGCGCCCGCGATAGACGAGTCGTCTACGGCTACATCGAGCCAGCCCATCCGGCTAAAACTCTACCTGGAAGCCAGTGCCAGCATGTTCCCCTACGATGTTCCGGGTGGGAATGGTACCTTTAAACGGACCCTCAACGACGTACTGACGGAGTTTGACGCAGTGAATCCAGGGCAACCTAAACTCTATGTGGTCAATACCGAAGTGAATGACCTGGGCCTGTCGTTACCCCAGTTTTTCAAGGAAAATAACATCTTTACGGTCGCCAAAACGAAGGGCAAAACAACCAGTACGGATTTCGAAAAGATTTTCAGCGACATTCTCAGCAACACGTCCGGCAACGAATTGAGCGTGCTGGTGTCCGACCTGATCTACTCCGACCCCAGCCTGACCGGCATGAGTGCCCAGAAAACACTGGATGCCGCTACATCACTCCTGACCACCGTGTTCAATCCCTACGCCGGCACACACTCCATGCTAGTTATAAAACTGGAAGGTGGATATGACGGTACGTATTATAGCTGGAATAATGCGAAGAAAAAGTACACCGGCGACCGCCCCTATTACCTCTGCCTGATTGCCCGCAACGAAACCATGCAGCAACTGTATCAGGACGCGACCTATGAGACTATCCGCCGGTTCGACCAGTTGCCGGGTTACGAAAATTCGTGGTTTTTCGGGCGGGATTCGAAAGCTATAATGCCGTTTTATAGCATACTGGTCACTGACCCGGCCCGAAAAGGCCGCTTCAAACGATCGGATGCCGAAATTCGGAATCACGACAAAGCGGTTCGTTCAATAACCGATGTACAGCCCGACGTAGCGGACAAAAGCCTGACGATTCCCATTGCGGTCGATTTGTCGGCTCTACGCCTTCCCGCGTCGCTACTCACTGACCCCAGCCAGTATGAAGTTGTGGGAAAAGATAATTTCCGGGTAACAGCGGTTCAGCCGTATTCCGGAGCCAACGGTACGACCCATAAACTATTGCTGACAACCAGCAAACCCGCTCGTGGGGAACGCACGGCCACCATCCGGCTAAAGCGGCAGTTTCCGCCCCGCTGGATTGCCAACACCAACACAACCAATGATACTTCGCCCGATGCCAGTTCAACGTTCGGCATTCAAAACCTGCTGCAAGGCGTAGAACGAGCCTATAACCCCAATAACCAAACCGAGTATTTCACGCTAACCATTCAAATGAAAGAGTGAAAGAGCGAATGAGCGAATGAGTGATGGTCCGATATACCGGCTGACGCTTTTCTTTCGCTCCTTCACTCTTTCATTCTTTCGCTCTTTAAATATGGAAGAATCCCTTTATAACTTTTACAACCTGTTTGTCAACAGCAACCTGCTCGAAGATTTGTATCAGGAAGAACTGCTGTCGCCCCTGACCTGGACCGCCGTTGGTATTGCCTTGCTCGTGACGTTTGCCTTTTACATCTGGCCGCTCAATAAAGTGAGTTTCAGCGGTATGGGCAAATGGCTGCTTATGATGGGCATCAGTGCGCTGGTCCTGTTCCTGATTGCACTGGTTACCTGCTATCAGAAAGCAAATCAGGAAATTCTCCGCGACGAAGCAGACCCCAATCAGGGTACCCTCTTCGACCAGGGCATCAGCGTCTTTTTCAGTTACGCCTTCGAGATGGCCTTGTTAACAGCCGTCATTTTCTTCATCATCTCGATGGTCATGAAGAATTTCAGTAAAAATGCCAAACACCGGCCCATGCTCTGGCCATCTAAATAAAGTTCATTGTTTATAGTTTTCGGTTCATGGTCGGCTAACGCATATTTCTGCTTTTGCCAACCATAAACCATAGACCAAAGACCATAAACCTCCTATTATGCCAAAACTATTTGTATTCGCTATTGGCGGAACCGGCTCACGGGTGCTCAAAGCCCTGACGTTTTTACTGGCTTCCGGCGTAAAACTGACTAATACGGACGAGGTTATTCCGATTGTGCTGGACCCTCACGCCAACAATGACGACCTGCTACGGACCAAAGACCTGTTGCGTGAATACGGCAATATCCGGGCGGGTCTTCAAACCAAACCCACAGCGGGATTTTTCAGTACCGAAATCAAAACCCTGAACCGGTCCATCGGTGGTAATGCGACCATTGCCGACACGTACGTTTTTGAATTACAGGGCGTTCAGCAGGAGAAATTCCGGGATTATATCAACTTCGATGGCATGGATGCCCCCGCCAAAGCCTTCGCCAGTCTGTTGTTCTCGGAGGAGAATCTGGAAACCAAGATGGACATTGGCTTTGTAGGAAATCCGAATATCGGCAGCACCGTGCTAAACCAGTTTCGCAACTCGGATGTATTCCAGGCGTTTGCCGAAAACTTCGGAGCCAACGACCGGATTTTCATCGTCAGTTCCATTTTTGGCGGTACAGGCGCAGCTGGTTTCCCCATTCTGCTCAAGAACATTCGGGGAGCGCAGGCCATCGGGCAAATTCCGAATCCGGCGTTTCTGCGCGATGCCAAAATCGGGGCGGTGTCGGTCATGCCGTACTTCAGCTTGACGACCAACGACAACAAACTGATTGACCCCGCTTCGTTTATTGCCAAAACGAAAGCGGCACTCAACTACTACCAAAAAGGCGTAAATCCGGCGGTCAACGCGCTATACTACATCGGCGACGACCAGACCAAAGCGTACACCTACGACCCCGGTGCGGGTGGCCAGAAAAACGAAGCGCACTTCGTAGAAATGGCATCGGCCCTGGCCATCGTCGACTTTATGAATACCGACGATAACAGTTTGTCCGTCACCAACGGTAAACCCAACAATCCGGTCTATAAGGAATTTGGCATTGAGCAGGACGGCATCAGCATTCAGTTGGGTAATATGGCCAATGCCACAAAGCAAATCATCAGTTTACCGCTGTCGAAAATGGCCCTGTTCAGTACGTATCTGAATCAGCGGATTAAGCAGGCGGCCGGTACAGTGCAGTGGTCGAAAGCCAACCCCGTTATTTCTACCGCCTTCCTGAACTCCGGCTTTTTCAACAGCGTCAGAAACTTCGATAATGCCTTCCGGCAGTGGCTTTCCGAGATGCGGGAGAACAAGCGTTCGTTTGAACCGTTTCTGCTCGACGCGCCCAATCTGGGCCATATCGTCCGGGGATTCGAACCCAAAAAGAAAGGACTATTCGGGGGTGAATCGGATGTGAAGTTCGACATTGTGGACGACTTCGACCAGACGCTCAATAAAACCGCCGAAGGAAAAGCCTACAGTAGCGAAGCCGATAAACTCATTCAGTTATTCTCGGAAGGCACCGACCGATTCGTCCACGAGAAACTCCCGAAAGTATTAGATTATTAGATGTCATTGATTGTCTTTCGCTACGCGTCATTGATTGTCATTCATAGTATCAACAAAAATGACAGAGTGACCAGTAATGACAACAAATGACGGTGAATGACTACTAAATTATGCCAACAACATTCAGCTTACATAATCCTACCCCTGGCCTGCATTGGTACGTTAGCAGACCCCTCGGTACAGACCAGATTGCGGCCATCCGCGACCCACAGGGCGGTCAGACCGTAAAGCAGCCAACGTCCATTCCAAGCCCGTTTGCCCGGATGGACCTGGTGCGTTCGGCCTTCCTGAACCTGTCCCTCAAACCCGACCTCAACGGCACCGTGAACGACCAGCGTGTCGTTTCTGATGCACTGGACGTAGGCGAGTTATTCTTCAACTACGACAAGCTCAAAAACTACATTACCATCACCCCCTTCGATGTTCGCACCGACTTGGACCAGTTGCGGCAATCATCGAACATCGGTCATAAACGACTGGGCGATGCATTGAAACTCTTTCTGGACCAGGATGCGCCCGAGTACAACTTTGGCGACATCAACCGGCTGTTCGTGCTGAGTTACCGGGGGCGGGTGGTGGGTGGCACATCGCCCAAAACGATGTTCTTCAGTTCGGGAAATGACCTGACCTGGATGGATGTTTCGATGGGTAACGACCGGCTGTTCGACGCGTCGGTGTGTCAGCTCCACCAGCGCGACATCGAGTACCAGAAATTCTGGTACGCCATCAAGCAGTTCATGCCCAACTTCCGGGACCGTTTCCGCGAAGTAGACGACTACCTGAACCGGAGCCGGAAACTGTTGCAGCAGCAGAACCCGACGATGTTTTACGAACATATCGAATCGCAAAACGGGCAGCCGTTGCTGACGCGGGAGAAGTTCGACCAGGATTTTGACGAACTCACCACCGGACCGGGCGATATTGTAGAAGTGCTGGGCTTCCCGCTTCGCAAGAAAAAATCCGATGCCCGCGCCATCGACCAGGTGAGTGATTTCATCATCCGGTCGGACAAGTACGCCCGACTCAATCCGGGCAAACCACGCCCCATGGCGTTGCAGAACCGCTTTTTCCGGCCCTTCACCTACGTACCGCAGGCACAGTGGAACTCGAACACACCCGTACCGTACTACGCCCGCGAATCGTGGCGTGACAACCAGCGACCCTTGCCGGGGCAACCGGGCAACTACCCCTGGCTTACCGTCAGCGACTTTCTGGAGCCGTACCTTATTCGGCTACCTTTCCCCACCGACCGGAGCCGTTTTTTCGACGGTAACCTGCAAAGTGGTGCTACGGAGAAAGGCTTTCTATTACCGCTCAAAAAAGATTTCTTTGACTTTTTTGACGTCGATGACCTGTTCATGGGCCGCGTCCGGCTGAAGATGACCCCGCAGGCGGGTGGTATCAACGTAACCCTCGACATTCCTGTTACGGCCCCCAACCAGCCCGGCAATCAGTTCGTCACGTTCGAGCGGCTGTACAGTTCAACGGCGGGTGCCGGTGCGGCCCCCAACGAAACAACCAACGAAGGTATCATTGTTGAAAACTCATTCACGATCAATATTTATCCGTTTGTCCGGTCTGGCTCGGTCACCATTCCAGCCGACTACCGGATTGAGTTGATTGAAGCCGGTTTCGATAGTCAGAATCAATACGAACTAACGTATCTCAGCGAACAGAACAACACGCCGATTACGGTTGAATCGAAGCATCAGCGCACCGTCCGGCAACAGAATACCGACGGGTCAAGCGTCTATTACGTGCTGCGTGAGGAGTTCGACTACCTGCAAACCAACATCCGCGCCGATAGCCGCGAGATGAACGGCCTGCTGGTTCCGCGCTGGCAGGAATATAACGGCGGCAGCAAGCAATTTGCCTTCTCGGTCGATTTCGGCACCACCAATACGCACATCGAGTACAGTGTAGATGGTAGTACGCCCCGCCCCTTCGACGTGGCCGAACTAACCCCGCAGGTAGCTACGCTGGTAGCTCCGGCCCAGTATAATCCGGCATTGTTCGAGTTGTTCCTGCTGTACGACCTGGAGTTTGTGCCGCCCACCATTGGCCCCGGCAAACCCGATAGTTTCCCGACACGCACGGCCATTGCCGAACCGATGAACCTGAGTTTCAATCAGCCAACCCAGGCCCTGGCCGACTTTAACATTCCATTTTATGTGGAACGGCAACCGGCGGGTTCCAACCGCATCACCACCAACCTGAAATGGGCCAAAACCAGCGACCAGACCGAACGGCGCGTGGAAGCGTTCCTGGAAGAGTTGCTAATGCTCATCAAGAACAAAGTGCTGACCGAAGGCGGTAATCTGTTGCAGACAACGGTGTTCTGGTTCTTCCCGGCCAGTATGACACCCGGTCGCGTGAGTCAACTCCGCGCCGACTGGCAGTTGCTTTACGACCGTTATATTGGCGGGCCGGCAGGACGTTTGCGTGAGGTGTCGGAGTCGGTAGCGCCATTTTATTATTACAAGCAGAATCCAACGCTGAGCGCATCGGCCCGCCCGGTTATCAACATCGACATTGGTGGTGGCACGTCTGACGTGGTGGTGTACGAACGCAATGAACCTCGTCTGCTGACCTCCTTCCGCTTTGCGGGTAACGCCATTTACGGCGACGCCTTCAGCGAGTACGGCGCGGCCAGTCATAACGGCTTCGTTCGGAAATACGCCGATAAAATTCAAACGCTTTTGGAAAGCCAGAGCCTGGGCAATCTGAGCGACAACAACCGCCGGATGCTCGACACGAACCGCTCGGAAGACATCATGGCGTTCTGGTTCTCCATCGAAAGAAGTAATGATGTAAAGGCCAAAAGCATGCTGTCATTCAACGGAATGCTGGCGAAGGATGAGGACCTGAAAGTCGTCTTTGTGCTGTTCTACACCGCGTTGCTGTATCACATTGCCCAACTGATGAAGCACCGGGGCATTAGCCTGCCGGGGGCCATCACCTTTAGTGGTACAGGTTCCAAACTCCTGACCATCATCAGTTCTGACGATCAGATGCTGGGAAAACTGGCACGGGTTATCTTTGAGAAGGTGTATGAGCAACCCTACGACACCAGCGGACTAACCCTGTTTTATGAGCGTAAAGGGCCAAAAGAGGTAACCTGCAAAGGGGCGTTGATGCAGCCTGCCAACAGCCGCCCGGTGGATACCGAAGCCATCAGCTATGTTTATCCGGCTACCTTCAATGACGAGTTCACTAAACTGACCTACGCCGACCTGCGAAAGCCGGATGTCGTTCAGTCCCTGTTGAAAGAAACCAACGCGTTTATCGACTTTTTCTTCGCGGTCAATCAGGAATTCAGTTTCGTTCGTAATCTGAATGTTTCGGCGCGGGCACTGGTCATTGCACAGCAGGAACTACGGACGCATCTGGACACCTCCCTCATGGATGGGATTCAGCGAAAAGAAGGTGATGTAGCCGCCGAGTACAGCGGGATGACGGATGCGCTGGGCGCACCCATTGAAGAAACCCTGTTTTTCTACCCACTCATCGGAGCTATTAACAAACTGGCCAATGCACTGGCGTAACTAAATGGTCATGGTATAGGCATTCAGTGGTCATTGTTAGTCATTCATTGTCATTCGTAGTGAAGCAGGGAATGATTGACAATGACGATTAATGACCATGACATGACAATCAACTGACCACAAAATGATGACAGGAAGTATGCGAATACTACCCTTTTTAGTACTCATCCTATCGGCATCGTTATCGTCTGCCCAGAGCATCAATCAGGCCGCCGTCGATACCCTGACGAAAGAGGTGGCGCTGGCCGTTTTCGCCACTATCGACCAACCCAAAGCGCAGGAAATATACACTCAGCTAGTGGATTGTGGCGATGGCTGTGAGGCACAGGGAATTATCCGGGCGGTAGGAAGCTGGGACCAGGTAGGGCAGCGAATTCAGCAACTAAGCCAACTGCGGGATACCAAAGCCTTTATTGGTATGGGGCCAGCCGAGGCTAACGCGGCTATCCGGCGACAGCTTGCCCAGTTCTATCAGCGAAACAAAGCGTACGAAAGTTACCGGAAAGCCCTGCCGCCCAGCGTACAACAGCAAATTCTGACTAAGATTGACCGGATGTTACCCCCCGCCGAAACGACAGAACCAGCACCCACCGTTTCGAGTAATCCAACCGTAACTGCTGGTTCAGCTATTACCGGCGATGAAGCGATCATCGACCCGGCTACATTTCAGATGGGTCAGTTGGAGCGCGAAGTAAAAGAAACCAAGGAAAAACAACTCTGGATGATGATTGTAAGTGGCATTATTGGCCTGGTGGTCGGCGCGGGGGCCATCTATTTACTCCTTTACCGGGGCATTGAGGCAGAAGCAAAAGCACTACTAGCCGACAATAACCGATTACGCAATTCGCTGGAAACGGCCCAGCGGAACAAACCCGGTACTGATGCGATGACTAATGCCGTTCGGCCTGAGTACCGGCAGAAAGTGAGTGCCTACGATGCGATTGTGGCCGAGTTGGGTTCCGCTAATCCACTGGCGGCTATTCGTCAACTAAAGCAACAGGTAACGGAGAATACGTCAAAACCGGCTTCCGCCATGCGCTCCGGCGAAGTACGTACTGAACCTGTTGAGAAGCCGGAACCTGTTCAGGCATTGCCCCCTATTGCAGTCACTCCGGTAGCAGAGCCGTTGCAGGCGGTAGCTGCGCCAGCAAAACCAGCGGTGTTTTATTTCCCGCCACCCGATCCAAATGGTCAGTTCGACCTGTCGCAAAAATCTGAGGTAATCTCCCCGGAGTCAGCGTACCGGTTTAGCATCAGTGCCGAAAAACCGACGGTGGCCAGCTTTCGGTTCGAAGCCGACCCGAATCGATTAGCCCGCTTCCTGACCTACCGTAATTACATGATTGAACCCGCCTGCGACAGCGAGAATACTTATTCCAGCACGCACACCCGCATTGCTATGCGCCGGGATGGGGAAGCCGTGCAGGAGAATGGCACCTGGCGGGTAAAAACGAAAGCGTTGATTCGATACGAGTGACGAATGAGTAGCTCGTCGTATTAGTAGATTGCAAACGATACGCTGGATTCACACCGCACTTGCCGCCATAGTCCGCTGCCGGACAGCCTCATACAGCATTACGCCCGTGGCTACCGATACGTTGAGCGAGCCAACCGCACCCAGCAGGGGAATCTTGATATGAGTATCGGCCATACGGAGTAATTCGGGCGAAATACCGTCTTCTTCCGACCCCATAATAACGGCAATCGGGCCGCTTAGGTCGGTGGTGCGTTCATAGAGGTCGCGACTCGATTTTTCGGTACAGGCGACGACCAGTATGCCCGATTCCTGCAAATATTTAATGGTTTCGGTCAGGTCCGGTTCCCGGCAAACGGAAATATGGTTTAACGCGCCCGATGAGGTTTTCATGGCATCGGAGTTGATGGCAGCCGCCCCCCGCCCCGGAATAACGATGCACTGCACGCCCGTACACTCGGCCGTGCGGGCAATGGCCCCGAAGTTCCGAACGTCGGTAATGCGGTCGAGAAGTAGAATAAACGGTTGCTCACCCCGCTCATACACATCGGCAATGACGTTGGAGAGCTTAACGTACTGCACCTGCGCTACCAGGCAAACGACACCCTGGTGATTTTTACGGGTGAGTCTATCAAGACGCTCGACCGGCACGCGCTGGATGGTAACGCGGTTCTGAAAAGCCAGATTCTGAATATCGGGATTACTCAATCCCTTTTCCATGTACAATTTATCAATCTGCTGGTCGGACTTGAGCGTCTCGATAACAGACTGAATTCCAAATACCATTTCATCTGGTTCAGGACGAAACTGAGGGCGGGGGCGCTGGGGCCGATTTTGGGGCTGGGGCATTAAGTTGTCATTAATTATCAATAGTCATTTTATCGTCATCGGTCGTCATTCGGTGGTCATTGGCTCCTGGAAACCATGAATGACAATAAACGACGACCAATGACTACTGAATGACAATCAGGTTATTCGCGGATGGCACCGGTTCGCCAGGCTTCAACGATGGGATACCAGATGGGTTGGTACTCAATGTAGCGCACCAGCTCATAATGGTCATCGACAAATTGGTTGGCTTTTCGGGTGAAGGTAAAGTTTACCTCCGACACGTTGGCCCGGCGATTATAAACCCACACTTCGCGCTCCCGGTTCCGCTGCACCCGGTCGGGCGCACCCAGCACGATATAAATCATGCCCTTGTCGGTTTTCCAGCCTTCTTTATAACTCGTAAACAGCTTATTAGCTTCTTCTACCCGGTCAAAATACGCTTTTATCGCTTTCTTCGCCACCCCTTCATTCCCCGACATCATACTCAGCCAATACCGGTCGAAGGCTTTTTTGGTATCCTGCGCCTGGTTCAACTCCCCAATTTCAGAACTGGTACTCATGTACAAAACCGGCTTGATGAGCTTTTCGGGGCGGGTCATTTTCGGGAAACGTTTGTCGGCTACAACCAGGCCAATACCCGATGCATCGGTCGTGTCTTCCACAAAATAGTATAGCCCCTCCTGCGGGAGCATGAACGGCTGGTTGGTGGTGATGGTCAGCGTAGAGTCGACATCCAGCGATTTGGACGCTGGCCGGGGCGAGGTATTCATGGGCGACGAAGCTGCGTCGAAATCGTGTTGGTATCGAATGCCGAACAAGGTCTTGCTGGTCCCCTTCACATCCCGGATAACAACGGGTTCATTCACGTTCACGTAGTTACGCAGTTCGGGCCGTTGGCCGCTTTGATCGAACAACGAGAATCGGTCACTGAGTTTGGACGCGTTGAACCGCAGCGACAGGTCATTGCGGGCTTTTGTTCCGTTCGCTGTTTCGGTGATTTCAGTTAGCAGCAGCGCATTCGTCGCACCTTTTGGCCGGTTTATATCAAATGTCAACGTCAGGTGGTCGCCGTCATGGCCTACATTTTGCGCTGTCAGGGGTACGGTTCCGTATCCCAGCCGGTCGCGGTTGTTGTAGTCGGGATACATGACGTAGGCAATCGAAAAATGGTCGATAAAATCGGCAGGATTCATAATTGACTCACCCGACGGTGTTCTGGCCGTCAGGTCCATGTATATCCGAACGCTGGAGGTGTCGATGGCCAGGAATTTTCCTTTAATCGAGGTAACGACCCATTCGCTCCCGGTTTTGGTGGCCATAGCCGGACCAGTACCAACAGAGGGTCCTTCGGCTGCTTTAACAGGTGGAGAAACCGTAGCTGTCCGGGAACTGGCCGGGGCGGGTGTCTGGGCAACGCGCACGGATGGCCGATTCCGCTGCGCTTCCGTGCGGGCATCATAGGCCTCGTTAATACGGGCCTGCCGTGTCTTTTTTGCGCTTGAGCAAGCCGACAGCAGGGAAATAGCAAAAAATAAAGCAGTTAGAATTCGCATAAACAACGGTAACGGTCAAACGCCGGTACGGCTTGGTTTTAGTCTTATTTATTTACAACGAAAAAAGAGCAAATTTTATCATTCCGGCGGAGATGAATCCGCACTTTTGCCTTTTCTATTATTCAACAATGGCCTGTCCTGGATAAAAACGAACGCAGGAAACGCTTTGCTTTTCGTTGCTTCTACAAAAGAAGTAATTTTGTTGGTTTAATTGCAACCCCAACGCTGGCCGTAACCGATGACTGCCGTTCCGAAGAACCATGTATAAAACAACCGAAATAACCTCCGCCGAAATCGCGTCCGACAATCCCGTCCATCAGCGATTACTTTTCCCTTACGTTAAAGCGGCTGCTATGGTGAGCGGAAACGTGCTCGAAATTGGCTGCGGCTGGGGACGGGGACTGGAATTGCTGACCAAAGCCGCCGACCAGTACACGGGTATTGATAAGAACGATGCGTTGATTGCGGCCCTGAGTGCTGAATACCCAAAAGCCACGTTTATTTCGGCCAGTATACCTCCGCTCAGCACGTTTGCCGATAATACCTTCGATTACATCGTGACATTTCAGGTGATCGAACACATCCAGAACGACGATTTATTCATTAAAGAGGCTCACCGCGTACTGAAACCGGGCGGGAAACTGTTGCTTACGACAGTTAATAAACTGTTCTCGCTGACCCGCAACCCCTGGCACGTTCGGGAGTACCACGCTGCGGACCTGCGCGCCCTCATGAGCAGGTATTTCCCAACCGTAGAGACGCGGGGTATTCATGGGAATAATAAGGTGATGACGTATTATGAGCAGAATAAAGAGTCGGTCAAAAAGCTGACCCGCTTCGATATTTTCAATCTGCAATACCGACTTCCCCGCCGACTGCTACAGGTTCCCTACGACCTGATGAACCGGCTAAACCGCAACCGGCTCCTGCAGGCCGACGGACTAGCCGCAGAAATCGACTACACCGATTACCTCGTCAGCAATGACCCCGCCGGAAGTCTGGATTTCTTTTACGTAGCCACAAAGTAAGATGAGCACATGTCGGTAATAAGGTGCATTTCAAAACTACTTATCACCTATTAAGGTTATTGGTGACTAATTGCCAGCGGCCACTTTTAGCCGCTACTCGCAGGTTGAGCATCGCCTGAGCCCCCGGGTTGGTCCAACGTTGACCACTGCGCTTCATCCGGCACTGGATCACCGTGCGATGAGCCGCTTCCATTGGGCCACTGCCAATCAGCAAACCCCGATTTCTGAAACTACCGTACTGCATC